>CAYLHF010000005.1:79730-88035 GCA_964383365.1 uncultured Rhodothermales bacterium | reverse complement strand
TACGTCCGTCGACAGCTCAGAAATGAAGCGCGACTGGTGGCTGACATACACACAACAAGAACATGACGAACCAACACGAAAAAATCAATTACCTGGAATTTCCGGTCACGGACATGCAGGGCTCGAAGGACTTTTTTTCTTCCGCATTCGGATGGAAGTTCACAGACTACGGACCTGAGTATGCTTCCTTTTCGAAGGAAGTAGGGATCGATGGTGGATTTTATTACGGAGACAAGAAGGCCACCACGGAGTCTGGAAGCGTTCTCGTAGTTCTCTACAGTCGCGATCTGGAGTCAACTCTTTCCAACGTCATAGAGGCCGGCGGGACCGTAGTGAAGCCCGTTTTCGATTTTCCGGGAGGACGCCGCTTTCATTTCACGGATCCGAGCGGCAACGAGTTTGCGGTGTGGTCTGACAGGGGAATCTCCGAATGACGTACACCATGCTGACGGCCGATACGATCAAAACCCTGCTGGATCTGGAACCTCTGCCCCGTGAGGGAGGATTTTATAGGGAGACATATCGTTCAGCAGACTCTGCACCTTCGAGTGATGGCATCGTCAGTGGGAGAAACCACCGAAGACTTAGTTCGGCGATTTATTATCTCCTGACCTTCGACGAGCATTCCTCCCTTCACTCCTTGCCAGGGGATGAGATCTATCATTTTTACCTCGGTGATGCTGTTGAAATGCTTCAACTCCATCCGGACGGCACGAGCGAAATCGTACGTATTGGCACCGATATCGCCGAAGGTCAGCGTCCACAGGTGCGTGTCCCCGGTGGGACGTGGCAAGGATGCAGGCTGGTCTCCGGTGGCCGTTTTGCCCTACTTGGAACCACCATGGCGCCGGGTTTCGAATTCAGTGACTATACTTCGTGCGATGCCGACGACCTTATGGAGCAATATCCCGATCGATCGGAGATCATCAAGGCATTGATCTGATCATTACAATTCACCATTCACCATGGGTCTCTACGACAAATATATTCTTCCTAAACTGGTACACATGGCGTGCAGTCTTAAACCAGCGGCGTATCAACGAGAAAAGATCGTTCCGCAGGCGAGAGGGGAGGTCCTTGAAATTGGGATCGGGTCAGGACTGAACCTGCCGTTCTATGATTCTTCGGTCATCTCTAAAGTGTGGGGTCTGGAACCGTCCGCAGAGATGCGCGCGAAAGCAAAAGAAGCAGCTTCGAAGGTGCAGTTCGATGTAGACTTTCTTGAACTGCCCGGCGAAGAGATTTCGCTTGATGACAAGAGTATCGATACCGTTGTGATGACCTACACACTATGCACTATTCCCGATCCTGTCAAGGCTCTCGAGCAGATGCGGCGCGTGTTGAGACCGGATGGCCGACTCTTGTTCTGTGAACACGGCGCGGCACCGGATCTCAGTGTTCGTCGATGGCAGGACCGGATAAATCCTGTCTGGTGTCGGTTTGCGGGAGGGTGTCAACTCAATCGGGACATTCCCGATCTGATTCGCCAGAGTGGATTCGAGATCATCGAACTCGAATCTACCTACATCCCGGGCTGGAAACCGGCGTCATTCAACTACTGGGGAGTGGCTCGAACTACGTGACGTATGAATTTAATCTGACACTCATCGCTCAGGTATCTACCCGTAGTCTGTGTCGACGTACCGACTACTCTTTTGTTTGCAGTAAACTATCTCAGTATACATGGAGAAAGGATTATCACAAATCGGTCAGATCGCGTTGACCGTGGAAGATGTGGCTGTTTCGATGCCGTTTTACCGCGACGTACTCGGACTGGAGTTTCTATTTGCCCCGTCTGAGAATCTGGCCTTCTTCGCCGCCGGCGACGTTCGCCTGATGCTCAGTACGCCTCAGGGAGCCGGGTCCGTTGGAAGTAACTCAATCCTGTACTTTTCGGTCGATGATATTGAAACGGTGTGTGAAGCCATTGTGTCGAGGGGAGCCTGCCTGGAACGGTCTCCGCAATTGGCAGCAAAGATGCCCGACCACGAGCTTTGGATTGGCTTTGTCAGGGACCCTGATGATAATCTGATCGGGCTCATGGAAGAGAAAGCCCCGGAGGATCCATCTCCATGATTCCAGTTTCCATTGAAGTATCAGCTTCGGAATTGATCCGGGGTATCGTCGAAGTTAACGGTACCATCGCCTTACGAGAGAATGAGTTGGTTTTCACGTATCGGGAGAAAAATATGATCCTCACCGATCGTGACCGGGTCCGTGTGCAGATTCCCCTTGGTGCGATTCAGGATCTCACGTTCAAACGGGGAGTGACGTCTTCAAAAATCGTGCTTCATCCGAACACGCTGGATGTATTTCGGGAGATGCCCGGTGGCACGAGTAATAAACTGGTCTTGCAGGTTAAGCGCGACCATCGTGAAGAGGCCGAGTGTCTCGTCGATAAGATTCAGGATCTGCTCGCGGATCGATACCGGCCGTCGATGGATAGTATTCCGTTTAGACTCGCCGACACGAACATGGGAATGACCGAGCACTCGGGGATGGTACGTCTGGAGGACGAATTCCTGACACTTGAGATAGAGAGTAAGATGATCGGTCTGTTTCGTCAGGACTCGCAGATTATCAAGATCGAGACCCAGGCGTTGGAAGAAGTGTTCCTGAAAAAGGGTGTTCGCAGAGATTCCTTGCGGATCTATCCAAAACGAACGGATCTGCTCGACGCCCTTCCGGGGCACCACGACCTCTCGGTCACACTGAAAATATCGAGGAAGCAGAGGCGCGAGACGGAGCTTCTTGTCGATCGATTGGAGCAGGTCATCGGCCTCGCGGATGCCTGATCTTTACCCGGCTCTATTCGAAATGGGGTATATTCCGATGGCGTTCACCGTATCCGAAATGATCCGAGCATAGATGCGATATATCCTGTTGATCTACGTGATTCTGGCATCGGGATGTCAGGTCGAAGGCAATCAAGCAGCGAATTCGGTGGCCCAGTTTCCGTCTCCGATGGAAGAAACCATCCGGACGCACGAGCGCATCAATGAAAGGACGCTTCCGGGCCGATCGATTCAGATCGACGGAGTCCTCGCGAAACCGGTTGACGTCTTTCTACCCGACGCCTGGGCGGGGGCTGACTCCGTAGATCTTCTCATCCACTTTCACGGTGCTCCTTTCGTCGCACGAGAGGCGGTATCGAGGCATGAGCGTCCTGTGGCTGTCGCAGTGGTTAACCTGGGGGCGGGTTCTGCACGCTATGAACGCCCTTTCCTGGACCAATCGGTCTTTGGCATCCTCTTGAGTGACATACAGGAAAACGTACCCCCCGTACGCAGCATCTTTCTCTCTTCGTGGAGTGCCGGATACGGTGCGGTCCGGGCCATCCTCAAATCCGATTTCGACCGTTTGGACGGGATCATTCTGCTCGATGGACTTCATACCGATTATGTGCCTGATCGAGTGACGCTTTATGATGGGGGCGCGCTGGATACGACTAAACTGGACGGGTTTCTTTCATTTGCCCGGGAGGCGATGGCGAAAAGGAAACGATTGCTCATCACACATTCTGAGATCTTCCCGGGTACGTATGCCAGCACGACGGAGACGGCATCCTGGCTCATTGGGGAATCTGGATTAGACCGGACGAGCGTACTTCGATGGGGCCCCGGAGGAATGCAACTGTTGAGCGAAACCAGTGCCGGATATCTCTCTATACTCGGATTCGCAGGCAACACGGCACCTGACCACATCGATCACTATCACGGGTTACCGACGTTTCTGAAGATGATGTCGGCTCGCTAGCATTCGGTCTCACGCATGCCGACTTAGAAACACTTTCGGCTGACCTTACAGAAACGGTGGGTACGCTGGTGTCTCCACTACCTGGCGGGGTCGTTGGTACACGGGCACCCCGGAGAAAAGTGGGCCGTCAGGTTCTCTGTCGCGTGTGGTGCTTTCGAGTGGGGTCAGCATCGTCAGGAGTAGCTTCCCTACCTTTCGCTCCAAGATCGTCTGTAAGCAAATGAGCCGTCTCGACCGTTTGATCGGTACCATCTCTCAAGACTGTTTCGGATATCCTTTCATCACCAAGATGTTGTCTTACACCGGTCTCACCGTCTGACGGCATGACAATGTCTTCCAGCTGCGTGATCATCTTTTCGAGATTGTCGATTCGGCGGTCGGCAAACGTGGAGACTCCGAATCGGCCGGCAAAAAAAATGGTAGAGACCGTCGCGAGCCACGCGATGATGCCCACGGGGCCGGTCAGGGCCAACGCTTCGAAAATGATCGGTATGGCTATTATCGAGAAAACCAATGACGGGACGAAGAAGGGGAAGGCGATCGTCGGTTCACTCCAGAATACGCTCATAATGCTCTGGCCATCAACTTCTCGGACAGAAATATGGCCTTTCACATTGGAAGCACCACTGTGTGTCCATTCGAAGGTTTTTCCACGCGTCGCTACTACTCCTGCGTCACCGAAGTACCTCCGGATAATCGGTAGCATCGCTTCCCAGTCCTCGGGGTCCAGTTCTCGTTCAAGAACAACCTCCCGGGAGTAAGACAGCGGGCCACCCCAGAATTTCTTGTCCCGGTCCCGCGACTCGGGTAACATGAGTTCGCGTGCCGCCGCGGCGATGAGTGCAGGGTCCAGCCCGGCTTCCGTACCGAGTTGCTTCAATTCTTCAATGGAAAGACCGGAGTTTGCCTGGCTCTCATTCTTGGTCGAGAGTTCGGTGGCCCGCTTCAGAATCGATCCGATTTCATTCTCATTATACAGGCGCGTTTTGGCCATGATATCGCTCGTGATCTGGTCGACTGCATCGCCTGCAAGTATACGAAGCATCCGACAGTTGATGCGTGTGCTACGCTGAATTTCGACAATAGTAATTCGAGGATTCAGATAGTAAGTTGCGGCGAATCAACCAACCCCAGATTGAGATACTCGATGACATATACGTACTCAGCCGTGCTGTCAGGACTCCTCTTTGTAGCCTTCCAATCGAATGCTCAGGAGACCCGTCTGCTCAGAAATCCAGCAATCAGTGAGACACAGGTCGCCTTTGTCTATGCAAATGATATCTGGCTGACAGGGAGAAATGGAGGCGATGCGCGACGTCTGACCTCATTTGAAGGCGCCGAGACGGAGCCGCATTTTTCTCCTGACGGAAGAATGGTCGCTTTTTCCGGTCAGTACGACGGAAATACAGACGTGTATGTCGTTCCCGTCGAAGGAGGCGAGCCCAGAAGACTGACCTGGCACCCGGTTGCCGACCGGGTGAGAGGCTGGTCCAACGATGGGTCGAGCGTCTATTTTGTTTCTGGAAGGACCAGCGTGCCGTATCAGGGAGATGCCCGATTCTGGTCGGTCGGCGTAGACGGAGGGGATGTACACGTTCTTCCACTTCCGCGGGTCATTAACGGGAAGTATTCGCCGGATGGTACGAAGATGGCATACGAAATGGTGAATCCGTGGGAGACGGAGTTTCGGAACTATCGGGGAGGGCAGAATAACCCGATTCGAATCATCGACCTCGCGACAATGGATGTCGAGGAACTCCCCTGGGACGGATCGGGCGATCACCACCCGGTCTGGATCGGGGACACGATCTATTTCCTGTCTGATCGGGATTTCGCCATGAATATCTGGTCTTACGACACGGAGACAAAAAAACTTGCCCAGCAGACGTTTTTTTCCGAGTTCGATTGCAAGAATCTGGAATCTGGTGCGGGTACGCTGATATTTGAGAACGGGGGCTATCTCTACACGCTCTCAAGTCGGGACGACGCACCAAAAAAATTGGACATCACGGTGAGGGGCGATTTCTCGTGGGCCCGTCCCCACTGGGAGAATGTGTCAAAAATGATCGGCAATCAGGCTATTTCTCCCAACGGGAAGCGCGCCGTATTCGAGGCCCGAGGAGACATTTTTACGGTGCCGGCGAAGAAGGGAGACGTACGAAATCTGACGCATGCATCGGGGAGTGCCGAACGCGTACCTGCCTGGTCACCGGACGGCAAACATATCAGTTGGTTCTCTGACGCGTCAGGAGAATACCAGTTGGTTATCTCCGATCAGTTCGGCAACAATCAGACCTCACACCCTG
The DNA here is from genome assembly GCA_964383365.1 of uncultured Rhodothermales bacterium. Lineage (GTDB taxonomy): Bacteria > Bacteroidota > Rhodothermia > Rhodothermales > UBA10348 > CAYLHF01. The sequence continues at coordinate 81,973 of CAYLHF010000005.1, read as the reverse complement.
TACCTAAACCCACGTTTTTTTATGATGCGGAATGGTCGCCTGATTCGAAAAACATCAGTTATACCGACCTGGACAGGAATCTCTGGGTATTCAGTCTGGAGTCGAATACGTCCGTGCGAGTGGACGACGCCCGCTTTGCTACGGGGCGACTGACGCCGGCGTGGTCGCCGGATTCGAAGTGGATCGCTTACGTGAGGATGTTAAAGAGCCAGTTTAACGCCGTTTATATTTACTCTCTTGAAAGCGGTGTGACACAACAGGTTACGGATGGTCTTTCGGATGCGATATCTCCGACATGGGATGCAGGCGGAAAGTATCTGTATTTCCTGGCCAGTACGGATTTTGCTCAGAATGTGGGTTGGCTCGATATGAGTTCATACGATCGGCCCCTGAACCGGAGTGTGTATCTGGCCGTTTTGTCCGGCGCGGAAAAGTCTCCGCTGCTGCCGGAGAGTGATGAGGAGATCGAAGGCACTACGCCCGCCACCCCGGATAAAGTAACTGCTGCCGACAAGGACGGTGGCTCGGACAACAACGGGAAAGATGAAGCAGATACGTCTGATGTCGAGGTTGCCATCGACTTCGACAACATGGGCCAGCGGATCATTTCCCTGGGCATCCCCGCGCGGAATTACTCCCGAGTAGCTGCTGGCGTAGAGGGTACCATCTTTTATGCAGAGCGCATTCCACATGCGGGCGGAGCGACGATCCATAAATACACGCTTAAAGAAAGAGAGTCGAAGGAATTTCTCACGGGTGTAAATTCATTTGTCCTGACGTCAGACAGAAAAAAAGTCCTGTACGCGAAGTCAGGGAACAGTTTTTTCATTACCGACGCGGGAAGTGCTCCCAAACCAGGGGACGGCAAACTGAATCTGGCTGACCTCAAAATGCATCTGGATCCCGAGGCAGAGTGGAAACAGATTTACGAGGAGGCCATCCGTATCCAGCGCGATTTCTTTTACGTGGATAATGTCCACGGTCTCGATTTTGATTGGGTGAAGAAGACGTATCGGCCCCTGCTGGAATATGTACGGCATCGAAGCGATCTGACCTATCTACTGGATATTCTGGGGGGAGAAACGTCTATCGGTCATTCGTTTACCGGCGGTGGCGATTATCCAGATGTAGATCGCGTCCCGGTCGGTCTGCTTGGCGCAGACCTCGTCGAAGATGCCGGCCGTTATCGGATCGAAAAAATCTATTCGGGGGAAAACTGGAATCCAGACCTTCGCGCTCCACTAAGCGGACCCGGAATCGATGCGCGCGAAGGGGACTATGTAATCGCGGTGAACGGCCGGACACTGGATACTTCATCGAATCCGTTCAGTGCTTTTGAACAGACGGCCGGCAAGCAGATCGCGTTGACACTGAGTGATTCGCCAGATGGGTCGACGAGCCGAATCGTCACCGTGATTCCGGTTGCCAGCGAGGCGGCTCTCCGGCAACGGGACTGGATTGAAGGAAACCGGCGTAGTGTGGACGCGCTCTCAGACGGACAACTCGCCTATGTCTGGCTACCCAATACGGGAACGGGCGGGTATGCCAACTTCAATCGCTACTTTTTTGCCCAACAGGACAAGAAGGGAGCCATTATCGACGAACGATTCAACCACGGTGGCTCGATTGCCGACTACATCGTGGACCTGCTCTCGCGCGACCTGATGGGTTACTTCAGTAACAGTGTGGGTGATCGCGAGCCCTATACGGCACCCAATGCGGCGATGTGGGGTCCCAAAGTGATGATAATCAACGAGGAATCAGGATCAGGTGGGGACATGCTTCCCTACATGTTTCGTAAAAAGAAAATCGGACCGCTGGTTGGAATGAGAACCTGGGGAGGTCTGGTTGGCTGGGGAGGAGAGCCCCCACTTGTGGACGGCGGATTTATTTCAGCTCCGTCGTTCGGATTCTTCGACACGGACGGACAATGGGCCGTCGAAAACGAAGGGGTTGCGCCGGACATTGAGGTATTTCAAGATCCAAAAAAGGTCGCAGCCGGCCACGATCCCCAACTGGAGAAGGCGGTTGAAGTCGCCCTGGAGTTGCTGAAAACGAAAGGAATGGAGAAGAAAACCGTACCGGCAGATCCGGTTCGTGTGCGTCGGCCACCTCGGCATTGATCTGGTGACCGGCCCTGAGCGTGAGAAGGATTCGCGGCGCGGTGACCGGCCCTGAGCGTGAGAAGGATTCGCGGCGCGGTGACCGGCCCTGAGCCTGAAACTGCTTCGCGGCACCCTCTC
>CAYLHF010000005.1:38068-79630 GCA_964383365.1 uncultured Rhodothermales bacterium | reverse complement strand
GATTCGCGGCGCGGTGACCGGCCCTGAGCCTGAAACTGCTTCGCGGCACCCTCTCTAATCGGGTCTTGGATACACGGTCAGGAGCTCGGACAGGGGATAACAGACCCGCTTCGAAAAGATAGCGACCGCTTATTGATTTTGGTGGGATTTCGAGGTGTGCAACATATAGGATACTCCGGTGGTTGGTCTCTTAACAAACCCCCCGATCTTGAGAGATGAAAAAGAAAACCTATTCCTTCGAAGGCGAGACGCTAACCGTCCACTACCAATCGAAAAGGTGTATTCACGCCGCCGAATGCGTGAATGGTTTGCCCGCAGTATTCGATCCAGACAAGAGGCCGTGGATACAGGTGGATAATGCCGATGCAGCGTCGGTGATCGAGGTCGTAGGAGCGTGTCCGACCGGGGCGCTTCAATGCGAGGGACCGGCAGCCGACGAAGACGACTCGGAGTTGGGTCCCAATATCGTCTCCATCGTCGAAGGTGGCCCCGTGTACGTTTCCGGAAACGTGAGGATCGTTGATAGCGATGGCGAACTGGTGTTGCACGACACGCGGGTGGCGCTCTGCCGTTGTGGTCAGTCGCGCAATCGCCCGTTCTGCGACAACAGTCATGTGTCAGGATTCTCAGATGCAGGGACGCTCGGGAAAGGGGGCGTTCGATTTGATGACGGGGCCTCGCCGGAAGAGGTCCTCGAAATCAGATTGGCCACGAATGGACCGGTGCTGTTGTCGGGCTCCTTCGTAGTTAGGGATGCCCGGGGAGAGGAATCCAGAAATGCGAATAAATCAGCACTGTGTCGATGTGGCGATTCGGCCAACAAACCGTTCTGCGACGGGTCCCATAAATCCAACGGTTTTACGACCGGGTGAACGGTTGGGGGGGGGACGCTAGCTCGCCGGACCTACTCGCGGCGGGGCACACTCTTTCGGATACCAGATAAAGTGGCGTGATTCCGGTTTCAGAAGGCCTCGGAGCGGTCCGGATGCGGTGGCTTCTGAGAGTTCCACGACTGTTTCGTCCCGCTGTATGACGGAAATGGAATTATCCGCCTGATCGTATGCGGAGTGCCCTGTCTGATCGAAGGCCAGATAAAAGGATACGTCCCGGCCGACCGATTCCGGTACGCTGAGTCCTTCTTTCAGTAACCATGTGGAAACGGTGTCGGTCCATTCGACCCGTTCGGAGCTGGCCGTGGGATGGTCCACTAACTGCACGCGGAAGAAATCTCTCGTGATGAAGCGTCGGCTCAGATCGGCAAGGATGCCATCAGTCGAATCGGACCACTGTTTGATACTGTAGATGATGTCGGTATCGTCGAGAGCGCAGTAGGCTGCCCGCACGGCCGGTCGGGATAGCATACTGGAAGTGATCCGGTCCCGAAGAAAAAACAGAAATGCATCGGAGGCACCGGAGACGAGCGACTCCGTTCCGTTCTCCATGTGCATCCGGACGCGCCGGATGATGCTCAGAAGCAAATGATCGCCCGAAAGAACCGTCTTGTGCAGGTAGACCTGCCAGTACATCATTCGACGGGCAACCAGGAAGTTTTCGACGGCGTGGACTCCCTTTTCCTGAACAAACGGCGTCTCTATTCCTGTTGCCGGGTCCGGCAGGACGCTGATGGTCTTGATGATTCGTCCCACACCGACAGCTCCTTCGGCCACTCCGGTGTAGTATGCGTCCCGCCTCAGGTAATCGAGACGATCCATATCGAGTTGACTGGAAATGAGCTGGTGGAAAAACGTCCGTTCGTACGTGTTGTCGAAAATGGATAGGGCCAGATCGAGTGCTCCATCAAATCGGACGTTGAGATCGGCAATCAGGGCCCTGCTCATGGATTCGTGTTCGAAATCTTCGATCAGTTTGTGTTCGAGCGTATGCGAAAAGGGACCGTGGCCGATATCGTGGAGCAGGGCGACGGCGAGGGCAGCCGTTCGCTCTTCCGCCGAGATGGCGGTGTCTTTTTCTTCGACCGACGCGAGGCAATCGTGCATCAGGGCCATCGCGCCGAGTGCGTGGCCGAAACGGGAATGTTCGGCCCCCGGGAATACGAGATATCCGACCCCGAGTTGGCGGATTCTGCGGAGCCGCTGGACTTCAGGAGTCTGGATCAGATCCAGGATCAGTCCTTTCGGAACCGAGATAAATCCGTGAACCGGGTCTGAAAATATCTTGAACCTGCGCTTCACGGATTACCTTAAACAGGATGTAATGGTCGTGTGTTGTATATAGAGGCGACTAAAGCGCCCGACCGAACAAATAAAATCTTCCTGTCCCCATGTCCACCTGCCTGACGTGCTGCGTCGATGTTCCAAGCGAATATCTTGCGCGGGCAAAATACGGTCTGGAGATGCTAGTCTATCCATATCGGTGTCGTTTGCAGTGGGTCGAGCCGGAAAACGTCGAGTCCGGAGGAATATACTACGGGAATCATCCCGAACGCGCACCCGGTGCCGATCTGAGAATCGGACTCGTCGCGGAGACACTCCGGTTCTTCTCGGGTTCAGAGGCCATTCCGGTCTTCGATCAAACGGTTCAAATTGGGGGACGAGACGTGCCGGTCCTGTTTTCATCCGATGGGGATTCGACCATCGATGTTGTAGCGGCCGTATTTTTCTTTTTGTCGGGCTGGCAGGAGCACCACACAGAAGCGCGGGATGAACATGGTCGGTTTCGGTCGGAAGATAGCATACAGGCGCGTCTGGATGGTTTCGACGTACCATACGTTGACGTGTACCGGACGTATATGGAACACCTGTTGGCGCGGGCTGGCATCGTCCTCGAACGAAAAAAATGGTCTGACAGAGACTGGGCCTTTTGCCCGACGCATGACATCGACTACGTGAAGAAATGGCGTCCGGGGATTCTGTTCCGGGAGATCATCCAACGAGGAGTAGGAAATCAGGAGAAGGAATCGGCCCGAGACCGATTGTGGCGACTTACACGGGCGGCAACGGGTCTGCTTTCGACGGGCGATCCCTACGAGCGGGCGATGAATCGAATGCGTGACATAGTGGTGGGGCGCGGGGGGACCTCTACCTTTTTTTTCAAGACGGCCGCCCGCGCCCCACACGACGTCGGCTATTCCACACAGAGTAGCCGAATACAGCAGTTTTTCTCCCAGCTGCGGTCGAGCGGATGTGAAATAGGCCTGCATCCCAGCTATTTTGCGTTCGAGCACCCGGGCTATTTGCAGGCCGAGCGTCGGCGACTGACGGTAAACTCGGGCGTCCGGGCCGCTTCCGTTCGGATGCACTATCTACGCTACAGCGGATCGACGACGGCACGGGTCATATCCACGGAAGGATTCACACTGGATTCGACCGTGGGTTTTTCCGATCGGATCGGATTTCGTTCGGGGACCTGTTTCCCTTATCAACTATACGATCTCATCCACGACGAATCCCTGTCGACGTGGGAAATGCCCCTGATGGTGATGGAATCGGCCCTGTTCAATCGCATGGAACTCTCCCTCGAGGACGCCGTCGCAGCCACCAGTCGATTGATGAAAACGTGTCAGGAGTTTGGAGGTCTCTTCATCGCCCTCTGGCACAACACACTCTGGGATGAGGTGGATTGTCCGGGATGGGGGGAGCACTTCGAGCGTACGGTTGAAGCGGCTATTGGCGATGCTGCGTTTACCGGCTCGCTGCGGAAATCATTCGAGGGTTGGGAGTAGAACGGCAACCAGACGATAGCTCATGGTCACGCTTGTAACAAAGACCCCCCTCCGTGCTGCCGAGTGGATTTGCTCTGGAGAAGTGGCTGCATTTCCGACGGAGACCGTCTACGGCCTCGGTGCTGACGCGACCAATCCGTCGGCGGTGAACAAGATCTATCAAGCGAAACGGCGCCCGTCAGACAACCCGCTCATTGTTCACGTATCGGCGTTGGAGTGGGTAGATGAGATCGCTCACTCGATCACCGAGGAGGCGCGGTCATTGATGGCCGCATTTTTTCCCGGACCTCTGACCCTGGTATTGACGCGGTCGAAACATATTCCCGCACAGGTAACGGCTGGTCTGGATACGGTCGGTGTGCGAATGCCGGATAACGATGTCGCACAGGCGTTTATCGAAGCATGTGGATGTCCCGTTGCGGCTCCGTCAGCCAATCTATCCGGTCGACCCAGTCCGACGACCTGGCAGGCCGTTTTTCAAGATTTGTCGGGACGTATTCCGTGCATTCTGACCGGTGAGGATTCTCGTGTTGGAATCGAATCGACGGTGGTGGACTGTACCGGTAGGCGTCCGGTCATTCTGCGCCCCGGTGCCGTGACGGATGAAATGCTGTGTGCGGTAGTCCCTGCGACGATCGGTTCCTCCAGACGAATAGCGTCCGCCCGGGTAGCGTCCGCCCGGGTGCCGACCGAATCCGGTACGTCCGGCACTGAGGCGCCCAGGAGCCCCGGGATGCGTCATCGCCATTACGCCCCGAAGGCCACCGTTCGACTCGTCGGATCGCCGATGAATGTGCCCGCCGATTCAGCCGCGGCGTACATAGGTATGATGCGACATCCACAGCCTGAATCGCTCGGATACTGCCTGCACCCCGATGACGTGGAGACCTATGCAAGAGATCTGTTCTCCTTCTTTCGATCATGCGACGAACGGGGGATAGTAACTATTTACTGCCAGAAACCGGAGCCGGAGTGGATCGGTCTGGCCGTCTTGGATCGGTTGGAGAGAGCAGAAAAGCGGTGACGAACGGCAGCGTAGAGTATGGGACGAATCCCATCACGCGATCTACGGCAGAAAATGGTCAGAACCGATAGGTGATCGAAAAATCGTTCACCCCGATGCGCGGTACGACCCGACTCAACGAGGAAGCACGCGTCCTGCCGCCGCTCGCACGGAGATGTCTTCTGGAGATCCAATAGGCGATACCGAACCCCATCGCACTTCCACTTACCACGTCAGAGACCCAATGAAAACCGGTTGCGACCCGCGTGAAAGCCGTCGCCGCACCGAGTCCGAATAATCCGTACATGAGCGGATGAGGGTAGAACAAGACCCAGGGGGTCAGGAAAGCAAACACGGTAGCGGAATGGCCCGACGGGAATGCGGTGCGCCCGGACAGGAATGAAAAATCTCCGGGGTCGTCGGTCACGTTGGGCCGTGACCGTCCGACGACAGATTTCAGCCCGTTGACGAACAGGTTGGCAAACAGGATCGATTCCATCGACGAGAATGCGGCATTCTGCATGCGTTGATCGGGCTGAAGCAGCGTGCCGATAAATATCATCAGGGACATGGGCCTGAGGACTTTTTCGTTTCCAAACTCTTCCAGAACGCGGAGAATCTCTCTGTCGGCCAGGTACCTCGTGTCCCTTGTAGCCCGCCTGTCGTAGAACGACGAAGCGTACACAATCCCTCCTCCCAGGACGATATAGAGAGGCTGCAGCCGGGTTATCGAGGGCAGGAATGACCGTGCGTCCTCACCTGTCCAGCGAACAAAACGGATCGGATCCTGACGCTGCGAACGTTGGGCCGACGCCGCATTCGTGTCTGCGACCAGAGCGAGGATAAAAAGAAAAATGAGTAGCCATAACGTGTTTCCGGCACGAATCGTAAAGATCCATCCGGATGTGGGCTCTCCTGAATGTCTATCTCCGCAATCGTTCACTGGATCGTAGAAATGTCTCTGGATAGGGCCCTGCGAGAGACAGAAGCTCTTTCTTGTCGTGTTTCTCGCAGTTCGGTAGTTTTCTGCCGTTCTGGTAGCGTACCCTTTCTGTTGCCGCGTAAGGTAGAGGTTCGAAATCAATTCGTCACGAGCAAATTTCCGCTGGATGCGGCTTGTACCATCGTATGGTCGCCGATAAATTGGACGTGCCCTCTCCATGTCATCAGTTTGCACGTAAGCCCGTACGATCTTGGACCGAATCTTCGCCTTTTCTGCCCGTCGTATGGTCGTCTCGCTGGTGATTCTTTCACTCTCGGTGGTGTCGTGCCGGACGTCGGCCGTGATTGACGGGGCATTCCCGGAGACCGCCACTGAGGAGCCCGATTCGCTGACCTATCTCATTCCGCCCGTACCCCGTGAGTTCAGAGCGGCGTGGGTTGCCACTGTAGACAACATTGATTGGCCGTCAGAACCCGGGCTGACCACCGGTCAGCAGAAGGAAGAACTCCTCCGCATCATGGATCGGGCGCAGTTACTTCGTCTGAATGCGATCGTATTTCAGGTTAGGCCGACTGCAGACGCATTTTTTTCCTCCCCATTTGAGCCCTGGTCTGCGTACCTGACGGGAGCACAGGGGAAAGCTCCTGCCCCGTTTTATGACCCGCTTTCCTTCGCCGTAGAGGAAGCGCATCGACGAGGCATCGAGCTTCACGCCTGGTTCAATCCGTTCCGCGCCTATCATCCTACGGCCGACTCGGTCTTCTCGGATCTTCATGCCAGTGCGGCAGGCCGAACCATTCCGTACGGTACCCAGTTGTGGATGGATCCGGGTCGAGAAGATGTGGTATCGGCCTCGTTGGAGGTCATTTTTGATGTCGTCGAGCGATATGACATCGACGGGGTTCATCTGGATGATTATTTCTACCCGTATCCGGCAACAGCCAACGGGGTAGCGATTCCATTTCCTGACTCAGTTTCCTGGGGAGGACGCGGGGACTCTCTCGCCAGAGCCGAATGGCGCCGCGAAAATGTGGATCGATTCGTGGAGCGATTGTACCGAGGTGTGAAGGAACGGAAGGCCTGGGTGAAAGTCGGGATCAGTCCGTTCGGAATCTGGAAGCCGGGGTTTCCGAAGAGTGTCAGGGGATTCGATCCCGTCGAGAAATTATATGCCGACGCCCGCCGCTGGCTACAGAAGGGATGGGTGGATTATCTGAGTCCGCAGTTGTATTGGTCGCTTGGGAGCAAGGGGCAGAACTATGCAGACCTCCTGAATTGGTGGATCGAACAGAACACGCATTCCCGGCATATCTGGCCCGGATTGTTTTCTACCCGGGTCGTTCTTCAGGACCGACGACACTGGGACGCATCTCAAATCATCGATCAAGTGCGTTTTACACAGCGTACCGTGGGGGCAGACGGGAATATTCATTTCAGCATGAAATCACTTATGGATACTCCGGAGGCTCTCGGGGACAGCCTCGTTTCCGATGTGTACGCGACGGATGCGCTCATTCCCGAGAGTTCGTGGCTGGAGGATCCCGTTCCCGCGGAGTTGATCGGCCGCATCGAACACCTGGGTGGGCGTTTTCGTGTGGTCATTCAGTCGCCTGTGTCGGGCCCCGGACTCACGCACTGGACGCTTCGTACCCGCGACAAACATGGTTGGCGGACACGGGTCATGCCGGGGTGGCGCCGATCGGTCGATCTGGGATCGACGCTCCCGGTAATCGTAGCCGTTTCCGGCGTCTCGCGCACGGGGCGTGAAGGCCAGATAACAACGTTTGGCAGCACGGATGCTCGGCTGTCGGAGGGTCAATGATGGTGCCCGAGTCTGGATTTCAGGAGGTATACACCGTGAATAGTCATCTCTCGAGGGACAGGATGATGATTCGATCGCGTCGCCATCGATTCTCTCTTCACGGTGATCGCGGCACCTCCTTTCTGGTATTCCTGATACTGTATCTCTCGGGGTGTGCTTCGGCGGGTACGGTTCGGATCGCGCCGGGGGGAGCCAGGACATACATGGAGGAAACGCTCTCCAGATTCATCGATTCGTGTACAAGCGAGGATTGTGGCTTCCGACTCGATCCGGGGGCCCGCGTGGATTCATTCAAGATTGCTGCAGATGAAGCTTCGGTTGATATATTTTTCAACGAAGCGTTTGCCCAGGTGCCATTCCGGGAGGATATGCTCGCCCGCTTGAGAACGTACATCCGTCATCATAGTGTGGGTGACTATTCGCCCGACTTGAACCTTTTTGCGCTGGGTGTACGGGCGGAGGATCTGGTGCCGAATGTATTCAGACGGAGTGAAGCGGTTGATTCCTTACGTCTGCCGGTTGAAGGACCCGATAATCGGTCGACGGATGCGCTCAGGCATCCCCTTGCAATCAATCTGAGTAAGCCGTTTCGTCCGATTCAAGGACTCTGGGGAAAACATATCGCCATCTGGCCCAGCCACGGATGGTATTATGAGAGAAAGCTCGACCGATGGGAGTGGCAACGGGCGCGACTCTTCCGGACCGTGGAAGATCTTCTTCCGATGGCGTTTGTAGCGCCGTACCTGGCGCCTATGCTTGAGCGTGCCGGAGCGTCGGTCTATATGCCCAGGGAGCGAGACCCCCAACCGGACGAAGCGATCGTGGATAATGATGGTCGACCTGAGGAGGCTGGACAGCGTTACCTGGAGATCGCCGAGTCATCGTTTGAATGGTCAACGTCAGAAAAAAGCGGTTTCGGCCCGTCGACGCATCCTCTGGTCGACGGAGAAAATCCCTTCCAGAGCGGATCGATCAGACAGACGCGATCGGATTCGAGTATTTCCGCCCAGGCGGTCTGGATTCCTGACATACCGAAAGATGGTCGATACGCCGTGTACGTCTCGTATGCCAATTTGGAGAATGCCACGGCGGATGCGCGTTATACCGTCTGGCACAGGGGAGGGAAGACGGAATTTTCCGTAGACCAGAGAATGGGAGGCGCCACGTGGGAGTATCTGGGGTCATTTCTGTTTGCGTCGGGTGTTCATCCCGAGGAGGGCCAGGTAACCCTCACGAACGAAAGCGATACGCCTGGCCATGTGCTGTCTGCCGATGCCGTGCGATTCGGAGGGGGAATGGGCAGCATCCGGAGGGGCCGGGGAACGAGTGGTCGCCCACGGTATGCCGAAGGGGCCAGATATTATATGCAGTTCTCCGGAATGCCAAAGGAATTGGTCTACAATGTGACGGAATCGCCCAACGACTACGTGGATGACTACCGGGGACGGGCAGAATGGGTGAATTACCTGAGAGGGGATCCATTTGGACCGAACAAGAATCGTTCGAGTAGAGGGTTGCACATACCGGTCGATCTATCCCTCGCATTTCATACCGATGCAGGGATAACGGGCGATGATTCGACCATCGGCACGCTGATGATCTACAGCAGCACCGGAGCCGAGGACGAGCGGGTCTTTCCTGACGGGATGTCGAGATTTGCCAATAGGGATCTGGGCGACCTCATGCAGACCCAGATCGTTTCTGATCTCCATGTTCTGTTTGATACCGGCTGGGCGAGACGTTCAATCTGGGACCGCGATTACAGCGAGGCAGTCCGGCCGAATGTCCCCGGAGTGCTTCTGGAATTGCTCTCACACCAGAATTTCTCTGATATGAAATTCGGCCTGGACCCGACCTTCCGGTTCACCGTCGCCCGGGCCATATACAAGTCCATGCTCCGGTTTCTGGCCTTCCAGGGACGACAGACCTACGTCGTCGAACCGCTTCGGCCGAATCATTTTCTGGCAGCATTCGATTCCGAGGGTCGGGTATCGTTGTCCTGGTCTGCTGTGAGCGATCCACTGGAGCCGTCTGCCGATCCGGACGGATATATCGTGTATTCGAGAACAGGAGAGCGGGCGTTTGATAACGGTATATACGTGGAACGATCCAGTTTTACGGCACCTGCACCGGCGGTGGGTCAGGTCGTGAGTTTCAAGGTCTCGGCCGTCAACGAAGGCGGCGAAAGCAGGCCGTCCGAGATTCTATCTGTAGGCCATTCAGGATCACCGGATCCACCCGTCCTCATTGTCAATGGATTTGACAGGGTGGCCGCACCGGGTACTGTTGACCACGGTTCCTATCAAGGTTTTTCGCCTCTCGTCGATGAAGGGGTCCCGGATGGGTATGATGCCGGGTTTGTCGGTGATCAATACGATTTCAGGACTGATTCGCCCTGGCTCGACGACGACGCCCCCGGCCATGGAGCGAGTTTTTCGACATTCGAGACGCATATCCTCCCGGGGAATACATTCGATTATGCGGTTGTTCATGGGGGAGCCCTCATGGCGTCGGGCCATTCGTTTGTTTCGAGTTCTGATGAGGCCGTGGAAGACGGCCGTGTCCACCTCGACGATTATCCAGTCGTAGATCTGATGCTCGGGGAAGAGCGGACGACGCGCGGTCCGGGAAACCTGACCGGCAAGCGATTCGAGGCCTTTTCTGACCGTATGCAGGCGGCATTGAAGAATTATTCAGCGGCAGGCGGACGGCTCCTGGTGACGGGAGCATATGTAGGGACAGATTTGGCGGGAACGGACGCCGGGAAACTGTTTCTGAAAGAGGTGCTCGGCGTCACCTGGCGGACGGATCATGCGTCGCAGGGAGGGGGCGTGTATGCGAGTAACGACGCTCTTCTTCCGTATGGAACGGGGTTGGCGTATAATACCGATCCGGTCGGCGAGATGTACCGGGTCGAGTCTCCCGATGCCGTCGAGCCGGCAGATTCCAACGCAGTCACTTTTCTGCGTTTCCGCGAAGGCAATATGAGTGCGGGGGTTGCCTCCGGGGGATCGCACCGGGTCGTGACACTCGGATTTCCGTTCGAAACGGTGATCGGCCCGGGGAACCGAAACCGGCTCATGCGGGAGATTCTGGACTACCTCTATCATTAGGCGCTGACGACCGGAGACCGCCATCTGAGTCAGAAAGACGAACGTTACCACAAGACGTATGAACGCACAGAGCGAGAGCAGTCAATCGCCCGAAGGCCGGGGGGTAAATGTCTCGGGAAGTACCCGAGGACGTGAGGGCTTGATTTCCGGCGGGGGTGATGACCACGGACGAACCGCTACCCGTGCGTCGTGGCGATGGGTTCCAACGCTCTATTTCGCTGAAGGTCTACCCTATGTGGCGGTCATGATGATCTCGGTAGTGATGTACAAACGGCTGGACATCTCGAATACCGACATCGCCCTCTACACCAGTTGGTTGTATCTACCGTGGGTGATCAAGCCGTTCTGGAGTCCGCTCGTCGATGCCATCAGGACCAAGCGATGGTGGATCATCGCCATGCAAGTGCTCGTCGGGGGCGGACTGGCCGGGATTGCGCTGACCATTCCGGGAAGTGATTTCTTCCGGTACTCGCTGGCTTTCTTCTGGCTGCTCGCCTTCAGTTCTGCCACGCATGACATTGCGGCAGACGGTTTCTATATGTTGGGACTGAGCACCCACGATCAGGCGTGGTTCGTCGGTATCCGGAGCACTTTTTACCGGCTCGCGATGATTACCGGCCAGGGCCTCCTGGTGATGCTCGCGGGCTATTTCGAAGAGACTCTCACGTCAGTACCAACCGCGTGGTCGGTCGTTTTTCTGATTCTTGCCGGATTTTTTGCCGTTGCGGCCTTCTATCACAGTTGGGCTTTACCCCGCCCGTCTGCTGACGATGAACGCTCAGTCGCATCCGTCAAGGAGTTGATCTCAGACGTGGCGGGTACATTTTCGACGTTCTTCCAGAAGAAGCATATCGGGGTCAGTATCGCATTTCTGATGCTCTATCGGTTTTCCGAAGCGCAACTGGCTAAAATGGCCTCTCCTTTTCTTCTCGACGATGTGGGAGTGGGGGGGATGGGACTCTCGACGTCTCAAGTAGGGTTTGTATACGGGACCATCGGTATCGTATCACTCACACTCGGTGGGATTCTGGGAGGCTGGGTAGCGTCGCGGGACGGCCTCAAACGGTGGCTGCTCTGGATGGTGGTGGCAATCAACTTGCCGAACGCGGTCTATATCTATCTCTCGTTCATTCGTCCGGATTCTTTTCTGGCTGTCAATGCGGCTGTTGCCGTCGAGCAGTTCGGCTATGGTTTCGGTTTTACCGCCTACATGCTGTATATGATCTATATGGCCGACGGCCCCAACAAGACGGCACACTTTGCGATTTGCACCGGATTCATGGCACTTGGCATGATGATACCCGGGATGTTCAGCGGATGGCTGGAAGAGATGCTGGGCTATCAGCAGTTTTTCATCTGGGTTCTGGTAGCCACTATTCCAGGTTTTCTCGTCGCGCGTATGATCCCGCTGGATGCCGGTTTCGGGCGCAAAGAAAAAGTCTGATTATTTTCTTAAGGAACGCCAATACCCGACGATCACCAACCTACACGGCGCTTCGGGGCCTTTGAAACCCTTGTTTTAGAACCTGAAGAGTTCCTGGCGGGAGATGATACGCTCCCCGGACGACGCGTCCACGGAGAAACACCGTTGCCCCCAGGAGTATCTGGCCCGGTTTCAGGGCTGGTAGACGTAGTCGTTTGACCGGTCGAAGCAGCTTTCGATGTGGATGAAGCTTTCGGGCGTGCAGAAGCAGCTGTTGAGCGTGCCGAGGCGGTCTTGGAACGAGCAGAATCCGTGGAAGACGATGGTTGAGGCCTCTCTGCAATGCGAGGCGGACTGAGCCGAGATCCCACAGGCACAGATGTCCCCGTCTTCTTCAGCAGAGTACCCGGATAGTAGAAATTCAGTATATCCCGGTAGTTTTTCCCATCCTTCGCCATTCCGTGCGCTCCCCATTGACTCAGGCCAACACCGTGGCCGTATCCGTGACCGTCAAAACGGTAATTCTTGCCCTTCTTTGACGCTTTGAAAAAGGTGCTTTTCAGCATCTTGACGCCAAACGCAGCTGCCACAGCACTCCTGAACTGAGATCCTGTGACCATTCTGTCTTTACCCTTCTTTGCCACCAGACGAACGCTGGTCATTCGTTTGTCCGAGTGGGTCTTCCCAAATTTGATGTCTTTAACGCTGATCCCGAATCGATTGGACAGTGCTTTGTGGAGCTTTTTACGGGAGACTTCGGTTCGCCATCTGGAGTCAGGAGAGATCTGATCCCACTTGTCCTTCTTTCCGCGCAGGTAAGGCATGGCGTTCCCTCCCCAGATACTCTCGTTATTGGCTGAGTATCCACCGTTGGAAGCGGAGTACAGGGCTTCTATCAGGTTTCCGTCAAACGTGAGTACTTCCCCACGGGTCTCATTCGCTGCCCGTATCGAGAGCGCCGTCATCGACTCTATACCGTGATAGACCTGATCCCGGTCATCATCGAGAATATGATAGGGTTGAGATGCCTGGTTTCGTGCCCGAAGCGCGAATGTACGCGCGGCAACGGCCATGGCCTTTGATCCTTCCAGATCGTTCAAACCGTATTCGGCTCCCACGACGGAGGCGATGTACGCCTCAACGGGTACCAGATTGATGACGGAAAGATTTTGAGACGCGGCCTCGGCCATTATGTCGAGAGCTCCTGTATACGAGCGAGAACTGGGCCTGGCCGGTCCCGCTGTCGCCCGGACGTTGATTGCCTGGCCGGATTCCGACTGGATAAAGAAGTAGTCACCGCTAAGCCGCTCGCTCGATGTCCGCAGTTCCGCATTGCCATTCTTCAGGACGATTCGGACCATTTCACCGGAGGGTACCTCGATCGCATGCGCACCGGATCGCCTACTGGAAATGAAGAGTCCACCGCGAACTGAGCTGATTTCGAGTGTTCTGGGCGCCATGCGCTCCATGATCCGGACGCGAAAGTCGGCGTCGGCCCCGGTGCGATCCATCGCACTGCCGGCCCCGAGGCGATCCATCGCGCTGTCGGCCCCGGTGCGATCCATCGCGCTGTCGGTGGCGTTGCGAACCGACAGGGGAGTCTCGACCGTATGGCCCGCGGCCACAGGCCGCGCGTGGACCGCGGAACTGGTGCCGAAAAGGCACAGGAATAGTATGTAGGATACGGATATACGTATCCCCTGAAGCTTGTGGAACATGGATCTGACCCGTTACCGGGGCGGTTGCCGGCCAGTCGATAGTCGACTGAGGGAGCGTCAGGTCTGCCAGAACCCGTTCCCGCCGGAAACACCCGTGATGCCTGGAAGCTGGTGTGTTGATGGCCCTTTCGGGCCAAATCAGAAGCGGGAACTGAGGGTCTTTCCCGCACTGCCAAAGAACCCGCTTTTTTCGCAGATTTTCAGCGTCTTCCCGGGGTAGGCAGGGTCGCTTTGATTGCGAAGCAAACGGTTGGTTCTTCCCTTATCGGCAGGCGGTACTCAAATCTTAAATCGTCGATTCTGGAAGTTTTTCGCGGGCACGTGAGTCGGTTCAGAATCGAGTCAAAACGGTTCGTCTCTGAATTTCGACGGTTGAGACGCGAAGCGAGGCGACGGAGGATCGACACTCCTATCATTCGACCGGGTGAGCTACTCAAGACCTCTCTGAAAGGTTTTAATACTTCGGTAGCTGCGAGAACGTCCAGTGTAGTGGGTGCACTGGACGTTCCTTTTTTGTGCCCGGCTCGGGCAGTAATTGGACGTTCACCCCCTCCCCCGATGCAAACGGGTACGCAACCGATTAGACGGCTTCCGGCTCGGTAATCAGCGTCAGAAGATGCGCCAGCGTCTCGCGAAGTTCTCGACGATCGACTATCCGGTCAAGGAATCCGTGTTCCTTTACGAACTCTGCCCGCTGAAATCCCTCCGGAAGATCCTGCCCCATCGTCTCCCGAATAATACGTGGGCCCGCAAACCCGATCAGGGCACCGGGTTCAGCCAGCTGAATGTCTCCCAACATGGCAAAAGATGCGGTAACTCCGCCGGTGGTAGGATTCGTCAACAGCACGATGAACGGAAGTCTCGATTCTGCCAACCGAGAGAGGTGGACGCTCGTCTTTGCCATCTGCATGAGACTCAGGGCTCCCTCCATCATCCGGGCCCCTCCGCTCTGGGCGATGACCATGAACGGGGTCTTCTGTCGGCACGCCCTCTTGATACCCCTGGAAATAACTTCTCCTACAACCGATCCCATGGATCCGCCGATGAACGAGAAGTCCATGCACGCAATACCCATCTTGATGCCGTCGATGTTACCGGTAGCCGCTCGTATGGCATCCGATAGACTGGTCTTTTCCCTGGAAGCATCCAGCCGTTCTGTATAGGGTTTTCGATCGACGAATTCCAGCGGGTCGATGCTTACGATGTTCCCATCATACAACTTGTACGTCCCTTCATCGAACAACAGGTCATAATACCCGATGCTACTCATCTTGAAATGATGATCGCATTTTGGACAGACCAGCAGATTCTTGTTTAGTTCGCGACGGTTGATTGTCTCCGAGCAGGTCGGGCATTTGACCCACTGTCCCTCGGGGACATTATTCTGCTGACCGATTTTCGTCTTTATGCCAACTGTTTTTCTTCGAAACCATGCCATAATCGTTACGACTCGATGTGGGAAACGGGGTAGAGTGTGTCGGGAGTGTCCGTGTGAACAGGCATCTAGAACGGTAACCGCTCAAAAGCAGACCGTGACGGTTTTTTTGCTACGAAAGAGGTAAGATAAGACGGTTCGAACGAACTCGTCTCTTCGAACGCCCTGCTTTCGACTTTTCGCCAGGCATTGGCTGCAATGGCCGTAGCGTCGGTTTCGCAAGGAACCACCCTGAATCCGTCAATCGCGCCCAGGACGTTGCTGATACGTTCGCAACCGGGACCGGTAATCAGTCCTGTTTTCAACTGTTTGGAATCCAGCCAGTCTCGAAGGGCATCCGTCCGGATAGTCCCATCCGGAATGAGCCGTTGAAGTTCACCCGCTTCGGACAGGCAAAATCCACCGACGTACAGTTCATCTCTTCTCGACGGGGCAGTGCAGATAACCAACGGGCTCTGACCGCTACGACGAGCGATCGCACCGGTCCACGCGATCGCTTCAAACGTTGGAACAGCAACAATACGGGATCCGGTGGCACATGCCAGTCCTTTGGCGACACTCGCCCCTATTCGCAGTCCCGTGTAGGAACCCGGACCGGAGGAGAGCGCGATGGCGTCTTCAGGTCCCATCGAACAGTCGCTCGATCGGAGGCATTCTCCGATGAGTGGAACGAGCACTTCCGCATGTTTCCGTGGCAGATCCGATGTTCGAATCGCCAGTTTATCTCGTCCGGAATGGAGCGAGACACTGCAGAGTGGCGCAGTAGTTTCGATGGAAAGGAGTAAAGGCATGGGATCCTCGGTAAGGACCCCACCGAATACGCGTCGGAAGCGATTGTTCCTCTGTCGTCTCCGGGTGCCAGAATTACGCCATTTATCCATGAAATGCTCGTCCTGACGACTTGCATTTTCGGGGTTCAAACGTATCTTATCTGCCCTGTTTTCAGTCCGGGCACGTCACATTTCGCTCTATCAGGATCAGATCATATGAATGTTTTCGACGCATCTCACATCAGGAATGTAGCCCTGGTTGGCCACCAGGGCAGCGGTAAAACCATGCTGGCCGAAGCCATGCTGTATTCGACGGGTGCCCTTCAGCGGATGGGTACGGTAGAAGAGGGAAATACGGTCAGCGATTATCACCCCAGTGAGCACGAGCGGGAGATGTCAGTTTTTGCGTCTCTCCTTCACGTGCAGTACAACGGAAATAAGATTAATGTCGTCGACACACCGGGATATCCGGATTTTGTCGGTGAGGTTTCGGCGTCTTTACACGTTGTCAATACGGCAATATTTGTTATCAACGCGGCGGAAGGCGTTCAGGTAGGGACGGAACTGGCATGGAGGGCTGCAGAAAAGGCTCAGACCCCCATCATGTTCGTCATCAATCATCTGGACAAGGCCAATACCGATTTTCGATCGGTGGTTTCGCAGATCAAGGAACGTTTCGGAAGAGGGGCGACCGTCGTGCAGCTTCCGGTCGGTGGGGGCTCGCGAGCGGTGATCGATGTTCTCGTCATGAAGCAGATCACTTTTGACAGTCACGGGAAGCCAACGTATTCGGAGATAGACGATTCGTTCAGGGAAGAGGCAGAGACGCTGCACAACGAACTCATCGAGAATATCGCCGAGAATGACGAGAGCCTCATGGAGCTCTACTTCGAGAAAGGAACCCTGACCGAGGACGAGATGAGGTCAGGACTTCGGGAGGCGATGGTCCGTAGAGAACTTTATCCCATCTTCCTGACGAGTGCGACGACCAGTATCGGTGTGTCGCGACTGATGGAATTCATAGGAAATGTCTGTCCGAGTCCCGTAGACGTACCGGATGCCGGTGTCGAAGCCGGCGAGGCCGTGACGTGCGATCCCTCAGGGAAACCGATTGCACTCATCTACCGAACGATGGCCGAACACCATGTCGGTGACTACTCGTTCTTCCGCGTGTATGCCGGAACGCTCACAACCGGTCTCGATCTTGAAAATGCTCAGACCGGTATCACAGAGCGTCTCGGGCAGTTATACGCCATCAACGGGAAGGAGAGAGACCCCGTCGAAAAGATGGTTGCAGGGGATCTGGGAGCCCTCGTCAAACTCAAGAACTCTCACACAAACAATACTCTCAGAGCAAAATCGAGTCGGGTTGTGATGTCCCCGGTCGTATTTCCTGAACCTCGCTACCGTTCGGCGGTCGTCACAGAGAAGGAAGGGGAGGAAGACAAGCTCGGGCAGGGATTGCATCAGCTTTCGGAGGAGGATCCGTCGCTGAATATCGTGCATGACCAGCACCTGAGTCAGCTGGTTCTCGGCGGTCAGGGAGAGATGCATCTCGAAATCGTAAAATACCGTTTGAAGAACCGGTTCGGAGTGGGGATTGAGTATCTCAGGCCCAAGGTTGCGTATCGGGAAACCGTTCAATCCCAGGCCAGGTCAAAGTATCGCCACAAGAAGCAGACCGGTGGCGCCGGTCAGTTTGCAGATATTTCCATGCTGATCGAGCCCTTGGAGGGAGAATTCAATCCTCCACCAGACATTTCTGTTCGGGGCGAAGAGATGGAGATCACCGCGTGGGGCTCGAAGATTCAGTTCATCAACGGAATTGTGGGCGGAGTGATCGATATGCGCCGCTTTTTCGGGGCCATACGAAAGGGTGTGCTGGAGGCCTCACAGAAAGGGCCGGTCTCCGGATATCCCGTCGGCGACGTTCGGATAGTCATTCACGACGGTGGGATGCATGCGGTTGATTCGAATGAGGCCGCCTTCAAATCGGCGTCGAGAATGTGTTTCCGCGATGCATTCCGGTCTGCCAATCCGGCTATCCTCGAGCCGATCTATGATGTCGAGGTCCTGGTTCCCGACTCCTACACCGGTGATGTGATGGGAGACATGAACACAAGGCGGGCCAGGATTCAGGGTATCGAGGCGGAAGGGATTTTTCAGAAAATTGTCGCACAGGTTCCCGAATCGGAAATGTATCGGTATTCCACCGTGCTCCGGTCTCTGACGCAGGGTAGGGGGTTGCATCGCGCCAAGTTTTCGCATTACGAGACCATGCCGCGCCACGTTCAGGAGAAAGTGATCGCCGACGCCGGCCAACTCGAAGAGGCGTAGGGCCTGCGGCCGGGAACCCTTTGTGTCGATAAGTCTCTCATGTCCGGGCAGCATTCAGTCCGGTGACACGATAAACGATCGACCAAACTGTACGTCCATGGCACTGGACAACCGGAATCGTAGAGAAAGAAAGAAAATCCTCAAGCTGGTCTATGAGGATAATCTTCGTGGGCACGAGCGCGGCAATGCCCCGGTGGCCCGTAATCGTGTCTTGCTGTGGTCCGGCATAGGGGTCATGATCGTCATGGTCGTGGCTCTCGGGTTCACCATTGGCGCTCTGAATCGGGCGAATAAACCGGTGATGGCCCGACCAATCGGTTCTGCAAATTGGCCGGAATCGGAACCAGTCCGGATGCCTCCTGCCACAATTGACGGCAATATTCCGAAGGCCGCCGCCTATGAGAAGATCGGATCCGGGTCGGTCTCCGTCGCACGGCTGTTTGATCTGAACGTGAAAACCATTGTGATCGACGCCGGGCACGGAGGCAGGGATCCCGGTGCGATGGGCGTGACGGGCCTGAAAGAGAAAGACGTGACACTCGATGTCGCCTCCAGACTGGCTCAAAGGCTCCGGGCTTTGCACGGATATCGAGTGAAGATGACCCGGGTATCGGATTCCACGACCAGCCTCAAGGACCGCGCGGCGTATGCGAATACGCATGATGCCGATCTGTTTGTATCGGTGCACGTCAACTACTTTCCGACAGAGCCCGTCTTTGCGCTGGAAACCTACTATTTCGGTCCGGAGAGCGATGCATCATCGCTCGAACTGGCGGCGTTGGAAAATAAAAATTCTGACTACTCGGTGGCTGAATTCGACGGGATGATGAAACATCTCGGGGACCGGGTCAAATTACAGGAATCAAAACGATTGGCGGGTTATGTTCAACGGAGTCTGTATCAGAATACCCGCCACCTGAACGAAAAAGTGAGGGATTGGGGGGTGAAGACGGCACCGTTCGTTGTTCTCGTCGGAGCAAACGCCCCTGGCATCCTTGCTGAAATTGGCGTAATTAGCAATCTCTCAGAAGAATCGAGGTTGAAGACTGCTCCGTACAGAGATCAACTTGCCTCATTCCTCGAAGAAGGGATTGTAAATTATCTCAATGAGCGATCCCGACCGGAGCAGAGCGCCGAATCAGGAACGAGCCATGACACCAGCGAAAAAACGGACCGGTAATGTCCTCTATGTCGGCGTGGATCTGGGTACGTCGAGAAGTGCCGTGGTTTCGAGTTCGGGGAAAAAGGAGTGGGTCCAGAGTTACGTCGGGTGGCCCCGGGACTTTGTCGCAAAGAAAATGCTCGGAAAGTCGATCCTGTTCGGTGAGGACGCTCTCGACAACAGGCTTTCTCTTACGCTCGTCAGACCGCTCGAGCAGGGAGTCATCCGCACGGGGACGAAGCGCGACGAAGAGGCCGTTCGGGAACTCATCCACCACCTGATCGAGATGGCGTGTCCTGACGAAGGGCAGGAGATTTATGCAGCGATAGGTGTGCCGGCTGAGGCGCTCCGTGTCAATAAACTCGCCATTCGGAAAGCCGTCAAGGAATATACCGATCGACTGATGGTGGTCTCTGAGCCGTTTGCTGTTGCTTACGGCATGGGTATGCTGTCAAATACCCTCATCATCGATATCGGAGCAGGAACGGTCGATTTATGCATCATGCACGGTACCATGCCGGGAGAGGGCGACCAGCGGACACTCACGACGGCAGGCGATTATGTCGACCGCCAGTTACTGGCACGGCTGGAGGAGGGCTATCCATCGGCATCGCTCAGCCTCACGATGGTGCGGGGATTCAAAGAAAGTAACAGTTTTGTCGGCCTTCCGCGTTCTCGTGTTAACGTGAAAGTACCTGTGGCCGGTGTCATGACTTCGCTCGATATCACTGACGAGATGGGGACAGCCTGTATGGCTATTGTTGAGCCGATTGCTGAAGCTACGATGGATCTGATTTCGGGATACGAGCCCGACTTTCAGGAACTGCTGAAATTGAATGTATATCTGGCCGGTGGCGGGTCCCAGATTCGAGGTCTGGATGTTGCGCTGAAGGATACCCTCAAGAGATTCGGTACGTTCAAGGTACACAGGGTTCGGGATCCATTGTTCGCCGGGGCTGATGGAGCGTTGTCCCTCGCACGAGACATGCCGGATGAATACTGGGAGGACGTTTAGAATGCCACGTCCGGTTGGTCAATAGTTTTAAGGCCTCCACGAAAAAAGTCTCACAAAATTTCTCGGGATCTTGTTTTCACATTGTATAAAGGATTACGTACACTTCTATCCGAATAAGAACTGATGCCACGCGATCCAAGAGCCAATGAAGATTCTCTCCGCATGTCTCGTCCTGTTACTTTACTTGATTTCGGCTGACACTACATCGGCTCAGGA
Organism: uncultured Rhodothermales bacterium; assembly: GCA_964383365.1. Taxonomy (GTDB): domain Bacteria; phylum Bacteroidota; class Rhodothermia; order Rhodothermales; family UBA10348; genus CAYLHF01. Next base: position 58,991 of record CAYLHF010000005.1, on the reverse strand, counting down.
TCGGGGCGAGCAATTGTTTAATCAGACCTGCGTTGCGTGTCACTCGATCGGTCGCGGGCGGCTGGTCGGACCCGATCTGGCGGGTGTCCATTCCCGACGCAGCGAAGAGTGGATCATACAATTTGTGCAGTCGTCGACGAAGTTGATCGCGTCCGGTGATCCGGACGCCGAGGCTCTTTTCAAGGAGTACAGCGGTATCGTCATGCCGGATCATGCCGTTTCCGCAGATGATGTGCGGGCGATCCTCGGGTACATCGCGAGAAAGTCTCCCTCTGAGGTCATCACCGAGGAAACCGTTGTGTCTGCCAGCGAGCCGACGGAGTCAAACGCAGTATTGGGTCGGGACCTGTTCGTCGGTCGTGTACGATTCGAAAATGGCGCTGCGGCGTGCAATACGTGCCACACCGTAAATACGAGTTCAGTCACCACAGGAGGTTCTCTGGCCAAAAACCTGACCGATGCGGTTGTCCGGTTATCGGCTCCCGGAGTGAATGCGATGATGGCATCCCCGCCATTCCCGGCCATGCGATCGGCATTTGTAAACAATCCCCTCACCGAATCGGAACGTGCCGCCGTTGCTGATTTTCTTACCAGCGTGTCCCAGGAAGAGAATGCTGCACTGGCCCCGGACGACAGGAGTACGCTGCTACTCGGAGGGTTTATCGGCATTCTGGCCCTACTGGGAATCTTTTTCCTGATCGGGCTTCGCGGCGCCAAGAAGAGTATCAATCAGGCACTCTACGATCGTCAGATACAGTCGATCTGAGTGCGGGCAGACCGCCGTTCATCATCCTGCAATCGTGAGAATAGCATACACAGAAAGAACATGAGTTGGATTGACGATGTCATATCACCGGAAACGCGCCAATGGGAGGAATTCTACCGAAATCGTTTCCAGCACGATCGCGTAGTCCGGAGTACGCACGGAGTAAATTGTACCGGTGGATGCTCCTGGCAGATCCATGTTAAGGACGGAATCGTGGTCTGGGAGACCCAGCAACTCGATTATCCTCTTCTCGAGGGATCGCTTCCCCCGTACGAACCCCGTGGTTGCCAGCGGGGCATATCGTTCTCGTGGTATCTCTACAGTCCGCTTCGGATTAAGTATCCGTTGATTCGTGGGGCACTTCTCGATCTGTACGTAACGGAGAAGAGGCGGACGCACGATCCGGTCAAGGCGTGGGAGAACATCCAGAACGATTCTTCCAAGCGACGGAAATATCAGCGTGCGCGCGGAAAGGGTGGATTTCGGCGTGTCAACTGGGAACTGGCGCTGGAAATTACCGCAGCGGCCAACATCTACACGGCCAAAAAATACGGACCGGATCGGGTGATCGGGTTTTCTCCCATCCCGGCGATGTCGATGCTCAGTTATGCCGGCGGTAGTCGTTTCCTGCAGCTCTTCGGAGGAGTTAATCTGAGCTTCTATGACTGGTACTGCGATCTTCCGAACGCTTCGCCCGAAGTATGGGGAGAACAGACCGATGTCTGTGAGAGCGCCGACTGGTATAATTCGAAGTTTGTCGCGGTCATGGGGGCGAACCTGAATATGACCCGTACACCCGATGCCCACTTCTTTGCCGAGTCCAGACACAATGGAACGAAGACGGTCGTGTTTTCGCCGGACTTCAGCCAGGTGTCAAAGTTTTCGGATCAATGGGTCCCCCTTCATGCGGGAAGTGACGGGGCGTTCTGGATGGGCGTCACCCACGTGATCCTGAAAGAGTTCCATCACGAAAAACAGACTCCGTATTTCATCGACTACGTCAAGCGGTATACGGACAGTCCATACCTGGTCGAACTCAATACCGACGGGGACGTCGTCAAACCGGGCCGATTCGTCCGTGCAAATGAAGTGGCCCAATATGCGTCTGCCGAAAACGGAGACTGGAAGTTTCTGAATGTGGATTCGAAATCGGGCAATCTGGTTATGCCAAAAGGCAGTTCCGGACACCGATGGGAGAAGAAGGAAGGAGACTGGAATATGAAAATGGAAGATTCAGTTACGGGTGAGGCGTACGATCCCGTATTGAGTTTTCTTGACACCAGAGATGACGTTCGAAACGTGGAGTTCGTCGAATACGGGCTCGATCGTAAAGCCCATCGCGGTGTTCCGATCAAGTACATCGAGACATCTTCCGGGAAGAGAGCAGTTACCACCGTATACGACCTCATGATGGCCCAGTACGGGGTAGATCGGGGACTCGGCGGGGATTATCCGTCGGGGTACGATGACAAGAATGCCGCCTACACACCAGGATGGCAGGAGCTCTTCACCGGTGTCGATGCAAAAACCGTCCTGCAGTTTGCTCGTGAGTGGGCCCAGACGGCCGAGGCTACCGGCGGAAAATGCATGATTATCATCGGGGCCGGGATCAACCACTGGTTCCATAATAACCTGATCTACCGGGCCGGAATCAATGCCCTGATGATGTGCGGATGCGTCGGCAAGAATGGTGGCGGGCTGAATCACTATGTGGGTCAGGAAAAACTGGCTCCTATGGATTCATGGGGATCGATCGCGTTTGCCAAAGACTGGCAAGCCCCCCCGAGACTACAACAGGCCCCGATCTGGCACTATATCAATACGTGTCAGTACCGCTATGACGGTCATCAGAGCGCATACAATGCCACGCCGGACAACGAGTGGACAGACGGACACCACGCCGACTGGATCTACCGCGCCGTTCGGATGGGTTGGATGCCATTCTTCCCGCAATTCGACAAGAATACGTTCGATCTCGTGACGGAAGCCGTCGAATCGGGCGCAAGAAGTGACGCAGATATCGTGGAATATGTGCGTAAACAGCTGGTAGACAAAAAATTGAACTATGCCGTGTCTGATCCGGAGGCCGACGTAAACCACCCCCGGGTGTGGTATATCTGGCGTGGGAATGCGATTTCGGGCAGTATGAAAGGGCATGAGTATCTGCTCAAGCATTACCTCGGTACGCACTCGAATACCATCGCGAAGGACATTGACGATGAGGGGACGGAAGAGGTCAAGTGGCACGATATTGCCCCGGTCGGCAAAATGGATCTGGTCGTGGATCTGAACTTCCGGATGGATTCATCGGCGCTGTATTCCGATATCGTTCTTCCGGCAGCGTCCTGGTACGAAAAATCGGATCTGAACAGCACGGACATGCACTCGTTTATCCATCCGCTGTCAGCTGCCATCGCGCCGGTCTGGGAGGCAAAGACCGATTGGGACATTTTCAAGCGCATTACCAAAGAGACGAGTGATCTGGCCAAAGCTCACTTTCCGGGTGTCCACAAGGACATCGTAGCCTCACCCATCATGCACGATTCTCCCGGTGAGATCTCTCAGCCCGAGGTAAAGGACTGGTACAAGGGTGAGTGCGAAGCGATTCCCGGCAAGACGATGCACCAGATTAAGGTCGTCGAACGGGACTATACCAAGTTATACGACAAGTTCATCACGCTCGGACGCGGCGTTCATAATGGCGGGTTAGGGGCCCATGGCAACCACTATGAGTGTGCCGATGTGTACGATGAGATGATCGAATCGGCACATTTTCCAGTCGAGAAAATCGACGGTGAAGTGTATCCGTCCCTTCGAGAAGATGTCGCAGCGGCGAATGCGGTTCTGAAACTGTCTTCGCTGACCAACGGCAAACTGACCGTCAGAGCCTATGAGGACGCCGAGCGCCGGACAGGACTCGTTCTGAAAGACCTCGCGACGGGTACAGCGGATGTCGATCTGACGTATGCCGAATTGCAGGCACAACCGAGACGCTACAATACGTCGCCGATGTGGTCGGGACTCATGAACGACGGGAGAGCGTATTCGGCGTTTACATATAACGTCGAACGCCTGGTACCATGGCGGACGCTCACCGGCAGGCAGCATTTCTATCAGGATCATGAGATGTATATCGCGTATGGCGAGCATCTTCCGACGTACAAGCCGTCGCCAAGACCGGAAGTCTACGGTGATCTTCGTGAAACGCTGAAGGAGCACAACGGGAAAGTCCTCAGTTGCCTCACGCCTCATGGAAAATGGCATATCCATTCGACGTACATGGACAATCTGCGGATGCTCACGCTGTCGAGAGGATGTGAGCCATGCTGGCTGAACGAGGAAGACGCTGCCGAGATGGGAATTCAGGACAACGACTGGGTCGAAGTGTTTAATGACCACGGGGTCTATTGCACCCGCGCGGTCGTGAGCGCACGAATACCACGTGGAGTCTGTATTGTGTACCACACGGTCGAGCGAACGGTCGGAATACCCAAGTCACAGGTCCGTGGTGGTCGGCGTGCCGGCGGTAACAACAGCCTCACGCGTACGCATCTGAAACCCAACCTTCTGGCAGGAGGATACGGGCAGTTTACGTACCACTTCAACTACTGGGGCCCGACGGCTACCAACCGTGATACCCATGTAGTCATCCAGAAAATGGACAAAGTCGAATTTTAGAACACCCTTCGTTAAAGAGAGAATCAGACATGGACGTCAGGGCTCAAGTATCAATGCTCTTTCACCTGGACAAGTGTATCGGGTGTCATACCTGCTCGGTTGCCTGTAAGAACATATGGACGGATCGCAAAGGCGCCGAATATATGTGGTGGAACAACGTGGAGACCAAACCTGGTACGGGATATCCCACCAAATGGGAAGACCAGGATATATACAAGGGAGGGTGGATCAAGGAGGGCGAGCAGATCTCACTCCGGGGGGCCGGGCGGCTTCGCGGGTTGCTCAATATCTTCCACAATCCTCATCTGCCTGTGATTGGCGACTACTACGAGCCGTTCACGTATAAATACCTGGATCTGATCGAGTCTCCCGCGGGAGACGATCAGCCGACGGCCCGACCGGTCTCGCTTATCACCGGGAAACCGATCGATATCAAGATGGGTCCCAACTGGGACGATGATCTGGGAGGTTCGCCCGATTTTGCCCGACAGGATCCCAATCTGGAAAACCTGTCACCGGCCGAGCAGGAAGCCATGTTCCAACTCGAAAAGATGGCGTTCTTCTATCTTCCGAGGATCTGTAACCACTGTCTGAATCCAGCCTGTGTAGCCAGCTGTCCTTCCGGGGCCATATACAAGCGGGGTGAGGATGGCGTAGTTCTGATCAATCAGAAAGTCTGCCGGGCCTGGCGGATGTGTGTCACCGCGTGTCCGTACAAGAAATCCTATTATAACTGGAGCACCGGAAAATCTGAGAAGTGTATCCTGTGTTATCCGCGACTCGAATCGGGATTCGCACCGGCCTGTATGCATTCATGCGTCGGTCGGATTCGATATCTGGGTGTCATGCTCTACGATGCCGATCGAATCCAGGAAATCGCTTCAGCTGACGAGAAGGATCTGATTGATCTGCAGCTGGATATGCTGCTGGATCCGTTTGACGAAGAGGTATTGGCCGCTGCCCGAGCGAACGGGATCTCGGATTCTACGCTCAAGTCGGCCCAGGACTCTCCTGTCTACAAGTTCGTCAAAGAGTGGGACCTCGCGCTTCCGCTCCATCCCGAATTCCGGACACTTCCCATGCTCTTTTACGTGCCGCCACTCCTTCCGGTGATGGCCAGTGTGAGCGCGTCGGCGAATCAGGAGCAAGCGGACCAGCTCAACCCGATCGCGAAAGAGTGGGGTGATGACTGGCTCTACGATACAACCACAGAGGAGCTGTGGGGCACGATCGACGAGGTCCGGTTTCCGATCAAGTATATGGCCAACATGTTCGGAGCGGGTGATGAGACAAAAGTGGTCGACAGGCTCAAGAAACTCATGGCGGTCCGGATTCACCGTCGGGGCGTTACCGTGGGCGATATCGCTCAATCCAAGGTAGAGGGCACGCTCTCGGACGTAGGTCTTGATGCCGACATGGCGGACGCCATCTATTCTCTCACATCCCTGGCAAAGTTTGAGGAACGATTTGTCATTCCTCCGGCGCACCGTGAACAGGCTATCGAAATGCTTGAGGATACGGCTGACGTAAAAGGATCAACCGGATTCGGATTCAAGGAACGTCCTGCACGGGGACTCTAATTACCCATACCCGGGAAATCATGACTCACGATTATACACACTACACACAACTGGCGGACCTGCTTGGTTATCCTGAGCCATCGCTGGTAGAGAAAATTGTCCAAACCCAGGCGGTGTTAAACGTCCGGTATCCGCGGGCAGGGAAGACGCTGGAAGCGTTCACTGATCTGTTCCAGACGAGACCCGTCAATGAACTCGAAGAACTCTATCTGAGGAGTTTCGACGTACAGGCGATCACCACACTGGATATCGGATACGTTCTGTTCGGAGACGATTACAAACGGGGAGCGATGCTGGTGAATCTCAACCGGGAACACGAGGCCGTGGGGAATCCCTGCTACAACGAACTGGCCGACCACCTGCCGAACGTGCTTCGGCTCCTACCGCTTCTGGTGGATGAATCCTTCCGGGAGGAGTTGGTTTGCCGCATTGTGTCTCCGGCCGTACAGAAGATCATGGCCGAGTTTCTACCCGAGAGAATCGAGGCGAAGGAACGCGTCTATCGGAAGCATCACAAGATGCTACTCGATGATGTTGAGTCCAGGACGATCTATCGGCTGCCGCTTCAAGCCCTGTATCAGGTGCTGGAGCAAGACTTTATTCTGACGGAACAGACTGCTCCTGAGACCTCTTCAGATTTCCTGAAAGGGATCGGCACCGAGATCGCTCTCGAGCCGGATGCATAAGAGGTGGAGTGCAACACTAAAAGAGCCGCATAACAGAAAGACACTGGCATAATGCAATCACTCGATACTTTTCTCTATACCGGACTGCCCTATATCGCACTGGTCGTGTTCTTCGTCGGTACCATCTGGCGCTATCGGGCGACCACCTTCAAGTATTCGTCCCTTTCCTCCGGCTTTCTCGAAAAAAGGACCCTGTTCTGGGGCTCGATGCCGTTTCACTGGGGCATTCTCACCCTCTTTTTCGGGCATTTAATCGCGTTTCTGATCCCGTCGGGTGTTCTCGCATGGAATAGCGAACCGGTACGATTGCTGATCCTGGAGGTGACGGCTTTCACGTTCGGATTGAGTGTGCTCTGGGGCCTCATCACGCTCGCGACCCGTCGCTTGTCCAGTGCCCGTATCCGGTCCGTCACGAACGTGATGGACATTGTGATTCTCTTGCTGCTACTCGCCCAGACCGTTCTGGGACTCTGGACGGCCGCCAATTTTCGGTGGGGATCGTCCTGGTTCGCGTCTTCGCTGACGCCGTACCTCCGGTCCATATTCATTTTTCAGCCCGATGCCTCTGCCATCATCGCGATGCCCCTGAGCATCAAACTGCATGTAATCGGAGCCTATCTGATCGTGCTACTCATTCCGTTTACGCGACTGGTCCACCTGTTGGTAGTGCCGCTTCACTATCTGTGGCGTCCGTACCAGCGCGTGCTTTGGAACTGGGACCGACATAAGATCCGAGATGCCCGATCGGGTTGGACCCAGACCCGTTCGAAGAACAACTGAATCAGAATTATTTACCCACATAGACACCAGAAACAATGCAGGAGCAGGTCTCATCCAAATCGCGCAGGATGCTGTTTTTTAACACGCTTGCCTTTACCATTTGCTTTGCCGCCTGGATGCTCAACGGCGTGCTCGTCACGTTCCTTGTAGATAACCAGGTCTTCGATTGGGGCCCCGTTCAGTATGGCTGGCTCATGGGAATCCCGGTTCTGACGGGAGCCATTTTTCGCCTGCCTGCAGGGATTCTGACCGATAAGTTCGGTGGGAAACCGGTCTACGGTATTCTTCTTCTGTTATGCTCGATCCCGATGTTTTTTCTCGGAGCTGCGAACAGTTATTTCGCATTTGCCCTTGCAAGCTTCGGATTCGGCCTTACCGGCGTAAGTTTTGCCATCGGCATCGCGTTCACATCGGTCTGGTACCCGAAGCAGTGGCAGGGGACGGCGCTCGGAATTTTCGGAGCGGGAAATGCCGGTGCGGCGCTGACCACGTTGTTTGCCCCGTCGCTCCTCAACTGGCTGACCGACAACGGTGCCCACATCGAAGGCTGGAGAATGCTTCCCAAGATTTACGCCGGTGCATTACTGGTGATGGGAATCGTATTCCTGCTCTTTACGGAGAACAAAAAGCCGGCAACGTCGCAGCGAACCCTCAAACATATGCTGCAACCGCTGAAGAGCGTCAGGGTGTGGCGGTTCGGACTGTATTACTTCCTGGTATTCGGCTGTTTTGTGGCGTTTTCGCAGTGGTTGGTACCCTATTTCGTGAATGTGTATGCGCTCCCGCTCGTGACGGCCGGTATATTCGCGGCCCTGTTCAGTTTTCCGTCGGGCGTTATTCGAGCGGTCGGCGGGTTGCTTTCGGATCGGCTTGGTGCCCGTAAGGTGATGTACTGGGTCCTCGGAAGTTCGGTAGCCATCACGTTTCTGCTTATCGTTCCACAGATGGAAATCAATTCACCGGGACGAGGCGTCATGTCAAAGGCGTCGGGCGTAGTAACCGAGGTGACACCGGGCATGGTGACCGTAGGTTCTCGCTCGTACTCGGTCAAAGAGCGGACCGGTAAGCTGGATGCCCTTGACGGGAAAACGCTGATCTTCCCGACGAAGGAAGCGTGGCAGGAACCGGTAGTATCGGTAGGGGATACGGTCCAAAAGAAGCAGTTGCTGGCGAAGGGAATCTCGCGGATTTATTTCCAGGCGAATGTGTGGGTATTCGCCATTCTGGTCATCCTCATAGGAAGTATCTGGGGAATCGGGAAGGCAGCGGTGTACAAACATATACCGGACTATTTCCCCGAAGAGGTCGGTGTCGTCGGCGGGATGGTCGGCGTGCTGGGTGGTCTCGGAGGGTTTGTCTGTCCAATTATTTTCGGATATCTCCTCGAGTATACCGGTCTGTGGACGAGCGCATGGATGTTCATGATGCTCCTCTCGCTCGTATGCCTGATTTGGATGCACCGAATCGTTCAGACCATGATGAAGAAGCAGGTTCCGGATCTCATGCAGAAGATGGAGGCCTGATCAGCCTCTTGTCCACTTTGTCTCGTTGAGCCGGATTTCAGGCTGGCGCGGCACTGAATGTCATTATCAGAAGAAGCGTACAATACAATGGCCAACATTGATCTCTGGAATGTAGAAGACTCCTCGTTCTGGGACACAACGGGAAAGAAGATTGCCACGCGCAATCTCTGGATTTCGGTTCCATGTCTGCTCCTCGCATTTGCCGTCTGGCTGATGTGGAGCATCATCATCGTTCAGATGCAGAATCTGGGATTCGTATTTGATCCGGATCCTGCGCAGAACAAGGCACTCCTGTATACGCTACCGGCCATCGCAGGTCTCGCCGGGGCCACGCTCAGAATTCCCAATTCGTTCCTGATCGCGATCGGTGGCGGCAGAAACGTGATTTCGGTCACGACGGGCCTGCTGCTCATTCCGACCATAGGAGTAGGAATGGCCCTGCAGGACACGTCTACATCGTACATGACGTTCGCCCTGTTTGCTGCCTTGTCCGGATTCGGAGGAGGTAATTTCGCCTCTTCCATGTCGAATATCAGTTTCTTCTTTCCGAAGCGCGTCCAGGGCTCATCACTCGGCGTGAATGCGGGGCTCGGAAACGTCGGTGTCAGTGTCATGCAGGTACTACTGCCTCTTACGATGGGATTCGCCGTTTTTGGTGCCATGGGGGGCGCTGGATCGCCGCTGCCGACGGCCGTGGGAGATAAGGTCGCCGGGACCATCGTGTACATTCAGAATACGGGACTGACGTGGGTACCTCTCATTATCGTGTTCACGCTCGCCGCCTGGTTTGGCATGAATAATCTGACTTCGGTGTCTCCAACCTCTGATCAGACACTGAAATCGGTGGGTAAGATTCTCTTCCTGATCGCTCTCGGGCTCGTTGCCGCCGGTGTCGGGCTGTATCTGCTGCTCGGTCTCAAATGGAATATGTGGATCGTTCTTCCGATTACGATTCTGCTCACCGTGTTGCTGATGAAGTATCTCGCTCCGGGGGAGATGAAGGAAAGCCTGAGCGCGCAATTCGCGATATTTGACAACAAGCACAACTGGATCATGACGATCATCTATACGATGACGTTCGGGTCTTTCATCGGGTATTCCGCAGCGTTCCCCAAGTTGATTCAGGATGTATTCGGGACGCTTCCTGATGGCTCCATCAATCCACATGCCCCGAATCCGTTCGCGTATGCATGGCTGGGTCCGCTTGTCGGGTCACTCATCCGGCCGGTCGGGGGCTGGCTCTCGGATAAGGTTCACAGCGGATCGAAGGTCACACACTGGACCACCATAGCGATGATCGCTGCCGCCCTCGGGGTCGCCTACTTCGTCGTGAAAGCCGGTCAGGCAGACAGCCCGGAGACGTACTTCTTTCCTTTCCTGATCCTGTTTCTGATCCTCTTCATCACGACGGGAATCGGAAATGGATCGACATTCAGGAGCATCCCGTATATTTTCAAACCGCATCAGGCAGGGCCCGTGCTAGGCTGGACGTCAGCGGTAGCCGCCTACGGTGCCTTCATCATCCCTCGCGTATTCGGTCAGCAGATTGGAGCCGGCCACGCCGAGTATGCCCTGTACGGATTTTCCGTCTATTATTTCGTGTGCCTGATGCTGAACTGGTATTACTATAACCGGAAGAACTCCGGAATCGAGTGCTGATCCCGGGGGCGGCCACCGGTGGTGGCCGCCTGAACAGGGCACTCCCGGAACCCATTCTGAACCCAGAACCAATCCAGAAGCCATGTTAGATCTGAAAGAGCTGAACAAAGTCGATCCGCTGTTGCGGAACGCAGAAAAGAGCATGACCGAAGAGGCGTACTCTCCGATGGACCCTCCTGAGGCGCTGACGCCGCCGTCTTCTGAGGAGATCGGTTACGATGAGATGCACCCATTCCTGCAAGGACTGATGGACGAGCATGCATCGTTCTCCGGAGCGCTCGATGCATTTGAGGTCATTCTGACCGAACTCGTTGAAGACGGGATGACACGAGAGCGTCACGCCGGCATTACCGAATTCTTCCGTCGATACGATGAAGAGATCATCGCACACAATCAGTCGGAAGAGAAAAATCTTTTTCCCCTCTTACAGAAAAGACTGCTTGCCACGGGTGAACACAGTAATGGACCCGATGCGCATACTTCCGTTGACATGCTCGAAGACGATCACGCGAAGTTTATGCAGCTCGCTGCCATCACATTCAGTTTTTTCGGCCTGGCCGGTAGGCTTCCCGATGCGGCCTCGGCGGCCATCACGCTGGACGCGGCTATGCATCAGGCCAAAGCGCTCGTCGAATTGCTCCGGATCCACATCTTCCGCGAAGACAACGTGGTGTTTCCTGCGGCCCAGCGGCATATCACGGTGGAAGAATTTGACGCGATGAACGAGGGATAGTTTAAGGATGCGTACGGTCGTGAAGAGTCAGAACGGACGCCAGGCTCTCATGCATCTTGTTGGCAGGCGATCTTATTTAAGAAGGACCATGGGCATCGTTTTCAGGTTATTACCCTGAGAGAGGCGGTAGAAATAGACGCCGCTTGCTACGTTTCGTGCATCCCACGTGGCACTGTGTCGCCCGGCCGCTAAACTCGAGTCAACCAATCTAGCAACGAGGCGTCCTGTCACGTCAAAGACTTCGAGCCTGGTACTTCCCGGCGTTGGGAGTGTGTACTGAATCGTCGTTACAGGATTGAAGGGATTCGGATAATTGGTGTCGAGTCCGAAGACAAATGGCACAGCGTCATCTTCCGTCGCGACACCACTGACAACCATGGTCGACACCACTGCGGGGCGTTGCTGCTCGGAGTTGCCAACAAAATCCTTTGACAGTGCGTAGAAGCTGTATTCACTGCCTGATTCGACCGAGACTCTGAGAGAATCAAAGAAGGTCGCTCCCACCGATGCGAACGGCCCACCGTCTTTGGAGGAGAACAGCGTCGTGGATTGCACGCCAGATTCACCGATTGCATCAGATGCGGTCCAACGAACCGTAATCGAGTCAGCGGGAAGACTCTCGGGTAGCGAGATCATGGTAGTCACGGGCGCACGAATGTCCAGAGTATTGACATATTCGTTCGTCAGTATCGGCTCATTTAGATCGAACACGATCGTCGCGCGGTTGCGAAGAGCCGTACCAGAGGGCAGATTAGCAACGGGACTGACTGAAAATTCGACAAATCCTTCACCTTCAGGTGGATTGACGTTCGGCGGAAGTTCAATACCCGTTACCTCCCAGTGCAGATGCTGTCCATTGACGGTCATTTCGAAGCCCGGATGGCTCTCGCGATCGAAAACCACAGTAGAAGGGTCGAATTCGGTCGACAGCGTATCGTCGATGAAGACCTGGAATGCCGGTGCAGTCGCCTCGGCCTTGTTTTCGAACAGGATCTGATAGGTAATCCGTCCAAGCGACGAAATGAATCCTTCTGTTTCTATCCCGGCCGGACCGATTTTCTCGTTTGGATCAATGGACGAAGCAAAAAAGGCTTTCTTGCATCTCAAATACAGCTCGTACCGACTGACATCTTTCTGTGCTTTCTTGATCGCATTATTCCTGTTGTCTAACTCGCGTAACTGACGCTTGACCTGATCAGCTGCATTTCCCAATCCGGGAGTAGTAGTTGCCCTGGTGGCAAAGAAGCTCCTGAGCCCACATGTTACAATGACAAGAGTACCTCGCGCCACAATGTTGAGTACGGTTTGCAGTGCGAACAGGACGCCACTTTTTCCAGTTACGTCCGGGCGGGAGAGAGCAGAATCGATGAACGGTGCCAGTGGCCTTTCGTTATATGGCCACTGAAGACCGAGACTAGCCCATTCTTCTTCGGCTGCGACGGTATCGAGAACGATTTGCTTTGTGATGTCCTTATCTCCGATCACAGGGACCATGAGCGAGGCCGTAACAGCAGGATCACTCAGAGTCGAAGCATCAGGGTCAGCGGTGAGGATGACGTCAAATATTCGCGCCTCATTTGGTGCCATTTTTTCGAGCAGAAGGAAGGCGACGGAGTCCGGCTGAAGGTTGCCAGTTACTTCGAAAATCGAGAATGTATCGGCCGAATTTCCAAACCCCGGTTGGTTCGAAGGAAGGTTCGATGGCCGAATTTCTGTTATATGTGTATGCTCTGGAGCACGAACAACCATCGACATGATTCCTGTTTCCGAACCGCTGGTATTTGCATACTGGATCGTGTAGCGATTGGGTGCAAGACCAAGGCGTATACTTGATCTTCCGATCAAGGAAACAACGACCTGACCGGTCGCGGTGATAGGCTGAGAGAATACAGAGAGTACGTAATCGCCAGATGCCGGTACATTGGAGAGGCGGACACGATTGCTTATTGGTTCTATCGTCATATTGGAAGAGGATGAAACGCGTGTCCACGTAGTCCCGCCGTCATCCGAGTGAAAAACTGTCAGTATGTCTTCGTCACTGGAGCTGAGAGTGGATTCATCGTAGGAGAGTATCAGCTCAGTTAGCATTGCGGATGCCGGGTTGGACGCGACTTTCCACCAACCCGGTACCGCATTACCAAACGAACCTGGTACCTGCTGGCCAACATGTGTGATGCTGATGGAATTGGTCACACCGGGACCAACCGAACCTCTTGCCTGGTAATATTCCTGATCGTTTAATCCCGTGGCCGAAGTCTGGGTGACCGTGATTGAGCCGAAATTTTCCAGGCTGCTGGACGGCGGATCGTCGAGCGCCAGAGTCGCTCCAAAAAGCACGGCACACGTTCTCTCTCCCGTTACCGAAAGATCGGGCATGGCATTATCACCTGTGAGGAGAATGGCTCCAGTTTTGCGACTCGCATTGCTCATTCCGCAGAAAACTTGCGATTCGATACCGGGTACCGAGACTGTGCGGGTACCCTGATTGATCAGTTCGAGACCACCAGTATTCCAGGACCCCGTATTGGTGACGTTTCCGCTCACAAGAAGAGACAGTACCCCTCCATTCGAGCCGTTCGTGATTGTTCCACTATTAGTGAGCGCTCCGTCAATTGTCATAGGTGTATTCGTTCCTGTAATTCCACCGCGCAGACTCTCGAGAGTACCGGTGACCAACAGGTCGCCGACGACCGTAAGCTGGAATCCAGGAGAGAATCGGTTCTGAATGACGGAATTTCCAACGATCTGGGTGCCTGTACCGAATTCTTCGTTTCCGTCGACCGACTGGATGGTAGCCGGTGTGTAAATGTTGGAATTGTTGGTGAACATACCTGTACCGGACACGGCAAGATCGAGTCCTTCCATTCGAAGAGAATCTATTCTGGTAGCGCCTCCAAATACCTGCGCTGTCGTTGCAATGGCGGCACCGCCGGTTTTTTCCCAGTCAAAACCACCCATCCACTTCTTTCCCGCAGCCAGAAAAAGAGTCTGGTCAGAAGCGCCCATAAAAACTGTGTTTTTTGCAGACCAGACGTTTTCGTTGCGCAGATTTCCATGGACGCGAAGCCTCAGCAAACCTCCTGCCGGTTCGTCTATGATGGACCCCGTGTTTGTGAGGTCTCCAGCAATATCCACAATTACGTTAAATGGACTCGAAGACTTCATTCCGGTCAGCGTCCCGGTGACGACCAGAGAAGAGTCGAAGTCGACGTCAGGACCGAGTCTGACAGTCTCAACGACAGTAGGGTTGCCGACAAAGGTCGCGCGGCGAGCGAACGCCGTCGAGGCTGTGCGTCCAACCAGGCGACCACCGGTAATCACATCGATCGAGGAAACCGTGCCCGATCCCGAGACGATGAGGTCGTGGTCGTTCATGTTCAACGTTCGAAAGGAGGACGATTGGAGCGTAAAATCACCCGCAATATCCAGGTTGGTTTGGGCTACCAACATGCCGCCCGTTTTATTATTGAGTACCGTCGATAGCCACGTTGCACTACTCGTTTGGGACAAATTCTGGTTGGCAGAGCCCATGAACCACAGCCTTCGAACGTTCAGTGTGCCCTCGTTGACGACGTCTCCGAATAAGAATATTCTGAAGTCATCATCTGTGCCCGACTGTGCAATATTGCCCTGATTCAGGAGTGTGGCATTCACCGTCAATACTCTACTGTTACCCGCTACACCTGAAAGGGTACCCGTTGGCAACACGGTAAGAGCCTGCATTTCCTGGTCGGTGTTCACAGAAACAGCGGTGGCGATCACAACGGAATCGCTCGCAACGGGTATGCGGCCCAGGTCCCAGGTGGTAGTCGTAGCCCAGAGGCCATCAGCTACAGAAGTAATCTGGCCTGACGATTCTGAAGTGAAGGTGGAAAGACTAATTAATACTATGAAAGTGACATATTTCATATCAACGATTGTTTTTGATGCGTGCTTTCCGAGGGAGTGAGTCATAACGGTATAGGAATCAAGAAAAAACTCCATTAAAACGCGATATTCCAGTCCAGGCGAAATCGGGTGCCGGACTGGAGAGCCGAAGCGGTTGCGGATTCGCGTTCAACGCCGTCGACCGTATAGAGACGGGCCACGACGTTCTGTTTCTTGTCGATGGCGTATGCGGCCCGGAATTCAAACCCCTTGAAATTGCTCGATTGGGTCGTCGTGGCCGATCCCCATCGGAGCCAGTCGTCCTGCGCGAAAGGACCCACGATGGCATATTTTTCGACCTTCGCGTAGGTCACCCGGAAAAGAACCTGCCGCGGCGCGGACAGACTTCCTGTCTGTGCGCTGAGTACGAAGGCCGCCCGTTGATCCCGGTTGTACAAGCCGGTGTCGTAGGTCTCTGTGTTCCTGGCGAAATCGGCGCCGAAGCGGATCGGGCGGGAAAGGCCGGAATATGTGATGGAAACACTGCCTGCAAGGATGCTATAGTCCAGATCCGCGAGGCGCGTATCCTCGGCGTCCGGGTTCTCCCGGATGGCTGAATAGGAGGTCGCCACGGTGTACGAGAGATTGCCGCCGGAGCCCGAGAGAATCAGTTGGGTCGCCGTCATGTGGGTCTGATCGGAAAACGTATTGCTCAGCGGAATGTCGAGCAGAAAGTAGCCCGCGCGGCCCTGTATCGCCGTTCCGTCGGTTTCAAAAAGGTGAACGGCACCGGCAACCCCTTCGAGCGTGACGTCATCGTCCCAGAAAAGCTCGTTCCGGTGCCAGAACGGATTACTGTTCTTTCCGAACCAGATCCATCCGTGTTCCGCAGAGACACGGGCATAGAGGCGATCCAGCGCCACAGGTAACGTTTTGAAGTGGTCTCCGAGCGTGACGTGCGGCGACTGACGAGACTGGGGATCGCCCGTGCGAATGCGCCAACCCAATTGCACATGATCGCTGTGGGCGTATGTTAGAGAGAATCGTCCCCGGACCCTCAGTCGATCCCGGTCGGCACGGTTCGATCCGTCCGATTTGCGCGAATCCCGGTCGAGTTCTACGCGACCCCTGAAATCACCTGAAAAATGGAATCGGTCACCGATGGATTTCTGGGCGTTGGCTCTCGGGCAGGCGGTCGCCAGAAGGATGAGTACGGCTATGTAGCGCATGAGCAGCTGAGGTCTTACGGATAAAAATCCCACAGCGAAGACTGGTTCTTAGGCGTGTCGTCTCTCTCAGACGATAGTCCGAGGAACGAAGCTCATCTGGGTAAATGAGTGTTTGTACGGTGACTCACCGATTTTCTGTATGGATCCCACGCCGAGTTTATATCGGTAGTTGTTCGAGATCGGGTCGGGGACCCGGGCGACGAGGCTGTTTGCCGGATGTTTCGAGTGCAGGAAGAACATGAATGCGACTCCCTCCCGAACGGCCGGTGTAACGACGGCAACAGCCTCGACGCGGGCCGACTCGAAGCGGATGTGCCCGCCTTCGAGCAATGCTGTGAACGAGGCGTCGGCCGGTGTGGCCGCGATGAACCCGCTCTGCTGGACCGGTATCCGCTCACTCGCGGCCACAACCCGGTCCCCGGACTCGATACCCCGTTCGGCCGCATCTGCCGGATGAATCTCTATGAAATTATCGGGCCATCGATCCATGATCTGTTGGCGGCGCATCATGTCGTCGAATCCGGACTGCCAGATCTCTCCGACGCGTCCATTGGTTATCCAGAGTTCATCGCCACGCGGCGACATGTGTTCGTAGAAGTCGGCAAAGTGGGACCAGGGCGATTTCATGAAGTTAGCCTTCCCGGACTGTGAGTTGAATCCGGTCAGGGTTTTCGAGTGAATCGTGGGGCCCTCGGGCGTTCCCGGATCGAGCGTTGAATCATGCAGGCGCTTGGTGCCAACGAGTTCTCCGTTTACGTACCGGATGGGACCCTGAATACCCGTTGTACCGTATTCGCCCAGTAGTTCGTGGCCTTTTTTTCCGGTCTTTTTTGCGAGCCAGACGAGGGGTAGATAGTCTTTTCTGGAGCCCCTCGTGAATCGCGCAGCTTCCTCGAACACCTCGTTCGAATTCTCCCAGTCGAATCCATCAAACCCCATCCGCTTCGCTACCTGGGAAGCAATCCACCAATCCGGCTTCGCCTCTCCCGGTGGGTCATAGAACTTGGAGTAGAGTCGTATGCGGCGTTCTCCGTTTGCGCGCGAGAAATCATCCTCTCCCCAGGTTGCGGCCGGTAGTATAATGTCTGCAAACTCGCTGCCAATCGGATCGCGCAGATAAATATCCTGGTCTACCAGGACCATTTCCCCCGCATCGGCCCGGGCAATCAGGGTTTCGGCAGCTGTGTCGACATCGTTGATTTGATGTGTACTTCCGCGTGTGAGTTTGAAAAACGTCTCTCTCAGACTCTGCGACGCCGTCATACTGGCCATCCAGGTAATCCCGACAGCCCATGCAAAACGGACGTGCCCTGATTCTACCCAACGATCCAGATCGAGCGGCTTTCGGCGTCTCCCACCGAATTTCTCGGGACTCTTCTCGATTGGATAGCGTCCACCTTTAACGCCACCCCGTTGATGCCCACCGAGCCTGGAAATCATCTGTCCGGGCCGGTTACCGGTCCCACACAGGAGGGCGAGTGCGGAAATAGACGCCGTGTTGAGATAATTATTTGACCAGTAACACCCTTTTTCGAGTCCAATGGAAGTTTTTGGGCGTGTTCCGTCAGCGCGTGGGCGTGCCATGAGTTCGGCAGCGCGCATGATAGCCGTCTCTGGAAGTCCGGTGATGCGGGCAGCCACGTCCAGATGCGACTCTTCCTGGGCGAGTAACCACTTCTTGTAGTCGTCGTAGCCCTTCGTCTCGAATGCTCCCCACGTGGTTCGCCACTGCCAAGGCGTGTTTCTTGTACCCTGTCCGAATCCCGAGTCGGTCTCCCACTTGTTGGCCGTGTACTTCCGAATCCACTCGGTATCTTCCCATCCATTTTCTATGATGAGCCTGGAAATCGCCAGGTGGAGCACCATGTCGGTACCCGGGATGATCCAGAGATGAAGTCCTCCGCTCTTTTCAGCATAGGCGACTCCGGTGGTCTTTCTGGGCAGGATGAAAATCACTTTCATGCCGCGCCGGATTCCCGGCATGATCCACTCATTCCAGATGATCGTCTTGGTTTCGAAGGGATCGGTTCCGGAGAGAAGGAGCGTATCGGCGAGGGACCAGTCCTCGAATGAAGCGGCAAAATTATCGAATCCCGTGTCGCGCATTCCAGGGGTTGACTCCGCGACCGATGGATTGTCGTGCCAGGCGAACGCAGGGGTGGCGATATGCCTCAGGGCCAGTTTGGAGAGCGCATATGTATTCTCAAAATACTGGTATGAGTACATTTTCATTGCCCACGCATGCTCACCGTACGTATCGATGACGTGGCGGGAGACCTTCGCGACCACATCGAGGGCGACGCGCCATGAGACCGGACGAAGGGTTCCGTTTACTCGCATCAATGGCGTTTTGAGTCGGTCCCGCGTCGACGTGTCTGGATTGAAACACTTCCTGGCGAGCGACCCTCCACGAATGCTGTGGTCCCCCCGAACGTTTACGACCCGGGCTTCAGGATCCGGTATAATGACCACATTCTGACGGATGCCGTCGGCAGTGACCACGTTATGTTGATTGGGACTGATCCAGTAGCCCGATGCCGGGCGGCGCGGAAAATCGACCCCCATGGCGTTGTCGTCCGCATTCGGACCGCCAGTCGTGCCGACCGGCCACCGGAATACTTTGTAACCGCACCCGACGATGCAGTAGTCACACGCCGTCGTAAATACATCTGCATCTTTAGGGGGGAGCGGGACTTTTTGGTCAGCAGGCCGGATATCTTTCTGAGAAATTTTCATGTTATTACCCCTCCAAATTGGCCGAACGGCCGAAAATGAGCCCCATCACCCCGGTGGCATAGATCCATCCGTCGTCGAGTTCCAGCATGACCTGTGGAAGGGATTCTGTCGCATGTCCGGCGATGACCATCCCGTGTCGCCTGAGGTCGAATGATGTGAGATGGGACGGACAGGGTCCGGTGGCTCCGAGTTCCGCACGGTAGGTACCCCAGAGTGGTCCACCCATGTGCGGGCACGTGGCGTGAAAAGCGACAATATCCTCGTTCTCACCAATTCCTCCACCGGCAGCATGCTCCATCTGAACAAGAAAACACCCCGATTCTCGGTCCGGGTACTCGAAATAGATCGGCGTGTGTCGCATAAGGTCGGACACTTTGGCCACTCGCAACCGGGGATAGTCGGCAATCCAGACCGGCAATTCCATCGCCGTCGAGACCCCCGGAATTGCGGCAATCAATACGGTGGCCGTCGCCCCACCGGCTCTTCGTAAAAACTTTCGCCGGCTTATTTCTCCTGCGAGCAGGCAGCGTTTCGTGTCGGTCGAATGAAGATCTTCCATTATTCGTCCTCCGAGGTTTCGGTGCTCGAAAAGATTCCATATTGGGGTAGCACAGGAGGAGGAACGCGGATTTCTTCTCCCGATAGACTCTCCAAAAAGGCGATGAGTTGGCCCTGTTCCTGCGGTGTGAGGCCCAGGGGTTTGAGACGGGGCGTCTTGGTGCCCACGTCGAAGGAGCTTAAGATCTGATCCTGACCTCCTCCGGAATTATAGAACTCGACGACTTCATCGAGCGTGTAAAACGCACCATTATGCATGTACGGGGCTGTATAGACCAGATATCGAAGCGACGGCGTTCGGAATTTGCCCATGTCGTTCCGGCGCTTCGTCCGGTAATACAGACCGAGGTCGGTCTTCACGTGACGGTAGACATCCTCGGTCACGCCTTTAGCGTACTGCTCATAGCGGAAGGTGATCTGCCGGGACTGATCAAGTTCGAATTCGGGGTTTTCGGGGACGCCGAGGTTATAGAAACCCTCATCGCTCAAGAGTGCGCCATTGTGACACTGGATGCAGGCCGCTTTTCCTTCAAACAGAGCGAGCCCCGCTCGAGCATCGTCCGAAAGAGCATCCGAATCTCCTTTCATATACCGATCAAACGGGGTGTCAGATTGGACCAGTGTTCGCTCGAAGGCGGCGATCGCACGCCACGCATCGGCCAGATTAGGCCACTTCGTCCCGAATACGGACCGGAACCGATCGACGTATTGAGGCACCTGTCGGAGACGCTCTTCCATCATGTCCTTCTCACCATTACCGGCGACACCCCCGGAGGCTGCGGAAACGGCCTGTTTTTCCAGACTCTTCGCCGCTCCGTCCCAGAACAACTTGTTGTAATACGCCGAGTTGATGATCGTCTGGCAATTGCGCCAGTGGGACGTGCCCGTATATCCGCGGCAAAGGTCCCCTCCGTCGGTCCAACCGAACTCGTCGCTGTGGCAACTCGCGCATGAAATAGCCGCATCCCCCGAGAGGCGATTGTCGTAGAAAAGCAGTTTTCCGAGCTGAACTTTCTCGTCATCCACACGAGGAAATCCATGTTCGTCAAGGGCCTGCCGGTTGTCGGGTGGAACGGATGGAGGACCGAGGAAGGTCAGTTCCGGACTGGATTCCGCGCTGTGTTCCGG
>CAYLHF010000005.1:27327-37968 GCA_964383365.1 uncultured Rhodothermales bacterium | reverse complement strand
CGGATGGAGGACCGAGGAAGGTCAGTTCCGGACTGGATTCCGCGCTGTGTTCCGGCCCGAATATCGCGCCGTATTCCGGCCCGAATATCGCGCTGTGCTCGACTTCGTATGGTGCGTCGGGTCTCGGAGAAGTGCCGCCCCATCGGGCCGCGCCCACGAGAAGAAGAAGACCGGCACCCAGAAAGACGGGTGCGAACGGGATGTGGTTAATTCGGGTCATATCAGTTCCGGACCTCCAGCCAGTTTTCAATCACCTGATAGCGAGGCGTAGCGGGGACAGTGATCTCCGGTTCAGGCCCCGTCATTGCCTCCAGATACGCTACGATGTCTCCGACTTCGGCATCCGACAGCGTAACGGGGTCGACATCCCCGGAAGCCCCGGATCGGTAGAATTCGACGACATCGGTAAGCGTCGACAGGACGCCGTTATGCATGTACGGAGCCGTGTTGGCCACCTGGCGGAGAGAAGGGGTGACGAAACGTCCCCGATCGGCATCCATTTTAGTCACGATAAAACGACCGACGTCCGTTCGCACGTTCATGTAATCCGGGACTCCCATCGCCTTGATGAACGATCGATACGTCAGATGACGGAGAGGACTTTCGAAGACCGCCGTGTTCTCAGGCACACCGGTCCGGTGAGCTTTCCCGTCGGTGAAGTTCGAACCCGAGTGGCAGGAACGGCACCCGGCGGACCCGTCAAACAACACTTTCCCCCTCCGGGCCTTCGGTGTCAGGTCATCGGTATCGACCGGGGCGGGACCCGTCACCAGCGTTTTCTCGAATGCCGAAATGGCTTTGAGTGTGCCTCCGAATGAGGGTTCTGCCCCTTCTCCAAACGCATCGGAGAACTTGCGCACATAGTCCGGAATCTGTTTCAGACGTTCCTGCAACAACCTGCCGTCCAGGTTCATAAAATGGGTTTCGGTGATGACGTCACGGACCTGAGTCTCGGGGTCCGCTCCACTCAGACGTCCATCCCAGTAAAAACTTTGCTGTTGCAGTGCGTTCAGGATCGTTTTCGTGTTTCGAAATCCGTCGGATCCAGGATAGGCCTTGGACAGTGCCAGCCCATCGGTGTAGGAGCGGGCCGGATCGTGGCACGAAGAGCAGCTCATACTGCCGTCACCTGCGAGGCGGGGATCAAAAAACAGATAGCGACCGAGGTCGATCAGAGATGAATCGTCCGGTGAGATGCGTCGGACACCGGGAATATCCTCCCGTGGCCTGCTCACATTTTCCTTCACTCCGGGCGAATGGGCTCCTCCTGGCATCCGGAAACCACCAAGGAGCGCGAGCGGAATCAGACAGAGAGCCGCAACAGCTTTCATGTTCGTCACGTGTTATTTCTTGCTGAACGTAAAACGTACCTCTCTGGTCGCATTAGCTGTGATGACGATCTCCTGCTGGCTTACCCCGAGACGCGGGTGCCACGCCGACAGGATATAGGTTCCGGGTGGAATATCTGAGAGGGAAAAGCGGCCGTCGTTATCGACTACGCTCGCATACGGGTTGTCGGCAGTAAAAACCCATCCCTGCATAAAATCGTGTGAGTCGCACTCCAGACTGACATGGTGACCGCGTCGCGTCGTGATTTCCTGTGGTATAGGTCCCATGTCGGGTTGACTGATGTTGAACATGGACCGTCGCGCCCTGCCAATCAATTCGTATGCGTGAATGTTGTGAAGCGTAGAGTCAGAATTTACAATATCTATGACGGATCCTCTGCGCACGACCTGGACGTGTGGCTGAAACGAACATTTCTTCTGGTTGACACGTGTTTCAATCTGCATCATGGACCATGGTTTTCCGGCATCGATCGCCTCTATATATATGGCAACATTTCGTAGACTTCCATCTTCTGCGGTGTCTACTTCGCGCCGTTCCCGATAGCCGATGCCACAGATCTCCATGTCCTTTGTGATCAGCAGTTGGAGGGGCTCGGGGACTTCTCCTTTGAAGACCACGTGTCCGGCGACCGTTCCCGCAGACTCAACCGAGACCTCGCGGTAGGTTCCGGCTATCTGGGCCGATGCTGCGGGCGCAATCAACAGGATCAGGGCACCCGTAATTGCTACTGATACGCTCGATTTCATTGCCCTGGCCTCCTCGCATTCGTTCCGAGACCAGAAGCATACGCTTCAGTTTCAAGCACTTTAACGATCTCTCGGGTCTCGGTATCGATCACGATAACGGTGCCTACATGCTGGTTGTCTCCGAAATCATACCGGGGATGATACACATGAAACTCTTTGCTGTGGCCTTTCGGCATGGAGAGATTCCGGTTGGAGATATAGACGTAGCGGCTGTTAGGTGATGCCGCGCTTCCATGGGGTTGGGCAAGGCCCCGGCCCTCGATCACAGCTGCGACGCTTCGCTCGTGCATATCCAGAACGGTGATTGAATTGGTCCAGTTGTTTCCGAAGTATACCCATTTTCCGTCGGGTGTATATATCGGGTGCCAGGGAGCACGTCGAACGCCGATCGTATCGACAAGAACAGGACTTTTTCCCCGGGTGAGATCGAAAATGAACGCGTCCGATGAGACCTCCGACGTCCCGACCATGGTTGTCCCGTCCGGCGAGATCGTAAAACCGATGATCACATGAATCATGTCTCCCGGAATATCGGTCATGGATATATCTCCGGACGCTGGATCGTAGGTGGCAACCGTATTCATTCCCAGACTGGACACGTACACCGACTCTCCATCCGCGCGAGTGGCCAGCGCATGCGGGCGCGGCATAACGAGTTCGATTTTTTCGACGGACATATCTCTCCGATCGATCTCGACCATACTTTGCGGCGGCGACACGGACATCATCGAACGGGCTGCGTAGAGCCACGGACCGGATGGATCCAGCGAGACGAGTCCCGGGCGAATGACGTCGGCCTCGCCGACGAGTTCATTGTCGCGCGAGAACTTCAGAATCTTGTTATCGACAATGAGCGAGACGTACCAGAACGAGCCGTCCGGCTCGACGGCAATATGGTGCGGCATACACGCAGGCGAGAACCCCAACTTTGTCATGTCCACCGTACGAATTACCTGATTCGTCTTCATGTCAATGACATACACAGAAGCCGCCCCCTGATTGGCCACATAGAGACGATCGTCGTCATTATCGAACGGTATGCTCCCGTCCTGAGCGGGTGCTCCCGAATCGATCCATTCCCTGATGAAATCAATTTCTTCTCGGCTAAGCGCAGGTTCATTAAGCTCTGCAGGATGCGATCCTTTTACGTATTTAGTGGCTAATTCTACCAGAATAGAGTTTTCTGAGTCATAGGCAATGACAGCTTCGCCGTCATCAGCTCCCTCAAATACGTGCTCCCATGAGTCCAGTCGGAGACCTTCCGCCGCGTCAGCACCGCTGTGACACCGGGCACACTTTGAGTCGAGAATCGCACTCACCGTCGCCCAGTCTGCAATGGACGAAGACGGTGAACGTCCTGTCTGCATCGAAGAAGGGTGAGCGAAACGTTCTCCGATCGGAGGCGCAACCCGTCCACTCACCTGCCCGGGCAGTACTGCTCGAACAGTCACCAGGATGACGAGGCCGATGGGTAAATAACGCTTCATAGAGAGACGGTAGTGTGTGAGAGTGTATGTGCGGAATATAACCGGATTATCTCAGGCCTGTGTCGACGATTCAATGTCCTACCGTGTTTCATCGAGCTTCTGATTCAACGTGCAATTCCATTCGGTCACTCCCATACGCCGAACGAGAGCATCATTCCGGCGTGGAGATGCTCGGCGATATGACAATGCATCACCCACTCCCCGACGTTTGACATGTCGACGAGAAGGTCCACGGTGGAAGCAACCGGGATGAGCGTCGTATCCTTCCAGACGAGATCGGCATTACGGACGCCGTCTATATCCAGAATCAGGAAGCGTTGACCGTGCATGTGGAGCGGGTGATTCATGGGGTGAAAGGTCTTGGGATTGTTGTGGATTCGAATCTTCACCACATCCCCTTGCTGAAAGTCCCAGTAGATCCCCATGTTTTCCTCGCCGGTATCCACATCGCGAAGGACCCATGTGACCTGTGCTCCGGTCGAGAGCCAGTTCATCATGGGCATGGAGTCATTAAACTCTACAGGAGGTCGGTAGAGCGTGTCTATCTCGATAGACCGAATGATCGCTGGAGGAAGGTCACGAACCCGCAGGTCGATTTCGATAGTGTGGTCGGGCTCGCGGTCAAATGCGTCTCTGTACGAATGGATATCCCTGATTACATCGGGATGGTCGAGTAATCGATTGAAGGGGAGAGTCCCTTCCGATGCCCCCACCGAGAGGCCAACGCTAACTGTGTCTCGACCGACCAGGGAAGAATCCGCGTCACGTCCTTCTGTGGCCGAAACCGACACCGTCCCGAGGTGGTCCGTATGTGGATAAAAGAGTCCCCGGAAGTGATCGATAGCCTGAATCGTATTGGTCATTTCAATCTCTCCAGCCCGATCAAACTGGACGTCTACGATGTATCGTTCTCCGGGTCCGATGACCAGATTATTGACCATCAGTTCGTGCTCAAAAGCACTGAGATCGGATGCTATCAATTTGACGGGGAGACCACCGAAAACGACATTGAATGTACGGGTATTGGCCGCATTCGCGATCAGAAACCGAACGCGGTCTCCGAGCCTAACCGAGATATGGTAATCGCTTAACCCGTTGACGAGCATGATATTACCGAATCGTCCCATGAGCACATGGGTCGGGGCGTCTTGCCCCCAGGGCAAGACGCCCTGCGAGTCGACCAGCATGTCATCGAGGATCAGGGTTTCCTCACGAATGGGCTTCCCAAACTTATTCGGGGGGGCTGACTCACCCGGAGCCGACACTACGATAAGCCCCGAGAGTCCCAGGTCCATTTGAATGTCTGCTCGAACCTGCGGATGGTACCAGAACACACCGGCATCGGGGAAGTGCACGTGGTACGTATAGGAAGAGTCGTCGGGGACCGGATCCTGAGTGACACTCGGGGTTCCGTCCGAGAAATTATCGACCCGAACGCCGTGCCATCGAATGGTGCTCGGCATTCCCGTATGATTGGTAAAAACGACATCAATGGTGGATCCCTTTTCAACCCGCAACACGGGTCCGGGGACCTGTCGGTTGTATCCAAAACCAACTATTTTCTGCCCTCCAACCATGCGGCGCACCAGGTCGGCCGTAAGATGAATGGTCTCTGAGTCTCGGACAGATCGGGACCGGCCGGGTACGGCACCGGGAAGCATATCGACATTTATTTCGGTGCCCGCAAGAAACGGGCGGACGGGAGGTACAGCCATTCCGAGACCCGGAAGCATCGGCATACTCATATCCATCGGGGGCATACGCCAGGAGGCAGCCGTGGACGTCGTGTCCATCCGCATTCCCTTCATATGTTGTGACGAGGCCGACATGGCCGGGATAGAGAAAAGCAACAACAGCGACGCGGTTCGATAGAATCGCGCCGTTCGAACGAGTCGGGTTCGAGAATGGATCATTCGGTGTTTCGACGCTCTTTCAGAAGAAAAGACAGCGTGTCGGGCCCTGGTAGGACGAGGAAAGTAGTCAATAACATGACCAAGATTCCAGCCACAACGGCCTTTCCTTTTATGGTATTGTGTATTATTGTGGATAATAAAGTCCGAATATAATCCCGATGTTCCGTCATAGAACAGTAATTCTATTCCTGCTGCTCGGAATCGCGAGTTCCGGGCACATACAACCCTCGGCTGCCCAGTCCTCGGTTGGAACGCTTGTCGGGACTGTCAATCACCCACTCCTGCGCCGCTATCCGGCGGTCGTGTATCTGGAGAGTCTCGATAGCACGCGGTTCACCGTACCGAAAGTGAATCCTGTCATGGACCAGATGAACCTGATGTTCACGCCCCACGTTCTTCCCGTTCTCAAGGGGTCGACCATCGATTTTCCAAACAGCGACGAGACCCGGCACAACGTCTATACATCGCGCTCATCGGTGTGTCAGTTCGAACTGGGTATATACGAGGAAGGCATCGTCAAGCACGTCACCTGTGATAAAACGGGTGTGATTACCGTTCAGTGCAACGTACACGCCGAAATGCGCGGCTTCATCGTCGTCTCTCCGACACCGTATTTTGCGACCACACAGAACGACGGATCGTTCGAGATACCTGCGGTTCCACCCGGAAAGTATCGTGTTAAGTTCGAACATGAACGACTGGGTCTCGACCCGGTCGAGGTTACAGTGGTCGCCGATTCGGCTACGACGGTTGTTTTCGGAAAGCCCGGCAGAAAGAGAAGGTAGCGTTATGTGGGTGTCACTCATGTCGAATACACGAAGCCCCACAGCGTTTACTGCTACTTCCGCGACGGAGAGGTACGATATCCATCTCTGAATACGCCGCGCGTTTGAGCAGTCTGGATCTGTGAGGCTCCGCGTTTCCGCATGGATCAGCAGCATGGAAAAGCCAGACCGCCAGGCGTCATTTCAGGAGTGTCATCATACCGCTCCGTACATGCGTCGCCTGCTCCATCCGAGCTGTGACCCTGTAGAAATAGGTTCCGGACGGCAGATCACCGGCGTCCACCTGGATACCGTGATCGCTTCCCGCAGAAAATGTGCGTTCTGACACACTCCGCACTCGACGGCCCATAAGGTTGAAGACTTCCAGGCCTACGAATGCCGCCTGCGGCAGCTCAAATCGTACGGTCGTAACCGGATTGAAGGGATTGGGGTAGTTTCCTGTCAGTCTGAACATCGAAGGGATTTCATTGTCCGGATCATCCACTGCCGTTACGACTGTGCCGAACAGCTGAGAACCGTCCGGGCGAATCAGCATATCCAGGATCTTTTCCGGAGCGCTCGATACTCCCGTCCATACCGAAAACAGCGCGTTGGTGTTTTCCATCCCGAGGTTCACCTGTATCGCAAACATGATTGAATCTGGCGTACCCGCCGGATGCGCGCGCCCTACAACACCGTTTGTCGTTGTTCCTATATAGTAGCTCACAAAATCACCGTAGGCGGCACCGCTCCACAGCGCATCTATTCCCAGAGATGGTACGTCGACCGAAAACTCAATAGCAGGCCATTCGAGTACTGCATGAAAGTCCCTTATGTCGAAGAACCCGGAGGAAGGAGAACGGGCGGATTCGCGGGCGTCATCAGCGACGTACAGATTCAATCCTGTGTCCTTTCCATCAGGATTCGCCGGGAACTGGCCGGGATCGAGTACGCCGGCGGCCACCAAGTGGTACGCTTTTCCGTCCTCAAGAGTAACCTCAAAGGTACGATAAGCCTCAGCAGACGATGAGCTTGTCCCCGGCGCGATTGCGAAGGTGTGGTTTCCCACCGACACATCGACAAACGGCGTCGCGGTACGGTAATTGAAATCATCTTTCCACAGTACATCATCCATGTATACGTCGATAGAGAAGAGAACGGCATCTGGGGAAGCCTGCACCATCTGAACACGAGCAGTCTGCGCTCGAATGGGTGTTGTGAATGAAACGGCTGCAGCGACAAAGGCCAAAGCAAGTATTCGACAGTTTCGGTTTTTCATGATGGTACCTCCAACATATGAGTCTGTTACCACCGGAGACCGAGCATACGACTGTCGTCTAACGGCGACCGATGTGATCGAAACGTAGTCGATTTGTGTCGTCACAGATGCGACAAAAGGATGACGGTTTGCGACATGAGGTACGTGAACGTACGGCGAATATCACTCCGCAGACCCGGGATCGGTCAGGCGGGAAGGAACCACGATCGGAATTGCCGCCCGCGGAAGAGATGTTGGGGTGTAGTGAAACCTATCCTGAGTCGATAATACGCGGGGTTATTCCCTACATCTCATATAGTGAATCCCCGTCAGATTCAGGCGCAGCGTACCAATTACCATGATCAATGTCCGGACAGATATAATGTACCCATAAGTATTGTGTACGCTCGTCAAGCACAACGACGGATCTTAAGCCTGACGTTCATAATTGCGCTGGGCCTTCTGACGATGTCCGTGCCTGCGACAGGGCAGACCGCCCGCGTTCAGTTCATCCACGCGTCTCCCTACACTGAAGCCGCGTCAATAGATGTTTACCGTGATGGCGACCTGTGGAAGACACAGCTTTCCCACACGCAGGCAACCCCCTTCGAGGATTGGCCGGCCGGCCGAAGTGTGCAACTATCGTTCAGCTTTCCGGGGACCGACGATCATAGCAGCCATTTTTTCTCAAAAGCTCTCACGTTTCGAGCCGACGAAAAGTACATCGTCGTACTTGCAGGAGATCCGCTGAGACGTTCAGGTGAGCCCCCCGCCGACCTGTTCGTGATGCCCGATGCTCTCGAAGCCTCTCCGGTTCCCAGTTTTCCGGCCGTCGGCGGATTTACTTCTGTTCCAGACGGTGGCCCGGTATCTCAGTATTGGCGCGGCGATGACCGGGACTGGAATGGGCCACTTCCGTGGTATCAGAACCAGGCGTTCGGTGTTTTCGATGCCTATCACCCGGGACCCGGAGTCCGCTTGGAACTGGAAGCACGGGCAACAGAAGGCTTCGTTGGTCCGTCTCCATATCCGATCAATCTGGTCAACAGAGAATTGAGTCGACGTTACGGCGTCGAGGGAGGGCCGTTTCTGGGCTCATACATACTGGATTTCAGTGACAAGCTCGATCTGGCTTTCATTAATCTCTCTACAGGCTTTTATTTTCCCCGCAGGTCGGGAGACGCGTCCTTCAACATATACATGATCCGTGCCGATGGATCTACTGAATCTGGATCTCTGAATCGTACCCGTCTCCAGATCATTAATGACAGTCCCTATCCGGAAGCCACTTCCGTCGACGTCTATATCAACGACATTCGCGTTCTCGATAATCTCAAGTTTCAGGAAGCCTCATCGTTCATCGATCTTCCCAGTGGACTGACCGTTGCAACCTCACCGTCTCTGAAAATAAGCGTTGTACGGTCCTGGGAAGAAAGTAACGACAATTCCCTGTCGACGACCACCCTGAATCTGCTGTTTGAACGCAAGTATGTTGCGGTACTGGTCGGTGATCCACTTTCGCGGCCGGATCAACCTCCGATGTCGCTCTCGTTATTTGACGACGCGAAAGAGAGGGCCGAAGGATCTGGAGAAGGCCCCGATTCGACGGGTATTACGGATCTGCTGATCTTTCACGGTATTCCCGATCTGCTAGACACGAGTATCGGATTTACAGACGAACCCGTACCGATGGTCAGCGCGCTTCGCTACGGCGGGTTCTATCCATACGTAACCCGGCCTGCTGTGGACGATAGGCTTTTTATCGCAGATGCTGCGACGCACAAATCGCTTGCCTTTTTCGATCTTAAACTGGGTACAGGATCATTCAGGGATTCTTCGATTGTTCTGCTAACGTCGGGATTCATCTCATCTCCGGCAGGCATTCCCGGTGTCCGGAACGAGATGGCTTTATTGGTTGCCCCGCCGTCTGGTGGTCCGCTTCTCTCGCTTTCGAAGAGGAAAGCTTTTCCCTGGTGGCAAAGGCCGTGGATACTGGCTATCGGAGTGGCACTGCTTGGTTTTATAGTCATCGGTGTAAATCAGATCCGGATTCTACGTCTCAGAGCCAGGGAGCGCGAGCTGACGGACCTCGTCGAAATACGAACAAAGGAATTGATTGCGGAAAAGAATAAAACCGTAGATCAGGCCCTTAAGCTCGTCGAAATGGATGAAGCAAAGAATCGATTCTTTGCTAATATCAGCCATGAGTTCAGGACGCCGCTCACAATGATCATGGGTCCTGTCCAGGATGCAATCGATGGGTATTACGGGTCTGTTGATCCACGTCTTCAGAAAGACCTCCACACCATTCGTCGTTACAGCAGACGGCTTCTGCAGTTGATCAACCAACTACTGGACCTTTCCCGCCTGGAAGCCGGGAGGATGGAACTGCGCATGGATCGAATTGATCTGAACGCATTTATCCGGGACCTGACGCATGGATGCGTGCCCCTCGCCGAGCGAAATCGGATTGACCTTCGATTCGCAGGAGACGACCTTACAGAGGAGACAGAATCCGGGCCGAACCCCAGTGCGTCGGAGAGCCGAATTCCGGTCATAATGGGTGATCACGAAGGACTGAGAAAAGTTTTTTCAAACCTGATTACAAACGCGATCAAGTTCACTCCCGAGAATGGGACGGTAGATGTGACTGTCCATATGCGAGATTCCGGACAGGAAAAATTCGTGGATGTAATTGTCTCCGATACGGGCATAGGAATCAGAGGCACCGATCTGTCCCGCATTTTCGACCGCTTTCAACAGGCGGATACGTCCATACGCCGATCTCATGAAGGATCCGGTATCGGGCTGACGCTGGCGAAAGAATTGGTGGAACTCCACGACGGCCACATCTCCGTTTCGAGTGTTCCGGGAGAAGGAAGTACATTTACGGTCGAGCTGCCGCTTCTGGAAGTCGGGACCGGGGTCGCGGCGAACGAAAGTGGCGCCGCGGGGACCAGCGACGCTGAAGATATTCCGGACGTCGACGCATCTACTGCTCTCAAATCCACGGCCGCGGATGTGGACTCTCCGGCGCCGGAAGATGCTGAAATCTCGGAGAACTCGGAGGCGAAAAACTCTCTCGTGCTTCTGGTGGAAGATAACGAGGATGTTCGCACCTGG
>CAYLHF010000005.1:19409-27227 GCA_964383365.1 uncultured Rhodothermales bacterium | reverse complement strand
GGCGAAAAACTCTCTCGTGCTTCTGGTGGAAGATAACGAGGATGTTCGCACCTGGATACGGGATCATATCGGAACGGAATACCGATTGTTGGAGGCCGAGAACGGAGAGCAGGGACTGGAGTTGGCCCGAGAACACATCCCTGATCTGATTCTTTCCGATGTTATGATGCCTCGAATGGACGGGTACGAAATGTGCCGTCTGATCAAGGCCAACGACGATCTGCACCACATTCCCGTCGTGATGCTCACGGCGAAGGCCGGGGAACGGGACACGCTGGAGGGACTCAACAGCGGAGCGGACGAATACCTGCCCAAACCTTTCAGTATGGCTGAACTGCAGGCTCGGATTGCCAACCTCATCGCGAGCAGAATACAGATGAGGGAGCAATTCAGTCGCGATATTTTCCTCCAGCCTTCCGGTACACCGATCACTCCTGCCGACGAGGTTTTCCTGAATCGCGTGCTTGAGTCCATTAATTCCCATCTGGGAAATACTGAATTCAATGTGGATTGGATGGCAGATGAAGTGGACCTCAGTCGACGTCAGTTGGAGCGTCGTCTGGAGAGCATAACGGGAGAGGCCCCGGCCAATCTGGTCCGAAGACTTCGGCTTGAGCGTGCCTCGCAGCTTCTTCGGGCACGGACCGGAACGGTCTCCGAGATTGCGTATGCAGTGGGATTCAGATCAGCGACCCATTTCTCACGCATCTTCAAAGAGGCATTCGGTGAACCACCGTCACAGCACGGTACTGAACTGGAGAGAGCAGACTCCTGACTCCTTCAGACTTTGATCAGTGTACGGCGTCGTTTTATTCGAGATACGGTCTGCGTACACTATACTCATTCGATTCTCTCCTTCAGCCGGTAGACACGATGCGCTTTATTACTTCGATTATTCTGGTCTCAGTCCTCCTTCTATCTGACGCGACGGCTCAGGTCAACGGCTTCTATCGACAACCGGATATATACGGTGATACGATTGTTTTCAGCGCCGAGGGTGATATCTGGTCTGTTCCTGTTGCCGGCGGTACGGCCACGCGCCTGACGACACACGACGGCGAGGAATCATGGCCTTATTTCTCCCCCGATGGATCTCAAATTGCTTTCCGGGCGTCGTACGAGGGTGGCCCCGACGTGTATGTGATCCCGTCGACGGGTGGCGTCCCGAAGCGTATCACGTGGGATCCGCTGGGAGGTTCACGGCCGGTTGGATGGAGTGAAGACTCCCGGGTCATGGTCAGAAGTTTTCGCTCCTCCGGTCTTCCTGATATCCGACTCTCCCTTGTCTCAGTCGACTCGGGCGATACGGAAGACGTTCCCCTTTCTCAGGCAGCAGAGGGATCATTCGATGACGGTGGAACACTCTTTTTTGCCCGCATGCCACGACAGGGAAGCAATTCGCGCTGGTACAAAGGCGGAACCGCCCAAAAAATCTGGAAATTCGGTCCAGGGTTGGAGGAGGCCGTTCCTCTGACCACGGACTATCCGGGTTCGTCGCGCCAACCAAATGTGATGGATGACGGAAAGGTGTATTTCTTGAGCGACCGGAAAGATGCCATGAACGTCTGGTCGGCTGAGGCGGACGGATCGGAGTTATCCCGTATTACCTCGTTTACCTCGATGGATATCCAGGAGCTCGCCGGGGATGGTATCCGTCTGGTTTTTCGAAAAGGAGCCGACATATGGACGCTTTTTCCAGCAACAGGAAAAGCAGAACAGGTTGATATATGGCTATTGAGTGACGATCAGCAGGCCATGACCGATTGGGAGACCAAGCCCGAGCAATTCATTTCCGACGCCGATATCTCGCACGACGGAACGGTCGTCTCCCTCGTTTCCCGTGGCGAATTGTTCGTGGCCTCGGTAGGCAATAAGCGTATCGTACACGCTTCGAGAAATTCCGGTATTCGCTATCGGAATGCTGTTTTTACAGTCGACAGTACCCACGTTTACGGTCTGTCCGACCGGAGCGGAGAACTGGAATGGTGGAAACTCTCGACGAATGGATCCGAAACCCCGACACAGATAACGGACGGGCCGGCGATACTGAGAGGTGATGCACGGCCCTCCCCTGACGGAAAAAAACTGACACACACGGATTATGACGGATATCTGTGGCTCGTCGATCTTACGGACGGATCGACGAAACGTATTTCGGAATCGCAGATAGGCGGTCCGGGCATTTTTTCCCCCGACAGCCGCTTCATTGTGTACAGTCGCGGTACCAGCAATCAATTGTCGGCACTCTTTCTTTTCGATACAGCAGACGGGTCGACAAAACAACTCACCAGTGATCGATTCACGGAGACATCTCCAACGTTTTCCGCAGACGGCAACTGGCTCTTTTTCGTCTCGAACCGGACGTGGAAATCGACCGTCGGATCGCCATGGGGAGAACGGGCACCACAACCACATTTTGAGAAGACCGCGAAAATGTATGCGCTCCCTCTCAAGAAGGGGCTCGTATTTCCTCTCAGTCCGGCTAATGAATTGGACCTGAAGTCCTCTCCGACGGGGGAACGTCGCTGGGATCTGGGTCACTTGCTCCGCGAGTTTCCGGTCCCGGCGGGGAGCCTCCGTATTGTCGGGGCGACAGACAAGAGAGTGCTTTACCGGGACGGCGGAAATCTGATGGCCATCGATTTGAAGGCTGGAGCCAAACCGATTCAGATTCTGAAGAAACCGTCGAACGTTACGCTTTCGGGTAATCGAAAGAAGCTGATGGTCAGAAAAGGGTCCACTTTCTATGTAATCGGGGCGGATACGGGGAAGGACACCAAACTGAAGGAGGACAATAAAGTCAACCTGAAGGGATGGAAATTCCCGATCGACAAGCGGGCAGAATGGACGGGAATCTATAATGATATGTGGCGGCTGCATCGGGACTATTTCTGGGATCCGAACATGGGAGGGGTCGACTGGCAAGCGATGAGAGAGAAGTACGCCGTGCTTCTCCCACGTGTCGGTTCGCGCGAAGCACTTGCTGATCTGCAGCGAATGCTGGTTTCAGAACTCTCCCTGATGCACTCGAATGCCCGTGGAGGAGACGTTCGGAAGGGCGACAATGCCGTATCTCCCGCGTCTCTGGGGGGCGTGTTCCGCAGGGACGAGAAGACGAAAGGGTTCAAACTGGTCCATCGCTACGAAGCTGATCCTGACCTGCCGGAACTGTGGTCGCCCCTCGCACATCCCGATGTGCAAATCGAAGAGGGATCGGTTGTTCTCTCTGTCAATGGAGCATCAACGAGCGAAGTCGGGCAGATCGGTCAGCTTCTCATGGATCAGGCCGGCAAACAGGTTCGTCTGTCCGTACTGGGTCCAGCGGGCAATCGGCGCGATGTTGTCATCACACCTATTTCGGGCCGCGATGAATTCAGTCTCAGGTATCATGAGTGGGAGTATACCCGGCGACGTGAGACCGAGGACAGGAGCAACGGATCGATCGGGTACGTGCATCTGCGCGCCATGGGCTCGGCGGACATTGGTCAGTGGACCAGGGAGTTCTATTCTCAGACAGACAAACAGGGGCTGATCGTAGATGTCAGACACAACAACGGGGGAAATATCGACTCGTGGGTGCTCAGTCAGTTGCTTCGAAAGACGTGGTCCAACCTTGTATCGAGAGCAGGCGACCATTTTGACAACATGCAGTTCTCCTACAATGGCCACATCGTGATTCTGGTCGATGAACGATCGGCGTCTGACGGAGAAGCCGTTGCCGACGGGTTCATGCGACTCGGACTCGGCACATCCATTGGCATGCGTACGTGGGGTGGGGAGGTCTGGTTGTCAGGAAGCAACACCCAGGTGGACGGAGGGGTGGCGAGGGCGTCCGAATACGGCGTCTACGGCCAGGACAGAACATGGCTGATAGAAGGGTGGGGGTTCGTACCCGAGATAGAGGTGGATAATCTTCCCCATGCGACGTTTAAGGGGCATGATGCGCAACTGGAGGCCGCTATCGCTCATCTGCAGAAGATGATCGCACAGGATCCGCGCGTGTGGCCGGAACCACCACCTTACCCGGTACTCATTCCCGGATCCGGATTCCCCACGCCCTGGCACAAAAAGTAGCGGAGTGAACGACAGTCTGTCGAACAAAGTCGTCGACTCCAATACACAAAATCAGAAAAGCCCCTCCCAGCGTACTCTGAGAAGGGCTTTTTTGTGGCGAGAGGCGGAATTGAACCGCCGACCTTCGGGTTATGAATCCGACGCTCTAACCTTCTGAGCTACCTCGCCTACTGCATATATGTATTGTCCGCGGGGAGCGTCCACCTCGGTCTACAATTAAACCGGGCCGCGAAAATACCACATCTTTCGGCGCATTACAACGTCCGATCGTCCTGCGGGTTTTCGCGTTGGCACGACTTCACACGTTTCAAACACGGTGAAACGTTATTTTCACTCGTCAGTCCTCCCGTCCACCTCACACATCATGTCAAATCCCCGCGTACTCGGTCAGAATCGCGTAATGACGGCACTTTCCCGGGCCGTTGCGGGAGGGAGGGTATCTCATGCATACCTTTTTTACGGTCCGTCAGGCGTAGGTAAACGGGCTGCAGCTATCGATCTGGCAGCTGCGCTCGTCTGTGAACACCCGAATGCCGGGGTAGCGTGTGGCGTGTGCAACGCGTGTAGTCGGGCGTTGCGCTTAAGCCATCCAGATATTCATTATCTCCTTCCGATTCCAAATGATGCATCGGTAGACGCCATTCGTGAACGGGTCGAACGGACGGCCGAGATTCCGTACGCAACGGTTGGGTTCGAGAAGCGTCCGTCCCTCGAAGCCGTGACGAAAGCCTCGAACAAGCAGGTCGGTTATGCGGTCGAGCGCATCAATCAGGAGCTTCGACGCGAAATGAGTTTCCGCTCCGTTGAAGGCGGCTATAAGGTGGCCATTCTGACCGATGCCGACCGAATGCGCCGAGAAGCCGCCAACGCGTTTCTAAAGCTCCTTGAGGAGCCGGGCAAGAAAACCGTTCTCGTCCTGATTACCGATCGTCCGGATCGACTCTTACCCACTATCCGATCTCGCTGTCAGTCGCTGCGCTTCGAACGTCTCGAGACCCCCCGGATCGAGGAGGCGCTCGTCGCTCGTATCGGAGTTGAGCCGAAGGCTGCGTCAACGATAGCTCGAATGGCAGATGGGTCATTTGGTCAGGCGATTGACCTGGCATCGAGTGAGGAATTACTGGCGATGCGTAGTCTGGTCATAGAATTCCTCCGGACGGCCTACACGATGCATGGAGACCAGGTCATCCACCTTTCCGACCGACTCCAGCGTCTGGGTCGCGAACCCATCAAGTTCTATCTGCAACTCATGCTCGGCTGGCTGCGAGACCTGATGTTATATCGGACGATCGCCGACCGCAGCTTTGTGGTGAACCTCGATCAGATTGAATCGATAGAAAAATTCTCGGACAATCTACCGGATGCGTCGATCGAGCGGATGGTCGAATATGTGGATGATGCCATTGATCTCGTCGAAAGAAATGTTAATCTCCGGCTTCTTTTCATCGTACTCGCACAGGCCCTGGCCTCGGCCATGAGAGGCCACCCCGTAGAAAAGTTGCGTATTTCTCTTTCGGACGAGCCACTGGAGACGGGACCGGTCTACTCATCCTGAAACAGTTTCCTCATGACGCGGGGCTGGTCCCGAATGCCGTACGTCGTTTTGAGGGACCTGTAGGATACTTCTGGCGTTGGTCAGAAAATCAACATTGATGGTGAGAATCGATCATGGCTTGTGGTTCGGGCAAATGCAGGGATGGTGCTTCATGTGGCGGCAGTTGTCGCACGTCCGGGAACGGGCGAGTCGGTTGCGGATCGAGTAGTGGTGCCTGTCCCGCGACATTCGTCTATGATTGGTTGATAGACGCCGGCGTGAGGGGTGCGCCAGCCTATGATATCGTCGAGGTTACCTTCAAGGGCGGGAGAAAACGCTACCTCCGAAATACCGGAGAGCTTGACATTCAAACCGGCGATCTTGTAATCGTCGAGGCCGACCGGGGCATTGACTTCGGGACGGTATCCATGACGGGAGAACTCGCACGTCTCCGCGTAGATTCCCTCGATCCGAGCCTGGATGGTGCCCTGTCGAGCGTAATTAGAATCGCTTCACTGAGTGATATGGAGCGTTGGGATCAGGTCCGGGATTCCGATTCGGAGACCTTCGCCGCGGGTAGAAAAATCATCGACAGCATGAGATTGTCGATGAAACTGGTCGACGTGGAGTGGCAGTTTGATCAGAAAAAGGTCACTTTTTTTTACACGGCCGACCACCGGGTCGATTTTCGGGAACTCGTTCGCAAACTGGCCGGTCGATTCCGTACCCGTGTGGAAATGAGACAGATCGGTGCACGCGATGAGACCTCTCGCGTCGGGGGTATCGGGTCGTGTGGTCGGGAATTATGCTGTTCTACATGGCTGCGTACATTCAAGCCGGTATCCACCACGGCGGCCAAAACTCAAAACCTTCCGCTGAATCCGGCCCGGCTTTCGGGAAGATGCGGGCGTCTCAAGTGCTGTTTGAACTACGAGTTGGAACAATACATGCAGGCGCTGGACGCCTTCCCGGATATCGACACGTCCGTGCAGACCCCGAGAGGTCTCGGGTGCATCCGCAAGATCGACATCTTCAAATCCATGATCTGGGTCCAGTATTCCGACGGTGAATGGGAGAGTCTTCCTCTCGGTGTCGTACGAGACTATCTGGCCGATTAGCGAAAAGCGCGTCCGGCCGATGCCTCAACTCGAAATCAGTCCATCAGACCATCGAGGTCGTCAGAGTTGGCAATGTTCTCGAGGATATCGTCGCTGTCGTCTCGAACGAGGGCGAGAATGGCTCCGTGAGACACAATCAGATACTCGTTCTTCTCGTACGTAATCTCTATCGATTCCTTGATCAGGAAGTAAGCGATGTCTCCAGGACGTGCCTGAAGTGGAAGGTAGCGTACGGCCTGCCCCGTTGGCTTCCATGTTTCTCCTTCAGTAAACTCAGGGTTGGGGGTGACGTATCCGGGGCCGACGCTCACTACACGACCGCTCCGTACTTTTTCCCGTTCGGCAACGGATGCCGGAAGTACCAGGCCAGCTTCCGTCTGACGCTCGCCATCGAAGGGCGAAATCAATACGCGATCTCCTATGACAATCAATTCGCTCATGTATCTACTACGGTCTTTCCAGACACGATCATCTTGAGGAAGGACTCGTACCGATCCAGTCCAGCCTCCCTGCCATAATACGAAGCTCGATCTGAAGCATTCTTTTTCCAGCAGAGGAATTCAGGGTCGGTGTTTGTGACCGTGCTCAGGCGTTCTATTCCCTCGGCCGCCGAAGACCAGTCCAGACGCGGTCCGGTTTGAAAGGAGTCGGTCTCCTGTCCGAGGGGAGACGAAGCGTCGCAAACCGCGACGAGAGGGACTCCGGACGCAAGCGCGGGTATCATCTTACTGGGGACAAAGGAACTTCCCGCGCCCTTTTTCTCTGTGATCAGGTAGTAATCCGTTTCCTGCAGCGCGCGGGCCAGCCCGGGTTCGTCCGTCAGCGGATGAAAAGAAATCCGCGTGTCCCCACGAGTTGAAATCCATCGTTCGAGCTCACGGGCCCGCGCGCCGTCTCCCTGAATTCGCAGGCGGAAGTTCCAGTCGGATGCGCTCAACAGTTCGACGAATCGTAGCAGATCCTGCTTGGCACCGATATTTCCGGAGTAGAGGAGCCGGACCGGGGTGTGGAGGGACTCCGTATTTTGCGCTTCGGTGGCTTCGGTGGCTTCGGTGGCTTCGGTGGCTTCGGTGGCTTCGGTGGCTTCGGTGG
>CAYLHF010000005.1:11665-19309 GCA_964383365.1 uncultured Rhodothermales bacterium | reverse complement strand
GCTTCGGTGGCTTCGGTGGCTTCGGTGGCTTCGGTGGCTTCGGTGGCTTCGGTGGCCGCCTGGCGAATGGCGTTTTCCATGCTGTCATGCAACCAATTCGGGAGCACACGCAGCCGGGAATCCTGTGGACGGCGCGTTGACACCGCATTTCTGATGATATCCAGCATGGATGGCGAGATAGTGGTCCAATACTGTGCCCTGCTGAAGAGTGCATTTTGAACCCTAATCAACAGTCCGGTCACCCGACCCGATCCAGCGATGCCACCGGCGGCCGCTGCCTGCGCTGCGAGGTCCTGGACATTCAGCCAGACGGGAGCATGAATCTTTTTCCCGACGGAAGTTCCGTATGCTACCGCTCCGACGAGAGGACAGAAAACCATGATGGCATCGAATGATGTCCGTTTGGGCATGCGCCGTCTGAGGGACAGAAAGAACGAGGCTTCATAAATAAGTCGTTGCAGGAGACTGTTGGGATTCTTCGGGATGTAGAGGCCATATCGTTCAACTCGAACACCCCGGTCGACGGTGCTCCGGATCTTCCACCCATTTTTTCCAGACTTATCTTTCCACTCGGGATAATAGGAATATGCACACTTCACG
This sequence comes from uncultured Rhodothermales bacterium, assembly GCA_964383365.1. Taxonomy (GTDB): domain Bacteria; phylum Bacteroidota; class Rhodothermia; order Rhodothermales; family UBA10348; genus CAYLHF01. The sequence goes on along the minus strand of CAYLHF010000005.1, from coordinate 18,709 downwards.
GTGACGTCTACTCCTCGAGTCGCGAGTCCCTCACAGAGATCTGCGAACAAGACCCCACCTCCGAGGTCGGGCCGATATACGTTAACTATGACCAGTAATCTCACGTGGCTGCGCTCACAAGAAGGTGGGAGTAAATCTGGATAATTATGGGATCAAATTCGTGAGCTATTAAATCACTTTATCCATGGAGTCCAATATGTCTGCCAAAACTTGCCAGGTAAATCCGTGCGTAGTCGGGAGAAAGTTTGGAAGAACGGTCCTCGAAAACCCGTCAGGTACCGATCGGATCCAATAAAAAAAGCACAGACGTTTGCGACTGTGCCGGTAGGCCGAGAATCGCCCCGATGAGCAGTCGGAGCGTCTCAGAATGGCGCTGTAAGGAGGTGGGGTCTACAGCAGTATGAATACGGTCAGAACGATTATGCCGACGAGTCCGGCTCCTACCGTCATGGCCCTGATTGCGCGATCTACTGGATTACGCATGGCGGGTGTGGCTGCGATGGTTCGGTTACTTATACAGATCTGCCTAATAAGGTACAAATTGGCATATCTTGTCCAAACGGATATACTCAAGAATATGTGCACATATAATATATTCATCATATGTTCACAAAAGGAGTTGGGTACTGAAAACACCCGTTACTGATGCCTATGAGTAGATAACAGATAGAAAAATGATCTAAATCAACCGGTTGTTCGGGAGATCCGATTCGGATATATCGACCGATTACAACGTAGAGGCAAAAAAATCGGAAAAAATAAGTGGTCAATTACCACTCGTTTTCTTCTTTTGACATACCCAGTACGACCGGTACCGGATAGTTTGATGTGAAGCAGGCACTACAGTATCCGTGCTCAGATTCATTTGCCGTACGAACCGCATTTATGAGTCCATCCGCCGAGAGATATTCAAGTGAATCTACCCCCAACCAAGCGGTCATTCTTGAGATATCGTTTCCGAATCGATTGGCAAAGAGTTCATCATGACTCGGGAAATCCATGCCATAAAAACACGGGCTTACGACGGGCGGGGATGCTACCCTGAAATGTACTTCGCGTGCTCCGGCCGCGCGCACCATACTAACCAACTGTTTTGCCGTCGTACCTCTCACAATGGAATCGTCTACCATAACGACTACACGATCCTGGAGCACACCCTTAACGGTGTTGAACTTGCTCCTGACTTTCTGTTCACGACTTCCCTGTCCGGGAGCAATGAAGGTCCGGCCGACGTAATGATTTCGGATGAGTCCGATCTCGTATTTACACGCATGTCCGATTTTTGAACACTCCGTCACGTAACCGAGCGTGGCGGTGTTCGACGAATCCGGTACCGAGATCACGATGGGCAGGATGCCGTCGGTGCCGACCGGAGGCGGGGGTGCATCGTGGGCGAGTTCTTTTCCGATCTTGCGGCGGACCTTGTCGACCATCTCGCCAAATATTTTCGAATCCGGACGGGAAAAGTAGACGTATTCGAACACGCACTGACTGATTCCGTGATTACGACCGAGTTGATAACTGCGGAAATTTTCCGTCTCACACCCCGCTGCGTCTATGACCAGGATCTCACCGGGTTCAATGTCGCGAATGTAGCTGGCGCCGACCATGTCAAACGCACACGTTTCACTCGCAATGCAGTACGCCGTAGTTCCATCCGGTCCCGCCCCTTCGATTTTGCCCAGAGCCAATGGTCTGAATCCATTGGGATCACGAATGGCTATCAGGGAGTCGTCCGAGAGCATCCCGAGCGAGAACGCCCCTTCCACCTGCGTGAGCGAATCGATGATCTTGTCGACCAGTTTTCGGCGGGTGCTCTGGGCGATCAAATGCAGGATGAGTTCGGAATCGCTGGTACTCTGAAAAAGAGTGCCCCTCTCGATAAGACTCGTTCGCAGTTCTCGTGCGTTGGATAGATTACCGTTGTGCGAGAGCCCCAGATTACCGTCCCGATAGTGCACGACGAACGGCTGAATATTGGACCGGTTATCCGAGGCGCCTGATGTCGAATATCGGTTATGACCCAGACCGGACGTTCCCAGTAGTTTGTTATTGAATACCGATGGTTTCCGGAATACGTCGAGTACGAGACCGTTTCCTCGATGTGCCGGCATGATCCGTCGCCCTCGCGTCTCATCGATCACGCTGGTCGCGATTCCGGCCGATTCCTGACCACGGTGCTGGAGTGCGTGCAAACCAAGATAGATATGGTGAGCAGCGTTCTTGGCATTGAATATGCCAAAAATGCCGCAGTACTCATTGATCTGCTTCATTAAGAGGGGTCCTCGATCGATCGCTTTCCGGGTGGACTTGGGCACGGACCCAAGATAGCCATTTCCGGAGGTGAAATCAGTGTATTTCCGAAGGAGGTTTCGGTAGTCGCGAGGGGGAATTGACGTCCTCCTCATGAGTGTCCTGTGGCACGCTTTCCTGCTCGTGGACAACGACACTTGCCGAGACGATCCGATGATTTTCAACGACGGCAACCGTGATTGTCAGGTTCCCGTAGCTGAACGTATCTCCCTCGGCCGGGATTTCGCCGGCGAGATGGTAGATGAGCCCCCCCAGAGTTTCGAAATCGAACGCATCCGTCGGAAGCCGGGCATCGGCAACGTCGTTTAATTCGTCGAGATCTATTCGCGCATCGCATCGAAACCGTCCATTACCCAACCGTTCGTAGGGTTCCTGTTCGGACTCATCGTGTTCGTCCCGGATCTCGCCTACAATTTCTTCGAGGACATCCTCGAGCGTCACGACACCCGCCGTACCACCGTATTCATCGACGACAATCGCGATGTGCGTTTTTCTGGACTGAAAATCTTTCAGTAGGTCATCCAATTTCTTTCCCAGTGGGACGAACATGGGCGGGCGGGCCAGACGCGTCCAGTCGACGGTATCTTCATCGGGGTTCCTCGTGATATGGCGGAGCAGGTCCTTGGCATATACCACTCCGAGAATGTTGTCGAGGTGCTCCACATACAGGGGAAGCCTTGAGTGGCCGCTCGACTTGATCGTCTCTACCGCGTCCGTCATCGATGCACCGGCCTGCAGGGCAACAACGTCGAGTCTGCTGATCATGATTTCACGTACACTCATGTCACCGAATTCGACGATGGAGTGGATCAGTTCCTTTTCCTCTTCCTCGATCGTGCCGTGGGCCTCTCCGATCTCTGCCATGGCTTTGAGATCTTCCCCCGAAATCCTCCCGTTGAGCGCCTTGAAGCGTCGATGAAACGCGTCCATCGACTGAGCTACCAGACGGGAAAACGGACTCAGAAGGCGGCTGAGTGGAAGCAGGATTCCGGATACTCCGCGGGCGAATGCCCGGGACTTTCTCGCGGCCAGAAGCTTCGGGGTTATCTCGCTTACGATTAACAGGACGAATGTCAGTACGATGACCTGAATAGCGACGGTCAGCCCGGGATTCCAGGCCAGGGAGGCGGCGATGGTTCCCGTAATAACCGTAGCCAGGATAGCTGCCGCGACGTTGACGAGGGTGTTGAGAATCAGAATCGTTACGAGGAGCTCTCGCGGACGTTGAAGCAGACGAAGTACGCGGCGGGCCCGGCGATCATCCTCACTCTCAAGGCCTTCCAGGTCGGGTCCGTCGAGTGAGAACAGAGCTACTTCTGAACCGGAAAAAACGGCCGACAGGAGCAGGAGGAAAATAAATATGATACCACTCGATATCAGGACGCCCGAGCCGAGGTGCATGTCCTGCAGACGCGTCAGGCGGGGTAGGAAGAGAAGAAGTCCTGAGAGGGACGAAGGAGGTTGATCAGGGTCCAACGTGGGCGAGGTCATGCCTCATTATGTGATACAACGATGCGTACGGGCCAGCGCAATTACTGTCGATGTCTCGCGCGTGTTCCACACGCGCGAGACATCGACGCCTACAATCATCTAAAAATACTGCTGCGTAACAATGATATACACCAGTACAATAGCTATGGCGATCGGACAGACATACCGTATCAGGACGCCGTACAGTGCCGGTGCCGGAAGCGAGTGGCCACTCTCAGCCAGTGAATCGAGGGCTTTCGGAACCCCCCACTTCCATCCCAGGAAGAGACACAGAAGGAGGGCCCCGATACTGAGCGAGTAATTTCCCCATATAATATTCTGAACCGAGAGGAAGTCGAGTCCCGTGCCGAGAAAATTACTGAAGAAGTCAGATCCACCCTGGGAAAGTGCCGACGGAATGGCAACGAGAAAACAGACACCCCCAATTGCCCAGGCAGCATTCGATCGTGACCACGATCGCTCGTCCACAAAATAGGCTACAATGACTTCGAGCAGGCTGATAGTCGACGTGAGTGCGGCAATTGCCAGCAGGGCGTAGAACGCGATCGCGAAGAGTCCTCCGGCCGGTAGACTGCTGAATATCGATGGTAGAACGACAAATACGAGACCGGGTCCGGCAGCAGGATCGACACCGACATAGAAGAGAGCCGGGAAAATGATCAGTCCGGCCAGAATGGCTATCAGTGTATCGAAGAAGGCGACGGCAATCCCGGCCTGTGCAAGATTTTCCGTCTTCGGGAAATACGACCCATACGTGATCATGGCACCCATTCCCAGCGAAAGGCTGAAGAGAGCCTGACCGAGAGCGCTCATCACGACGGACATCGTGATTTTTGAAAAGTCGGGTTTCAGAAGATACGCGAGTCCTTTCTCTCCGCCGGGTAACGTCATCGACCGAACCGCCAGGATCAGGAGGATGATGAACAAGAGCGGCATCAGGATCTTTGTTGTTTTCTCGATTCCACTCGATATCCCTTTTCTAACGACCAGAACGGTAATGAGAAGGAACAGTGCCGTAAGGCCGATCGCTTCGAGCGGATTTCCGATCAAATTGGTGAACAGCGCGGTACTCGACTCGGCGCTCATCTCACCCCCGATGCCACCGGTAATGGCCATCCAGAGATAGGCTACGGTCCATCCGGCAATCACCGAATAGAACGCCAGTATTCCGAATCCGGTGGCGACGCCGAGGCCACCGAGCCAGTTCCATTTCGTACCCGGACTGAGGACTTCGAAGGCGCCCACGGCATTTTTTTCAGTACGACGCCCGATCGATAGCTCGGCGAGTACGACCGGAATTCCTATTGCAAGAACGAATCCCAGATAAATCAGGACAAACGCTCCTCCGCCATTCTGCCCTGCCGTGTACGGGAAACGCCAGATATTGCCCAGACCGATGGCCGATCCGGCCGCCGCCAAAATAAATCCGGTTTTACCGCTCCACTGGCCGCGATTTGCTGTTGCCATGAAATACTCCGTGGTGTTGCTCAGGTGACTGGAAAGCCGACTCTGTCATTCGGCGCCCGTAATAACCTGCACCACAGTTGGAAAAGCAAGAGCAAATCTGAAATCCCTCAGAAGGGGAGTTCGTCGTCCGGCTCGAACGTCATCTCTCCGGAGCCGTCTCCGGAAGCACCATTTGCCGCGCCGGCCATAGCCGGGGTTGCAGCCGGGGCCGTGCTTTGCTGTGCCTGTTGATACGAACCCGAACCGGATCCCGCGTCTCCGCGACCCCCGAGCATCATCATCTCCCGAATTTTGATCTCGGTTGTGTACTTCGTGACTCCCTCTCGATCTTCGTAGTTCCGCGTCTGAAGGGATCCCTCAAAATAGGCCTGCGAGCCCTTGTGAAGATATTCGTTGCAGATTTCGGCGAGACGTCCCCACGCGACGAGGCTGTGCCATTCGGTCCGGTCTACCCATTCTCCATTGGCGTCCTTATAGGATTCGTTCGTTGCCAGACGAAGATTGCAGACCGCAGTCCCTGAACCGGTATATCGTAGTTCAGGCTCCTGGCCCAGATTGCCTACGAGAATAACCTTGTTTACTCCACGTGCCATGCTTACACCTCCTGATTTCGTTTCCTTATATCTTTTACATGTACCTCTGGCGATTTCACACGAGTCCACCGGATCCACCGGTCCGTCCTGACGTCGTCCACTGAATCACCAGAAGATGTAAAGGGTGTGGATGATTGATATCCACCTGCCATCGAATAGAGGACAGGCAGAGAAAATTGTAACGAATACCAGGATACTATTTTCAGGTGACAGCCCTCTGTCACAGGGATGTACGCAAACAATCCGGGCCTCCGTTCGTTGACGGGCAACCTACAAATCGAACACACCACATGAAAGAAAAAATCTACGAGGAGACCTTTCGTCTTGATGAAAAAGTGACGGAGGCATTCGCCGATTTTGTGGCGATCGTAGCGCAACTCCGACGGGATTGTCCCTGGGATCGGGTGCAGACGCATGAGTCGATTAAGCACCTGCTTATCGAAGAGGCCTACGAGACCGTCGAGGCAATCGACGATGAACGTCCGGAAGAATTGCGTAAAGAATTGGGAGACATACTGTTGCATGTTGTTTTCCATGCCGTAATCGCAGCGGAATCGTCGTCTTTCAGTCTCGAAGACGTTATCCAATCCGAGACGGATAAACTCGTTCGTAGACATCCGCACGTGTTTGGGGATGTGACAGTTGGAAGCGTCGAAGACGTCCTGACCAACTGGGAATCGATCAAAATTCGAGAGGGTGAAAAGAAGTCGGCGATGGAGGGGATTCCCCGGAATCTGCCGACCCTGCTGAGAGCATTTCGGATGCAGGAAAAAGCCGCGGGTGTCGGGTTTGATTTTCCTGATGCAGACGCCGCGTGGACGAAAGTTGCTGAAGAATTGAGCGAGTTTCAGTCGGCTCTTGAGCATGAATCGAATCACCACGCCCAGGAGGAAGAATTCGGCGACCTGCTTTTTGCGCTTGTGAACTATGGACGATTACGGGGTCTGAACCCCGAACACGCACTCGGCCGGACGAACACGAAGTTTATTCGGCGCTTTCAGCACGTAGAACAACGCCTCGAAGACCGGGGGCAGTCGATCGTTGACGCCACGCTCGAGGAAATGGACGTATTCTGGGACGAGGCCAAGGCCCGAGAGTGACCAGAACAACCTCGCGCAGGACCAAGCAAGTCCCGTGAGCGAGCGCATCCGGTGTTGCCCGATGAGAACTTCACACGACA
>CAYLHF010000005.1:6324-11565 GCA_964383365.1 uncultured Rhodothermales bacterium | reverse complement strand
TTCCTAGTGATCGGCCGGTTTTACTTCGACGGGTTTGATCCTTCCCTCGTCCCGGTTCAAGAATTCCCGGTACAGCCTCGTCTGCCTGTTTTCCATCGGGATATCGAAGCCGTCGATAAACACTTTCATGATGTGTGTTGCCGGCTCGAACGGATCACCGTCGGCCATGAACAGGTTGGCCTTCTTACCGACTTCGATCGACCCGTAATCGGCGGCAATGCCGAGCATTTCTGCCGGAGCGAGGGTCACGGCCCGGAGCGCTTCTTCCTTTCCGAGCCCGTATGTGGCCGCGAAGCCCGCATTGAACGGAAGATTTCTCACATTTTCGGCATCGCCCGTGCGAATGGCAACCTTCACGCCGGCATCGTGCAAGAGCCCGGCGTTCGCATAGGCTCGGTCGTAGCGATCGGACTCTCGCGTGGGTGTAGCCAGGACCGGTCCAACGATCACCGGAATGCCGGCCTCCGCGAGTTTGTCTGCCACACGCCAGCCCTCTGAGACCCCACTGAACACGACACGCTCAATGTGTCGCTGCTGGACCCAGTCGATGGCCGCCTCGATATCCGATGCCGTGTTAGCCCGAACCATCAGTATCCGCTCTCCCCGCAGTACCGGCAGGATGGCATCCATTTCGGGAACGAATTCAGTCGTGCGCCGCTCGTCGGTGGTCCGCGTCGACGCGGAGTCTATCCGTGCGTACAATTCAGCCCGGTCCCAGACCTCGTTCAATTTGTCCATCGCCTTTTTGTAGGCTTTTTCTTCGTCGGGTGGAGAACCGGAACTACGGAAAAATCGCCTCCGGCTCCTCTTGGCTGGAAAAGACAGGACCAGCATGCGTACATCGCCTGCCAGCATCTGATCCGGGGTATACCCGACCAGATTGATGAGTGCGGCGGTGCCGGGAAGCAAGCCCCCCGACGGCTCGGCGATGACCGTCGTGACGCCGCTCACGCGGGTCACCGGAATAAGGACGGAATTGGGATTAATGGCGGTCAGTGCCTGCATCTGAGGTGTAATATCACCCACTTCACTCGCGTCGGTGGTCTCCTGTACAGCTCCTATCTCGGTGAGACCAAGTCTCGTTCCCGAGTCGATCATTCCCGGGTAGATGGACATGCCCCGGCCGTCAATAACGAGTGCACCCTCCGGAATGGAAGCCTCGGCGCCAACCGAGATGATGCGGTCTCCTTCGATTACGACCGTGCCATTCGCTATCGTTCCGTTGGCAACCGTCTCGATCCGGGCGTTCGTGATGGCATAGGTTCCCTGGCGAGGCTTTGCGTCCTGCTGTTGGAAGAACGTCAGGGTCAGTAGGAGTGAAAAGAAAATGGTCATGGTACAAATGGATACGATTACTACAGGTCGATCGCTGACGTCGGATTGACGCGAAGCCGCTCATCATCAGGGTCGTTCTCGCGGTCGAAATACAGAATTCCGTCGACGAATGTTTTCTGTGGCGTGGCGTAGATCGAGAGTGGATTGGCGTCAAAGAGGACGAGATCTCCGTCTTTGCCTTTTTCGATTGATCCCACCCATCGGTCGATTCCCAACTGTTTGGCCGGGTTGATCGTGATGAGTGCGAGTGCCTCGTTGTCACTCAGGTCTCCATATCGCTGGGTCTTGGCCGCTTCGTGGTACAGGTGCCGATCGAGCTCTCCCGAGTCGGAATTAATCGAGGTAACCACGCCATTCCGGGTCAATATGGCCGCGTTGTACGCTGTCGAATAGTAGACCTCGAATTTGTACGACCACCAGTCGGAAAAAACGGACGCTCCGGCGCCGAATGCTGCCAGTTCAGGAGCCACCTTGAACCCTTCGTTCGCGTGTTGAAACGTGACGTTGTGGACGCCGAAATCCTTCAGAACCCGCATGAGCATCAGGATCTCGTCCGCCCGGTAACTGTGGCAATGGACCATGATTTTTCCGCGAAGGATGTCTGCCATCACCTCCGAGCGCTGATCATAGGCGGGTGGGGAAAGCTTGGGATTTGATTTCTTGCTGGCGGTGTATCTATCCCAGTCCTCCATGTATTTCTTTCCTTTCGAAAAAGCGTTTCTCAGGACCGCTTCAACGCCCATGCGCGAGGACGGACGAAGGGACTTGCCTGATCCTCCCCCTCGCTTACCATGGACCCGAGTTGGATTCTCTCCGAGGGCAAATTTGATCGTGCGCGGCGCCCGGTTGAATCTCAAGACATCCGGGTTTTTCGCTCCGTATCGGTGCTTGATGATCTCGTTCTGTCCACCGATCACATTGGCCGATCCGTGCAACGTATGCGAGATGGTGACTCCTCCTGCCAGAGCACGATAGATACCAATGTGATACGGATTGGTGACGTCCTCCATGGTGACTTCGGCCGTTACCGGGCTGGTCGCCTCATTGACGCTGCTGAGTGCGATGTGAGAATGCGCGTCGATGATGCCGGGCATGAGATATTGGCCCTGAGCGTCGACGGTATCGACGCCGGGCGGAGCCGTGAGATGCGTTCCGATTTTTTTGATTGTACCGTCCAGCACGAGGACATCGGTGTTCGTGAGTGTCCCGTGTGTTACGGTCATGACCGTGGCACCCGTGACGAGGACGCTACCGCGCTGTTGACCCAGCGCACCCGGTGGAGTCAGCAGCAGTACGCTGATGAAAATGAGACTGGTACGAATGCGGGTTTTCATATCATTCAACCTGTTCGAAATGAGTCTGTACACATAGGAAGACGAGGAGGAGGCGTTGTTATTGACCCGGATTAGTCAATTCTCCGGAAACATCCAGGCTCTGGCCGCCGATATCTACCGTGCCTTCAAACTGATCGCTCGAAACGCTCCCCGACACCGTCATGGCCCCGTTTTGAGGATCCTGCCACGAAAAAGAGAGGGTACCGTCATCGAAAGAAATGTCGGTCAATGCATGGGGCGCATTTCCGTCATCATAATCGATCGTACCCGAATAGGAATCCGGGCTACCTGAAAAAATGACCGTTCCCGTTTGATCTCCATCGGGAGAATGTGCTGTAAAGGTCCACGTCCCGATGATCGATACAGGAGGTTTGCCGTTCAATGCCGATTTCTTTTCCTTCACTTCGAAGGAATACTTTTTCCCCTCAATCAGGACATACCGGTAGTGGGTCTTCGGATCGAAAAGAGGCCCGTCCACGACCAGCAGATTAGCGATCTTGCCCTCGTCGATGGAGCCGAGAGAACCGCCGAGGCCGAGCAGTTCGGCCGCATCGGAGGTGAGCGCCGCGAGAGCTGCGTCCTCCGAAAGACCGTTGTCGATCATCTCCTTGATATTGGAGCGGATTTCCGCAGGTTTTACTCCCTTCGCGGCGAAACCGAACGTCAGGCCTCGCTCATTCAATCGGGCGGCGACGGATGCAAAGGCGCCTCTGGAAATGAGTTGGCGGGCCTCCAGATTTCGTTTTTCCGCTTCGAGGTCCCGGTATGTAGCCGTCCGGGTATCTTCGCTGAATGAATCCATCAGCGTATCGAGCGAATCCTGTTCCAATTTGGCCATCCATTTTGGCTTCTCAGGGAGATCGACGGTGAGAAACAAGGGAAGTTTGGCCTCAGCCAATTCATCGTACGCATCAAAGGCCTCATTCAGTCCCGCGAGGGTAAGATTGAAGCCGAGTTCGCGCTGCAGTTTCAGGGCGCGATGGATCTCGAGTGCGTCGTCGACGAAGAACAAAACGGGTTGTGTCCGGTCGATGACCGGGAAAAAGGCGGCGTGGACTGCGTCATATGGTGGCCTTCTTCGTCCGCCGGGGTCCGAGCCATAGGACTTCTCCAGCGAGTGTCTTCGCGTGGCTTCCCGGTACAGCTGACGAAATTTAGCAGTCATTCCCATGGGAGTCGCAGGGTAGACGCCTCTTCCCCCTACGAATTGTGCGAAGAGAGCCGTTTGCCCCCGGAAAATCATTCGTTCGGACGGGCCGCCTCCGAGCAAGATCACCGCTGCCGATCCCGGGAGCATTCGTCCTTCCGGGACGATCTGTGAAGCCCCGAAACCTGCTCCACGCATGGCCGCCACCGATTTCTCGGATGCGGACAGCATGGACCTTACATCTCTCTCGGGTTGAATTCCGGCACGGTCATTCGGCGGGTTACCGGGATCATCGACGCGAGGTTGATTCTCCTCTCGTTCTGGTTTCGGAACGCCGGTAGTCGATAGTCCGTCAATGAACGCGGCATAGATCGTCATCGAATCGGCCCTGATGATCTCGGCATCAAACGGAACGGGAATGGACTCTCCGATGCGCTCAATGAGACCATCACGAACAATCACGATCCCGTTCTCGACAACCCTTCCGGGGGACTGAACGATACGAGCGCCGACCAGTGCAATCGTATTCGTGACCGTCGGTATATCGGATGCGTCGCGTTGCGCCCGTGCCGTCGGGATTCCGAGTAGAAACGACACGATTATGACGGAGGCTGCCAGAGACACGAATGCCTCCTTCCGGAGAGAAAGAGTAGAAAATGGCATAACCAGGTGGGTAGGTATTTGTCTGTGGATTTCCTCAGATCAAGCTTCGTAGCTCCAACTGTCAACAACACCCAGTATAACGACATTCGCCGGAATATCATCCCGTTTAACGAGTTGGCGAACGACCGCACCTTCACGGGCGACAATGACCGTGTCGCCCATCCCTGCTCCGTAACCAGGATCGATGGCAAGCATGTCTTTTGGCCCCTCCAGATCTCCCAGAACATCAATTGGATGGACAATCAGCAACTTTCCATCTCGAAACGAGGGGTCTTTTCGTTCGGCAACGATCGTACCGGTAACTCTACACAGGTTCATTTCGGCGGGTGATGCGGCAGGTGTGGGGCTGCGGGGTGGGCAGTGTATTCATCTGATGCATAAAGAGGTCTCGGTGGAGCTTCTTCCTGCAACGGAGAATGTGGGGTGAGTGTATCCTTCAGGAGTACGTCTGTTATTTTACAATATATATCTGGTATTATATAGGTAAAATTTTATATACTACGGCCCGCTTTCATCATCGATCTGTAGCACTGCGTAATGTATTTCACCAAGGGAATCGAGGCCGTAGCCACAATTACGGAACTGCGGTCCAATACGTCTGAATTGGTTGAGCACGCCAAAGAGATCGAGCGCGGAATTCTGATCCAGAAAAACAACGAGCCGTATGCGGTTCTGGTCAGCTACGATGTCTACGCGGAGTTACTGGCGACGAAGAGCGATAAGGGTGGTAAAAAGTAAGCGCCCGGGCGTTTTATTTCGCAT
>CAYLHF010000005.1:4220-6224 GCA_964383365.1 uncultured Rhodothermales bacterium | reverse complement strand
CGTTTCGACCGGCTCAGTGAACGAGTAGTTTCAACTCCTCCACGCGTCGAACGATGGTTTCCCGGTCCATGGTCCGATAGATCTCGGGAAGTAACGATCGACTCGTGCATTCCAGCACGGCAACGAGTGTCTGCAGTTCGATCTCCAGCGGATACGTGGGGGGCATAAAATCGTCCACCACGTCCTGTAGAATCCGTTTGGTCACTTTGCCCCGTGAACGCCCGTCTGCCGCCGCCCGGAATTTCGCCCGCGTCAGGAGCGCTTCCATATCGGCACCACTGAAGGTGCGCTCCCCGTTGAGCAGGGTCTCCGGAATATCGGCCGATTTGATTTTCACACTCGTTCGTTTGAGCATGATCTTGAGTAATTCCTCGCGTTCGTCCCTCGTCGATGGATAGAAAAGCGCGATATGTTCTTCCGCGCGACCCTGTCGCTTGAGATCGACCGGCATGAAATCCGGACGCGCGGTCACGAGGAAGAAAATAACCCGGCCCCGGTGCTCCGGATTGCTCATGAAGGCGGCGATCTGACCGAACACTCGTTTAGAGACGCCGGAATCACCGCCAGAGTCTCTGTTCCCGAGTGCCGCGTCGGCTTCGTCGATCATGACGGCTACGGGCGTCATGGCTTCGAGGAGTGTCAGGATTTTCTCCAGATTGGCTTCCGTCTGACCCTGCCACTGGGATCGAAAATTCTTGAGAGTAACCATCGGAATTCCGATGTCACCAGCAAAGCACTGGATCGTAAACGTCTTTCCCGTTCCTACCGGCCCACTTACGAGGTAGCCCATCGGAAGAACCCCGGGGTGTCCGCTCCTGAGTGCTTCAGCCGCATGCTTGAGGTGGGTCTTGGCCTCTTTATGACCGGCGACCATTCCCAGATTCCAGTCGGTCTCGACAAACTCCAACATTCCGTGGGCTTCGGCCTCGATGAACTCCTTCTTCATCTCAGAGAGCATATCGAAGGTCATACGTGTCCGATTCTCGAGCACGTCGGCCAGTATCGACTGGAGTTGAATGTATCCGAGTCCAGCGGTATTGGATGCCAGACGATCTGAACTCACGTCGGAACGCTGAATATAATCGCCTTCCTGATCTCTCAGGTACCACTCGACAAACTTTCCCCTGGATTCCTCATCCGGTATGGGAATTTGAATCTCGGCCGTGTAGGCACTCTGGACGAGTTGTTGGTTGAGTTCCGTCAGGTTCTCTGCGATCAAGACGATCGAGAAATCGCTCGACAAGAAAAGCGGATCATGGGCCCATTTCTGGAGGAAGACCAGTGCGTTTCGGTCTTCCGCCGAATAGGATGACGCCTCGGCCATGGGAATGACCGTCTCGGCATAATCAATGATGCATGCGATGCGTTTCCCTTCGCCCAGTCGCAGTCTGAAATAATTTTCCAGGACCGACAGGACCCGCGTTGGATCTTTGGGGAGTTTCTTGGCGAAATCGGTCCCGAAGATGGTATCGTAGCCCGAGAGGGCCCGGTTGAAATCTTTTTGCGACGCTTTATCTGCGAAATGGATACCGGAGGAGCGGTCATAGAAGAGAATGATATCTCTGGACGCGAATAAATCTCCGGTCAGAAATTGCCTGAGGGATACGTAACCGAGTTCGTCCTCCTCACTGACCGTCGGTACGAGGTCACGTACGTTTCCGTAGAGCAGAAACTGTGTGATGGTCTTCGTAAAGTACTTCCGCGCGAATTCCCGAGCCCACTCGGCATAGTGGGCCGTAAACTGATCGAGCAGACTCGGGCCGAGGGGAGATGGGACACTCAACGTGACTCGGCCGTCGGTACCGTCTTTCTCGACGATATCGGCTTTTACTTCCGACATAAGGGGAGGAGATTGATGAGGATATTCAGCTCGCCGCAATATACGGCACCACATGCCCTCCGGGTTTCACTGATTGCCGAAAAGACCGATCGTGATGGAGTCGTCCAGGCGATCGTGATGGAGTCGTCCAGGCGATCGTGATGGAGTCGTCCAGGCGATCGTGA
>CAYLHF010000005.1:0-4120 GCA_964383365.1 uncultured Rhodothermales bacterium | reverse complement strand
GGAGTCGTCCAGGCGATCGTGATGGAGTCGTCCAGGCGATCGTGATGGAGTCGTCTAGGCGATCGTGATGGAGTCGTCCAGATACACGTTCTGGATGGCATTCAGGATTTCGACGCCTTCATTCATGGATTTCTGGAAGGCTTTCCGGCCGCAGATCAGACCTGTTCCTCCGGCTCGCTTGTTGATGACGGCAGTACGAACAGCCTGGGCCAGGTCATTGGACCCGGATGCTCCGCCCGAGTTGATCAGTCCCGCGCGGCCCATGTATCCGTTAGCCACCTGATAACGGGTGAGATCGATTGGATGATCGCTCGAGAGTTCGGTGTACATCCGCTCGTCATATTTGCCGAATGATCCATTCTGATTGAGCGCACGGTACCCGCCATTCTGTGTCGGTTGCTTCTGTTTTAGAATGTCTGCCTCGAGTGTGGCTCCAAGATGGTTGGCCTGCCCGGTCAGATCGGCGCTCGACTCGTGATTTACCCCGTCGACTTTAAAGCCCGAATTGCGCAGGTAACACCATAAAATAGTCGCCATTCCCAGTTCGTGGGCAGCGGAGAACGCTTCGGTGACTTCCTGAATCTGTCGTTCAGAATCCTCAGACCCGAAATAGATCGTCGCGCCGACGGCGACACATCCCATGTTCCACGCATCTTCGACCTGTGCAAACATGATCTGTTCGTACGTATTCGGAGCGGTGAGGAGTTCGTTGTGATTGATCTTGAGAATGAAAGGGATCCGATGGGCATACTTTCGGGCAATAAAACCCAATCCTCCGAAGGTGGAGGCTACGGCGTTGCATCCGCCCTCGATAGCGAGGCGAACGATGTTCTCCGGATCGAAGTAGATCGGATTCGGCGCGAACGAGGCTCCCCCGGAGTGTTCGATGCCCTGGTCAACCGGGAGAATGGAGAGAAACCCCGTATTCCCAAGCCGACCGTTTGAATACATCGCGTTGAGTGAGCGAAGGACCTGGGGTGTACGGTCCGAATTTATGAAGACCCGATCGATAAAATCCGGACCGGGCAGGTGCAGATCACGCGATGAAATGGTTGTACACGTGTGGTCGAGCAGGTAGGACGCCTCATCACCGAGAAGATCGGCGGTTTGCATCGTGGATACGTCGGACATCAGGGGTTCCTCTTGATAGGTGCGGCTCTCATTTCGCCGCCAATGTACGACCGGCGACTGATGCGTGCTGTTAAGAAATGGATGGGTCTTCGTGCTGCCTGACAATGAACTTGAATCGCAGGCCGTCAGGTCGCCGAACACAGTCCGAAGTATTCCACGAAGGGAAGAAAATCTTTATCAGAAAAAAGCAACGTGTGGCCTTCCGTGAGGCAATAACTGGCGATGATCACGTCCGTAGTCTTCCGAATCGTGACACCGCGTCTGCGGAGTTCTCGGTAGCACTCGGCACTCCTGAGCGCATGGTCAACTCCCAGCATCCCGAATATGCTCAGAGAGAGCAATCGTGTTCTTGCCTGAGTGAAGTCTGCGTCTTTACGAAATCCCTGAAGTACCTCGGTCAATATGACGTCACCAATTGCAACAAATTCAATTCCCAGGAGAGATCTGAGACGATCGGTTTGTATCGTGGACTGACCGTTGAAGTAGTCTATCCATACGCTCGAGTCAACAATAATCATATGCCGGTTCGCATCTCATCGAGATCGCCTTCCCATTTCAGTTTTCCATAGAGATCTCTGATTTTTGCTTGTTCGCGTAGCTGAATCAAGCTCTTCAGACCAAGCTCAACGACTTCCCGCTTAGTTTTAACACCTGTTACGCGAAGCGCCTCCTTCATGAGGTGGTCGTCGATGACGATGTTCGTTCTCACGGTACTTATCATAATGTGTATAATAACGTTATGTTTACACATTGATATCAATTGCTTGTTCCACAGCGTAGACACCAGGGATATCAAAATGTAACCCCGGTCACGCCATGCCTGACCAACTCGTGGGTTGTAATCGCGAGTCAACGACGAGGCAGCCTCACCTGGAGTTCGCGGGGGATCGTCCCCGGGTCGTCGAACCAGGTGCGAAGCGAAGCGGCGAGGAAGGGCGCGAGAAGGAGTCCTTTTGAGCCGAGTCCAGAGAGGATCCACGTTCGTTTGTGATGGGGAAGAGGACCGACCATGGGCAGCCGAATACCGGGTACGGTGACGCGGACGGCCGCCCCGGCGTCGATGATCTGTGCATCGCGAAGGCAGGGTATCATCTGGCTGGCATCTTCTAAGAGTTGCCTGCCTGCCTCTACCGTCGGATTCAGATGATCAAAATGGTGCTCATACGTACTGCCGATGATGGCGTGGCCGTCAACGGAGGCGCAGTAGCCATAGGCCGAGACGGGCGGGAGGGTGCCTGCGCCGGATGGAAGTTTCGCCCGGATCCACTGGCCCTTGATGGGATGCAGATCGAGATCGGTGAGGCGGGGGAACGCACGGTAGCCACCACCGAGCGCCAGAATTACTCTTTTAGCCGTGTATATCCTCGTCTTGGTAGGCGCATCGACGCGCAGGCGTACCTCGCCGTCCGATTCGTCCCAACCGAGAACCCGGGTGTCAGTGAAGTGCGTTGCGCCTTGTTCGAGGGCCTTCGAAATCAGTCTGTCCACCCATTTGCCCATCGGTATCGCCGCTCCCTGCAATACGTCGAGCATCCCGAAGGGCGCGTTAATACCCGGCCACTTCTCGAGGGCATGCCCGGCCGTGTACCAGCTGCCGTGATCCGGCCACCGAACGGACGCGTCTTCGAATTCCGCGGCCTGTTCCCGCGTTCTTGCCGGTTTCAGGAGCCCAGCTGGAAGGAGGAGATCGCTGCCGGACGTCATTTCCAGTAGCCTGTGGAGTGAATCGACCGCTGCCTCGACGTTCCAGACGGGCCGGGCGCGCCGCGACATCAGTGGACTGAAGAGACCCAGAGGAATTCGGGAGGCAGCCTGTCTGATCCAGGCGTCGATGATCAGGACCCGTTCGCGCCGGGACAGCTCGAACGCAGCCGAGGCACCGGCGAGTCCCGCACCGGCGATAATCGTATCAAACGAACAATTCATATCCTAGCACTACTCAGACGACGACTATATTACGTCAATGCTGTAGGTTTGTAGCCGGGAGTGTTTCGGGACCTGTTTCGCCCCGCACACCGTGGGTCTTTGCAAGATAGCACGCTCGTAGTATGGTGTTTATCAGCGATGAATGATTCAGAAAAAAAGACGGTACTCATCGTCGGCGCCGGCGTCATGGGTCTGGCGACGGGGCTCGAATTGGTCCGGTCCGGTCACACGGTTGCCATCTTCGAGCGCGGAGAGGCCGGACAGGAAGCCTCGTGGCTTGCTGCCGGGATGCTCGCAGCGGATGCGGAGATTGGCTTCGAGGAAATCGAGTTATACCGTCTCTCGCGCGAGAGTCTCGAGCGATGGGGAGCGTACGCCAACCAGTTGTCAGCGGAGTCGGGTATCGATGTGGACTACCGTGCCGATGGGACGCTCACGGTAGCGAATGATCCCGACAGTGCGGCGGCCCTGAAGCGGCTGTTCGCATTTCAACAGGAGCAGGGGGTGGAAGTCTCGTGGCTTTCAGGAGCGGAGGCGCTCGATCTTGAACCGTTCCTCGCGCCGCGACTCACGGGCGCCGTCCTCGCCGCTGCCGACCATCAGGTTGACAACCGGGCATTGATTCGCGCCCTGAGAACATCTTTTCTGAATCTCGGAGGCTCACTGTCTGAGCACACCCCCGTTCAGTCCATTCGCCCGGATACTGCATCACCGTCCATCGTATTGGAGGATGGGTCATCGAAGTCCGGAGATGTTGTAATCGTGGCTGCAGGCGCGTGGTCGAGGCAGATCGATGGTATTCGGCCGGAACTCCGCCCACCGGTGCGGCCCATCAAGGGGCAGATTCTGGAGCTCGGTATCGAGGCTCCCTTCGATCTACGCTATGTCGTGCGCGGCCCCCGGGCCTACATGGCGCCCAAATCTGAAGGTCGGCTGATTGTCGGCGCGACGAGCGAGGAAATGGGCTTCGACCAACGGGTTACGGCGGGTGGCATCTATCGACTCCTGGAGGGAGCCTGGGAAATCGTTCCGGGTATCTATGACCTGCCGCTGCGCGAGGCCC
>CAYLHF010000004.1:117337-138405 GCA_964383365.1 uncultured Rhodothermales bacterium | reverse complement strand
GTGCGACTCCGCCTCGCACCAAGCGAGGCCGCCTCTTTTTGTATTCCATCTCGTTAAGGGTAGTCGGTTTCTGTCGATACCCCAAATGATGCTGGATGACATCTGTGTGTCGTCTGGTGCCATCTTTCTTACCGCACAGAGCAATGGGTCAACAACAACTTCTGATGCTTGCGATCGGCATAGTAATAGTTGCAATCGCTGTGATGACAGGCATTTTTGCTTTCTATAGAAATATGAAGCAAGGTGATGCCGACATGTTGGTTAATCGCAACCTTGAACTTGCGAATGCAGCTGTTTTCTGGAAGACGAAAAAGGACCCTTTTGCTGGTGGGAACGCGTCATACTCGGGACTTGGTACGAATCCATTTGGTAAGCTTTTCATGGATGCAACGACCCACATGGGCACTTTTCAGATAAAGAGCCCGACCTCATCGACCCTCACCATTACGGGAGTGAGTAATCGGTATCCCGAGATTGGTGCCCGGACGTTTGTAACCAATTACAGAATCGACTCCAGTAGAGTCGATTTCGGTGGTAGCATCGAATTAGAATAGCTTCGGACACGGAATAATGGCATCGAAAGAATTTAAATTTTCAGGAGTGAGCAGAGTAGGGCAACCGGTCCAGGGAACCGTGTTTGCTCCCAGCAGGAAGATCGCAGAACAGAAAGTAGATGCGCTCGCGGACCGTCATGGATTTAGAAAGCGAGAGCTTCTCCAGCGGCAGGTCTATCTCTACAAAGTCAGACACACCAACGGCAAGACGATTCTGGGAGAACAAAAAGCGTTCTCTTCAGAGGAAATCGAGCAGGCTCTGGAGAAAATGGGTCTGGAGGTCATTCGTGTTCAGCGAAAACTGATCTCGTTCCAGAGAAAACCGCCTCGTGGGGATATGATCATGTTCGTCCGATTATCGGCGAACCTGCTTCGAGAGAAACTTCCGTTTGACGAGGTGCTCCAACTGATCGTGAACGACGTATCATCTGCGAGTCTGAAGCAGGTGATCAGAGACCTGAATGCCGATTTAAAGTCAGGAATGGAAGCTCAGCAGGCGTTCATGAAGCACCAGCATATGTTGGGCAAGTTTACTGCGTACATGCTCGGAATCGCTTCTCAGACGGGTAACATGTCTGAAATATACGATGCGACGGCACGATTCCTGGAACGACAAAATCAGTTCAGAAAGAGTGTAAAAAGTGCCATGGTAACGCCGGCCATAACGATGGTGGTGCTCGCCGTGGTCTTTGTCTGGTATGTCTGGGTGATCTTCCCGGAAACAGCCGGATTGTTCGAGGGCTTCGGGATCGAACTTCCTCCGTTGACCAAAAAGACGCTGGCGTTTTCCAAGTGGATGGATAGCAACTATGTCTGGTTGATCTCGCTCTTTACGACGATCGTCGGCGGCATCATTGTTTTTGTACGATCGAAAAAGGGACAATTTTTGGTGCACAAGTATCTGATTCGAATACCGGTGATCGGGAGCCTGCTGCACAAACTCAATATTGAGATTTTCTGCCGTGTTTTCGCGGTCCTGTATTCCGGAAGTGGAGATAATATTTCCATTATCAAAATCGCTGCCGAAGCCTGCGGAAACAAGTACATGGAGTTCAGAATCAAGACCGTCACGATACCGATGATGGTTGCCCAGGGTACCGATCTCGTCAAGGCGATGGAAGCCTCCAGAGTCTTTACTCCGATGGCTCTCGCCCGATTCAGAAGCGGGGCAGAGACGGGAAACATCAGAAACAGTGCCCGCCAGATGGCCGACTACTATGAAAATGAAACGACGCTCAAGTTGGCCTCGACGGTCGAGATGATTCAAACCGCCGTGGCTCTCATAATCACTCTTGCGATCATGGGATTGACCATCATTTCCTCCGAACTTGCTCTGATCTCTCCGTCAAGCACCGACTTTATGAACAAGTAACACCCGTGGTGTTCGTCAATAAACGATGTCGTTAAGACCATCTGACATATCGAAAAGAAAAGGGGACCGACCTTCCTCAGATCGGAATGAGCATCCCATTTCATCGCGTCACCAGAAGGCGGTGCTGGACGAGGTGCTGCAAGAATTAACGTCCATGTCGGATAATGATTTGCTGGAGGCGTTGGTGTCGAGTACGGATGTTGCTGACATTCACACGTCCGAAGAAGTCGTTTCCGGCGATCTGATGTCGGCAAACGAAGAGACAAACGAAGTCACGCCTACGAAGGTAAACCGGAATGACATTACCCCGGAGACGAGCATTACGATTGACGCAGAAGTAAACCATCTCATCGATGAGATGATGTTGGATGCGGAGGTGAATGATGCACTCGAATCTATTTCCGAAGAGGAACTGAACTCGACTACCGATTCATCGGAAGAGCTGTCCACGCCTCTTAACCAGGAATCGGAAGACAATTCAGCGGAGCTATCCGTCTCCGGAATAATCAAGGACGACACGATCCTCTCCCTCATGCACTGGGGACTGATCAATATGTCGCACGTTTTTGAGGCCATCCAGAAAAAAGATCCATCCAGAAGTCTGTGGCGAGTTGTGGCAGAGGTGGATGGCGTAGAAGCCGAGGCCATTTACGCTGCGGTGGCACAGATTGAAGGGTATGAAAGGTATCCGTACCTCGATGCAGCACCCACGCGGGAATTCGCAGAAGAACTTCAGGTCATGCTGTCGACGGAACAGATCGTCGGTCTGATCGATGCAGGTATTCTTCCGGTGGACATGGAGCCCGAGCCAGAATTCGGCCAGTATCGAGTCATCCTGGTCTCTCCAGATCCAACGTGCGAGTCGGTACAACAAGCAGTTTCTCAGTTCAGTACCATTTATCGACTCCAGTATGCACCAGAGGACGAGGTAAAACGACGGATGGACGAAGTGCTCCTCTGGCTGGGAGACGAGTCCAGATTTGGCGTCCCGAGTACGGATGTATCCGAGGGTGACGTTGAACCCCTCGAGCAAGATGTCGATGGTGACCTTCCATTCGAAGCGACGGAGGCCGACCCTCTCACGTTAGAACTGGCAGCGAGTATCGAGGAGCAACTGGTTGTCGATTCGTTGGATGATTCGGTGATAATCGACGACGTCGAAAGCGGCATGGAGGAGATCGGACCGGAGGCTGTGTTAGAAATCGAGGACGAATCGGGAACCGGGTCCGAGATTACTCCCACCGAGTCATCTGAAACGGTCATTGTAAATGCGGAGGAGACCCCGATCGACGCGCTGATCGCTCGTGATCGCGTCATTCGCTCACTGGTAAGGAGCGAGAGGATCTCCGAAGAACTTGTTGCCATGGCCGCGGAGAGGCATAGAAACGCGGGTAGTGGAGATGCCCTGTGGCGCACGCTGGCCGATCAGTCCGGTGTAGATCGCGAGATCGTTTACGAAGAAGCCGCGAGGGTGTATGCGTTCAATAGAGAGGAAATCTCTCCAGGGCGTCCTGATTTTGATTTCGTGCGTCTGACGATGGAAACCATAGCAGACGATCATCGTGAGGAGATGCTCGATTTGCTTGTCCTACCGTTTGAACATGCACTCGACTTCGAAAATGGATCTGGTCGAATGATTTTCGTCACGCCCGATCCGACGCGACCTGACATCAATCGGCTGCTCCATAATCTGGATCTGGGTCGGTTCGAATTACGATATGCCTCGGAATCAGCCATAGAGGATCTGCTGGAGGAACTCTTCCCGCGCAAGAACGAGTTCCTGGAGAAGATTGAGGATGACACGCTGGCCTTCGATCTGGGAACCAGTTACGAAGAGGCCGAGGGCGAACTACTGGACGAGGATGCCCTCGAAGCAGAAATCGGACGGTCAAAACTGATTAATCTGTTCGAGGCGGCACTCGTTGAAGCGACGCGGCTCGGGGTTTCCGATATACACATATTCCCGAATCCTCAGCGTCAGGTCGAGATCCACTTCAGACAGGACGGTCGGCTTCGAAAATGGCACACGGAAGACAAGGTCCATCCGGAAGCTTTTCTTTCTGTGGTCAAGGATAATTCGACCAACGTAGATCGATTCGAGCGTGACGCCGCCCAGGACGGATTCATTCAGCGCCAGATAGACGATGCGCTGATTCGATTCCGTGTCTCCATTCTTCCAATAGCCTCTGCAAACCAGGAAATAAGGGCAGAGAGCATAGTTATCCGTGTTCTTGATGATCGTAAAGTGCTGACGGATCTCCGAAAACTGGGTATGCTCGATGTTGCGCTCGAACGATTTGACAAAGCCATTCGGCAACCGCACGGAATGGTGATCCTGACGGGTCCCACGGGGTCCGGTAAGAGTACGACGTTGGTGGCCGCGCTATATCAGGTAGTCTCTGCTGAGGTGAATGTGCTCACGGTAGAAGACCCGGTCGAGTACATCATCAACGGTGTTCGCCAGATCAAGTTGAATAACAAGCTGGATCTGGAAGGGGCACTCCGGGCAATCCTACGCCATGACCCCGATATTGTCATGGTCGGTGAGATGCGCGACAAGCACACGGCTGAACTCGCCATCAAGCTTGCCAATACGGGCCACCTCACGTTCTCGACGCTACATACCAACGATGCGCCGGCAGCCGTCAGCCGACTGTATAAAATGGGGGTCGAACCGTTTCTGATCGCGTACGCAATAAATCTCGTCGTTGCACAGAGACTCATCCGTGGCGTTTGTCCGGATTGCAAGGTTGTGGATGATCATCCCGATCGCGTTCTGATGAAATCTTTGGGTTGGACCGACGAGGAGATTGATTCGACGACCGTATATAAAGCGAATCGTGGTTCAACGTGTGTGACGTGTAGTGGGTCTGGGTATAAGGGGCGCCGAGCCGTCTGCGAAACGTTGTATTTCTCCGACCCCATCAGGCACATGATTGCGGCATCCGCTGAGGCGATAGATGAGGACGCCATTCGGGATCTGGCAGTCAAAGAGGGCATGTTGACGCTAATCGATTCAGCGCGTGTCCTCGTGGAGATGGGAGCAACTACGGTCGAAGAAATGCTCCGCGTAACCGGGTCCGAGTGAGCGTTGAGCAGTTTGGAGACGAGACCGATGTTCGAAACCAGATGACGCTTGGCCACGGCTAAAGGTCGATTCGGATGTTTCCATTTCGCATCGACTGTACGGCAGCTTCCAGAATCTGAACGACCTGATATCCGTTATTCCCGTCTGATCGAGGTGTTGTATCCTCTTGAATGCACGAAATGAAATGTCGGCATTCATTGAGAAGCGGCTCCTGCATATCGATGCGCGGGATCTTTATGTCACCAGAGCGAACGGTCATCGCCTTGGCAAAATCGACATACTGTCCTTCTTTGGTGCTGATATCTACCCCTTTGTCGTAGAGGCGTACTTTTTCGGCACTCTCCATATCGTCAATTACAGCCATGCGTCGACTTCCGACGACCGTAACGCGTCTGGACTTCTGAGGGTCGAGCCAGCTCGTGTGAAGATGCGCAAGCTTGCCATCCTCAAAGAAAATCGTGGCAAATGCCACGTCCTCGACCCCCGGTTGCAGATAGGCCTGCGCCTGGGCAGAGACAGCGACGGGAAGGGAAGAAATAAACTCGAGAGCGATCGAAATGTCGTGTGGCCCGAGGCTCTCAAATGCATTTTCCGTCTGGCGAATAATACCGAGATTAACCCGCAAACTGTGCGTGTAGTATACATCGCCGAGTTGCCCTTCACGGATAAGGTCTTTGACATATTCGAACGCCGGATGATACATCAAGAGGTGGCCGACCATCAGCTTTTTGCCCTGCCGCGACGCTTCGTCGAGCAGAATCCGGGCTTCTCCCGATGTCTGGGTCATCGGCTTCTCGACGAACACGTGTTTACCGCATTTCAGAGCCTGGTATGCGACATCAAAATGCTGAGGGGTTCCCGTGGCGATAACGACGGCATCAACATCTGATCTGGACAAGGTGTCCTGGACAGATTCCGACGTGTGGATGCCGGGATACGTAGCTGCGACACGTGCCCGAACGGACTGATCCGCATCGCAAACGGCCGTGACACGTGCGCCTTCACAACGTGAAAAATTTCGGAGTAGATTTCGCCCCCAATATCCTACACCTATCTGAGCTATCCCGATCATAATAATCGACCGATGAGGTTATCCATTCTGCGTAATAAAAGTCCGGATGGATCCGGCGATATATTCCTGTTGATCTGCGTCCAGTTCCGTGTGCATCGGAAGCGACAGGACTTCATCAGCGGCCTGGTCTGTGTGGATCATCGAACCCGAGCGTGACTTATGCTGTCCGGATTCGAATACGGGCAGCCTGTGCAGTGGAATCGGGTAGTAGACGGCATGAGGAATCCCATCCGTCTTGAGATGCTCGATCAGTCCGGATCTCCCATTTACCCAGTCGGACGATATTCGGATCGTATACTGGTGGAATACGTGTCGTCCATCGACATGTCTTTTGGGGACGGAAACGTGAGGAATGTCAGCGAGGAGCTCATCATACCTGTCTGCAGCCTCGATTCGAGCCGACGTGTAGGACTCCAGATATCCTAGTTTGACACGTAGAATGGCCGCCTGCATTCCATCCAGACGACTGTTCACTCCGACGATTTCGTTTTCGTATTTCCGTTTGGATCCATGATTGGAAATGAGTCGAACCCGATCGTGGAAGACGGGGTCGGACGTAACGACCGCACCGGCGTCTCCGTAGGCCCCGAGATTTTTTGAGGGAAAAAATGAGAACGTACCCATGCTCCCGATACATCCGGCATGGTGGCCTTTGTAATGCGCTCCGATGGCCTGAGCCGTGTCCTCGATGACCGCCAGATCGTGTCTTTCGGCTATGTTCATGATGGGATCCATATCACAGGTCTGTCCGAAAAGGTGGACGGGTACGATCGCTCGGGTCCGATCCGTAATCAACTCTTCGATGGACGTTGGATCGATGGTGAACGTATCCGGATCGATATCGGCAAAAACCGGAACCGCTCCCAGGAGTGCAGCCGCCTCGCCCGTCGCAACGAATGTAAAGGACGGGGTAATGACCTCATCTCCCGGCTTCAGATCAAGCGCCATGAAGGCGACCTGGAGTGCATCCGTACCGTTGCCCACGGAGATGACATGGTGTCCGTCCAGGTACCCGGAGAGTTCCGATTCGAAGGCAGTACCCTCGGGACCTCTAATGAATGATGAGTTTTCTATGACTCGCTGAATAGCCGTGTCAATCTCTTTCCGGATGGCCTCATATTGACTCCTGAGGTCGACCATCTGCAGTTTTTTCATAGTCATCCAGTTGACTCGGTTGGTCTACGTCGTCTGATTCTCAAGAAGTTGTTCTGGTGGGACCTCTCTCGCCGGACGGCCCGGTACTCCGGTAACTATCATTTGGCTGGGTGCATCCCGCGTAACGACTGCGCCGGCCCCCACGAGTGCGTCAGATTTGATCTCTATTCCGGGTAGGATGACACTTCCGACGCCGAGTCTGCCTCCCTGCCGTACGGTGACGCCACCGAAATGATCGAATCTCTCTTTGGTTCTCCCGACGTAGTTGTCGTTGCTGGTGAGCACTCCTGGGGCAACGAATACGAAATCTTCGATGGTCGAATAGGCGGTTATGTAGGCATTCGTTTCGAGTTTGCACGAGCAACCGATAACGCACTTGTTTTCGATCGATACGCCCCGGCCTACAATTGTTTTCTCACCGATCGATACATCCTCTCTTACCGTAGCGAGATCGGCGATCAGAACGCCGTCACCCACTTGTGTTCCCGCGTAAACAATTGCTCCAGTGCCGATAATGGAGCCCGAACCAATCTGTGCGGGGCCGACTTTCTGTCCCGACGTAATGGCCGAGTTGGCGGCTTTCATGGGTTGCTTTCCGATCGATGCATGGTCGTCGATTCGGACATCGTTTCCTATCGTCGTTCCCTCCCGAATGACGACGTGATGACCGATTATACATCCGGACCCAATCGTCACTCCGGGCTCGATAACAGAATAATGACCGACGCTTGTTTGCTCACCGACGTGGGATTCGTCTGAGATAAGGGAGGTATCCATATTCACTCGCTTTTTCGAAATATGACGTTCCTGATCGCTTCTGTTGACGATCGATATCATCGCATCAGTATAAACCAAAAAAGCCCGCGATCCGACAGGATCGCGGGCTTTCACGAAAAGCTTGCAACACTCAGTTGGTGCCGAGGGTGTCAATAAAATGCTGTGCTGACGCCTTGTAGCTCCCGAATCGAGCCTTCTGGAATGCAGATTTAGCAGCAGCGATATTTCCGAGACTAACGAGGGCCTCACCTTTCACAAAATAGATCTTTGCCTTGTCGGTCCGACTTCCATGATGGGCAGTCAGCGCCTTATCAGCAAATTGGACGGCTTCCTGAAAAGCACCCTTCACCTTATGAATTTCAGCCAGGTAGTAGAACACGTCGGAGTCGGCAGCCATGAATTCCTGGAGTTTCTCCAGATTTTGGAGGGCTTCGTCGGCATCCGCCCGTGTGGTCCGGGCCCCGTTGCGACTCAGGGCAGAAGACGCAAAATAGATATATTGATCATGAATGGCATTCTCTGCCTGACGCCGTGTCTTGCTGTCACTGGAGGCCTTGGCAACATCGATGGTAGACGCAAACTGTGCCATGGCAGCATCGATGTCTCCCTTCTTTTTCAGGGCACTCGCTTTGGCGAGATAATTCTTCGCGTACGTTGGATAGATATCAATTCCGTTGTCGAAATGAGCAATCGCCCCATCATAGTCGTCCTTCTTCATCAAGGCGCGACCGAGATTGTATTCGATCTTGGCCACGATTCCTCGGGACTGACGTTCGACCGTCGCATCACCTTCGGACTCGGCCCCGTTGATGGCTTGCTTGAAACTACTGATGGCCGATGTGAAATCCTTTGCCTTCGCAGCCGTCATTCCGGCGTTGAATGCTTCTTTGTATTCCTGGGCTAGAACAGGAGACGTCTGGGACAGGCCGACCGTGAGGGCGAGCAAGAAAAGGGCCGTGCCGACCGTTCGAATACGCATGGTGTTCATCGTCGTTGGGATAGTCTGGTAGTTCTGGTTACTAACAGTACTTAATTAGTACAAAGTGCTAAATATAAGAAACACTTTTGATTTGAAAGTTGCACCAACGCAGGAATTTAGATTGAAGTTTCAATTAGAAATGATTCGTTACGGGTGTGGACGGCGATTTGCACCCTCAACATGGATTGGAAATTGGGTCTGAAATTGTTCTTCGTGAAGAATAGCTCAGTCGGAAGCGACCTGTCGCACGTCAGGAATCAAGTTGCTCAGATATTCTTGGCTCGGACTGGTAGAACGCGTTATATATTGTCCGCCCATAACAATCACTGCCAGATGATGTACTAACAGTTCACGATTTCCGTATGAAACTGATCATTCCGATGGCGGGTCGTGGTACCCGTGTGCGTCCTCATTCCCACGTAACACCCAAGCCCCTGCTTCCTGTTTGCGGACGGAGTATGGTAGAGCGTATCGTGGAGACCTTCTCTGCTGTCCTTCCCACACCCATGGACGAAGGAATTTTTATCCTCGGTCCTGATTTTGGCGAAGATGTTCGGGAGTCCCTATCAGACATCTGTAGTCGTCACGGTATGTTGGCTTCATTCGTGGTGCAGGAAAATGCACGTGGCACCGCCCACGCCGTAGGATGTGCCGAAAGACATTTGAACGGAGAGGGAATCGTTGTTTTTGCAGATACGCTTTTCTATATGGATCCTGGCGTTGAACTGTCCGGAGCGGACGTGGTCGCCTGGGTGAAGCATGTCGACGATCCAAGCCGGTTCGGAGTTGCCGTCAGAGAGGGGGATCGAATAGTAGAACTCGTCGAAAAGCCTCAGTCTCTGATATCGACAGAGGCGCTGATCGGAATTTATTATGTACGGAAACTTGAACGACTCGATTCGGCAATCAAATACCTGTTTGATGGTGAGATCACCGGGGTCGGCGGAGAATATCAGCTCACGGATGCGTTCGATAGAATGCTGAAGGAGGAATGTCTGTTCAAGACGGCTACCGTCACGGCCTGGCTAGATTGTGGCACGATCGAAGCGCTTCGGGAGACCACGATGGAGATTCTGGCACGCGGAGACCACGAGCCGAATGCGGGAAGGATTGTAAATTCCGAGATCGTCGATCCAGTCTATATTGGAGACGGTGCGATCATCGAGAATACGGTTGTTGGCCCGCACACTTCCGTCGAATCGGGAGCCTCGATCCGGGGTTCACGTATCGAACGGAGTATCCTGTTTTCTGATTCTGTTGTCGAAGACTCGTCTCTGGTTGATTCTCTGGTTGGTCGAGAAGCTGGAGTCAGAGGGTTCAGTGGTCGCATCAACGTAGGTGATCACAGCGAAATAGATTCCGACAGGTCGTAGTTGAGACCCCAGCATACCGGTGAAACTCTTCCCTACATCAGCGTCAGAAAAGATCGGTCTTCAGACCGTTCTGGGTCGTCTCGCCGAACTGGTAGAAAACGACGCTGCAAGGGAAGTCGTGCGAAAGGCGTCCTTTCTTACGGATCGAGTTGAAATAGAGACGGCGCTGCATACAGTCGCTGAACTCCAGCAGTGTCTTCGATTCGATGATCCTCTCCCCTTAAAGAGTATTGCGCTTCCGGAGGATTTATTGCGGAGAGGGAGACCCGAAGGGGCGGCCCTGGGGGTTGACGACTTCCTGGGTATTCGGGCTGTAGCTGATTCGGGAAAACGAACTCGTGCCTATTTTGATCGTCGATCTGATAAGTATCCGGCCATTGTCGATATCACCGGGACGATGAGGACCACGCCCGCCCTGTCCGGAACAATAAATGAAGTACTGGACGACGACGGTAACATACGAGATGATGCGTCCGCGTTGCTCGGGAGAATCAGAAGAGACCTACTCAGTTCGCGAGGAAAACTAAGATCGGAAGTCGTTGCGGCGTTGAAAAAAGTCTCTTCACTTGGTTTTGCCGCGGACGATCAACCGACGCTTCGTGCCGGGCGAATGGTTATTCCCGTCCGGGCGGAGGCCCGTCGGAAAATCGCAGGTTTTGTACACGACGTGTCTGCATCGGGTCAGACCGTGTACGTCGAACCGACCGAGTGCCTCGACCTGAATAACAGAATCAGGGAACTGGAGACGGCAGAGATTCGCGAACTGGTGGCCATCCGAAGGGCGCTCACAGACCGCGTCCGGGACCAATTACCAAACATCACACACGATGCTACACTTCTTCTCAAACTGGACGTCATACGGGCCAAAGCCAGACTGGCAAATGAAATGAATGCGTGTGTTCCGGATCTGAATAGCAGGGGGCTCATGCAACTCGTGTCAGCGCGTAATCCGGAACTGGTCATCGTTTTTCGATCGCAGGATCGCGATGTTGTCCCAATGGATCTCACCCTGGGGGATTCGTTCAGGACGCTCGTTATTTCAGGACCGAACGCAGGGGGTAAATCGGTAGCGATGAAAACCGTGGGTCTCTGTGCGGCAATGTTGTCGCTCGGAATCCCGATTCCTGTAGACGAACGGTCGTCCGTCTGCTTGTTTACGTCGATAATGGTCGATATCGGTGATGAACAGTCGGTCGAAGATGACCTTTCAACCTATACATCGCACCTGAGAAATCTGAATGTGATTCTGAGAGAGGCGACACCGTCATCGCTCGTTCTTCTGGACGAATTTGGGGCAGGCACCGATCCCGACGAAGGTGCCGGTATTGCACAGGCCATTCTGGAACGGCTCACCGTAGCCGGGGCGTTCACGATCGCGACAACGCATCATGGAGCCCTGAAAGTGTTTGCTCACAGTTCGGATGGAACGGCAAACGGGTCGATGCAATTCGATTTAGAGTCGCTGAGCCCAACGTTTCGGTTCGTGGAGCACGTACCGGGTTCGTCGTATGCTTCGGAGATTGCCGTCCGCGTCGGAATTCCCGAAGACGTTATTGGGCGCGCCCGAGAATTGATCGGTGCAGGATCTGTACGTCTTGAACAATTAATACTCGATCTTGAAGAGAGAAACGCACGCCTGTCCAGTGAGCTTGATGCGTCTGCACGGGCGGCTGCCGAGGCCGAGAAAGGACGGGAAAGGCTTCTGAATCGTATCGAAGGGCTTCAGGAAGGCAGAGATGAGATCAAGGCACAGGCTTTGATCGAAGCGGAGGCAATTCTTGAAGGAGCGAGATCTCACGTTGAGCGGGCGGTGAGGGAAATCAGAGAATCCCAGGCGGACAAGCAGACTACGAAGCGCGCGCGGAGCACCATCGAGGAAGCGACGACGTCCGTTCAAAAATCAATTTCACGTCTGAAGGTCAGAAAAAAATCCAGGAAAAAGGCGAAGCAACAGATTCGCTCTCAGATGGAAGGAGTTGATCATTCGGTATCTCTGCGGGAGGGGGACACGGTCGTCCTTGACGATGGTGAGACGACCGGTGAGGTGATGGAGATTGCTGGTAAAGACGTACGTGTTGCTTTTTCAGGCATGCAGATGCGCGTTGCTGCGGACAGGCTAAGACGCGTTGCTAAAGAGAGCCCAACGCCTCGCGGCGGACACTCGAGGGCGAGCGCCAATGTGGTGATGAGCGCACGAATTAGCGTGGATATACGTGGATTCCGGGTTGATGAAGCCATTTTCGAGATTCAACGATTTCTGGACGAGGCTGCTGCATCCGGTCTCAACAGGCTCGAAATTATTCACGGAAAAGGGACGGGTGCGCTACGTAATGCGGTGGATGAATACATCCAAACCCGAGACGACGTTTTGCGAAGACAAGATGCTCCGTGGAACGAGGGAGGCCCCGGAGTGAGCATCGTTATTATGAAGGCGGGATGAGACGATTTGGGCATAGAATGTACTCAAAAAAGTACAACAGCCCCGGTTTTCCGTTGAAATTGGCCATAAAGTGATGCGGACCGTTTCTTGCACACTATTTTGTTTGAAAACTGAACGAGATGACGTGTTCATGGCTCGACGGATAATCAGTCAACTTTCGGATGTCGCCAGAAATGGGAGGTTCTGTCGTCTGATACTGTGTCTGACTGTCACTCTGATGCTGACTCATTTCGTCGATTATAGAGCGAATGCTCAAGATCGAGCATCTGAATCAATGATCGAGCAGCTGGGTCAGGCCCTGGTTCGCGGAGATTCCAAATCGTTGATCGGAATGGCTTCCGGAGGCGTGGATCTGGCCTTTGACGGAGAGAGCAGAGTCTATTCTGTTATTCATGCCCGTCGCGTGATCAGCGAATATTTTTCTGACCACCGGTTCGTGTCTTTCTCCGTTGTAGATTTCAAAAAGACGTCTCGAGGCTGGTTTATCGAGGGTAAACTGAAGTTGCAGGGTGGCCAGTCGATGCGTGTGTATCTGAGGTTGATCAGAACCGAGGGGGAATGGTTTCTGAGAGAGTTGTTTTTTGAAACGCTCGGAGATTCTAAATGAACCAATCCGTATCGGGATCTTTTTTTTCTACTTCGCGATCGCGTGTGTTTCTGATCGTACTGGGAGTCCTGGGTCTCGCCGCGCTCGTTACGTGGATATTGCAGGCCAGAGAACTCGATTATACGCGCAAACACGCGGAAGAGCTTCAGGTGGTGGCGGTCCGAGCAGGCCTGGATCAGATTGAGCATTCTTTTTCTGAACTGCAGGAGACGATCGCGTCCGAAGGGTCCAGGCTGGCCGGAGAGCGGACGATTATTCGAAACCTCCGTAATATTCACGCCGGGAATGAATCCGGCAGGGAGGGTTTGACCCATTATCTGGCGGCGTACGATCGATCAGCATATGCAACCATTGAGATATATGACCCCAAACCGCGGCTCGTCGGATGGAGCGGAGCCGGGATGCCCATGGATGCAGGGCCGGAGCGCGTCGGATTCTTGGACCATTCAACCTCTGAAATCGTGCAGGATGGGGCCATTTACTCCGCGTTGGTGGTCTGGATACCCGTTCGGGATGGTGTCGAGACGGTCGGCGCCATTCGAATGCTTCGAATGATTGTAAAACACGTTCCGATCCGAAATGAATTCTTGCGGGACTATACGATTGACGAAGATTGGACCCGATTAACGGGTCTCCCGGTTCAGGTTGACTTGTTCACCGCAGGGTCGAGTGCGATCACGGGTGCCGTCTCCACGAGAGTCTTATTCGGCTTGACGGGCAATCCGCTGATGCGGGTAACGGTTGAACCCCCGGGGTCAGACGAACTCGCACGGCAGGTAGAGAAACGGTACTCGGACCTGCTGACACTATGGATGCTTCTGGCCCTCGGTGTTCTTCTGGTGTGGCTCTGGAAGTGGGTTATGGTGAGCCATACGGACTCATCGAACGGGATCAGTGCCATTCGCTATCTCGTCTTTTCCCTTACCGCTATTGTTGTCAGGTACCTTTTAATCCTGACGGAGGTACCTGGCCGCTGGCAGCAGGGCAAGACACCACTGGCCCCGCTCTTCGACGCTCAGCATTTTGCATCGGGATACGGGTATGGATTGATCGCAACGACGGGCGATCTCCTGGTTACATCGATTTTCGTTGTATTCCTTGTTTTCCTTCTCGTACGAGTCACGGAGCCGATGCGAATCTCTTTTCTGGCTCGACTTCCCGACGACGAATCCATAGATCCAAAAGCGGTAGACCGGTGGCTGACGATCGTTTTTTTCTCTCATTCGATCGTCTCCGTACTGACCCTGTCATTTCTTGCTCACATCGCTCGAAGTGCCGTCCTGGATAGCACGCTGGACTATTTTGAACGGTCAAACCTGTTTCCACAACAACTGGTCCTGTTGATTTTCATCGGCTTGTTGATGGTTGCTTTTGCTGCGCTATTTTTTTCGGCAAGAATGTTCTGGATGTGCCTTCATTTATTCTACCGGCCTCGATTTCGGCCGCGCATCACACGCTCCCGAATTGGACTTGGAGTATTTTCTGTTTGCGCAGGTGTCGTAGCAGTGTTTCTACTCACCGATCTGCGGATGATATTACCGCTACCGGCGACCCTGCTCTTCATCGTCTCGGTATATCTGGTGGCATTCGCGAGCCCCATGAAATCGGATCGGCTCGCGGACTGGCTTCATCTTCGAACAGTCGTTCCGAGCGTTGTCCTTTTTTCCATTCTGCTCTATCCGATTCTGGAGAACGGACTTAACACGCAACGACATCTTCGCATGCATCTTGCCTCGTCATCTTTTGACGACGATATGGATTCGAGGGTCATGTTCGCCCTCGGTCAACTTCTGGCGAAAGGGGATGACCCGAATTTTTCAACGCTCGTAGATCGCGGGCTCAATGTCAGTAGTGGTCGTCTCGATTCGGGTAGTGCTCGTCTCGATTCGGTCGTAGAGGCTGCCACTCGCGGACAACTTGTGGCGGCTCTGGGTACCCATGACTTAACGCTTTCCGTCCTCGACCCGGAAGGGCGACCGTCCGCCCGATACACGGAGTCTCCGATTCGAAGCAGCAGATCATCTCTCGACAATCTGGACCGCGATGATTATGATTTGCTTTACGACATGTACGTGGAGCAGGGAGATACCGGTGTTCTCATCGAAAAAATGACCGGCCGTCGAGAGCGTGAACGATTCGTCTACGTAGGATTTACGCCGGTGAACCATCGCGGGAAGCGGGTCGGATGGCTGCTTGCCCGGGCCGAACCGAGTTCCACTTCCAGACCGGGCGTGGAACCATTTCCGCGAGTCCTGGCACCGACGGGGAACTATGTGGACAGCTTCGGCAGTTTCTCATTGGCTGAATTTCGGGGAGGCGTCCTGGTGAGAAGCTATGGTCGCAGTTTTGGACGTTATTCGCTCGATGCGTCCGTCTCGAAAGATTTACTGGAGAAGGATGAGATCTGGCGTGATGAAAGGATTCGTGACCGAAAATACCTGACCTATTACAGATATTCAGATACAGTCAATTCGACGACACTTGAAGCAGCCAGGCCGATCATAGCGGTGCGGGTGCCGGCGATCAGTTTCTTCGATCACCTGTTCTATCTCCTGCGCGTGACCGTAGCTGGACTTCTGTTGGGTCTTCCCATCTATCTTGTAGGCCTCGTCTGGCGTTTCTACCGAGGACTGTTACCGGCGCCCAGGGTCCATTTCAGAGACAAGGTGTTGAATGCCTTTTTCGTTGTTGGAGCCGTGACCGTAGCCGCTATGGGATGGGCCGGTCTGAGCGTCGTTACCGGAGAAAATGATCGTGCCGTCGAAAGTTGGCTGAGGCAGCATCTTGAGCGAGTGGAAGACACCCTCGCTGCCGAGGCTACTCGTGACGAATTGCCGTACAATGTTCTGGAGAGAACGAACCTTGATTCGCTCTCGGTTCGTCTTGGGCTGGATCTGAATGTCTACCGGGGGGTCGATCTTTCCAGGACCACACAAACCAGACTGGTACAAGAGCGTCTTATCGATAGCAGATTGCCCACGAGGGCGTATGAGGCGCTGTTCTTCGATGGTTTTAGATTTGTGACCGTGGATCAGATGCTTGGCTCATTCACGTATAAAGCCGGATATCGAGCACTTGTCGATGAGAATGGTCAACCCCGCTACGTGGTCGCCCTACCGACATTACCCGAACGAGAGCGAATTGAAGAGGAGCGAGCCAGGACGGTCGCCTATTTGTTCGGAGCTCTTCTATTGCTGGTCCTGGCCGTGATGGTGACGGCAGCGGCACTGGCCAATGCACTTACAAGGCCGATTGAACGATTGCGTTCTGGACTGCAGGCCGTGGCTGAGGGAAGATTTGAGTCTATAGGGGAAGTTCGATCACGGGATGAAATCGGAGACCTGGTCGATACGTTCAATGCGATGCAGGAACAGATCGTGGAAAGCCGCGGACTGCTCGCCCGGCAGGAGCGTCAACTGGCCTGGAGGGAAATGGCGAGACAGGTCGCACACGAAATAAAGAATCCTCTGACTCCGATGAAACTGTCGATTCAACATCTCCGGTCAGCATTTCAGAAGACCGGGACAAGCGATAGTGAGAAGAAGGTCGAGGAATTTGAAGTAAAATTTGGACGGACCACCGGCGTCCTGATTGAACAGATCGACGCCCTCGCCCGGATTGCGGACGAGTTTTCCAGCTTCGGTCGAATGCCCCGACACCGGTTCGAGCCGCTTGAATTAAACGCAGTAATTGAAGAAGCGACTTCCCTGATGGTCAATGAGGCGGATATCGGTATCAAGTTGGAACTTTCCGGAGATGTACCAATCGTAACGGGCGACCGTCAGGCCTTACGCCGTGTATTCATCAACCTGATCAAGAATGCGGCCCAGGCGATTCCCCGCGATCGGGACGGCCTCGTCGAGCTCTCGACAGAATGGGAGTCGAATAGTGGGAAAGCAGGGATTGTGGTGACACGCATTCGGGACAATGGGGAAGGAATACCACCGGAATTGTGGGATAAAATTTTTGTACCCAGTTTTTCAACAAAGACGAGTGGTACGGGCCTGGGACTCGCCCTCACACAGAAAACGATCGAGGATATGGACGGGGAGATCGGGTTCGACACGTCCGCAGAAGGAACGACGTTCTGGATCAGACTTCGGGCCGAAATGCGATCCGATTCGACGACCTGATATCATTGTTTCACAGCTATGAGGAAGGCTGATAGCGTTCATGTCCAGTCGACGGACAAATGAAATTGAGCAAAAAATTGGTACGATCAGAATCCCCGTCTGCACTCTCATCCGTGTTCACGGTTCCACCGTTTGCGAGGGAGTGTTTCTCGCGCTCACAGCAGGAGTGGGTGCGAGCCGAATCACACCCGTTTGTCCGAGCACTGATAGACGGTTCACTGGATCCAGACCGGTTTCGATATTATCAGATGCAGGACGCGCGGTATCTCGAAGCCTATGCCGATACGTGTTCTCTCATCTCCGTCAGGATGCGTTCACCGGAAGACAAGATGTGGTTTATCGAGGGTGCCCGGCTGGCAATCGTCGTCGAACGGCAGTTGCATGAGGAATACGGAAAGCAGTTGGGATACGACGCGAAGCAGATTGCGACGATGGCGCTATCCCCTGACAATCGGGCCTATCAGAATCATCTGCTTACCGTTGCCAGATCGGGGACACTGCTCGAGGCGATCGCCGCGCTGACTCCATGCGCGTGGATCTATTCGGATCTGGGGCTTCAGATAATGAATGAAGTGGGCGACATTCCGGAAGACCATCCGTATTGCGACTGGTTGAAGATGTACGCAGACCCCTCATTTCTTCACTATACCAACGATTTGTTGGCTCACCTCCAGCGGCAGGCTGACCTGGAAATTGCCGATATGTATCGATCGGCGGCGATCGAACAATTCAGACTCAGTGTCGGGTACGAGTACCTCTTCTGGGACCAGGCATGGAACAGTCAGATCTGAATACAGGCCCGTCTTCCGTGCGACTACATCGACGACGAGTCTCCGGTGAAATCCCTGTATCCGAAATAATGAAGGACGAATTTCATCTTGTAGGCCTTCTGTGGCCCAAAGCCGGGAATTGCCCGCAGACGCTTCTGAATTTCCGGGAACGGCGCCTCATCGTTCCAGAGTTTGGACGCATCTCCTTCGTAATGTTCGACAATATGGGTGGCAACTGCCTGCGTCATGGCAGCCATTTTATTGGTGAAGCGATGAACAGCGGGTTTCTCGGCAAATCGTTCCCGGAGAGCGTCTTCATCCATGCTGGCGATTCGTGAGAAGTCGAGGTGCCCCAGCCTTTCATGAAGTCGAATGGGACCGGTAAATGCATATTCTGCCCGTACGCGCTGATCGAAAAGCATGCCCAGAAGTGCACCGGCCGGGCTCCGTCGGATAAATTCATCAGACTTCTCGTCTCCGATGAGCGTGCCGTCATTTCGGAATCGATCCATCATGCGGACGAGTCCTCCTTCGAGTGATCCGTAGTCCAGGAGCGTGATGGGTGCGGGCATGGGCTGTGGTTGGGTGTTGTTGGAACGTGCGGGAAGGTGACTGGCTAAAGGGTTGACGCAAGCTTTTTCCACTTTGGTCCGGACGGCGTGTCCATGACTTCAACATGTAATGCGGCCAGTCGGTCACGAATTTCATCGGCCAGCTTGAAGTTCTTCTCGGCACGAGCCCGGCTTCTCTCCGCGAGTAGCTGCTCGACTTCATCGGCCAGACTCGTGTCCGAAGCCGTCTCGACATCTTGTGGATCATCATGAAAAACGATGCCGAGCAGCGCATTTGTCTGTTCCATCCACTTCCTGGCAGCGCCGGCCGATGCGGCCGTTAACGATTCTCCTTCAGCAAGAATCATTTTCAGGCCTTCCAGCGTCGCTGCGAGGGCCTCAGGCGTATTCAGATCGTCGAGCATCGCGGCGCGGGCGCGATCGAACTGGCCCGTTAACCTGTCCTGAAAAACATCGCTACCTTCCACATTCGATTCCAATGCATCGTCGATTCGCGCCAGCGCCGCGACAAATCGTTCCCGATGACGGATATTGGCGCGTAGCGTGTCGAACGTAAAATTGAACGGCTTCCGATAGTAGCCCGATAACAACGTCAAACGAACAGCGAGTGGATCTACCCCGCGACCGCCTTCGTTTTCAGGGGCAACCAGGTCTCGGACGGTCAAGAAATTACCGCTGCGTTTGGACATTTTCTCTCCTTCGACCTGCAAAAACCGGGTGTGAACCCAATGTCGCGCGAATGGTTTGCCGGTTAACGATTCGCTCTGGGCGATCTCGCATTCATGGTGCGGAAAAATGAGGTCTTCGCCACCTGCATGGAGATCGATATCTTCCCCCAGATATGTCTGAGCCATGACCGAGCATTCGATATGCCATCCTGGGAATCCCCATCCCCACGGGCTGTGCCATTGCATGAGGTGATTCTCATCCTTCTTCCAGAGAGCGAAATCCCGCGGATCCTTTTTGTCCGGATCCAGAACAACCTCCCGAACGCGCTGCTCCAGATCGTCGCCGAGCCGATTACCGGAGAGCCGACCGTAATCTTTGAAGCTGGAAACGTCGAAGTAGAGTCCCTGTCTGGTTTCATACGCGTGACCTGACGCTACGAGTTGCTCAACGGCATGGATCTGCTCTCGCATGTGATCGGTCGCTCTGGGCCGAACGGTGGGCTCAAGCAGGTTCAACTGTTGCCAGTCGTCGAGAAGTACCCCCGTATAGTATCGGGCCAGGTCCCAGATATTGGAAAACGCTTCTCCTTCACTCGATTTCAGCGCCCGCACCATCCGGTCTTCCCCTGTCGGATCCGTGAGGTCGTCATCGGTCAGGTGACCTACGTCCGTGATGTTTGTGGCGTACGTAACATCCCATCCGACGGATTTTGCCGTCCTCATGATCAAGTCGGCGGTCAGGAACGAGCGAAAATTGCCTATATGCGCATAGGAATACACCGTCGGTCCACACGAGTAGAATCTGAGGTGCTCCGGATCACGCGTAGTGACAGGTTCTACGGAACGGGTGAGCGTGTTATAAATGCTGAATATTTTGGACAACTGCTCGGAAATCTTTATCAATCAGGATGATTCGACACACGTAACCTATGGAAGAATACACGGGTACAGCGCGAAGATACGATGTCTGAACTTACGAATAAGATCCCTCCGGGCCGCTGGATTTCGATTGGCTAATGGAATGTAATCGTTCAAGTTTCGTCAATAGACTACGGGTCCCTTTATACTCACTCTATAACGAACGCATTCAAAGAAATGTTAAGATCCATTATTCTTGTAGCCATATTGATTCTGGTCGCAACGCCGGCATTCGCACAACGAGGCGGATTTACTCCCGAAAAGATGCAGCAGCGTCAGGAGAGGCAGATCGCTGACATAGCAGAGAAACTTGCCCTGTCCGACGAGCAGAAACCGGTCTTTCTCCAGATCATGAAAGATGCATCCGATGCGAAAGTCGAAATATTTCGATCCATGCGGGACGGTGGAGACCGGCAAGGGATTCGAAAGAAGATGCAGGCGCAGACAGAGAAAGCTAATGAAGCGCTCAAAGAGGTGTTGACAGAAGACCAGATGACCAGGTTGCTGAGGTATCAGCAGCAGGGCAGACGCTCGGGAGGCCGGCGTCAGAATTAGGTGATGGAAATCGAAT
Organism: uncultured Rhodothermales bacterium; assembly: GCA_964383365.1. Lineage (GTDB taxonomy): Bacteria > Bacteroidota > Rhodothermia > Rhodothermales > UBA10348 > CAYLHF01. The sequence continues at coordinate 117,356 of CAYLHF010000004.1, read as the reverse complement.
CCTATGAGTCTTGTTCTCG
>CAYLHF010000004.1:100738-117237 GCA_964383365.1 uncultured Rhodothermales bacterium | reverse complement strand
TCCTATGAGTCTTGTTCTCGAACATAGCGTCACGTTTCCGTTACCGCTTGATTATCGTTGGTCATCGGAGCTACGAACGGATCGCAATTGTGTGATCTCCGTACGTTCTACCGACCTCGAGCTCATCGATGCGGCGATACAAGGGGATGAGCCTGGATTCCGGATACTCGTTCAACGGTACCAACCGATCGTCCTGAAGACGGTTCGCGGTATGCTCGGTGATGCCATGGATGTTGACGATGTGGTCCAGGAGACTTTCGTTCGATTATATGCTGCTCTTCCAAAATTCAGACGGGATGCGGCTCTCAAAACCTTTATCACCAGGATCGCGATAAACCGATGTCTGGATAGCCTCAGGAGAAGAAAAAGAAGATTTTTTGTCCCCTGGGATGCCAATCGGGAAGAGAATCACCCGCAGGCGTCTGACTCGTCTGACAGTCGGGTCATCCGGAATGAACAGTGGCGGGATCTCCGTGCGGCCATCGATAAACTGAGCCCGAATCAACGGTCAGTTGTCGTTCTCAGGCTCGTCAACGGTCTCTCCACCCAGGAGACATCGGACGTACTCTCTGTTCCATACGGAACGGTCCTTTCGCGGCTGAACCGAGCGGTTGTCAGGCTCCGAGAACAGCTCTCGTCCACATCAGAATCACGGCGATCAGCCGAGGAACGTCACTCAGACCCAATAACAGCAGCTGACAGAGGGGAACACGTATGAATCAGGATACGACCACACGAAACGAGTCAGATGCAGATTCTAGCGGATTCAAATCCGAACTACAAACGCACCTCGTTGCTATGGTGGACGGAGAGAATGAAGATGTCATTCCAGCCATTCTGACGGAACGAATCATTCGGGCCGTTCGTCGACGGCGATCTCCATCCTGGAGGTTCGAAGATCTCTGGTCTGGAATCCGGATGGTATGGTTCAGACCGGCCTTTTTACTGGGTATGGCGCTCGTGCTAATACTGGCTTTCTTTAACGCCCGTCAGTCTCATTTCGACGAATCGGAGCGGAGTGCCACTGAAGTCGTTCTTGGTCTACATCCCGTGACATTAGCGGCTGCCTACGACGATGAAATTGCATCCATATCGCGTTAGAAATCATGAATGCCAAATCGAAATCGGTACTGGTACTGCTGGGTACGTTCATTCTGGGTGTACTCCTGGGTGGATTCGGCTGGAGTGCCATACATAATCAGCGCATTGAACGAATGCATTCGCTAAGAAACAGCGGTACGTTGAGCCAGATCGTTCAGGATGTCGTTTCTCCAACGGACGACGTGCAAAGTCAGAAAATTGATAGCATTGCGACGGCGTTCGAGTTTGAACTGAAACAGGTATTCAGGGATGCCTCGCGGCTCAGAAGCGCGATGTTCGACTCGATGCGTACCGAACTCTCTGACGTGTTGACACTCGAGCAGAGCGATCTTCTTGAGGCATGGACGAAGAAGAACAGAAGATCTGCCCGCCGATCCCAGAAAACCCTCAAAATAGAAAAGTAATCCAGCAGGAGAGCAACCCGGATACCAAATGAAAAAGGCACTATTTGCGGTCGCCCTGCTGGGACTCGGCGCCACTTCCGTGTGGTACACCACGCGAGACACGATACGGAACGGACCGAGTTACCGGTTTGTGACAGTCGCGAAGGGGGATCTCGAAGCCGTCGTTTCCAGCACGGGTAACCTCCGGGCGGTGACGACTGTCAGAGTTGGAACTCAGGTCTCCGGAATAGTAAATCGTATCTATGTCGACTTCAATGACCGGGTGCGAAAAGGCCAACTCATCGCAAAAATCGATACGACGCTGCTGGTAAGTGCCATCCGGGATGCACGCGCAAACCTGGAACGGAACACAGCTCAGGTAGACTATGCCAAGAGCGAGTTCGAGCGCATCAACAATCTGTACGCGAAAAACTTTTCTACAAAGGTCGAGATCAACAAGGCTCGATATGATGTCGATATCGCCGAAGCGAATCTGAAATCCGCTAACGTCAATCTGGAACGGGCCGAGAGAAACCTGTCATATGCTACGATTTACTCGCCGATAGACGGGGTTGTGATAGAAAGAAATGTAGATCTGGGACAGACTGTTGCGGCAAGCCTCTCCGCCCCCCAACTCTTTCTGATCGCCAACGATCTTAGTCAGCTCCAGATTCTGGCCTCTGTCGATGAGAGTGATATCGGAAGCATAGAGGAGGGGCAAACGGCTCGGTTTACGGTGCAGGCGTATGATGACGCTGTGTTTACAGGAATCGTCAGACAGGTGAGACTCCAATCTGCCATTCAGGAAAACGTCGTAACGTACACGGCGGTCGTCGATGTTGACAACAGCGACAACCGCCTGCTCCCGGGCATGACGGCAACGGTTGATTTTCTGATTGAGAAAGCTAAAGACGTTTTCATGGTACCGAATGCAGCACTTCGCTTCCGGCCTACCGACGATATGATGGCGGCGCTTCGGGAGCGATTCTCAGCTCAAAGAGCAGCTCGATCGGATTCTGCATCCGAAGAGGGTGATTTCCGCAGGAGGCAGCCCGGAACGCGGTCCGCAGCCGACAACTCCGATCAGGGGCGACGCTCCCGGGACGCTGGTGGACGTACCGCTTCCGCGGGGCGTGGTGTCGGAGGAGGCGGTTTTGGCGGAGGCAACCTGGGCGAAGGCGGTTTTAGTGGAGGCAACCCGGGCGAAGGCAGCCCCCGAGGAGGGCGACCAAACGGGTCCATGCTCTGGTACCTGGATGAGAACGGAATTCCTACCGTTACTCGCGTCAGAACCGGAATATCGGACGGTCAGTCGACAGAAATTCGAGGCCGTAATCTGGAAGTTGGTCTTGAGATTATTACCGGCGTCACCAGCGGTTCTTCAGATCCGGTCTCGACCAATCCGTTCCAATCCAACCAGTCGTCGAGAAGACGTCCGGGTGGATTCTAATTCGAAAGATGGTCCGTATTTATTTTCGCCGCACCCGTGGGTCGTATGACAGATAACCATGATTCGCAGGCCGTCATTGAGACGGTCGGGCTGACAAAAACGTATGTAATGGGATCGACCCGGGTGCATGCACTCAGGGGTATTGATTTCAGCGTTCAGCCGGGTGAGCTCGTTGCGATCATGGGCGCCTCAGGTTCCGGAAAATCCACGCTGATGAACATTGTCGGATGTCTGGACCAGGCGACGTCCGGTACATACCACCTGGACGGGATAGCGGTCAATGGGCTCGGGAAAAATCGACTCGCTGACATCAGGAATCAAAAAATCGGATTCGTATTTCAGGGATTCAATCTGCTCCCGAGAACGACGGCTGTCGAAAATGTCGAATTACCGCTACTCTACGATCGAACCGGTCGGAAACTGAATGCCAGACAACTCGCTGAAGAGGCCCTCGGTAGAGTGGGTCTCGGTGATCGTTTGGACCACCAACCCAACGAATTGTCGGGTGGGCAGCAGCAGCGTGTGGCCATTGCTCGAGGTCTGGTCACGTCACCGGCGATTCTGCTGGCGGACGAGCCGACGGGAAACCTGGACAGTCGCACATCTATCGAAGTGATGGAGCTGTTTCAGAATTTGCATGCGCAGGGAATGACGATCATTCTCGTCACGCATGAGCACGACGTCGCGGCCTACGTATCGCGGACCATCGAGCTCCGTGATGGACGCGTTATCCGGGACGAGCATCAGAAACCGAGATCAGCGCGGGACGATCTCAAGAATATGACTGAAGAAGAGAACCAGGAAGCCGCTGCCTGACAACACAGATTACGCTTTACTATGAACGCAGCGAGACTCATCCGTGTTGCCGGGAAAAGCATCATCAAGAACAAGATGCGGACTCTTCTCACGATGCTGGGAATTATCATCGGTGTCAGTGCCGTCATCGTTATGGTGGCAATTGGAGAGGGCGCACGTAGCCAAATTCAGGATCAGATTCAGAATCTTGGAACGAATATGATTGTGATCACGGCGGGATCGAGTAATTCCGGTGGCGTGAGCCGGGGTGCCGGCAGTTTCAATCGACTGAAGATTGAGGACGCAGAAATGCTCAAGAGAGAGAGTGTTCTTCTGTCGGGCGTCTCTCCCGTTGTGTTCACACGTACCCAGGTTGTCGGCCCGGATGGAAACTGGCGAACCACCATTAATGGGGTAAACCTGGATTATCAGTCTATCAGGGATTGGGATGTCGCCTCAGGGTCATTCTTCAGTCAGGCCGATATCCGGGGGAATAAAAAGGTTTGCGTTCTGGGCGCGACCGTCGCCGAACGGCTGGCTCCGAATGGCGGCGATCCTGTCGGTCAGAAGATTCGTCTGAGAAATGTCCCGTTTATCATCATAGGAATCCTGGAGGAAAAAGGTCAGACTGCAAGCGGAACCGATCAGGATGATGTCATTCTTGCCCCCTACACGACGGTCAGAACGCGACTGAGTGGATTCAACTTCATTCCCCAGATTCTCGGGAGTACGTCATCACCGGGAGATATCGTCGATGCCCAGGAAGAAATCGCCGTGATCATGCGGGAGGCGCATGGACTGGCCGAATGGCAGGATGATGATTTTACCGTTCGAAATCAGGCAGATCTTGCCGACGCCGCGCAGGGAACCACGGAAGTGATGACACTGCTCCTGGCGGCTATCGCCTCAATCTCGCTCCTGGTTGGAGGAATAGGGATCATGAACATCATGTTGGTTTCGGTCACCGAACGAACCCGCGAGATAGGAATCCGGATGGCCGTTGGTGCGAGGGGAGGAGATGTTTTGACGCAGTTCTTGATCGAGAGTATCGTCATGAGTGTTCTCGGTGGCGTGCTGGGAATCGGGATCGGATTTTCAGGATCTTTATTGCTTGCGTCATTCACGGGGTGGAGTACCGAGGTCTCTCCGGAAACTACGTTGATCGCGATCGTATTCTCGGCGGCCGTGGGCATCTTCTTCGGCTTCTATCCGGCCCGGAAGGCGGCGGCGCTCAACCCCATCGACGCGCTTCGCTACGAATAAGGATCGTCCCACATGTGGTGGCTACCGTCCGTCCCAACGAGCGTTAGGCGGTTCGATTCAGTTCCCGGACCAGGTGCCGAAGTTCTGGTATAATCAGCCGGTCCATGGCCAGCCTGACCGCGGGTGTCGAGCCCGGCATCGAGAATAGAAGCGTCGATCCGATGACGCCGGCAGTCGCGCGTGAGAGCATGGACGCAGCTCCAATTTCTTCGAAAGAGAGCATTCTGAATAACTCACCGAACCCGGGGAGCGGCTTGTCGAGCAATTGAGTAATCGTATCGAATGTAGTATCCCGGGCGGTGATACCCGTTCCGCCGTTAATTAGAATGACGTTTGCGTCCATGTCGACGAGTGATTCGACCCGGGAACGGATACGCGCCGGTTCATCGGGAATAATTACAGATTCGATAATATCGTGGCCATTTCCCCGGAGAATTCCCCGGATGTATGCCCCGCTCGTGTCTGTTTCGGCTGTTCTCGAATCGCTGCACGTAATGACTGCACATCGTGCAACGATCGTTGAAGCGCTTTCTCGATGCTCGTCGCTGCTCATTCGGCTTCTTCGTCTGGAGATGATTTATCCGATTGTTCCGAGTACCATACCGGAGGGTCATATCCTGTTTTTCCCCAGGGATGACATCGGAAAATACGATGAACGGCCAGAATACTCCCTCGGAATACTCCGTACCTGGTCAGGGACTCGACAGCATATTCCGAGCAAGTAGGTGTGAAGCGGCACGATGACGGAAAATACGGAGAGATGGTGAGCTGATACAGTCGGACCAGCCCGATGACCAGGTTTCTTGGCAGGTGCCGCACCCCCTTCATCAGCACACGTATCACACGCTCTTCTCCACAAACTCGATCCGGTTGACGTTCGGTTGTCACTTCTCACCCTCGACGATAACCGCATGTCTGCCGAACATCCGCGACAGTCCGGTCATGACCTCCGGAGTGGGATCGACGACGCAGGTCCGACTCATCAGGCGTTGCGGGTGAGGAGCACTTCGGGCGAGCAGGTCAAAATAGAGTTTACAGTTACCCCGACTCGATCCGAATAACCTGTCCAACTCCTCAACCTGGTCCATAGAGAGCGAATCCGCGTCGATTCGGACGATGAGCGATTTGACGATTGAACTTCTGACCTTCCACATGGGAATAACATCATTGGCCAGGATTTTTATGGAGCCGCCTCGTTGGTCGACGCTACCCTTGACGAGGACTACCTCTTCTACGACCAGATACTGCTGGGCCCGATCATAGGTGTTGGAGAAGCAGACAACCTCCGCCTGTCCCGAAAAATCTTCTATCTGGGCGAATGCATATGGCCGCCCCGACTTATTGGTTCGACGCTGGACGTCGGTAATGATCCCGCAGAATGAGTGCTGCGGCCTGTTGCCTCGGTAACCGTTTCGATCATCCGAGGGAGGTTGTTCTGCAAGCAGTTTCTCTGCGTCCGAGATTTGAGCAGACGTAAACGCCCTGATTTCCGGCAGGAACGCCTCCAGAGGATGTCCTGAGACGTAAAAACCTACCGAGTCTCGTTCTTCCTTCAGAATTCGGGTCCGTGTCCACGGCTCAACGACGGGCAATCCGGGTTCGAGTGTAGCGGCACCATCTCCGCTCGCCCCGAAGAGCGAATTCTGCCCCGCTGCCTTGTCTGCCTGTACTTTCTGGCCGTAGTGAACGGCTTTCTCGACCGCTTCCATGTATTGTGCCCGGTGCCCACCCAGAACATCGAACGCCCCGGCCCGTGCCAGGCACTCGAGGGCTTTCTTGCTGACGAGTCGGGTGTCGACACGTTGCGTGAGGTCGAAGACCGAAGTGAAAGGCCCGTCTTTTTTCCGGGCGTTTACGAGAGATTCGATAGCCGCACTTCCCAGTCCCTTGATGGCACCGAGTCCAAACCGAATCGAACCATGTTCAACCCCAAAATGGGCCTCACTGATATTTACATCCGGAGGTAGAAGATCCAATTGGCACTGCCGCGCATCATCGAGTACGGTAGCCAATTTCTTGTTGTCTCCCATGTCATTGGTCATGGCAGCGGCCATGAATTCGGCAGGGTAATGCGTTTTCAGATAAGCGGTCTGATACGCGACGATCGAATACGCGGCGGAGTGCGACTTATTGAAGCCGTAGCCGGCAAATTTAGCCATGAGGTCGTACACCTCATTCGCCGTATTCGCTTCCACCCCTTTTTTCTCTGCACCCGCAACGAATGTGCTGCGATGCTTAATCATCTCAGCCTCCTTCTTCTTACCCATTGCACGCCTGAGGAGATCGGCACCACCGAGCGAGTAGCCTCCCATGACCTGCGCCATCTTCATGACCTGTTCCTGGTAGACAGGAATACCATATGTGGGCTTGAGAATTGGTTCGAGCATGGGATGAAGATGTTCGACTTCCTCCTGTCCGTGCTTTCTGGCGATGTAGGACGGAATGTTGTCCATCGGACCCGGTCGGTAGAGGGCGTTCATCGCGATGAGATCGTCTATGGACGTAGGCTGGAGTTTTCTCAGCCATTCCCTCATTCCGCTTGACTCAAACTGGAATATGGCGACTGTTCGAGCTTCCTGAAACATCTTGAACGTGTCAGGGTCATCGAGTGGAATCTCATCGATGTCTATTTCGACATCGTGATTTTTCTTGATTAAGGCCAGCGCGTCGTCCAGAACCGTCAACGTTTTGAGGCCGAGAAAGTCCATCTTGAGGAGTCCGAAAGACTCCACCCACTTTCCGTCGTACTGGGTCATCAGGACATCTTCAGATCCTCCCTTACCCTTCGCGATGGAAACCGGGACGTAGTCGCTCACATTTCCGGGAGCGATGATCACGCCTGCTGCATGGACACCGGTATGTCGCGCCGACCCCTCGAGGACGCGCGCATAATGCATCAGATTTCGAATCTGCTCATCCGGATCATTTACGAGACGACGGAAATCAGGTACATCCGATATCGCCGATTCAAGGGACGCTTTCGGCCCGTCTGGAATCATCTTGGCGATTCTATCAGCTTCAGACAGAGGAATTCCGAGTACTCTCGATACATCCCTGATCACTGACCTCGCACCCATGGTTCCGAATGTGATAATCTGGCATACACTCTCTCGACCGTACTTTTGGACCACATAGTCGATCACTCTTGAGCGGCCTCTGTCGTCGAAGTCGATGTCGATATCCGGCATCGAAATCCGCTCTGGATTCAGAAAGCGTTCAAACAGCAGGTCGTATTTGAGGGGATCCACGTTGGTGATCCGCAGACAGAATGCTACCAAGCTCCCTGCTGCAGATCCCCGGCCCGGTCCTACCGAGACATTCAGCTTCCGAGCGGCTGTCGTGAAGTCTTGAACAATCAGGAAGTACCCGGCATAGCCCATTTTTCGAATGATGCCGAGTTCGAGGTCGATTCTGTCTGTGATATCGGTCGTCAGCTCTGGAAATCGTTCTCTGGCGCGTTCGTAGGTCAGATGCCTTAGATATCCGTCCATGTCATCCCCGAATTCCTTTGGAATGGGATAATGAGGCATCAACAAATTTCCCATCGGAATCGAGAACGAACACTTGTCGGCAATTTCGGCGGTGTTGGCCAGTGCCGTCGCGATATCCCGGGTATCCAGATCACGAAGCGCATGCTCCATTTCGGAGGCTGATTTCAGATAGAACTGGTCATTCTCAAAACGCATCCGATTAGGATCTGCCAGGTCCTTACCGGTCTGCAGGCAGAGGAGCACGTCCTGGGCCGCGGAGTCCGTCTGCTCTACGTAATGAACATCATTGGTGGCGATGATCTGTACGTTATACTCCTTCGCCCATTTCAGAAGAACGGCGTTGCAGGTGTGCTGGTCAGGGATGTTGTGATTCTGGATTTCGACATAGTAATCGTCACCGAAAATATCGAGATAGTCTTCAAAGACTACTCTGGCCGCTGCTTCTCCTTTTTTCAAAATGGTTTGAAGGACCTCGCCCTGGAGACAACAGGTCGTGGCAATCAGACCTTCGCTGTGCGCTTTGAGAATCTCGCGATTGATCCTGGGTTTGTAATAATATCCCTCGGTGAAGGAGCGGGAGGAGAGCTTGATCAGGTTCGAATATCCGATTTCATTCTTCGCGAGAAGCACCTGATGGTATCGGATACGGTCTGAACGGTCGGCTAAACTGGATGCGGTTATATAGAACTCGCATCCGATGATGGGCTGAATACCCGCTTTGGTAGCTGTTGTGTAAAATTCCGGGACTCCGAACAGATTACCATGATCGGTTATGGCGATCGCCGGCATTTCCAGTTCGACCGCCCGTCCGATGAGGCGATTGATTCGTGCGGCTCCATCCAGGAGAGAAAATTGAGTGTGACAATGGAGGTGGCAGAACTGCAACATTGGTTTAGTGCGAACAGGGCCTGGTCGATTTAAAAAATAGGCGGCAGGTGGAAGAACGCCTTAAGGGAGGCGCGAATCAATGAATGTGGATATCTTGAAGATCGAATACAGTGAAATTCATGACGGCTTCCGATGATCCATGTAGTGGCCATTGACAACCGATTGGAAGGCGACGGATCCTTCTGGGAGTCACTCTTCCGGGGGTTGCAGTCGGCCGATACCCGGAGGCCCCTGATGCTGGTGGTGGGAGCATCGCAGGCTACCTGTGATGCCGTTGGTTTCTCCGATGACGGAATTCAGGCCCGGGTCGTTCCGCCAGCGGAGGCGACTCGGTATGAGCAGGCGATGCGGACCAGGACGCAGGCAATCGTGAGTAAACTGACAGATGTAGGAATACACAGCACGGGTTTTCTGGGATCGGACAAAAATATTTTTGTTGTTTCCGAGGCAGGAACTCTACGGGCGAATCACCTCGAGTCGATCGTACAATGGTGCGATGTCGGTGTGGTCCCGGTCGTTGTTTCGGCCGGGAGGAATTCACTCGGTGAGATCGTGGACGTGCACCCGTTATTGGCGTCTTCCGTCGTTACACGTCGATTGAATGAGACAGTTAGAAATAAGCACAAAATCATGGCGTGCAACGTGTTACTGGCTCTAAATATTACAACATGCCTGGCTCAAAATTTCATAAACGCCGATAGGGTCGCTCTGTCGAGCGTGGTGGATATGATACCTGATGACCCTCTGTTGAGAGTTTTGACACCGGAATACTGTGCGTCCAGAACGGGCTTGTCCCACGTATCGAGACTCGGGAGGATGGAATTTGTGGGGCTTTTCTGTGGTCCGGACCGAGAATAAAAGTCCGTTTTCAGGCCAATTAAGGCCATTATTTCTTGACACGTCGGAGCCGATTTGTTAGTTTGTCCCCCGTTCAGATACGAGGTGCACTTCTCTTCCTCGTTCATTCCACGACTTCATATCACGGAGGAAACCCATGAGTAGATTCGCCGACCTGAAGGGATTTGTAGACGGTCTCGAAGATGACTTTAACAAATTCTACGAGAAAGGTAATAAAGCGGCGGGAACGCGTGTCCGCAAGGCCATGCAGGACCTTAAGAAGCAAGCCCAGGATATTCGCGTAGAGGTTCAGAACCGTAAAAACGGCTGACGCTTGCTGCGAAAACGACTTTCCTGAAGGGGCTGTGAGCTACAACGCGCGCAGCCCCTTTTCTTATGGCTCACGTGCGATTGCGTTCGTCCGGATCAATCACCGGAGTTACCTGACTCGCGCAATTCGCCCTCACGCGATCACCAACCGTATTCGTGCGAGTCAACGACTTGGGAGGGGCAACCGATGATGAGTGGATCTGCTGCACAGACTACATCGGTGTTCTTTTCAGGGTAGTCCAGTCGGTCCAGTACGTCCATCATACAGTTGATCCGGGCCCGCTTCTTGTCGTCCGACTTGACGATCGTCCAGGGAGCATCTGCCGTATCGGTATGGAAGAACATCTTGAGTTTGGCCTTGGTGTAGTCGTCCCACTTATCTCTGGAGGCGCGATCGATAGGACTCAGTTTCCATCGTTTTAGCGGGTTAATTTCTCTCGATCCCATCCGTTCTGCCTGAGCCGCCCGCGTAACGGAGAACCAATATTTGAACAACATGATGCCCGAGCGCACCAGCATGCGTTCCAGATCGGGAGTCTGACGGAGGAATTCCTTGTATTGTTTGCCCGTACAGAATTTCATGACACGCTCGACACCGGCTCGATTGTACCAGGAACGATCGAAAAAAACGATCTCACCATGCGTGGGGAATTGTTGCAAATACCGCTGGAAATACCACTGTCCCTGTTCTTCTACGGACGGTTTTTCCAGCGCGACTACACGGGCACCGCGTGGATTGAGGTGTTCCATGAATCGTTTGATGGTACCGCCCTTTCCTGCAGCGTCTCTACCCTCAAACACCAGGACAATTCGTTTCCCCGACTCTTTAACCCATCTCTGTACCTTCAGTAATTCTATCTGCAGCAGTCGTTTCTGCTCCTCATAGGCTGTTCTGCTGATCCTGGATTCATACGGGTAAATCCCGAACTGAAAGAGCCGATTGATTTCTTCAGTCGAATATCCCAGATCTTCCCGGATGATATCGGTCTTCCTGGCACCGGTTTTCAGCTTGGATGATCCCGGGGTTCCCAGATCACTTTTTGTTTCCGGAATGCCTTGCTTATTCGTCATGTCTTTCTTGCGTTGGAAGCGGAATGTAGGGTGTCAGGGTGTAGTGTTGAAAGTCTGAATTGCAGCGCATTCTTCTTTTTTTGCCAATTGCTGGCATGGCGAAACCTCCAAATAATTGTATCATGGTCGAGACGCACACCGAAGATTCACCTCTCGTTATCCCATGAAATGCACTTTTAAAACGGTCCTTCTGCTGGCCGTTTTCCTGTTCATAAGCGCGGGGTTGAGCCGGGCTCAGGATGCTACAGTAGCCGACACGGCCGCGCCAGGGTGGAAAAAGGCATTGATCGGGAGGGTGTCCGGTTCGCAGGCCGGATTTCAGAACTGGCGGGAGGGTGGTGTCAATACGTTGGCACTGAGCATCGGCGTAGATGGAAAACTTGAACGAGGGGGGAGTCGCTGGAAGCAGGCACACGATATGCGTCTGTCGTTCGGTCTGGTCAAGCAGGATACCCTCGATTTCAGAAAGGCCGAGGATTTGATTCGATTCGCATCTACGGTCGATTTTCTGGGAGAAGGGTTTCTGGGTGCGCTGCATCCTACGATGGCTTTCCAGATGCGAACACAATTTGCTGCAGGATTCAATTTCAAAGAGGATCCATTCAAGGAGGGACGAACGCCTCCCGTCAAGGTCTCTGATTTTCTGTCCCCCGGCACGTTTACGCAGAGTATCGGTCTTTCCTATGCGTCCGGCTCATGGTTCAAGCAACGTATTGGACTTGGGGCAAAAGAGACGGTCGTCCTGATTGATCGGCTCCGGACACTATACAGCGTATCAGCGGACAAAGCGGCACGGTTTGAACTCGGACTTGAAGCGTTCACCGATGTCGATCGTGAACTGGTCGAAAACGTCCGGTACAAGACGACAGTGGGTCTTTTCGCCGCGTTCAATAAACCGGAGAGTCCGGATCTTCTCTGGGAAAGCCTGATCGCGATGAAGGTAAATGACTGGTTGAATGTAAACTTCGAATGGGTTGTGCTGTACGACACCGATGTCAGTTCGAAGGCGCAATTCAAAGAGGTTCTCTCTGTCGGTATCTCCTACATCTTTATTTAGCAGCGAGTCTGGTTCGGATCGGTACGATGCGGGGTTCCGCCGTCTTCTCAGACTGTCCGGTGTAGAGCCCGGTATTTATGTACTCGCGGTTCTGCTGTTTCTCCCGTTCTCACCCCTTAACAGGCTCCATGTCGAGTCTATGGCGGTGTTGGCGACGCTCAGTTGGTTTGTGTCGGGTCGATCATTCTACCGATATCGAACCGAACCGATTGGAAGCGTACTGATCGGGCGAATTGCGTGGTTGATCATTCCCGTTACTCTGTTACTTCTCTTCTCTCTCTGGATACCCAACTGTGACTGGCTGAGGGGACTCGTCTACGTTCCCCTGTTTCCTGTGATTACCGTGGTTCTCTCCGTATCCGTTGCATACTGTCTGGATTCATTCAACCCGGAACGTCCCGCACGCGGATTATTCTGGCATTCTGTTATCGGAGTCGCGATGCTTTTGCTCGGGCCACTCTATGATGTCGGATTTCATCCCCAATTTTATTCATACAACCATATATTTGGTGGTATATTAGGACCAATATATGATGAGGAATTAATGTTCAGAAACGGTCTTGTAGTTTTCCGTTTACTGACGTTATTCTGGGCAGTAGTTGTCTGGCTGATAGGTCGTATAAGACGCAATATAAACAATAAGTACGAGTTGAGTCCATTATATTTATCTATACTTATAATTATAGTAGCCTATATAAATAGTGGAAAATTAGGAATTAATACGACCTATAAATATCTCGCTACTCAACTGAATGAGCATCATGAGACAACACATTTTGAGTTCTATTATTCAACTGGAACGATATCCAAAAAGGAGCTGATAAAAAAAGTATATATATCTGAATACTATAGGGAAATAATAGCGAAATATATAGACATTAATAGTACATCAAAAATAAGAGTATATATATATTCAACTCCTGAAGAACGTGGCATTCTCACCGGCGCCAGATACACTTCTGTATCTCCTATATGGCTGTCAGAACCTCAGATACATATACTTAATGATCAAAATGGTTCGATATTAGCACATGAATTAGTACACGCATTATCTCGTGATATAGGCGTTCCGATTGTTCATGCTTCTCCATTGATTGGTCTGGTGGAGGGGCTGGCCGTTGCCGGCCAGCCCCCGAACGGCCAACCAACCGTTGACGATCTGGTGATTGCTTCCGGGTTTCTCGATGACAAACCGGCCGAGAAACTGTCGAAGGCGCTTTCCTGGTGGGGGTTCTGGGGAGGAAGAAGCGCCGTATCCTATACCGTTACGGGCTCGTTTGTTCGGTATCTGATTGCCCGTTATGGTAGCGAGTCCTTTAAGAGGCTCTATCGGTCCGGGAATTTCGTATCTGTGTACGGAAAATCGGCAGCCGTGTTGGCTGGTGAGTGGGTATCTCATCTTCGGTCGCGTCGATTCGTAAGTATAGCCGCGCGCAGACGAGCGCTGCGCGGTTTTTCTCGGCCGTCACTTTTCGAGCGTATCTGTCCCCACTATGTACCCCCTGTACTTCTGCGGTATCGATCCATCATGGACGAATATGATAGCGACCGAACGGATTCGACGCTGCGTGCTCTGGTTACCCTGAAGAAAGAGAACCCCGAGTTCACACCGTCACGGACGCTTGAGTGCGAGTTGAACCTTGCCAGTGGGAAACCTGCTGATGCCTTGCGTTTATTTCATGACACGCCGGTCATGAGTGCTACGGAGGCTGTTTGCCAGGCTGACGCACACGTCCTGGCAGGAAACAGACGAGAGGCTGTTAGCGGATACGATCTGGCACGGGTCCTTTATCCGGTGTCTTCGCGGCGTGCGCGCGCTGAACTGACGCTCAGAAAGGAAGCGGCACGCGCGCCCGACGGTGCGGCGATATTAGGCTCGCTCCTACCGATTGTTCTTCCGGGAGCGGCCGGCTCCGTCCGATCATCTCGGTCGACACGATCCCTCCGCTTACGGGCGTTGATTGATTCTGTCGAAGTCACCGGGCCCCGGGTACCTGAATTCCGTCCTGACCCTTCGAGACCGAACCGGTCTGCGCGTAGGGAGCCATCAGCCGCGAGATCTTTAGTTGTCTATTATCTGGCACGAGCGCTGGCAGACGACGGGGAGTACAGGAGCGCTGCCAACGTCATGGGTCGCCTGATTTCGGGCCCCGTTTTTTCTCGATCGAACACACCCATTCGCGAAAGTCGACGGTATCTGGAACTCATGGCTGCGCGCTGGCATTACCGGGCGGGGGAAACGACGACCGCACGCCGGCATGCGATCGCGGCCTACGAAGCTTATCTATCAGCCGGAGACATGGATGCTGTTCGGCTGGTCAATGAGTTGCGCCAGCAGATCACGATGTCTCGCGCAGACGCTTTGAAAAAAACCACAGTGAGTAAATGATTCCAATTCGTCAGCTCGTCATCGGTACGATTATCCTACTCCTGACTGGATGTGCCTCAACGGATAAGGTGGCTGACGATTCCGATGCAGGGGTCGACTCGTCATCAGGCCAGGGACAGGGTGACCGGCGGGAGGAAGGATTTTATCTGGAGGATACGGCCGACGAGGTCAAGACCGTTCAGTTATACAGGGAGGGGGATGAGACATCCCTTCCAGTTATCACGATGGGTCGTTCTCAGCGCATCATCCTTTCGTTTGATGTACTTACGGATGACAGCCGCGCCCTCTCCATCTACTTTTATCACGCCAACCGGGCGTGGGAGCGCGACTTGGTCCCCGCCGAGTACCTGACATCGTTTCACAGCGACGATCTGCTGAACTACTCGATCTCACAGGCAACCGATATCCATTACACCCACTATGATTACGACTTCCCCAACAGAAGTGTGGATTTTACCCTTTCGGGGAATTATATCCTTCGCGTGACCGGGCAGGGAGATGAAGAAGACATCCTGTTCGAACGTCCGTTCTTCGTCTCCGAAGAAGCCACCGCGCTGGATCTCAGGCTGGATAACGTGCTCGTGGCCGGGAGTGCGTACACATCCGTCCAACCCTCTGTACGGTTCACACCACCGACGGCTGCGTACGATCCGCTGGACTACACCGTCTGTTTCATGCGGAACGATCAGTACGGTGCGACGAATTGTGATGCGCACCAGTCGCTCGCCGTACAGCCCGACCTCGCTTACTATCTCGAACCTGAAAACTCATTTAATCCGATTTCGGCTTCATATTTCCTGGATCTGAGCGTGATCAGTGTTGGATCCAAAGTCGAGTTCACGGATCTCTCGGTCAAACCACCCGAGGCGGCTCTCTCTCCGGATTACGCCAAATTTCCGGGGACGGGTCTTGCACCGTTCCTGAATGGACAGTCGGTTATTCGGAGTGTCGTACGAAATGTGGCCGATCCCGATGTTTCCGGCGAGTATGCGCGCGTCTACTTTCGGTTTGTTCCGCTCAATGAACGTCCGGTCAGGGGACGAATCGCTGTTACCGGAAGTTTCAATTCCTGGGAATACGAGGAAGCGAATGAATTGAAATGGATTCCGGAGCGCAGGTGGTACGAAGGGGCCACCCTGATCAAGCAGGGACAGTACGAGTATCGGTATCTGGTGGAGGATCCGACTCTGCGCCGGGCTATGAGCGGGGTCACTCCTTCTTTCCGAAATCTGTACACGACCTTTGTTTACTACAGCGATCTCTCGCGGAGCACCGACAGACTAATCGCCGCAACGGGTGTATTCGTTCGGTAGTCCTGGTGGTTCGTGAAGTACTGGTGGTTCGTGAAGTACTGGTGGTTCGTGAAGTACTGGTGGTTCGTGAAGTACTGGTGGTCCGTGAAGTACTGGTGGTCCATGAAGTCCTGGTGGTCCATGTAGTCCTG
>CAYLHF010000004.1:94563-100638 GCA_964383365.1 uncultured Rhodothermales bacterium | reverse complement strand
GGTGGTCCGTGAAGTACTGGTGGTCCATGAAGTCCTGGTGGTCCATGTAGTCCTGCTGGTCCATGTAGTCCTGGTAGGACACGAGTCGGCCGGCTATTTCTGGTGGCGACAAGTGCGTTGATCGCCACGCATCTCGTGTCTACATTCTACGGCGGTATTGGATGCTGCCGGATGACGTCCGCTCGCCATCTTCTACCGAGACCAGTCGTTTTTCAGGGAGATACTTAGTTCACTTCGATTCCGATTATCATGAAAATTATACGTTCGTCACTAGCGATCGTCCTGTCCGTACTGCTTATCGCCGGATGTGCCAGTTCGAGAGGAGCTACTCAGAAAGCCACCGCAAATGCAGCGTCAACGGCGTCCAAGAAGAAAAAGGATGACAAGAAAGGCGTCAAGGCGTTCAAAGATGTAATCAAGGATGATTTCGAGACAGACGAAGGCCTCTTTACGGTCTATCGCGACGGTACCACGTTCTATTATGAGATAGCCAACGACCGGTTGGGAGAGGAATTCTTGCTCGTGACCCGGATTGCCAAGACAGCAAATAACATCGGGTACGGAGGGGAGAAGCAAAACACGCAGACGGTCCGGTGGGAACGACAGGGTGACAAAATTCTACTCCGTGTGGTTAGTTATCAGAACGTGGCCAGCGAAGACGATCCAGTATTTCTGGCAGTCCGGAATTCCAACCTCGAACCGATCCTGAAATCCTTTGATATCAAGGCCAACAACAAGGATACAACGGGTGTCGTTATCGATGCGAGCAGCCTGTTTACTGACGATATCGCGGCACTCGGACTACCAAGTGGGAGACGGACGGCCTACAAGGTCAGGCGCCTCGACAAATCGCGTTCGTATATCGAGTCGATCAAGAGTTATCCGAAGAATGTCGAGGTCCGGCATATCTTGACCTACGATGCCTCTGCGGCGCCGTCGAACCGTTCAACGAATTCGATCACGCTTCTGATGAACCAATCGATGATCGAGCTGCCGGCCAATCCCATGCGTCCACGCGAGTGTGATCGTCGCGTCGGATTCTTCAGCATCCAGACGACGGACTATTCCAGTGACGAACAGAAAGCAGACTCGAAATGCTTCATCACAAAATGGAGACTCGAACCCAAAGACAAGGAAGCCTACGCCCGTGGTGAACTGGTTGAACCCGTCAAGCAGATCGTTTACTACATCGATCCGGCTACCCCGGAGAAATGGCGTCCTTTCCTGAAGGAGGGTGTTGAGAAATGGAATACCGCCTTTGAGAAGGCCGGATTCAAGAATGCGATCCAGGCCAAGTATCCACCGACGAAAGACGAAGATCCGGAATTCAGTCCCGAGGATGTTCGCTATTCTGTCATCCGCTACTTCGCTTCCGGGGTGCAGAATGCCTATGGCCCGCACGTGAGTGATCCCCGGACCGGTGAAATCCTCGAGAGCGACATCGGGTGGTATCACAACATCCAGAATCTGCTCAGAAACTGGTATATGATTCAGACGGCAGCGGCCAATCCGGAGTCCAGGAACGCCAAGTTCGAAGAAGATGTTATGGGAGAATTGCTCGTCTTCGTGGCCACGCATGAGGTCGGACACACGCTAGGATTTCAGCACAATATGGGTTCGAGTTTCGCAGTCCCGACCGATTCCCTTCGGTCTCCTACCTATACGGCTACACATGGTACCGCCCCTTCCATCATGGATTATGCGCGAATGAATTACGTTGCTCAGCCTGGAGATGGCGTCACGCAGTTCATGCCGAAGCTCGGTGACTACGACGACTGGGCGACCAAATGGGGCTATACCTGGATGGACGACAAGGCGATCGACGAAGAAAAAGCTACGCTCAACGCCTGGACCGTCGAGCGTGCAGACGATCCGCGCTACTTCTTCGGTCGACAGTCAATCGGAATAGACCCGAGAGCACAGACCGAAGACCTGAGTAATGATGCGGTCAAGGCCAGTGATTACGGTATTGCGAACCTCAAGCGGATTCTAGATCAACTGGTCTCATGGACTGCCAAGGACGGAAAAACGTACGATGACCTCCAGGAACTCTACGGCAATGTAACCGGACAATACCGACGCTATATCGGCCATGTCGCGAATAATGTGGGGGGAATGTACGAGACGTTCAAGACCTACGATCAGGACGGTCCGGTCTATGAGCCCGTACCGAAAGCGACGCAGGCCGCTGCGATGGACTGGCTCGATCGGCAGGTGTTCACGACTCCTGACTGGATCATGAATGAGGATATCTTGCGCCGATTCGAGGGCGTCGGAGTGCTTCAGAATATCCGCTCGTACCAGGTCGGAGCGGTCAATCGTTTACTCGATCCGCAACGACTGGCCCGGATGATGGAAACCGAGGTTGTCGATCCATCGACGTATACGGCATCGGAGATGTTCTCTGATCTACGCAATTCGATCTTCAGCGAACTCAAGAAGAGTGCGCCCATCGATGCCTTTCGCAGAAACCTCCAGCGCGGATACGTCGAGCGACTCGAGTACCTGATGACGAAGGAGCCGGCACCGGTCCCATCGTTCTTTTTCTCGTTCGGGTTCTCGCGCATCGACGTGAGTCAATCGGATATCCGGGCGTATGTTCGAGGCGAACTCGAAACGCTCAAGACACAGGTCAATCGGGCAGCGGGCAGAACCCGGGATCGTCTCTCGAAACTGCATCTGAAAGATCTCTCGGCTCGGATCGACGCCATCCTGGATCCAGACGACTGAGTCCGGATTACATAGCATTTACGCGGACGCGGGAGGTGCCGGATCAAGACGGCACGTCCCGCCGACCCGGTCAGACGGATTGCAAGACGTGCACCCGCCGAATGCGGGCAAGCGCCAGACCCTCATCCTGCTCTCCATCGTCGAGCTCCTCGGGATGTCTCTCTGGTTTTCGGCGTCGGCCGTCGTTCCCGAACTGACTCGAGAGTGGAGCCTCACGTCCGGCCAGCAGGCCTGGATGACCATGTCGGTTCAGATTGGATTTGTGGCCGGGGCATTCCTGAGCGCCGTCCTGAATCTCGCCGACCGATATGATGCTCCCCGCATGATCGCCGTGAGCGCGCTTCTGGGGGGACTCTTCAACCTCGCGATCCCGTTGTTTGCCACCGGACCGGACTCGGCAATCGGGCTTCGCTTCCTGACGGGGGCCATGCTCGCGGGTGTCTATCCGCCCGGTATGAAAGTCATGGCCAGCTGGTGCAAAGAGGACCGGGGGCTCTGCATCGGTATTCTGGTGGGAGCGCTCACCATCGGCTCCGGTATGCCACATTTACTGAGTGCACTCGCTCCGGAGGCCTCTGGGGGCCTCCCTGCGTGGCGATCGGTACTCACAGGTACTTCAGTACAGGCCCTCGTTGCTGCCATAGTGTCATATTTCTGGGTTCATACCGGTCCCAATGTATCGAAGGCGAGCAGGTTCAACTGGCGTCATGCTGCCGAGGGACTCACCGATAAAGCCACCCGACTCGCCAATATCGGCTACTTTGGTCACATGTGGGAGCTCTACGCCATGTGGGCCTGGGTGCCTCTGATGCTCGTGGCGAGCTACACGGCGTCCGGATACCATGAATCAACGGCGAGACTCGTCGCATTTCTGATCTTCCTCGCGGGCGGCCTCAGCAGCGTCCTGGCAGGCAAGTGGGCGGATCGCTTCGGCCGCTCGATTGTCACCAGCGCCAGCATGATCGTATCCGGTATCTGCTGCCTGGTGGCCGGACTCTTCTTCCATTCTCCCGTCCTCCTGACCATCTTATGTCTCATTTGGGGCTTCGCCGTCGTCGCAGACAGCGCCCAGTTCAGTACGGCCGTCTCCGAGCTTACGGACGCCCGCTACGTAGGCACCGCCCTCCAGGTCCAGGTCAGCATCGGTTTTCTGATCTCCATGATTACCCTGAGACTGATCCCGTCGTGGGTTGAATGGATCGGATGGGAATACGCTTTCGCGGTCCTTGCACTCGGTCCTCTCGTCGGCACCATCAGCATGCTCCGGCTCCGCAAACATCCCGATGCCAATAAGATGGCGGGAGGGAAGGAGGGGCCTGCCGCCAGAAAGCGTCATCTGTAATCTTGTCAAGATCCACCGATCTCAATGAACGGGGACCAGTAAAAAGGCTTTGCTACCTGACCTCCGTGCCGTATCAAGTCCAGTTTCGCAAATCGAAGGGCATCCCGTATCGATTCACCGTTGGCAAGATTTCTGTAGAAACGAAGCATCAGCAATTTGGTGCTGGCATCGTCGCTAGGCCAGAGCGATACAACGAGGTTTCTGGCACCGGCGTACAGAAACCCACGGGAAAAACCTATTAATCCCTCCGCAGATGAACCCACACCGGTATCGCATGCACTCAAAACGACCATGTCTGCATTGAGACGAAGTCCGTATACCTCACCCGTGTGCAGTACACCGTCGCCCTTTTCAGACGGAGATCGCGCCGGCAATAACATCCCAGATAATCTCGGATCGCTGGAATTCGCGAACGAATGGGTGGCAAAGTGCACGTATCGATATTCATCTACTGGATACCGGGAGAGTGCCGATTCTTCTGCATCCCAACCCTTGAGCAATCTAGTACCTGAATCAAACGTCCGGGTGAGGAAGTTCTTTTCTTTATTGAGCACGTAATATATGCCCTCAATTTCGTCCTGTGTGCCGGGCAGAGGATCTAGAATCTGTTGCGTCCTTGTCGTATCCGTTCCGTTCAAGGAGAGAAATTTCTTTACATCCGAACTGAGCGTTATCTCGTCTCCAAATCCAGGAGCGAAACCGATAAATTCTCGCGACGGGGTGGCATTCTTCCTCGTTGTGGTCTCATTCAGCAAGGTCGCGGAGTAGGAGTACGTGATGGCTCTAGTGCGAATGAGGTACGGATAACTCTCGTACGGTGCATTGAATTTGCGTCTGGCAACCGCGTGTGTGAGCAGGGCTTCGAATGGAACCAGATTTAAAACGCCCTCGGGTACCACCACTAAATCCTTACCCCTGATTAAGCTATCAACCGGTTCAATCAGGGATCGATACAGCTTGTAAGCATATCTGGAATACGTGGGGGCGTAGCGATGAAGAATTCCCCAGCGCAGACTGTCAACGGTATCTGATATGTTCTCATCCAGTCCTACAACGGTTCGGCTCAGGGAATCCACCGTCAGCGTGAAAATGTAGAGCGAGTCCGGTTCGAGGACATACTCGAGCAACGCCGTGTCATCATCCAGTACGTGGGTACGAAGATCCGATATGGAGACGGTCTTTTCATTGTGCTTGAGCGCATAGTAATCCGGATACGAAACCTCGAAAACATGGATCAGGGACTCGTACGCTTGTTTCGAGTCGAACAAGCGGTTCCTGGTCTCGATGAACTGGGAACTGTCACGTACTGGGGCCATCTTCATCTCTGCCAGTCGCCTTTCGAGATAGGAAATACTGACACGAAGCGATCGTTCGTGTTCGAGAAGGGAGTCGGAAATTCCGGCGAATGTTCGCGCGTCAGAATCAGCCATCGCATCCAGGAGGAGTCTGCTTTTTCGCGCTTCTCCATAGTGGAAAGCAGATTGTAGATAACGTCGCTGTCCAGTTATTCGATAGAGTGAGAGCGACGTTGTAACTGCTTTTGAATAGAGATCTGACGCCTTTTGAACCAGATTTACCTTCGATCCTTGAGAGATAAGATCGAGCCTCATCTTGTCAATTAATTCAGACCCACGGTCGAGCGTTTCCAATGCCAGCGAATACTCATGTATGCCGGGTGGATTCGAACTGGCAGCGGCCAGCAGCGTACTGGCCTTCAGGGACAGACTGCGAAGTAATTCGGGATCACTGAGGGCTCCCCGAATGGACGGATTGATCGTCGGATCAATGGAGATGACCGACGCTGAATTCAACCGGATCGCATCCTGTATTGCCACCAATTTTTCACCTGGCAAATCGTCCTGCATTAGGAATTCGACCAGATCATTCGCGATCGAGGCGGCCAGCGGATGGTGGGCCGTGCTACTCAAATCCAACGCTTTCTTCAACAGTTGTTCAGCAGATGTCCGTCGGCCTTCCTTTAGCCGAACGAGCGCGAGATCCCT
>CAYLHF010000004.1:86720-94463 GCA_964383365.1 uncultured Rhodothermales bacterium | reverse complement strand
GTTGTTCAGCAGATGTCCGTCGGCCTTCCTTTAGCCGAACGAGCGCGAGATCCCTTAGGCACATCCAATAGGCAGAAACGTCACTAACCTGCTGGTTTTCCCATATCGTCAACGCTAGCGAAAGATAATTATCTGCTTTCTGAAGCTTTCCAAGGTGAAAGAGGGTAACACCCAGAGTCTCATAACTATACGCGAGACGAGGATGAGCTTCTCCTAGTAACTTGATTCGGAGGGAAACGGACCGCTCTAAAATCTTTTTTGATTCACCATACCGACCCATGCGGGCCATTGTGGCACCGAGGTTGCTAAATGTAGCTGCGAGCTCTGGATGTACCGAACCGTAATTGGTTTCCCATATGTACCGAGCTTGATTGTGTAAAGATATGGCGTGATTAAAATCGCCAGTTTCAGAGTACAGATTTCCCATATTTCCGTATGTCGCTGCAATCGCAGGATGATCTCGACGCAGGACAGATTTGCGAATATGTAGGATTTTTTCGTGAAGGCGAAGCGCTCGGGGATAGTCGCCTCTCCTCATCGTGATATTTGCGATGTTGTTCAGTGGAATGGTGGCTTCGTAGGAGAACGTTCCGTGTGCAGACCCAAGCGCGGTTGCGCTTTTTTCATAGAAGTCGAGGGCCTGATCATACCGTCCCTGAAAATGATACATAAGTCCCAGAGCTTGATACGTCATGCCGAGTAAGGAGAGCGGTTCGTCTGAGAGGCCATGAACGAGATCTACGGCACTGGAAAGCAGGGAGTCTGCACGTGCATAATCGGCCAGCCTGACGAATACGCGCCCCCTCTCGCTCAGATAAGCCGCTCTCAACGAGTCGTGTTTGGACAAATATTGTCGTTTTGCCTGCCACTCACGTTCGAGTCTGTCCCGGGCTCTTTCGTAGTTTCCCAACTGCCGATCGACCTGATATCCGAGAAGTCGTGCCCGGAGTTCACCGTACGAATTATGATGTTCAGAGAATTCATTGATCGCTGTCGAGATCTTGGATTCGGCTTCATCATACCTGGCATCGCGAAGCAGAGAATCTCCCTGGACCAAGAGATCCTCGGGCGAAACAAGTGAACCGGACGTGAGGGTGAATTCTTCTCCTGATCCTGAGCGAGAAGCACAGCCGGAGATAAAAAGAATGAGTGAGAATACTGCGTAAATCAGGAATTTTTGCATGACTTATGAGCGTAAGGTGGGGCGCGCTGTAAGTCTATAGAACCACAATGGGCCTAAGCGTAACCTGTTTTCTGCAAAAAAACTTAATTATTTTTTAAAACCAGCCCGGATGTACAAATAAAACGACATCTGTACTCGGTGTCTCTCACGAAAACGTTCACAAACAGGTGTCGTCAAGGCAACTCGGACCCTGTGAGTTGGAATGTTCACTCAAAACCCCACCCGCAACCTCACATTCACCGTTCGCGGGGTGAGGCGTGTCGGGATGCGGGTCCAGATGCCGGCGGCGTTGGGGACCCACGAGTAGGCGACCGTGTTGGTCATGTCGAAGACATTCAGGATCTCCATTGTGAGATCGATCGAGATGGGGCGCTCGGCGCCTTTCGAGGAGGCTTCGATGTGTTTGGTAGCTCCCATATCAAACCGAAAATAGCGCGGGTAGCGGGCCGAGAAGCGCTGGCCGGGGGCCTGTGTTACGAGGTTACCGATCTGAGGTCCGGGCACCGGGGGCGTGTAGGGTAGGCCACTCCCGAAGAGGGTCCGCAGGTGGAGTTTCCATGTCGGGTCTGACGGAATGTAGTCCTGGATGAAGATAGAGACCGTGTGGCGCTGATCGGTAGGGCGGGCGACGTTGCCTGCGTTAAACGCATTTCTGAAGGCGCTGTCAAAGCGTTCGTGGGCAATGAGATAGCTGTAGTTCACCCAGCTTTCGAGGCCCGGCACGAACTCGCCACGAAGTTGCAGATCGAAGCCGTACGTGTCACTTGTGGCGTCGTTGTCTCCCGAATACCGGACTCGAACATTGTCGATGTCGTACGTGATGACGTTCGAAATTTGCTTATAGAACGCTTCTCCCCGGAGATAGAAGCGCCTCTCCTGCAGGAAATACTCCATACCGGCGACCGCCTGAAGGGATCGCTGGCTCTTGAGGTCGCGGTTCAGGGCGCCCAGTATGGTTTCTCCGACGGCGGGTTTCCCCCTGAGTTCGCGGTAGCTGGGTGCCTGGTAGTAGATGCCAAAGGATCCGAACAGCGTAGTTAAATCGCTCTTCTTGTAGGTGGCCGTGAACCGTGGCGAGACGGTCCATTCCCCCGTAAAAGAGTAGTAATCGGCGCGTAGACCGCCCGTGAAGAGTAATCGACCCGGCTGAGAGGACAGTACGTCCATCGCGTCCTGGGCATAGAACGCAGTCTGCCAGGAGGAGAAATTCGCCTGGTCATTCAGGCTGTCGGCGACGATGCGGACGACATCACCACGAGTGGAACGACCAACGATGACTGACTTCTCGGAGAGTCGGTCGTCAAACGAGAGGCGCCGGACACTCCAGCCGGCTTCTGCGGCATGGCGGGTTGAATTGGCGTAGTACCGGCCCTGAGCCGTAGACATCGTGACATCGACCTCGTTATTTGCGAAGTCCTCCTGGCTGGACGTACCTGCCGGAAACAGGCCTTCTCCTGCGTCCGGATTATCGCTGCCGGGATCGACGAGAAAGAGCAGGGCCTGGCCACTTAAATCAAAGCGTTCGGTCTCCTCGGTTCTGAACAGGGAAAAATCGTGCTCCATTCGGATTCGATCCGTGAGGCGATCCGAAAGCCGAATCCCACCAAACTGAGTCTGATAGCCATCCCGCTCGTTGCTTCCCGGGCTGAAACGGATCCAGAGGGATTGCAGGTTCGACGGCGCCTGTGCCTCGTTCTGGCTGACGGTTCCAAAGAAGGTTTTGCGCGAACTCGGGTCCAACCGGAAGTCGTGTTGTGCCAGCATGGCCAGGACCTCGACCTCGTGACCCGGAGCCAATTTGTAGGCCAGCATCCCCTGAAAATCAGAATAGTCGGGCTGGTAGTTGCCCTTCAGTTCCTGGGACTGGAAGAAGCGTTTCTGCTGGGCACGTCGGAGACTGAAGAGCCATCCGAGCTTGCTGCCGAGAGCGGAGGACGAGGCGGCGACGCCGTAGTCGAGGAGTGAGGCGTAGGCCGAGCCTTCGAGCGGGGCGCCGGAATCCTGCGGACGTTTGTACTCCACATCGACAGCGGAAGAGAGTTTTCCGCCGTACCGGGCCGGAAACCCGCCGGTGTAGAACGTGACGCGTTCGGCCAGTTCGGCGTTCAATAGACTCAGACCCTCCTGTTCGCCATTTCTGGGACGAAAGGGAAGGAAAATCTCGAATCCATTGACGAAGATCAGGTTTTCATTGAAGCCACCTCCCCGGACTGAATATTGATTGGAGAGCTCGTTATTCGTTGCAACGCCCGGCATCACTTTCAGCGCGCGGAGGGCATCCTTGACGGGAGTTGGAATATCGCGAACGGTTTCGGCCTCGATCCGGTGGACTCCTGCCTGCCGCGCAGCTTCCTCCTCGACGGTTACTTCGTCGAGTTCGATCGTAGACGTCTTGAGGGATACATCAAGCGTGATCGTCTGGCGGGATCGTACATGAACCGAGTCGCGATAGGTCTCGAACCCGATCGCAGAGTAGCGGAGGAGATACCTTCCGGACGGGAGGCGCAAATCGTATCTGCCGTCATCTTTAGAGGCTGTCCCGAAATTCGTCCCGTCGACAACAATCGTGACTCCGGGAATCGGTTCGTCCGTATCAGCCGTAGTTACGAGGCCGCGTACATCGCCCCAGTCCTGACCGAGGGCAGGCGTAAGGCTGACGATAAATAGGGATCCGAATAGGAGGGCTTTGCGCATAGCGCGGGCTCAAGCAGTCTGGTTCAGCTAGGGTAGAACAGGGTCCGTTTTACGACGGAAAACTGTAGCCGTTTGCAGAATAAAGTATGCCCTCTGTGGTAAGACGGGAAAAAGTGTTTCGCCCCGAGCGTACGGGACTGGCGTTCGATCGTTCCGTCGGGGGTCGATTACAACCCGGGGTGATTGCCGTCCGGTACGACAGCTTTCCGGTACGATTACGGAATGAGATCCAGAACGGTAAGAAAGTACAATTCCGTCAGCGGAGCCGCGATACCAAACGCCGCCCCTATGAGCGATTCTGCGAGAGTATGCGCCCCCACCTGAATACGCGCCCAGATGAGTAGCGGCGTGAGTAGCATGGTGGCGTAGACGACGGACAGGCTGATCGAAAAGGATGCCAGGGGAGGAGAAGTCACGTATAGTGCGAACCAGCCCAGAAAGACAGTAAAAGAGGTAGCTCCGGCCGAGTGAAGTGAAATCTTGAAGCGCTGTGTAATCAGCATGAGAAAAAGCAGGTTGAGCGCAAAACAGGCTCCGATTCCGGTCACCAACCCACGCATATCTCCGGCGCCGGCGCGCACGATCGGAATGGCGATGACCGCCAGCCCGAAGCCGATGGCCAGGGGTACGAAACGATTATTTTTTTCCCGGACCTCGATCGTTTCCACCCGTCCGATAATCCGGAGTAGAACAAGCGAGAATACGGGCAGAATGAAATAAAAGAGCACCGACGACATAACGATCCACATGCGCGGTCCGTGTCGGGCACCATCATGGACCGCCAGGAGGAACATCGTGATCGGCAACAGGATAAGCGGATTGACAACGTAGGTCAGGACTCCGGCAATCCGATCGGGCACGCTCTTCCGGGGTCGACGGGCGGTATAACCTGGAAGCGTCATCGATCAGTAGGCGCGTGCAAACAGAACGCGTCCGCGGGATGGCTCTCCACTGACGGGATCCGTACCTGCTTCCTCCGCCTGATCAAGAGGAACGCACCGGATGGTGGCCTTGGTCTCGTTCTTGATCCGTTCTTCCGTCTCGGCCGTTCCGTCCCAGTGCGCCAGGACGAATCCACCTTTCGAGTCGAGCACGTCCTTGAAGGCGTCGTAGGTATCTACAGATGTCGTGTTGTCTTCCTGAAACGCCTTCGCGCGGTCGAAGAGATTCTGCTGGATGGCATCGAGTGTGGTCTGAAGGTATTCAGTCAGGCCATCACGGGATACCGTTTCCTTCTCCCGAGTGTCCCGCCGGGCCACTTCGACAGTCGCATTCTGAACGTCTCTTGGTCCGAGCGCGAGTCGCACCGGGACACCCTCTACTTCGTGCTGATTGAATTTCCATCCGGGGCGGAAGCCATCGCGAGCATCGATTTCCATCCGGATTCCAGCAGCTGTGAGGTCTGTGCGGATTTCTTCGGCGGCGGCAAGCACCAACTCCCGATCTTCGTCTTTTCGGTAGATAGGTACGAGTACGACCTGTGTCGGGGCGATTCGTGGTGGCAGAACGAGTCCCTGATCATCCGAATGCACCATGACAAGCGCACCGATCAGTCGGGTAGAGACGCCCCACGATGTCGCCCACACGTGTTCGAGTTCATTGTCCTTGTTCTGAAATGTACAGTCGAAGGCGCGGGCAAAGTTCTGCCCCAGGAAATGAGACGTGCCAGCCTGGAGAGCTTTTCCGTCCTGCATGAGCGCCTCGATACAGTACGTTTCATCGGCCCCGGCGAATCGTTCACTCGCCGTCTTTACACCGCAAATAACGGGTATCGCCATGTACTCTTCGGCGAACGTCCGATAGATGTCGAGGATCTTGAGCGTTTCCTCCATCGCCTCGTCTTTCGTAGCATGGGCCGTATGCCCTTCCTGCCACAGGAATTCCATGGTCCGTAGGAAGAGGCGCGTTCTCATTTCCCACCGAACCACGTTGTTCCATTGATTCATCAGAATCGGAAGATCCCTCCAGGACTGAATCCACTTGCTGTATGTATCCCAGACGATCGTCTCGCTCGTCGGTCGAACAATCAAATTCTCCTCGAGCTGAGAATCCGGGTCTGCGATCAGCCCCTGTTCGTCATCGACCTTCAGCCGGGAGTGCGTAATGACGGCACACTCTTTGGCGAATCCCTCGACATGAGCGGCTTCGCGGGCCAGGAACGACTGCGGAATGAATAGGGGAAAATAGGCGTTGCGATGACCCGTCGCCTTGAACATGCCGTCGAGCGCGGCCTGCATATTCTCCCACAGTTCGTACCCGTTGGGTCGAATGATCATGCAGCCCCGAACGGGCGAGTAATCTGCGAGTTTTGCGTGTTTGACTACGTCTAGGTACCACTGCGAATAATCCTGTTCGCGAGCGGTGATTGCGTCAGCCATAGTGTACAGTATTGGAGATAATCGAGTACATAATTCATGTTGGAACGGCTATATACGCCTATTCCTGACACTTGAGGAGTTACGGCCCGGTATTTGCCGTATTTTCAAACCGAAAACAGTCGGGAATCGGAGTGGGAAATATACGTGCCAGCGGGCGCGAGTATGAATCAATCCGAAACGGACAAGATCTTCTGTCATGAGGAAACTTTTTCGCCGGCAACAATTATCGAAGACCAGCCAGGGTCGGTTTACCAAAGAAGCTACGGGGGTAATCATGCAGCTTTTTCCACTCAAGGGTTTCCGACCGAGTCGCCTGTCGATCTCAGGTGTACTCGCTCTCCTGTTCGTTCTTTTGTTGTCCGGGTGTTACACTCGACTTGCCGTTGTGGACAGCGATTATGACGGCGACGATGAACACGTCTACGCCCGCGACAACGGCGACAATGACGACTATGTAGACGATGAGTATTACGAGGACGATGATTACATCGAAGCCCGGTACGAAGATGATTACGGGTACTATCGACCGTATGCCCGGTCCCGTTATTTCTCCCGATTTTATGATCCGTTTTACTCGTACGGTTCCTGTTGGGACCCGTTTTACTGCGGATACGGATCGACCTTTGGATTCTCGCTGACGTTTGGCAACTCTTTTTACAATCCGTATGGATACGGGTACGCATATGACCCGTTCTATTCCAGTTATTATTCGCCCTTTTACTACGGTCCCGGGTATTTGAACAGGGGGATCGGTTTCGGGTATGGCTACGGATACGGCAGTGGATATGCTGGAAGCGTCCTCGTAGGAGAGCGACAGTACAAGCCCCGGGGCTCGACTATCGGTAGAGGCGCCATGGCGTCCAATGGATTACGGGGACGTACGCGGGGAGGTATTCGCGGGACTCGCGGCACTGGTAACGGAAGCGGAGTCGGGTCCGGACGGGGAATTTCGAGCGGGCGTGGTGGTTCAGGTTCCGCTCTCGATGGAACACGCACGATCGTCCGTACCGGTGGGTCGAGTGTCGCCTCCAAGGGATCTACCGGGCGCACACGGAGTCGACTTGGGACAGATCGATCGGCTCGCGGTAGCGATCGCGTCGGAAGGTCGTCGAGGACGTCTGGGTCGAATCGGTCGAGGACGGATCGGTCGCATACACGTACACGCTCCAGGGGAATTGGAAGTGGTTCGCGATCGACGGCCAGGCAGAGTGATCGGCGCGCAGGCAGGTCATCTGGTACGACGCGGCGGTCGAGCGGCAGCTCGCAAAGGTCATCGGGCACGACGCGGCGATCGAGCGGCAGCTCGCAAAGGTCATCAGGTACGACGCGGCGATCGAGCGGCAGCTCGCAAAGGTCATCAGGTACGACGCGGCGGTCGAGCGGCAGTTCGCAAAGGTCATCGGGTACGACGCGGCGGTCGAGCGGCAGTTCGAAAAGGTCATCGGGAACGACGCGGCGGTCGAGCGGCAGCTCGCAAAGGTCATCGGG
>CAYLHF010000004.1:71782-86620 GCA_964383365.1 uncultured Rhodothermales bacterium | reverse complement strand
AGCGGCAGCTCGCAAAGGTCATCGGGAACGACGCGGCGGTCGAGCGGCAGCTCGCAAAGGTCATCGGGAACGACGCGGCGGTCGAGCGGCAGCTCGCGTTCGTCGAGCGCCTCCAGAAGCTCCCGTTCCGGTGGTGGACGGTCCAGCGGTGGACGTTCTTCCGGTAGTTCGCGTTCTTCAGGCGGGAGGCGTGGGCACTGACGTGTTCTCTCTTTATCGCGATGCTGATCGTCGATAACTGCGAGTCAGGAGAATCGGGATCAAGTATATGTTCTGCCTCCGGCGGAGAGTATCAGGATAATGAATCTATCCCAGACTGAATCGCTGAGCTTGCCTCAGAACGGGTGACAATCATGCTTTTTTCAAGCGTGAATACCGAATGTAACTCATTGAATATAATAAATTTAGACCATGAATTACCGAATCAGAATCAGCCATTTGCAAAGGGCAGGGACCGTTGCTCTGGGTCTGATAATGACCGCCTTATGCACACTGTCAGCCAGGGGGCAGACCGGGGAGGATGCCCTGAGATTCTCCGATCGATTTCCGGCGACGAGCGCGCGCAGTATCGGGACGGCGGGTGTCGGGATAGCCGGCACGGCCGGAGTCAATGCGCTCCTGGTCAACCCTGCCGGGCTCGGTCTCGTTACCTCGTCTTCGGTATCAGGCTCGTTCACATCCTTCGTTACGAATGATGATGCCGTTTATCGGTTGGGGGGCGGCGGCAATCCGTCAGAAGAGGATGTTTCCAGGGCGGATCTGGGTAGTCTGTCATATATCTACAAGTTTCCGACCAATCGGGGAGCGCTGGTATTCGCAGCGGCTCTCACTCAAACAAATACGTTTGAGCGGAGCCTGTTCTTCGAAGGCGTGAATGACCGAAATTCGATAACGGATTTCTTCATGCCGCTCGAGGATGAATTCTCTCTTCAAG
Source organism: uncultured Rhodothermales bacterium (assembly GCA_964383365.1). Taxonomy (GTDB): domain Bacteria; phylum Bacteroidota; class Rhodothermia; order Rhodothermales; family UBA10348; genus CAYLHF01. The sequence goes on along the minus strand of CAYLHF010000004.1, from coordinate 85,686 downwards.
AAGACGCAGATGGAGTCTTTCCTACGTTCACTCGAACACCGTCATTTATTGGCTTCGAGACGTTTGCCATCGACCTGGATCAGAATTTACTCGATGCAGGGGATGCGATTCCGTTTCTTCCGGCGGTTTCTGCTGGCTCGGTCATTCAGAGTGGATTCGTGACCGAAGAGGGGAGGATGCACGAGTTGAACTTCGGAGCGGCATTCGAAGCGTCGAAGGGAATCATGATTGGTGCGTCAGTTAATATCCCATTCGGGAAGTATCGATTCACCAGAATCCATGAGGAGGATGATTTCCAGAACGATAACGACGGCCTCGGGGGTACAACGGATTTCCAGTTTCTCCGATTTGAAGAGAGGTTCTCATCGGATTTGATTGGTGTCAGCGTCCGGAGCGGTCTCTCAGCTGAGGTGACGCCTCAACTTCGCCTGGGTCTAACGCTCGAATCTCCGACTCTTCTCTCTGTCAGCGAAGATTTCGAAACCGTACTGAGTACTGCATTCGATAACGGAGACACGTTCATCTACGGGGATGATCGAGATGAAAATGCCGGGACAGGGCGCTTCGATTACGACATCACGACACCGTGGCACCTGGGTGCCGGGCTCTCGTTCAGCCAGTCTGGATTTACCGTTTCTGTCGACGCTGAGTGGGTCGACTGGTCGCAATTGGACCTGGATGCGAAGGGTGTCTCCTTCGCGGATGAAAATCGGCGGATTGCCCGGCAATTCGACGCGGTGATCAATACCCGCGTTGGGGCCAGTTATACCGCGGGACGCTATACCATCCGAGGTGGCTTTGCCTATTATCCGGACGCTCACGATGCAACGTTTGCCAGCCTGGACGATGGGTATACGGAAAAAGACAGGACGTATATCTCGGCCGGCCTCGGATACAAGTTATCGGATAACCTCACGGCTGATGTCGGGTGGATGCACGAGACGTTCGACGATACGTTCAGACCCTACACAGAGGTAACGGAAGCCCCGGTTGTAAGCGAGTCTTTATCGAGGGATCGGGTTCAGTTGGGCGTATCGTTCCTGTTCTGAGCTGGAAGCGGTCGCAGGCACGTAAAGCGGACGCAGGTACTGGAAGCGGCCGCCGGCACGTAAAGCCGCCGCAGGTACCGGAAGCAGTCGCTGGCACTGGAGCGAGTTGCCGCCGGCTATGGAGCAGCTGGTTGAAAGCGCGCGAACCGCTGGCTCAGGATCCAGTCCCTGCTGCGAGTTGCCGCCGGCTATGGAGCAGCCGGTTGAAAGCGCGCGAACCGCGTGCTCAGGATCCAGTCCCTGCTGCGCGTTGTCGCTGTCGCATCAGCTTGTAGTATGCGTTGGCGTTGCGACGGTGCTCCGCGAGCGTCCTACTGAAGATGTGACCGCCATCGCCTTTGGCAACGAAGTAATAGAAACGGTGTTTTTCAGGGCTAAGAACGGCCTCAATGGAGGTCTGTGAAGGATTGGTCACCGGACCGGGAGGGAGGCCCCGGAAATTGTATGTGTTGTACGGATGTCGAACGTCGTAATCTTTGAATCGAAGCCGACGCTTTTCGCCTTCCCGTTTCATCACGGCGTATTGTACGGTCGGATCGGCCTGAAGAGGCCAGCCGTTACGAAGCCGGTTGAGGTAGACGCCGGCAATGCGTGATTTTTCTTCCACTTTTCCCGTTTCCCACTCGACGATAGCTGCCATTCGAAGAACCTCGTCGTCACCCAGGCGAGGGGCGTTGGCAGAATTTCGTCGCGTTCGGGCGAGCAGTGAATCTGTTGTAAGTTTGAGTTTTCGGACGACCTCTTTCGGAGAGGTCAGCCAGTAAAAGAAGTACGTATCGGGTAGAAGATATCCGAATAATTGTGTCGTATCTGTTTTCAGAGACGCGGCATAGCGTTCATCGGCAAACAGATCCATCACGTCCGCCGTCGTGAAGGCCATGTTTCTGGCGAGGGCCCGCGCAAGGCGCTCTTTTCGCGTTCCCGCAGGGACGGCTACCCGGACAGGTGCCTGTAACCCACGGCGAATCGTGCTCAGAATGGCGCGAGATGAGGCGCCGGACGACACGGCATATCGACCTGCCTTGATCTGATCTCCCCATCCTGAAAGCCAGGAAAAGGTCAGAAAGGTCGTCCTGTTCTGCAGAATTCCGTCGGCCTCAAGGGAATCGGCGACGGACTCGATGGACGAGAGGGGAGGAACGTGAACGTACCGTCTTCCTTCGAAGGAGGTGGTGACGGATGAAAAAACAAGGGTGTACGCCAATGCCGTCGCAAACAGTAGAATCGAGATTACGGCCAGTAAAACGGATCGAATGGGTCTGGACATTCCTCAGGAATAGATCTCTGATCTGATGTGACGACTACGACATTCCAGTCGTGACGACTACGACGACCGACGATTTACGTTTCGTTGCCGGTGTCATTCTGTCTTTCGTCCTGGTAGTTCTTTCTTTCCAAGGATCGCGTCTCATCGATTATACGCTCGAAGAGATTACGAACAGCACCGTCTGGCAGGGGGCCCTTGTTTCTTGTCCGGACCTGCTCGAGAACCTGTTCTTCTCTCTGTGGCACATAGACTTGCAAGCCGAGCTGCTTCTTTACTTTTCCAATTATATTGGCACACCGGGCCCTCTCGCTCAGCAAATGCAACAGCATCTGGTCGATCTGATCTATCCGTTCCCTCCAGGGAATCATATCCTCCCTGGATGCATTTTCGCCCGGTTCTTCGGGGGCCTTTCCGTCAAGAAATTCAGACAGCCGTTCTCTGGTCATTTTCTCTTTCAACGTGCGCTTAGTGACGGCACTGCAGTCAATGTCAATGGACTGGAGAACCCCGCCCGCAATTTATGGTATCCTGCAACAGCGATCATCGCGGCGTTATCCATGGAGAACTTTACATCAGGGCAGAAAAACTCACCGTCGCATTCGGACGCCAGATGCTCCATACGGTGTCGAAGACAGGTGTTCGCCGATACACCTCCCACAAGGGCAAGTCTGGATACTCGTGTCTTCCGAATCGCGGCTTTGACCGGTTGTACCAACATGTCCACGATCGCAGCCTGAAACGATGCGCACAGATCATTCAGGTGATTGGCAAGAAACCTCATTCGATCGTCGTCGGTCATTTCGTTGAGATAGTACAGGACGCTCGTCTTGATGCCTGAGAATGAATAGTCGTAGCCTGCCAGACGGGTTCGTGGAAACCGATGAAACGAGGCGTCGCCTTCGCGTGCGAGGCGTTCGATCTCGGGCCCGCCTGGATACGAAAGGCCCATGAGTTTGGCCACCTTGTCGAACGCTTCGCCGGCGGCATCATCCCGGGTCTTCCCCAGGACGGAGAATGAAAAGGCGTCGTCAACTCTCATGAGCTGCGTATGACCACCGGACGCGATGAGGCAGAGAAACGGATATTCCGGAACAGGACCATCGAGAAAGAGAGAGTAAATATGCCCATCCAGATGATCGATTCCGATGAGGGGGATATCGAGCCCGAGTGCAAGCGCCTTGGCATAGTTGAGTCCGACCAGGAGGGAGCCGGAAAGCCCGGGGCCATACGTCACGGCTACTCCGGAAAGCTCATTTTTGGTTACGTCCGCATCGGCCAGAGCCCGTTCCACGACCGGCACGATATTTTTCAAATGGGATCGGGAGGCGAGTTCCGGGACCACTCCTCCATATTCGGCGTGTTCCAACTGGGAAGACACCACGCTTGAACGCAGCCCGGATGCAGAATAAACGGCCGCAGCCGTATCATCGCAGGAAGTTTCGATACCAAGAATCAGCACGTCCGAATTCATTTTATCGCGGCACGATGGGGGGAATCTAAATACCCCACCTTGCAGGTAGATTCTACAGAACAATCGGAATCAACCGACGTAGTTGACAACGGAAGACCACCAGTCTATTATACGACATAGTATCCTGAACGAGGGGAAGTCCATGCGCCGAACGATCTTTGTCGCCTTCTTTGTCCTGCTCCTGGGTGTCACGACACCATCGCTGGCGCAGATGCGAAGTAATACATCATCCGAAAATGCTACCGTCAAACTGTACGATTACGGAGAGACCGGTTTCTCGCTGAATCAGTTTTTCAGTCCGGAACACTTCAGGATGAGTCATTCGTTCGAGTTCTCTTCGAGTTCGTTCGGAGGCGGGTCGTCGCTTGCGATGTATACCAACACCATGATGTGGCAGTTTAATCAAAAGCTGGCCGGTCGTCTCGATGTGGCCTACGCCTACTCGCCATTCTCATCCGATAAAATTCAGGGCCTGAATCGCGGCAATTCCAACCGCGTCTTCATCAAGAATGCAGAGCTTGCCTATAAGCTCGGTGAACGCTCCAGCATTCACCTTTCCTTCCGGCAGAGTCCATACGGAAGGTATGCCAGTCCCTACGGATATGGATACGGTGGATATGGTGGTCGATTTGGCGGAAATTCCTTCCAGGCAACGTTTGGTTCAGACCAGAGAGATCTATTCTGGAATCCGCGTCTGAGGTAGATTGCCCGGTCAGGGGATGAAATTGGATTCTGAGTGTTATTTTGTGCGGTGGTGAGCGATGCTCGGCACCGCGCATTTTATTCAGCAGCATATGTCGAACGATTCTCCGAACCGCCGCAATCATGTAATGAACGCAGGAATTTTCCTGCTGAGTGCGGTTGTTATTCTTCTTGGGTATTCGTTCTTCCAGCGGACATCCAGTCCTCGACCCGATCCGACGAGGGTCTTTAATCCGGACGGTCTGCTGGGAGACGTGATTCAGGTCGAAGTCCTGAATGGATGCGGGATCGCAGGATTGGCGTCGAGAGTGACCCACTATCTGAGGTCCTACCGTTTCGATGTCGTTCAATACGGTAATTATGCTGCGCAGGACGTCGAGAAAACCAGAATTATTGACAGAATCGGTAATTTGGACGCTGCCAGGCAGATCGCAATGGCGCTCGGAGTTCCAGCCTCCAGCGTCGAACAGAAAGTACAGAAGGACCTGTATCTGGACGTTTCGGTCATAATTGGACGGGATTACGAACATTTGACGCTTTTTCGATCAGTCAAATAGATGCCTTCGATAATCCATTTTATTGATTTTGGATCTGTGTATGTCTCTGGTGCGTAGAACGAGTCCGAGTTATTCATCATCGAGGTAAGAAACTGACACGTACCGAACTATCTGCATCGCCCACAAGTATGACGCCATCAACGTCCGAGAAGCGCAAGAAAGCTCGTTCTACTCACATTCCGGTAAAGAGACTCGCTCGGCAGGCCGTCGATGCCATTCTTGAAAAGAAGGGAAAAGATATTCTTGTGCTGGATATTTCCACAGTCAGCGGCGTTTCCGATTTTTTTATTCTCGTGACGGGTGATTCGGACCTGCATATCCGGGCCATCGTGGATAATGTGCGTCAGACCATCAAAGATGAACTACGGGAAATACCCTGGCACACGGAAGGTACCGAGCACTATCACTGGGTGCTCATGGACTACGTGGATCTGGTAATTCATGTATTCAATCGGGAGAGACGTTCGTATTATGAACTGGACCGTCTCTGGGGAGACGCACCCCGTGAGGAGGTTGCTGATGATGCGTCGTCCGGCGACGTATTGCTACTCTCCACCAATGATTAACCGCAAAGCTATGGCCCGCGAGACGAAGACGATACGCGTAATGGGTGGATTGATTCTGTCGATTCTTATTGCCGGGTGTCTCGGATCCTCCGAAAAAGTGTTGGAACCGGAGCAGCAGTTCGGTCAACGCGCAGACAATGCGTCTGCTGACGGAAGGACGACCACCGTCATTCAACCGCAATCAGACGATCTGGAGTACCGCTATTTTCCAGCCATTTTTTCGACTATTACGGTCCGTGTCGCACCAAGGACGCCGGAAAACGAATCGGATGGTGTTCCCGTGGAGCTTCTTATCAAAGGTGCTTTTCCAGATTCGTGTACCGAGTTGAATGATGTTTCGCAGACGAGGGCCGGAAGTATTGTAAATATTACCCTCGAAATGCGTCGTCCGAAGGGACGCGTGTGTGCGAGTGTACTCAGGCCGTATCGATTCTATCTCGGGCTGGACGGGACGTTTGGCACCGGAGCATATGTCGTGAAACTGAACGGGCGAAGCCGACCATTTGAAGTCCGGGAATCCATCGGTCAGTGAAGCTTCACTGATATCGGGGAGGGTAATAATCGGTACCCGGTCGTGGAGACTCCCTGTTGGTTCGTATTCTCAGTCGTACCCCAGAACTCAGCTGAACCCAGAAGGATATGTCGCTATTTTCATTCGACCCGACGGTCGGACGTGAGTCAATGACCGAATCTCGCGCCTCCAGAACACGCAAATCTACACCGGCCACGGTCGTAGTGGCAGGCCTTGTTGCCCTCTTTACCATCTCATCCGCGATGCCATTTTCAGGTGGTGCCCCCGCGAGCAGAACCGGTGGTCCAGGGGATGCCGGTACGTGCAACGACGTCGGTTGCCACAACACGTTCGCATTGAATTCGGGAACCGGTTCAGTAGCCATTTCTGGTCCGTCCACCTATCTACCGGGACAACCCCTCGACCTGAGTGTTCGTGTCATGCGTCCGGGGGCGACGAGAATAGGATTCCAGATCTCGGTCCGGAATGCAGCCGGCAATCATGTGGGGACGTTTGTGTTGACGGATACGAACTCTGAATTTGCCAGCGGTGATCCCAATTATGTAACTCATGATCAGGCTCCGTTCGTGGCTGATGAAAATTCGTGGACGGTGCGCTGGATACCTCCGGCAGTTTTTACCGAGACCGTTACTTTTTACGCGGCAGGAAATACGGCTAACGGAAACGGTTCTCCGACCGGGGACCGGATCTACACGACGACATTTTCGGTTTCTCGTGGAACAGCAACGTCGACCGAGGCTGACGAACTACCGGATCGGTTTGAAGTCACCGACGTTTTCCCGAACCCATTCGTACGTCAGACAACGATCGCTTTTCGCCAGACAAATCCAGGTGATGTATCTCTGGTCCTTTTTGATGCGTCGGGCCGAGAGGTTCGGAATGAATCCCTCGGAACGCGTGAAACGGGAGAGCACACGTATCGCCTTACTGCCGGATCTCTTCCGGGAGGCGTTTATTACTATCGGCTCAATTCGGGTCAGGAGGTACGGTCGGGATCCATTCTGCTCGTTCGGTAGGCCACCGCTAGCGGCTCGAATCTGACCGGAGTCGCTGTACAGCCGTGTCGTACATGGCCTTCATCTCTTCAGGCGTCTGTTTGTACGTAGGATCCTCAAGAATATCCGCGATGCGCCCTGTAAAGGCGGATGCAGCCTCGAAGTCACGAGCCTCCAGATAGGCGTTGCGAATTATTTCGAGGAATTTGGCGGCGCGGTCCAGATCCTGCGAGCTCCGTGGATGTTCGATCCGATGGAGAATCAATGGCTCTGCTTTCTTCAGGAGAGCGACTGATTTACCTGTGTCGCCGAGCGCCCGGTACGCATCCGACATGAAGAAAAACGATCGCTCGTCTCCTGGAATTGTCTCGAACGGTACTTTCTCCATAAAATCGTCCAGCAGAACACGTGCCTCTTCCCGTTGTCCCTCCTGTGCCATCGACTCCGCGACATGGGAGAAAATATTCCGGTAGTTATCCACCATACGGCGGATGTTTTCATCGAAATAGACATTCGGATCGTTGAGTCCCCGGAATCGGAATTTTCTTAACCGTTCTGCCGTAATCGACGGGACGACGCGTCCCAATGGTTCGTCCGTTTTTATCGGTACGATCCGGTAGGCCTGGCCTTCGAGCTGAAAATAATCCTGTAGATCGAGTTGTCCGTCCGGGCTGACGGTGACCGCGATATAGATCGGTCGCTTCCAGTTCTGCTGGGCATTCGTGATAATCATGTTCAGAGCCGCCTGATCAGCACCGTAGAGCAGGTTCAGATTCTGATCAGGTCGGTATTGCCGGCCATCGAGCTTCCACCGCATCGGACTCTCCAGTCGGCTCGAATCTTCGGCCAGTATGGCTCCGGACTCCTGATTCAGCAATCGGCGTTTGTCGACCGGAAGTTCGATTTCGCGCGGTGTCCAGCGAACGATCGACAGGCGGTCGATCTGCTCATCGCTCATGGTAATCGGAAGAGGCGAACTCTCTCTCGAGGACTGATACTTGAGCTGTCGAACGTACCAAGGGGTATTGAGCAGCGACAGGTTGGCTACCCGAACATCGGTACGTATACCCTCTACTTCCTGTGCATACCAGAGAGGAAATGTGTCGTTATCCCCGTTCGTGAAGACGATGGCGTCGTCGTCCAGGCTCATCAGCATGTTGTAGGCGTAATCGCCCGCAACATAGCGTCCTGATCGGTCATGGTCGTGAAAATTGACCAACATCATCAGAAGCGGAACGGTGGCAAACAGAAGTGTCGCGATCCCGAGGACGACCGCTTTAACCCTGGATTCGGACGAAAACTTGGGCCGAACTGCCTCGGCGATGAGTTGAAGGACACCCGTGGCACCGATTCCTATCCAGATACTGAACGAGAAGAAACTGGCGACATACGAATAGTCCCGCTCTCTCGGTTGCATCGGCGTCTGGTTCACATAGATGATGATCCCGATTCCGGTGACGAGAAAAAGAATGGCCACGGCGAATGCACGGCGCCAGTCCTTCAGGAAGTGAAACGCCACACCGATCAGGCCGAGCAACAGGGGTAATCCGTAGTACGCGTTCCGGCTCGCTTTTTCGCTGGGTGTTTGATACAGGTACCCGGCGGATTCCTCCCGGGACAGCCCGGTAATCGCTGCTGCGTCCTGTACGTCCGACGATTTACCGACAAAATTCCAGAGGAAATACCGGATGTACATGTGACCGATCTGATACTTCCAGAAGAACTCAGAATCCGATTTGTATGCCCGGTAGATTCGCGTGTGATTGGGGTCCGGGGAGTACCGACGCGGGAAGAAAACTTCCCGATCGAGATTGATCTGTCCGGTCCTGTTTTCGAACGTGTTTCCTTTGAGAATGGGGGTTTCGCCATACTGTTCACGCTTGAGATAGGAGACGATACCTTCGACGGTTTCCGGGTCATTCTCGTCGATCGGTGGATTCGAAGCACTCCGTACGAATATGAGGGCATACGACGAATACCCGATCAACACCATGGTCACACAGAGCGCGATAAGATTGAGCACCTGCATCCGTTTCAGATGCGTGTAATAGACAGCCGCTGCGAGGGCACCAATGAACGCAAAGAACGCCAGTGCAGGAGCACTACTTTCACCGATAAAACCAGGTAGCCACTGGACGACCCCCGGATAAATGATCAGGAATCCGACCGACGAAATCGCTCCGGCGGCGATATGTCCGGCCACGCGATTGGACGTCGAAGCCTCCGGATCATCAAACTCCACGTAATAGACGATGAGCGCGATGAAGAAAATCGCCAGAAGATTGAGAAGATGGATGCCGATGGCCAGTCCGAACAGATACGCGATAAGAATTAGATATCGGTTGGTAGCCAGTCCAAAAGCGCGGACACCCTTAACCTGTATGTCCTGTGCAGCCACCTGTTCTCGCCATTTCAGAATAAGCCAGACGACCGCTGCGGTGAATAACATCGATACCGCATAGACTTCTGCCTCTACGGCGTTGAACCAGAATGAGTCCGTCGCGGCGAAGGTTGTCGCTCCGATGACGCCCCCCACAATAGCCGAAATACGGTCGACGGTAGTTCGCGATTCGTCTGCTCCCTGCCATTCCCGAACCAGACGAACGATGATCAGATGGAGGAAAAGGATGGTCAGCGCACTCGACAAGACCGAGACCAGGTTGATCGACAGCGCTACGTAGGCGGTCGGTACAAACATCGAAAACAGCCTCCCAATCAACATGTAAAAGGGCGCACCAGGAGGGTGCGAGACCTGAAGGCGGTTGGCGATGGCTATAAATTCGCCCGAATCCCAGAAGGACGCCGCTGGAGAAACGGTCAATAGATAGACAGTCAGTGCGTAGAGAAAGACTCCCCACGCGACGATTTTTTCAGTGCGTTTCCAAGTCATGAAGTGGCCTTAGTGGTCCGATCAGAACGAAATGTCGGAAGGATGGGCTGCAATAGCGGCTATGAACGCAAGGTGGTGTTCTTTGATTCACGACGAGAGCGGGTTCGTTCTTTTCGAGATACACCGGCGATCATGACCACGATCTCGCCCTTGATCTTCTCTGTCGACTGGATCCAGTCGTAGAGCTCACCAATATCACCACGATGAAATTCCTCAAACATCTTGGATATTTCCCTTGCTACGACGGCTCTCCGATCGCGTCCGAACGTCTCGACGAGCTGTGCGAACAATTTTTCCAAACGATGCGGCGCCTCATACAGAACAACCGTTCTATCTTCCGATGCCAGGTCGATCAAGCGGGTCTGTCGACCCTTTTTCGGTGGCAGAAATCCTTCAAAGACGAAACGATCGGATGGCAGTCCACTTGCCGACAGAGCGGGTACGAATGCGGTCGCACCGGGAAGAGCGGTGACGGTGATTCCTTTCTCCACGGCCGCTCGAACCAGGAGAAAGCCAGGATCGGAGATGCCGGGCGTACCGGCGTCAGTTACCAGAGCGACCGATTGACCGGAGAGCAGCGAATCAACCACCCACGAAACTTTCTTATGTTCATTGTGGGCGTGGAAGCTCGTCGTTCGGGTAGAAACGCCGTAATGATTAAGGAGACGGGCAGAAGTTCTCGTGTCCTCGCATGCGATGAGCTGTACCGTTCGGAGCGTTTCGACAGACCGGTAGGTCATGTCAGCGAGATTTCCGACCGGAGTGGGTACGAGATAAAGCGTTCCGGAATCAGTTTCCAATGGGTGCCTCCGAACTCGTTCCGGCACGTCGGAAGACGGAGCGAATACCCATACTCAGTCGATTCCCGGTAGCCTGCCAGTCATACGTCACATACGCCGCGAGTCCGATTCCGATCAGTCCGGTCACGATGTTTCCAGCCCACATTCCTACCCACGGTGTGAGTAGTCCCCGATCAGCCAGCTTCTCGCCATTAACCAGTGTGATCCAGTAGAAGAGGAAGATGCCGACGGCGAGCGCAGCTGCCATACCGAGGCCACCTCGTCGTATCGACAGTCCAAGCGGCGCTCCGATCAGCATGAAGATCAGACACGCCAGCGCAATCGATCGCTTCTTGTGGATCTCGACACGGTAGCGGGCAGCCGTCTGTTCTGCCCACCGGATACTTCTCCGGGCGGTATCGATCCGCGAACGCTCGGCTCTGGCTCGAAGAAGGGCAATATCGAAGAGACGCGACCGGACATCGTCTCTGGATTGTTTGATGCCGGGAAGACGAGACGCAAACGGTCGTTCCAGTACGTTTTGAAAAGGAGAACTATCGGCTTCAGCAGTAGCGCCTTTTCCGAGTTCACGTATCGATGTTCTCAGAACCGCTTGCTCGGACAAGACGTTGGCGTCGAGTGAGTCGACGAGATGCGACATGACGCTCGTACGCATGGTTCGGTCTGTTCTGCGCCCGGAAGACGGATCGGTCCGTTCAAACGTAAGGTCTTCCAATGATATTTCGAGTCGGTGTCTTTGAAAAGATAATCGCTCGTACCGATCCGTATCTCCACTACCCGGGGGGCGCCTCCGATGAATCTCTCCATCAAACAGAATCATGTTCAGTGTTCGCCCGCTGTTGGTGGTTTCGAGGCGGCCCCGTTTCGCTGTTATATCCGTCCGAAACCGGGCGCCAGCTGTATAATCATAGATGGTAATGCCTTCGAGTGAATTCGGATCGTCTACCGGCATGTCCTGGACCAGAATCCGATACTGATCGATGCCATCGTAGAAAACGCCGGGCTGCAGGTCGAATCCAGGTTTGGCCAGGCGGATATCCTGCCAGAGATTCCTGGCCCGAAAGTTGGCCTCGGGGAGGACCTCATTATTGAAATAAAACATCATGATCGTCATTCCGAGTCCGACCAACAGCGCCGGCCAGACGAGTTGGGGAAAAGATACTCCGGACGACTTGATGACGGAGAAAGCATTGGACTCGACGAGTCTGCTGAATGTGATGAGCGCCGCAATCAGGACGGACATGGGAACGGCCAGGACCAGCATATAGGCCAGATTGTAGCTAATAAGTTCAGCAATAACAGCAACTGGAAGGCCTTTTCCGACGAGGTCCGGCAGGTATTTTATCAGGAACTGCATGACGAGCAGAAACATCAGCATGACCAGCCAGGCCAGCATAGGGCCCGGAAGCATCCGAAGCATCATTTTATGATATCGTTTCATATCACAGAAGATCTTTGCGGTAGCGCAGAAGTAGAAGGGCAGAGAGACTCCACATATCCTATCGACCTGCATGAAGATAACCTATTTCACATTCAACCCTTTCTCGACCAATTGTTTTATTGCCTCAAGTGGAAAGAGCGCAGTAATCGTCGATCCGTCGTGCGAGTCTCAAACGGAGGTCGACACGGTGATTCGATTCCTGAAGAGCGAACACCTGATTCCTGAGCGGATACTGCTGACACACGCCCATATTGACCATATTTTTGGATGTGCGGCCCTCTCGAATCGTTTCAATACACCGGTCTGGGTGCACCCTGATGATGCACCGTTGATTGAAAAAGCGCCGCTCCAGGCGCAGATGTTCGGGCTCACGTTCGATCCGCAATCATTCGACACGGAACTATTTTCCGACGATGACACGATCGAATTCGGAGAGACAAAATGGTCGATTCTCCATACCCCCGGCCATTCTCCAGGATCCGTTTCCTTCTTTGATCCCGAGGATCGTTCGGTCATCGCAGGTGACGTATTGTTTCGGGGATCCATTGGACGTACGGATCTCTGGCAGGGGTCGTTACCCGTGCTAATGCGATCTATTTTCCAGCAACTCGTCCCATTGGGTAATGATGTGACCGTGTATTCGGGACATGGTCCTGAGACAACAATCGGAGAGGAACTTCGTTCAAACCCGTTTCTTTCGCACATCGAATCTCCTACCCAGGGCTGAATCCGACGATGATACGGCGCCTCTTTTACTCCCGACCGGTGAATCGCTTTTTTCGCGGCGTCTGTTATCCGTTTCGGACAATTATCCCGGAACGGCTGCAGTTTCCGGTGAACGGGACGATCGCGGTACGCATGCCGGGTGGACAAGTGATTCGTCTTCGTTCCAATCCGACCTGTTTTCTGGCCAAGAAACTGTTCTGGAGGGGATTTAGCGGATTCGAGCCCCAGCAATCAGGTGTTTTTCTGAGGCTCATCGAGCGCGCCGATGTATTTCTCGACGTCGGGGCGAATGTTGGCTACTACAGCCTTCTGGCGGCTGCAGTCCAGCCGGATATTCATATCGAAGCATTTGAACCGTTACCGGCCGCCTACCGCTTTCTGGTCGAAAACGTTGCGTTGAATCGCGTCCAGGAATGTGGCTGTCGCCAGATGGCGGTGTCGAACGAGGAAGGCTCCCTCTCATTTTTTTTCAGCCGTAACCCGAGATTCGATTTTGTGAAGCACCAGCTGACCGCAACAGGGAGTCTCGACCGCGAGCAGGGGAGCACAACCGCTCTGGTCCAGGAAATTCGGACGCAGACGGCGACGCTGGATGCATTTGCCGAGCGGTCTGGCCTGCATCGTGTGGACGTAATCAAGATCGATACGGAAGGGGCAGAGGAGAGTGTTCTCCTGGGTGCCAGGGAGCTTCTTGAGAGGTGCTCTCCGCATATCTTCTGTGAGATTCTTCCAGGGCGAAAAAGCGAGGGGATCGAGCGACTACTCTCTTCTTTGGGGTACGCGTATTTCCGCCTGGAGCGTGGAGGCGTCCAAAGAGTAGACTCTCTCAAGCATGAAGCACACGACTCTAACGATCATCTGTTCATTCACGGAGACCGGGTGAACGAAGTCCTCCAATTGATCGCTAG
>CAYLHF010000004.1:5421-71682 GCA_964383365.1 uncultured Rhodothermales bacterium | reverse complement strand
ATCAAGCGGCCGGGTAGCGGGTCGGATCCTCACGTATCAAGCGGCCGGGTAGCGGGTCCGCTTTCTCCTTGAACCGAGTGAATGGAACGGTACACAAGCTCACCCATGGTCGAGCACGTCGCAAATGCCGAGTCTGCGTAATGTTCGGCAAGTTGACGACCGAGGCGAGATACATATTCCTCAGTTGAAATCAGGTCTTCCTGCATGACGTCCATGAGTGCGTTGAATCGGCCGTGGGAGACCCGGATGCGATTGCCGATCAGACTGCGTTCCTCGGTCTGGTATTGGAGTACGTTTTCTGGAGCAAGATATTCCATCGTCAGGCTCACAAACGGACCGTTCTGGGGGTAAAACTGGGGGAGATAAACCTCCTTCCGCCAGTGGTGACTCTGCTGGTCAAAATCGATGGGATGCATTCGAAAATGCCATTTTTCGAAGTCTCGCGTGAGTTCGATTACAAAATTACCGGAGTGCATGTCGCCCAGAAGTGAGATGAAACACCGCTCATTGAACTTGACAAACTCCTTGGCGAGTCTTACCCGATCGAAGTCGGTAAGAGGGATATTTTCTGCGATGAAAGCATCCGCCGGAATACCGATAACATGCTCTTCAATGACCGTTTCTCCGTGGATGAAATAGTTGATGCGGTTGGGCGAGAGAATGTGCTCGAGTTCCAGACCATAGAGACGATTGGCGTCAATTCGTTTGACGTAGAAATAATCAAAATTTTCGTTGATGCTGTTGACGACCCTGACTCTGAACGGAAGCGTATTACCGTATACGCACATGTCGATGTTATCTATGTACAGATGTTGCGTGATCGATATGTCTCCGTCTGCCTTCAGAATGGCGTATGCCTTGAGGAGATGGCGATGCAGTTCCGTACGTTCTGACTCCGAGTAGAGAACACTCGCCCATAGCGTATCCTCTCCTTTCTCGTTATAGACCGGGATTTCATTGGTATGACGCAGGAGATCCTCGTACCGGATGCTCTCAGCATAGATTCTTCCGTATCGCGTGAGATAAGACCGGAAAAAATCAGAGACCGGGTAAATTTCCTTCTTCTTGCTGATCAGGTGAACTCCCATGGACGCTCTCGAGAAAGTGCTACATAATCCAATCCGGCCGGATTATCGACGATGATACCGGAACTTCAGTTCGACTCAACAATGGAGCGGTCCAGAATCTCACGGTAGTAGGCTTCGTAGTGTGGAATGATTCGGTCGGTATCGAATCCGTCCACCGCCCTCTTCCGGGATGCTTCTGACATTCTATTTCTGATATCCTCCTGCTCCAGAAGCGTTCGAATCCGGTCCTCAAAAACGTCGAGTTCTCCCAGTGGACAAAGGAATCCTGAAACTCCGTCGAGGATCAATTCCGGAAGACCACCAATATCGCTGGCCACCACAGGAACACCACAGGCCATCGCCTCCAGTGCTGCCAGACCGAACGTCTCTGACCCGGACGGCATCACAAAAATATCAGCGATCGCGAGAATCTCTTCAACAGGCTCCTGCTTTCCGAGAAACCTGACATCGTCTATGACGCCGAGTTCGCGGGCTCGATGTTCACACGCTGCTCGGTCTGGTCCGTCGCCAACAAGGAGTAGTTTGATAGGATATCCATCGGCATGCAGTCGGTGAAAAAGCTCTACCACATCGATCGCATTTTTTACCGGACGGAAATTGGAGACGTGAACAAGCAGTTTTTCTCCATTGGGACAGACGGCTTTCTTGAAATGATCTTTCCCCATCGGACGAAACCGGGATGTATCGATGAAGTTGGGAATCACCTCAATGTCGGCATCGATATCGCAGCAGCAAAGTGTCTCCCCCTTCAGATATTCGGAAACGGCCGTTACCCCGTCAGAATTTTCGATAGAATAATTCACTACAGGAGCGAACGAAGGGTCGCGGCCTACCAGTGTTATGTCCGTGCCGTGAAGTGTAGTCACGATCGGAATGTGAATCCCGTCCGCCGCCAGGATCTGCCGGGCAAGAACGGCGCTGGTGGCATGGGGGATAGCGTAGTGCATGTGAAGGAGATCCAACTCTTCGTACTTAACCACGTCAACCATTTTGGACGTGAGATTCAGCGTGTACGGAGGGTATTCGAAGAGTGGATACGTATTGACGTCTACCTCATGATATGAGATATTGTCCTGCACATGGGATAGTCGGAATGGCATGGAATACGCGATGAAATGGACAGAATGTCCCCGATTCGCGAGTGCTTTTCCGAGTTCTGTAGCAACGACACCGCTCCCGCCGTAAATGGGGTAGCATGTGATTCCGATCTTCATATCCCTTTCGTTTTGTCGTCGGTCTCAACTCGCAACCCGGGTCCAGGTTGCAATTTTCAAAGATTGACGATACCCGAACGTTGTTAATTGCGGCTCAGGTAGTAGTTATATTCAGACAATTTCACTCAGCTCGATAAACCAAAGAAATCAATGAAGAAGCGTCCCCTGTTGACCGGTCTTCTACTCTGTGGCCTTCTCCCGATTCTCTCATCGACGCAGGCGTCACGAGCGCAGGTCGGATTTGCTGCCGGACTGAATTTTGACAGTATTTCAGATGTCAGACTGGGTAGTGCTGACGCGACGTTTGATAACGCGACTGGATACCATCTGGGGGTTTTCTATGACCTGGGGTTCGGGCCGGCCGCTTTCAGACTGGGTCTTTTTTACCGAGATGCGGGCACATTAACCGCCTCCGTTCCTGGCCTCAGACCGGACTTTGATCTTTCCCTGGTCGAAATTCCCGTTGATGTGCGATTTAATCTGACGGCGACTCCTGTTATCCGTCCCTATTTCTCCGTCGGTCCGGTTTTCTCTTTTCCGTCGTCCGGGAACAGCGGTTTCGATCGAAATCTGGAAAAGATGACGGCCTCCATAAATGTCGGCCTCGGACTGTCCATGCATCTACTCGGCGTAAATCTGTTTCCGGAAGCAAGGTATAACGTCGGAATATCGAGTATTCTGAAAGACGAACTCACTATTGGAGGAATCAATGTGCGGGCCAGTGATACCCAGCGTCTGAACACGGTGATGCTGCGACTCGGCGTACGATTGTAGGTCTTTCTTCAGGAGATACCATCGAAGAATCTGAATCGATCCTCCTTGATTTCAACAGACAACCTGGGTTCGACAGGATCTTTTCCTCGCGACCACGCCGGGTGCCTTCTACTACCCATAGACTGCTCACTGTAAAAATGGCGGGTCGTGACGGAGAACGGTCTGTACTCAGCATCCGTATGTTTGATACCGTAGGCCAGGCGGAGGGCCTGGTTCCATCCCGGTGTTCTGGAAGCCGAGTCGAGGGACGTATAGAATGTTTTTACTTGACTCGATGACCGAAAGGCGGAGAACTGGTTTGGATCGAGTATCACTGCCTGATACGTTTTCTTACCCCGATACTTGGTCTCCACGCGATTTCGAATGACCCACGCGACGAGATATTGCTCTTCCAGTCGTTTCGACTCAGAGAAGATCGCCCGGGCAAGCCATAGCGTTTCGGAGTCGATTTGGTCCGGAGGGAGAGGGGGAAGCCGCCTGGGATTATAGAGTGCTTCCTCAATCGGACTCAAGGGTCGAGTCCCGATTGAATCCGCGTGTGTCTTCGACACGTCGATTGAAACCGACGGTGCCGGTTCACTCAACAGATCCGATTCGATCGCAATGGTACCCGTCAGGCACACGACCAACGCGACGAGCGTCCGTACGTTATAATGCCTCTTGAACATGGATTTCTTGCGGTTTGTGATGATTGTTGTGCTGGTTGCCAGAGTTTCCCTTGATTCCGGCATTCGAACCGGATTCTCGCGGAGTGACATCCAAACGGCCGCTCTCAACGAGAGTGTGCAGGGCATGTTTCAGTATTTATACACTTTGTAAGTGTATGATATACAATGGCTTAACGTGATTGGAAATCGAATTCACAGCGGGTTCAACCCCACTTCACGACCGGTTCACCGGTCCTTGGGCGTGTGTTGTTGCAAGCTTTATGCCTGCTTCACATCAGAAAACATGTCAGACGGACGAATGGAGAAGCAATAATCGTCAATGAGGGTGTGTTTTGGCGTATTATGACCATCTATGGGTCAAGTCAGAAGTCACCTGTTGGCAGTGAGTACGAAACACATCCAGATTGTTGCAGACGCCAATATTCCTTTCGTGGAGGAGTATTTTTCCGAAATAGGCCGAGTTTCGCTCGTTTCAGGAGATGAGATCGATTCGTATTCGGTAAAAAATGCCGACGTCCTGCTCGTACGGAGTATAACAACCGTCGATCGACCCCTGCTGGAGCATTCTGCGGTTTCCTTTGTGGCAACGGCGACCGCCGGAACGGATCACATCGAAACCCGGTATTTGAGCGAACGGGGGGTCTTTTTCGTGAGTGCACCCGGTGCAAACGCTGAATCCGTGGTTGAGTACGTTATCGCTGCGCTGCTCGAACTCTCGGTCGCCACAGGAGACCCATTCTCGGAAAAAACGGTCGGCGTCGTGGGATGCGGGTCCATCGGAGGCCTCCTTATGCATCGGCTCAGGTCTTTAGGCGTCCGTGTTCTGATCAATGATCCGCCGTTGCAGCGCCTTCGTGGAAGGGCCGCTTCGTTCGAGTTCACACCGCTGGGTACTCTCCTTGAGGAATGCGATGTACTAACGCTCCATGTTCCACTGACGGTCGAAAGCGCCCATCCTACGTACCATCTGATCGGGTCGACTGAACTCGACAGGCTGAAGCGAAATGTCTGGCTTATAAATACATCCAGAGGAGGGGTCGTGGATGAATCGGCTCTCAGGAGGAGCATGGAGGGGGGGAGGGTAACCGGATTGGTTCTGGACGTGTGGGAGACCGAACCCGAACCCGATCCGTGGTTACATGAACACTCGGCTATCGCTACACCTCATATCGCGGGGTATTCGATTGACGCTAAGCGAGCGGCCACGGAGATGATCTTCAACGCATGCCAGGCTCACTTCTCGCGTATTGGAGGAGAGACGAAGCCGAGGTCCGACGCTGCAAGGCGGTCCATCCGCCGATTGTCGCGGCCTGGTGCGGAAGATCCTACCCGTTATCTGCATCAGATCGTGAGTCAGATGTATGACATTCGGTTGGATGATATGGAGATGAGGTCGCTCATTGACTCACCAAGAGACGAGATTTCAAAGACCTTCAGATCGCTACGACGAAACTATCCTGATCGACACTACTTCGATACATATGAACTGAAGACCGGGCCGAGTGGACCCATCACTGCCGCTCAATTGAGAGACGGTCTAGGAATCCGGGTTCGTTAGATTCTAATCCTGATACCCGTATTCTTTTAGAAACGTCTCGTTATTACGCCAGTCGGAACGGACTTTGACGAAGAGTTTCAGATAGATTTCCCGCTGAAGAAAATCTTCTATGTCGCGGCGTGCTGCCACGCCGACTTTCTTGAGCGCACTTCCACCTTTACCAATGAGGATTCCTTTCTGGGATTCCCGCTCGACGACGATGTCCGCCTCGATGCGATCCTTCTCACCTTTTCTCTCCTCATAGAGCAGGACATTGACCGTTGCAGAGTATGGAATTTCTTGTCTGAATTGCTGGAATATCTTCTCTCTGATCAACTCGGCGACGAAGAACCGTTCCGGATGCTCGCTGATCATGTCTGCCGGATAAAACGCGGGTCCCAACGGAAGTCTCTCAGTTACCGCTTTCAGAACCGTATCTATATTATGCTTCTTCAGGGCCGATACGGGTATCACCTCATCGAACGGATACGCGCTCGTATACGCTTCCACGATAGGTAACATACTCTCCGGACGAACCAGATCTGATTTATTAATAACGAGGATCGACGGGCGATCGATCAGGTATTCCAGGGTCTTGAGATCGAGGGATTCAAGGGTCGCGTCCGCCATGAAAACAAGGACATCGGCATCGGCGACGGAAGACTTTACATCATTCATCATGGCCTTCTGTAGTCCGTACCGGGGCTGGATTACTCCAGGAGTATCCAGCAGAATGGCCTGGTAATTTTCCGACGACAGGATGCCAAGTACCCGCCTACGGGTCGTCTGTGGTTTGCGCGTTACGATCGAGAGTTTCTGCCCGAGCAAGGCATTGAGAAGCGTGCTTTTGCCCACATTCGGTTTCCCGATGAGTGCGACGTATCCACAGCGAAAGTCTGATCCGGAGTGTTTGTTGTTCATGATTGGACTGTACACAAAGAAAAGTTAAATCAGTTTTTTCATCTCGGAAACTGCCGTTTCGAGTCCCGTGAAAAGGCTCCGGGCAATGATCGCAAATCCAATGGAAACTTCCTCCACGTGGGCTACAGCTGTCTTGAAGTCGTTATAATTGGCATAGTCGAGACCATGCCCGGCGTGGACCACCAGACCGGATGCATGGGCGCGTTCAGCTGCCTGGCTGAGTCGCGTGAGCACGTCATTTTTTTGCTGTTCGGTCCGTGCGTTGGCATAATCGCCGGTATGCAGCTCGACTGCGGTCGCGCCGACTTCGGCAGCGGCATCAATTTGTTCGGGAACCGGATCCAGAAACAAAGCGACCTCATGGATCCCGCCGTCCAATAGTCTTGAGATGACAGAGCGTAGTCGGGGCCGTTGACTGACTGCGTTCAGACCGCCCTCCGTCGTAATTTCTTTCCGTTTTTCCGGCACAAGAGTGGCCAGATCGGGCTTGATCTCCAGGCACACCTCGACCACATCCGGAGCGAGTGAAAGTTCAAAATCGAGTTTTGTGGATACCCGGTTTTTCAGCGAACGAACGTCGGCGTCATTAATGTGACGGCGATCTTCTCGGAGATGAAAAACAATCCCGTCCGCGCCTCCCCGCTCGCACGCCAGGGCCGCCTCGACCGGAGACGGAAAGCGCTCCGCCCGGGCATTCCGAAGCGTCGCAACGTGATCAATATTGATGAGAAGTCGGGTCAATGAATTACGCAATAGAGAAACTTTAGCTTTTCTTCCCGGTCGACCTATTCTACGGACTGTTTTCTACTGTCGGGAAAAAATAGGGTTCGTTCCTGAAATGTATTCGTACAGAATCGATCAATTACCGGTCAAAGGTTCTGAAATTGCTTTTCGGATCCGATGCGTTTATTTTTCGTGCCGGCGTGTCGGAAGCATCGCCATCAGGCATTTCCCCAAATAATTATTTTTCAACGGTCACCCAATGGCGTCTAGTAGCCGCGGAATTCAAAAAGTCATTCAGGTAGTGTTGGCGATTGCGATCGTCGGATTGTCTTACCTGCTATATATATCTATTACTGAGCCCTATGAGGCTGTTGTGCATCGAAAAGAGGTCACCGAACAGACCCGAAATCGTATGAGCGAAGTCCGTTCCGCGATGATCACTTTCGAACGGGAGAATCATTACTTCATTCACACGCTCGACTCGCTCCAGATGTGGCTCGCTTCTGATTCGGTCATCATGGCAAATGCGGACAGCCTGTTCGGAGAGGGTTTCCTGGTTGATTCACTCATTTTTTCTCCACGAACCGGGAAAATGTTTGAATTGACGGTACCTGACACGACAGATGTTCACATTTATCTGTTGTCAGATCCGGATTCGGATGATCATATCGGATCACTGGGAGATGACGTTACTCGACTCAACGCGGCCAGCTGGGAGTAGGTGCCGCGGTTCCCGACTCGCGGTCTTACCGATGGCAATCCATGCATGAAGGCGCTACAGCCGGAATCGAATTCTTCGCATCCAGCATGCGATACGCCGAGGTTGAACATCTCGGAGACAGGTATCGTCTGCTGAGGTTAGGAAATTGCGATTTTGAATTTGATGTCGCAGATGTCCTGTTCGGGGATGGTTCGACGGTATATTTGAATGCCATCGCACAGGCTGTTGGTGAAGTTTTTGACGGATCAAGTGCATCTACGCTTCGTGTGACCCTTCATTCGCCGACCGTCGTGTCCTTCGTGAGTGGCCGAGAACGGGATGTGGCCGAAGATCTGAAACAGGACCTGGCTGTTTTCGATGCCGGTATTGTCACGGGTAGCAAGCTCGAGGATGATTTGGTACGGACGCGCCACGAAGGCACTCACGTTTCCACGGTCGAAGAAGACATCGAAATGGTCCATGTGTCGGCTCTGGAAGCGACCTACCGTGACCGATTGAATACGGCTCTATCGAGATTGGCGATTGAGCGACGCGAATTGATCTCCGAGTCCGAGTCGATTTCGCGCGTAATACGCGTGCTGCCGGGAAAGAAGGGCCATGGAAACGGCACAGTTCTCACCGTCGGAATGTATCACGATCACGTATCGTATTCCGTGTTTCATGACGGTGATGTGATATTTTCTCAGGACCGGGCAGAGACGAATCTCTCGGATATCACGTATTTTTGTGCCCTGTCTCTCAGACACGCTGGCTCAGCTTCGAATGATGTTGCGGATATTCTCGTCTATGGAGACGCTGCCGGAGAACACGCATTGAATTCATTGTCGGCAGTCTTTCCGGGGCAAGCGGAGATGCTCAATCCGATAGGCATTTTGAATCTCTCAAAAGAGCAATTTGCCGATGATTTTGCGTTTCATACGATTGTATCCTGTCTGGGCGCGACACTCTGAGGCCGAATCGTCACCCTCTCGTTCTGGTTCATGAGAATAATCGCAGGTTTATTCCGTGGTCGGCTACTCAAGGCACCACCGTCCAATTCGACACGACCGACATCTGGCCGGGTGCGGGAGGCCATTTTCAACATGGTATCCCACCGCATCGACATGGACAAAACGGAGGTGCTGGATTTGTATGCAGGTACCGGGGCACTCGGATTGGAAGCCGTGAGTCGAGGCTCCTCGGCTGCCTGTTTCGTGGAATCAAATCCGGGCGTTCTCAACGTATGTAGGGACAACGCACGATCACTCGGGGTGGAAAATTCGTGTCGTTTCGAGCGTATGGATGTCATCAGATATCTGCAGTCGGAATCTTCCCGCACATTTACTCTTATATTTGCCGACCCTCCGTACCGGGACCCGGCGGTTCCAGATATGGTTGCTGGAGCCATGACTCGGCTGGCACCGGGAGGCCTTCTGGTAGTCGAACATGTCAGGGGCCTGACGTTTCCTGATGTCAGTGAGCAGGTCTCGACCCGAAAGTACGGACGCACTGCAGTTACTATTTTTACCCGTTCGGAGTCAGATGATGGAACGAACTGAAGAGCGGCTCGCTCTCTATCCCGGGTCATTCGATCCCTTTACCCTGGGTCACCTCGATATCGTTGAACGGGCCAGCAGGATCTTTGACCATCTCGAGGTTACGGTGGCCGTAAATTCGGAAAAATCATGTTTTTTTTCGGTAAACGAACGCTGTGAGTTGATCAGACAGTGTGTCGATCATCTACCAAATATCTCCGTTGCTTCCTTCGAGGGTTTGCTGGTAGATCATGCTGCGGATCGTGGCGCGTATGCGCTGGTCCGAGGGCTACGCCAGGTATCTGATTTCGACTTTGAGTTCAGGATGGCATTCGCCAACAGGAAGCTTGCCAGAGACGTCGAAACTGTTTTTTTGATGACTTCTGAAGAACACTCGTTGATCAGTGCTTCCATCGTCCGAGAAATTCACCACTGGGGTGGCGACATTTCGTCTTTTGTACCAAAAGTAGTGCGAGAAGCGATGACCCATCGTTCGTAAACTCGGCGTATCTTTCGTGCCGAATTGCCGTCGCGCCGAATATCCGAAGCACCCGTTCCAATCTTCAGGTCGATCCCTTGTTCAATTCTCGAGTTGAGAGTATGAAGCCGTCCGCGACCCTCGCGATGACGGCCAGAACCAAAAAAAGGCGCAGGGATGGATTTCCTGTCATAGGTCTCAGTGCAGGCGAGCCCGATTTCGATACTCCGAAAGTCATCGGGGATGCCGCGATTGCGGCCATTCAGGAAGGGTTCACCCGGTATACGGTCAACGCCGGAATGCTGGAACTTCGAGAGGGAATTGCTGCCAAGTTGAGACAAGACAGTTCTTTGTCCTACACACCCGATGAAATTCTTTGTTCGAACGGTGCCAAACAGTCAGTCGCGCAGAGCATCTCCGTACTATGTGACGCAGGCGATGAAGTCCTCATACCCGCTCCGTACTGGGTCAGTTATCCGGAAATGGTGCGGTTCGCAGGGGCGAATCCTGTATTTATTCCGACGGATGTGGCGTCGGGTTATCGGATCACCCCGGCGCAACTCGAAGCTGCCATCACCCCACGAACCCGGGTTCTGATGCTCTGTAGCCCGTCGAATCCGACAGGCACCGTGTACTCTCGAGACGAATTTGAAGCGCTTGCCGATGTGCTCCGAAAACATCCTGATATTTATGTCGTGTCGGACGAGATTTACGAATATATCGTTTACGATGCAGAACACGTCTCAGTGGCGACATTGGACGGACTGAGAGAGCGGACGGTGACGATAAACGGATTCTCGAAATCGTATGCAATGACGGGATGGCGGCTCGGATACCTCGCCGCACCAGCACCCATCGTTCAGGCAGCCGCCAAGTTGCAGAGCCAATCCACGTCGGCTCCCAGCAGTATTTCGCAGAAGGCCGGCATTGCCGCGTTGCAGATGGATCGAGGCCCTCTCGACGAAATGCGCACGGCGTTTCGACGGAGGCGCGATTTCGTCCTGTCGTCGCTGGCCGGGATTCCCGATGTGACCTGCGCCCGTCCAGAGGGGGCATTTTATGTGTTTCCTGACATATCCGGGTATTTTGGAAGAAGCACTCCCGACGGGTCTCGAATTCAGTCATCGGAAGAATTGTGCATCTACATCCTGGAGCACTTCAATGTGGGACTCGTTCCCGGTCAGGCCTTCGGAGGGCCGGGTGGGATCCGGCTCTCGTATGCGGCTTCAATGAGTAATCTTGAGGAAGCGATGAAAAGGATCATCGCAGCACTATCGAGTCTGTCATCCTGATGGAATCCGTCAACAATTCCGCCTGACGTGCGTTCAGCGGGCCGGGGCATACATCAGCACGTACGAATTCACCGAATTGGAACCCACGGAAGAACACTCTCGATTAGTCGATTCGTCTCAAATGGGGGCGTCCCGGGCGGACACTACCCAGGCGGGAGATCGCTACTGGCTTCACGCCCTCTTGTTCGTGATTACGCTGGCGTCGACCGTGTTTGCCGGAGGTCAGTTGGTCGGCCGGTATGACTTTTATGCCCAGTCCGGTTCCTGGATTTCCGCTATGGGCGCCCGGATCAGTATCGATTTTTTACTGGATGGTCTACGTTTCGGTGGATCCTTGTTGTTGTTTCTGACCGTTCACGAGTTTGGTCATTATTTCGCAGCCAGATTTCATCGCGTGCGGACGTCGCTGCCTTTTTATATCCCGTTTCCATTTAACGGCATCGGGACATTTGGTGCCGTGATCAGAATTCGTGAATCCGTACCATCGATGACGAAATTGTTCGATATCGGGGCAGCCGGACCGATAGCCGGATTTATCGTGGCTCTCGTAGTACTTCTGGCAGGGCTTTTTACCCTTCCCTCACCAGAGTACATTTTCGGGTTGTCCGGGCATGAACTCCTGAAACAGTACATCCAACTCCACGGAGTTTTTCCCCCGGATCTTATTGCTCCACCATCGAGCGGACAGGAGATGAACCTGGTCGTCGGGACCACGCCTCTCTACTGGATTCTGTCCCATTTTTTCCAGAATGTGCCGCCCATGTGGGAGGTCTATCATTATCCGGTTCTTTTTGCCGGTTGGCTTGGACTCTTCTTCACGGCATTGAATCTGCTACCGGTAGGTCAACTCGATGGGGGCCACATGTTGTACGCTCTCATCGGCCCTAAATGGCACAGCCGGGTCGCCCGGACCTTTGTTCTCGTCCTTCTGGTCTCCGGGAGTATCGGGTTTGTCTCGGAAGCTCCGATTCTTCTCGGCTTGTGGCTTCCGGCCCCGGATATCGGTGTCTGGATTATTCTGGCAGGCATCCTTCTCTTTTTCTCGCACCGAATATTCGGAAACGACATCCGCTTGGTCATCGGCGGGCTTTTCGGTGTAATATCCCTGTCTGCACTGGGCAGCGGGGTTCCGACCGTGGTAGATCACTTCGGGTACTCCGGATGGTTATTCTGGTGTCTGCTGATCGTACTCCTCATCAGGGTCGATCATCCACCGGTCCTGATTGTCGAACCACTCAGCAGGAACAGACGAATTCTGGCAATTTTGGGGATCATCATTTTTGTCCTTTGTTTCAGTTTCAAACCGCTCTATTTTACCTGACCGCCCGCCGGTAGCGTTAATCTGATTCTACCGGTGTAGCCATATATCTTTTCGGAAAACCCCTGATTTATGACCGTCGTTCGTTACTGATTCTACACTACATTTCTTCGACAGAGCGGTTTTTCCAATTCAGATTTTCAAGATGATCGATCGTACCGGGTCACGGCTCTTTGCCGGGCTTCTGCTCGTTTTCATTGCCGGGTGTGACACGACTCCGGGGCCTGCGGATCTCGCCGGAAAAGCTCCGGTGGTCTCCAATCTGTCTTTTACACCGGATAATATTCTTGTAGACACACTTCCCGACGGAGTAGTTGTGGACGGAATAGCCCGTTTCGATGTGACTGTTTCCGTCGACGCGAATGACGCTGACGGTGATCTCGACCGTGTATTCATCGTCGTGCTGTCACCGATCGTGACCGATGTTGCACTATCCCAGACGACCATCGAGGCTCCGGGAAACGGTGCACTCCAGGCAACAATTACCCTCGCAATTCCGGTTTCTGATGTCGGACTGTATGCGATCAAGGTCACCGCCTCGGATACAGCCGGAAGATTAAGCAATCAGGTGATAGGACAGCTGGAATTCGATGCGACCGGAGGTCCGCCCGTGATCGAGGAAATAGATATTCCTGACCGGATTACCCGTCCGGCACCTGGAGAACCTGGTATTCAGGTACCCATCGTGGCTACCGTCAGTGATCCAGATGGTCTTGACAATGTGCTGCGAGTAGAGGTGAGCGTGAATGGCGCTGTAACCCTACAGTTATGCGACGACGGTTCGAGCGGAGTCTGTAATTCCGGATTCGGTGCCAGCGGAGATTCGGTGTCGGGAGACGGGAAATTTACACTGACGATCCAACTCGATGCCACGAATGGTGCCGGTGTGAATACGTTTGTCTTCACGGCGATTGATCGCTCGGGTCTTCAAAGTTCTTCTGAAACTCGAACCATAACGGTGGACTGAAACGTGACCAGAGTACAGAAACAGATCGCTCGGCATATGACTTCTCTCTTTCGAAGTGTGGCCGTGTTGGTGCTCGCGGGAAGCCAGATCGTTTCCTTTCCTGTTCTGGCACAGGGTGTCCGTTCGGATGCGGGGCAGTCGGCGTCGCGTACTGTAGGGTCTCGACTCGATGCCTCCGATCTGCAGGCACTCATCGAGAGTAAATTCGGTATTGCGAGAAATTCGGTTGCCAACTTGCAGGCGGTTGGAGATTCGCTCTGGGTGGGACCGTCTCTGAATCTCACGACGGACGAAGGCACGACGTGGCAGATCGTGAATTCGGACTCGCTCGCGGGTACGGTGAACCGCGTATTCTCTATCGACGAGGGCGCCGGAGTGATAGCGGTCGGACTCGGTCGGAATGACAACGCTGCCGGTGATAATGTGCAAACAGCAGCAGGATTCCTGATATCACCGGACGGTGGAGACACGTTTTCGTATCGTTTTCCCCAACTCGATTTGCCTGGTGACGAGACCATCCAATATGGGATTAATACCCTGGGTGCACTCGCCGTCATCGTTCCACAACAGAGCCCTCCATTCGACATCGACTACGATTCGGTGACCGGAGAACTCTGGGTCGCCGGCTGGGCGAGCGGAATTCGGCGCTCGAGTGATCTGGGCAAGACGTGGACCCGAGTCGTCCTACCACCAGACAACCTGGACTTCATCAGTCCGGATTCGGCGTACAGTTTCACGTTGGAGCCTCAACGTGGCGGTACCGGATCGCTCAATCATATGGGTTTTGCTGTGCTCGTGGATCGTCTCGGTACGGTCTGGGCCGGAACGGCCGGGGGACTGAACCGGTCACTTGACGGTGGACTGACGTGGAAGAAGTTCAAGGCCGACGGGACCTCCGGCTCATTAACCGGAAGTTGGGTTATCTCTATCGAAGAACAAATGCTTCCCGACCGGCATGTCATCTGGATGGCTACGTGGAATTCGACGGATGTATCCGGTGGCCGATTTGGTGTGACGTACACCGACGATGGGGGACAGACGTTTCATCAGGCGCTCCAGGGTAATCGTATATTTGATTTCGCGTTTGACGGACAGACGGTATATGCGGCCGGTGAAGATGGTCTTTTCATCAGCGTAGATGGTGGTCGGGTCTGGAAATCGATAAACAGCTTTAGAGACAGGGCAGCACCGGAGCGAATCGTAAGACCTGGAGCCAGCGTTCTATCGGTTGAAGTAACCCGGGACGGTCTGTGGGTCGGTACGCAAGATGGCCTGTTGAGGTCATCGGACGGAGGAGCAACGTGGACGATCTTTCGGGTCGAAATACCCCTCCATCCAGAGACTCCCAGTTCG
The DNA here is from genome assembly GCA_964383365.1 of uncultured Rhodothermales bacterium. Taxonomy (GTDB): domain Bacteria; phylum Bacteroidota; class Rhodothermia; order Rhodothermales; family UBA10348; genus CAYLHF01. The sequence goes on along the minus strand of CAYLHF010000004.1, from coordinate 57,114 downwards.
GACGTACCTGACGTTGATGTTTTTGCCTATCCCAATCCTTTTTCTCCAGCAGCCGACGGGTTTGTCCGCATCCGTTTTGAGCTCAAGAATTCGTCCTCGGTGAGCGTCCGAATATTCGATTTCGGAATGAACCTGGTCCGTGAGTTTAATGCCGACCAGTCTTCCGGAACCGCAGAATTGATGTGGGACGGGATGGATTATGGTGGCGTCCGAGTGGCAAATGGTCCATATTTCTACGACGTCACGGCTGGAAGCTCGACATTTCGAGGCAAAATATTGGTGCTCGAATGAGTTGCACACGACCAGACACCATGTATTCGAAAAATCCTCGTTGTGAATCGACGATTCGCCGCGACGCAGTTTCCAGACACGGGCGTACAGGCGTCCAAGGGGTGATATTCGCGTCACTGCTATGCCTGCTGTCGCTCGCTCCGGAAGTGGCTTTCTCGCAACGTGCCGGTGCATTTTCCCGTCTGGGATTTGGTGCCCGGGGAATAGCCATGGGCAATGCGCTGGCCGCGGACATTTCAGGCGGTGTAAGCCCTTACTACAATCCCGCACTGGCACCATTCGCAACGGGACAGAATCTGGAAGCGTCGGTGGCTCTACTGAGCTTTGACCGATCATTGCAATTCCTGCAGATCTCGGCTCCCTTTGAGAAAAGAGCAGGGATCGCGTTGGGGCTCATCCATTCGTCGGTTACCAATATTGACGGACGCGACAACAGCGGTTTTCACACGCGGGACCTGAGCGTAGATGAGTTCGCCGGTTTCATGGCTTTCGGAATTCGATTCGGAGGCGCTGTTACCGGTGGAATCGGGCTGCAATTCTTTAGATCGGATCTGTTTGATGGATTAAAACCAGCCACGTCGGTTGGCATAGATGTCGGACTCACCATTCGACTGGCACAGACGGTCAGTCTGGGGCTGGTGGCCGATGATCTCCTCGCGCGATATACCTGGGATACGTCGAGTGTAAACGGAAGCGGAGGGAAATCGACAACCGATAATTTTCCACGTCGCATTCGGGTGGGGCTCATGAAGACGCTCAAGGAAAACCGTCTTCGACTGGTCGGCGAAATCGAGTCGAGGGTAACGACCGTGGAAGTAGTCACGAGTCGAGTAGATTTCCTCGGCGACGAACCCATCGTATTTACCGACCGAAATGATCTCTCGGTTCAGGAAACCCGGCTGCGTGTGGGTGCCGAATACGCTTTTACTACTCAGTTTGTGGGCCGGGCCGGTATCGAGCAACTCGGGAAGGACGCATTTGGCGGTATTCGTCCGTCTGCTGGCTTCATGGTAGAACAGCAATCGGGGATGCTCAGAATGAGATTGGAATACACGTTCGGAGTCGAGTCCAGGGCATCCGGTACGATGCATATACTGTCCATGCAACTCTTCCTCTAGGAGCTATCACACGTGACCATGAGAGAATCACTGTTAACGCGAGCGATACTGGTTGGAGCATTAGTGCTGATCCCGACGGGAGTATCTGCAGCGCAGGATGGCGGTCTGTCGTTTCTGTCTATCGGAACGGACGCTGCGGCACTGGCTCTTGGTGACGCCGGCGTGGCTACACGAGGAGGATCGTTTTCAACGTACTGGAATCCGGCCGCTCTTGCCGACGGAGAAAAGAACCACCTCGGAGCTTCCCATCATATCTGGATCGCCGACGTTCGAACATATGGTATATCCGGTAGCTTCAAATCCGGAAAATCGAGCGGAGTTGGTTTGTTTGTTACCGCGACTGGATCGGGCGATCTGGAGGCGAGGGATCGACCGGGTGAACCATCTGGTACGTTCGATGCCCAGTTCATCAGCACGGGAGCATCCTACGGTAGGGGCATCGGTCCGGTAAGGGCCGGAATTACTGTTAAATATCTAACTGAAAGGATCTTTACGAATTCTGCCACCGGGTATGCATTCGACTTTGGGCTGCAGTATGCGACTGCAGAGAATGCGTTTCGATTTGGTGTGGCTCTGCAGAATGTGGGGAGGATGGATGAACTCAATGCTGTTCGAACGCGTCTTCCGAGAATGCTTCGTGTCGGCGCCGTCATTTATCCGTTTCGAATCCTTACCGCTCTCGATGGAGCCACATTCCTGAATACATCGATCCAGGTTGAAGTTTCGAGAAACACAGCCCTGAAGCAGACGCAGTTTCATGGGGGTGTCGAGGCAGAGGTACTCGAGACGGTCGCGGCCCGAATAGGGTATCTTTCGAATGACACGCTCCGGGATTTTTCCGCGGGACTGGGCATCTCGATGGACCCGCTGTCATTTGATTACGCCGTTATCCCGTTCGACGACGGGTTTGGTGGTCCCGCCCATATTCTAACGCTCACGTATGCCTACTGAAAGGGTGGAGAGCGTACGACCTCAGGTCGCCCGGGAGGACCAGATCTCTTTCAGAACCGATCAGAATATCCTCTGCAACAGTTCCCAAAATGCTTCGGGTCCGATGTCCGAGATCCCCGTCCGAAATCTGATTGTCGACAGTAGGTCGAGGCTGAACATCTGAAGAGCGTGAATGGGGACGGCGATCCAGAACGATCGAGTTCTCCAGACGAGTGCTCCGAGAGCGATGCCACCCACGATCGACAGCATTGCCTCGGGCAACGGTTTCTGATAGTGTAGAATGGCGAATGGAAGCGCCTGGATAAGAATCGCGTAGATTCCAAACCGGTGGGCCGTTCCGAACAGGACGAATCCCCGCCAGAGATATTCCCACCCGATCCAGTAGAATACAAACAGCGACTCGTAAATAAAGAAGACTGACCAGTCAGTTTTTGCTTCGGCCAGATGCGGATACTGAGCCTGAAAATCGGGCGATGCGGAGAGCACCCATGTGCCAATAAGAACAATCGGGACATACAGTCCAGCGACAACCGAGGCAAACTTCCAATCACCTAATCCGAGCCCCATTTCTTCCCATTTCCGTCGGAATCCGAGGCGCAGGATGATGACCGGCACAAGGAATCCCCAGATACCCTGCGAAATAAACCACCATCCCCACGCGGTGAGGCCGGTCGCACCAATATTCAAATTCGGAGATATGATGGACCGGAAGAAGGATCGACTGCCCCATTTCATCTGGAAAATGACAGCGATCGCAGCCACTGTGAGTACGACTGCAGTCTGATAGTCCAATGTCGCACAGGTTCGCCGAACGGCGGACCACTCAGACGAGAGCCTCTCGCGCCAGGAGGGATCAGAAGTCGAATTCATCGTCGGGTAAAGCGAGCTTGTCGAGCAGACTAGAGATGTCGCTCGGCATGATACGAAGAACGAACGAGAGGGCCGCTCTCCACATGGCCAATGCCCTTCGATTCTCCCATCTCTTTATATCTCTCGAAGATGTCCGGGTGGACGTATTCCTCAACCGGGAGGTGCAATCGCGTCGGCTGGAGGTATTGTCCGATGGTCATCACGTCGAGTCCGATGCGGGCAAAATCGTCCATCAGGTCAGAGACTTCCTCTTGCGTCTCACCGAGACCGACCATAATACCGCTCTTGGTCCGGAGATTCTGGGCCTTCGATCGGACGAGGACCTCCAGAGAACGCTCATATACGGCCTGCGGCCTCACTCTGCGATACAGTCGTGGAACGGTCTCGACGTTATGGTTAAGTATGTCCGGGCGGGCATCAAGAACGATCTGAAGGGCATCCCACAGTCCTCGGAAATCGGGTATGAGTACCTCAATTGTACAACCGGGAATTTCTTCTCGGAGGCGGCGCATCGTTTCGGCAAATATCGGGGCGCCTCCGTCTTCCCGTTCGTCTCTGTTGACACTGGTGACGACGGCGTGTTTTACACCCATCAATCTGGCCGCATTGGCAACCCGATTTGGTTCATCCCAATCCAGCCCGTTTTCGGGTCGTCCGGTGAGAACCGCACAAAAACCACAGCTCCGGGTGCACACGTTCCCGAGAATCATGAATGTAGCCGTGCCGGATGTCCAGCATTCCCCCATGTTGGGACAACGGGCACTCTGGCAGACCGTGTGTAGTTGGTTCGAATCGATTATCTCCGTCAGGTTTCGATATCGATCGCCATACGGGAGCTTCACGCGGAGCCAGTCGGGTCTCTTCAACCGATCTGACTTCCGGGCCGGGGCATCGACGACGGGAAGTTCAAGGATTTCTTGGTCATGTCCCGAAGCGGGAGCCGTTCGTAAAGAAATTTCTCCTGGCAGGGAGACTTTTTTCGATGAGGCCTTCAAACCGTTAGGATGTCTTCTGAGCGTTTAAAACCGTTTTTCGCAGGCGAAAACCAAAAACAGGCGGTGTTCAGATATGATCCCGTGAATGTCTTGCGATGCGCGTGAAAATTCAGCGTGAAACAACTATCTTCATCGAGTGTAACCGCCCTTTGTGAAGCCTCAGGGCATTTTTTAGAACCCGACACGGACGCATATCTCTTGGCTGTTCGTGTATTGAATAAGGACCTCATGGAAGTAAAAAAGACAGGAACGATCGCTCCCAATCGTGTTGATGAGATATTCCTCAAACACACCAACGCAGCAGGCATGATGCCGTTTGTTCTGGATATGTCAGCGAGTGACGGAATCGGCCTCAACGATGAACTGAGTGGACGAACCTATCTCGACTTTTTTGGATTTTTCGCGTCCAGTTCTGTTGGCATGAATCATCCGAAGATGAAAAATGATGCCGCGTTTCTGGAGCGACTCATGGACGCCGCGATCAACAAGGTCACGAATTCAGATGTACGGACGACGCACATGGCCCGGTTTCTCGATACGTTTTCGAGAGTGGGCATTCCCGATTATCTCCCCCACGCGTTTTTTGTATCCGGTGGCGCGCTTGCCGTTGAAAATGCACTCAAAGCGGCCTTCGACTGGAAAGTGCGAAAGAACTTTCAGAAAGGGTATCGGCGCGAAGTCGGTCAGCAGGTCCTTCATTTCGATGAGTCGTTTCATGGCAGGTCGGGCTATACACTCTCTCTGACCAACACGTCAGATCCACGGAAGACCATGTATTTCCCGAAGTTTGACTGGCCGCGTATCAGTAATCCGAAGATGGTCTTTCCCCTCGAGGATCACCTGGCTGACGTAGAGAAACGCGAGCAGATCGCGCTCGGTCAGGCGAAGAATTGCTTTCGCGAAAGAAAAGACGAGATCGCGTGCGTGATCATTGAACCCATACAGGGAGAGGGAGGAGATAATCATTTCAGGCCAGCATTTCTTCAGTCTCTCAAGGATCTGGCTCACGAGAATGATGCACTCCTCATTTTCGATGAAGTACAGACCGGGGTCGGTATGACCGGGTCTTTCTGGGCGCACGAGGCGATCGGGGTCACGCCTGATATCATGAGTTTTGGAAAGAAAACACAGGTATGTGGTATTCTGGCGGGGCGCAAAATCGAGGAAGTCGACGGACATGTCTTTGAGACTGGAAGCCGGATCAACTCGACGTGGGGAGGTAACCTCGTCGATATGGTTCGATTCGATCGAATTCTTGAGATCATCGAGGAGGATGACCTGATCGGGAACGCGGATCGGGTAGGTCGCCACCTGATGGCGGGTCTTTCATCAATCGCCTCCGACCATCCGTCGGTATCGAATGTTCGTGGCCGGGGTCTCTTCTGTGCAATAGACGTTTACAGCAGGGAATTCAGAGATCGGTTGTTGCAGCGGACGCTCGAAGAAGGGCTCGTCCTGCTGGGATGTGGACAGCAATCCGTCCGGTTTCGCCCACCGCTCACCGTTACGGAGGAAGAGGTCGACCAGGGACTCGCCCTGCTGGCAGATTGTATCGGGCGTGCGGAGTCAGATTATATGCCACACATCGGTTGATCGGACATAAAAATAGAGGGGCGGCCGTCCAGGCCGCCCCTCTATGCGTCAAACAATTCTACGTACGTCGTTCCGTCGCAATATGCTGACTCCCGGGGTGGAGCCTCCGGGTACTTGAACGACGATGTCCGGCCTACTCTTCGACCATGGCGGCGAGTGATTCGGGCGTCAGTTCCGTGTTAAACTCCATAGATTTAACGGAGGACGTCTGCGATCCTGTTGGACCAAGATCCGCTTCCGTACCAAAGGAAACCGTAAGATCGCCCACTTTTCTGTACTCCGTATAACTGCGAACAATTGTTCCGAGACCCGGGGCCGTTATCTCGACGCCCAGGAGAGAAAAATCACTCTTGCTGTAAAATCGACGGGTTGGAGTCTCGTCTGCAACTGCCACCACCCAGGACGCGACTCCTTCCAGGTCTCCCTCTTCCAGCGAGTAGACTGAATCCGGACGCTCGATCAGGTCAGTCTCTTCCTTGATCTTGAGACCGGCCCGAACCTGAGCACCCATTCCGCTGGGGAGGCTATCAATGTCCTGTTTGCCCTGAAAACTCTTTATCCACCCGGCATCCGGGGTCAAATAGATGGTCGCGTCTCCAACGCCCTCCGGAAAACCAGCCGGCGACTCGAGGGTCTTGGTTTTACTGACCATATATCCGCTTCGGATGATCCAGGTTTCAACTTTTGTGACCAGTACTCCCTGAGGAAACTCCATGACATTCTCTGTCACGAAGTGGGCATCGTGCACGTCTGCCCACGATGCGGATCCACCGGTCGCTTCAAGGTTGGCACTGAAGACATCTTTCGGTGTCGAAATGTCCTGCGCAAGCCCGACCGAAGGAAGAACGAGGCAGCCAATAAGTGTCAGTAAGGCCAGATGAGTGAGAGTTTTCATTGATTTAACGTATGAGTTCAAATTGTATGCCGAGTAAAACGCTATGCGTCCGGTTGATTGGATCCATCCGAGGCCGACGCCGAAGTATCCGCAGCCGACGTATCCGAGGCCGATGCCGAAGTATCCGCAGCCGACGTATCCGAGGCCGACTCGGCGGTAACCGACTCTTCCGAAGAGTCCTCTTCCGGATCAACGACCAGACGCGTCACATCTGCGATCGCATCGTCTTCCCGCAAGTTGATTACGCGGACACCCTGCGTGTTTCGTCCCATCGAGCGCACGTCCGAAATACTGAATCGGATCATGATACCATTTTCTGTCGAGATCATCAGATCATCACTTTCCAGTACCCCTTTGATTGCAACCAGAGGTCCGGTCTTTGACGTCGCCTTCAACGTGATGATACCTGATCCGCCGCGTCCCTGGATCCTGTACTCTTCGAGTCTCGATCGTTTTCCATACCCGTTGGCACTGATTGCCAGTACTTCCCGCTCTTCATCCTGCATGACGACCATTCCTACTACAATTTCTCCATCGCGGAGTCGAATTCCTCTTACTCCGCGGGTGTTCCGACCCATTGCCCGCGCGTCATCTTCCCTGAAGCGAATTGATTTGCCAGACGAGGATGCGAGTACGACGTGTGCGGACCCATCGGTGAGACTGGCTTCGATGAGTTGATCTGATTCATCGATCGATATGGCGATGATGCCGTCGGTTCTCGGTCTCGAGAAGGCCTCAAGGACTGTTTTTTTCACTTGCCCCTGCCTGGTCGCCATGAGCACATAATGAGAGTTCAGAAAATCGTCACTTCTGAAGTTTGATTTGGCGATGTTCTGAATGGCCTGAATTCGATCTTCCGGAGATATCTGGATGAGATTACGGATGGAGCGACCCTTGCTCGTTCTGCCGCCTTCCGGAATCTCAAAGACTCTCAGCCAGTAGCATCGGCCCTGATCCGTAAAAAACAACAGATAGTCGTGATTATGGGAGACAAATAGTGCCTCTACATAGTCCTCATCCCGCATGCCAAGTCCGCGCATTCCGACTCCGCCACGCCCCTGAAGACGATATTCCGAGATATTGGTTCGCTTGACGAGGCCTTGATGCGAAATCGTTACGACGACCTGATCGTCCTCGATCAAGTCTTCAATGATGATATCGCCTCCTCCCGTATAATCTACTTCGGTTCGCCGCTCGTCCTGATATTTATCTCTCATTTCCACGAGTTCAGTACGAACGATATCCATTCGAAGCGCCTCGTCGCCAAGAATGGCTCTTAATCTTGCTATTTCGGACAGAACGGCGGCATACTCGTCTTCGATCTTCTGCCTTTCCAGCCCGGTCAAACGGCTGAGTCGCAGTTCGAGTATGGCCTTGGCCTGTTCTTCGGAAAGAGTAAAAAGCGACTCGCCGTCGGTGGGGAGTCCAAGCTTTTCGAGTTGCTTTCCGGTCAGACGGGAAGGAAATACCCCTTTCATCAGATTATCGCGGGCGTTATCCGTATCGGGAGAATTTCGAATGATCGTGATGACCGCATCAAGATGATCGAGGGCGACTGTCAGACCTTCCAGAATGTGAGCACGCGCTTCTGCTTTGGAGAGCTCGAACGAAGTCCGCCGAAAAATAACCTCGTGTCTATGCTCCACGTAATAGCGGATCATCTCCTTAAGATTCAGTGTTCGGGGTCGCCCGTGGACGAGCGCAACGACGTTTACGCCGAAGGTTTGTTGTAGCGGAGTGTATTTGTAGAGTTGATTCTCAACAACGAGCGGGACGGCGTCCTTCTTCAATTCGATGACGATGCGCATGCCATCGCGGTCGCTCTCATCCCGTAGATCGCCTATCCCTTCTATCTTCTTGTCTCGGGCCAGTCCGGCGATTTTTTCGAGCAGATTAGACTTGTTGACCTGAAACGGAATCTCCGTCACTATCAGTGCGTGGCGTCCGGCTCGAACCTCTTCTTCTGCGATGCGCGCCCGCATGACCACTCTTCCGCGCCCCGTATGGTACGCTTCGCGCACACCGGAGTGGCCGTAAATGATTCCCCCGGTGGGAAAGTCAGGAGCCGGTATGTGCTCCATCAACTCATCAATTTCGATCTCATTATTGTCTATGAATGCGATCGTAGCATTGATGACTTCCGTGATGTTATGCGGTGGAATCTTTGTAGCCATCCCGACGGCGATACCATCAGATCCGTTGATAAGCAGGCTCGGGATTGCAGCAGGCAGCACTTCCGGCTCGACGAGCGATCCATCAAAGTTCTCCTGGAACTCTACGGTATCCTTTCCCAGATCCTTCAGCATCTCCTCCGCAAGCCGCGTCATGCGCGCTTCCGTGTACCGCATGGCTGCAGCGGAGTCCCCGTCTATCGATCCAAAGTTTCCCTGTCCGTCGACGAGCGGATATCGCATCGAAAAATCCTGGGCCATTCGGACCATCGTATCATATACTGCCGAGTCGCCATGAGGATGATACTTTCCGAGTACATCACCAACCAATCGGGCGCTCTTCTTGTACGGACTTCCAGCACTCATACCCAGATCGTTCATTCCGTAGAGAACACGGCGGTGGACCGGTTTGAGTCCGTCGCGAACGTCTGGCAGGGCGCGACTTACGATGACCGACATCGAATAGTCGATGTAGGAGGACTTCATTTCGTCCTCAATATTAATACGGGTAATCCGCGTATTATCAGTTTCCATAAACGTCGTTTGGGTGATCTACCTCTTGCTTCCAGATGACCAAAAAAGCCGGAAATGAATACGGATGTGTGGGGTTGAAGTCACCGATGATGAACGGCGAGATCCGGCTTCTAATCAATCCCTAAAAGGTACGAAAAATCGACATGCAGAACCAGTTCAGTAGCAGATTTGATAAGGCCACTTAACTATAACAATAACAAAGATTTATGATTATCATAAATCTGGATCAGAAAAATGATAAACCCGTTCCGGGCAGACTCCTTCGGAACCGCTCCCGGCAGGCCGAGTAGAGCCGATGAAAGCCGTCTTGATCGGACATGAAAATTTCGAGTGGCGGGTGGCTGTCTGACACATATAATTCGGCCCATATCATGTGTGACTCTGGATCATCTAAAACCGGACAGACTGGACTGATTGCCCTGGTATGGGTTGTCCTCTGGACGGGTTGTGGGCAACCGAGGGAGGAAACGACCATGTCTGATACAGAAATTCGTTCTTTTGACGTTCAGGGTCATCGGGGAAGCCGGGGGTATCGTCCCGAAAACACGTTGCCAGCTTTTGAGTACGCCCTGGGGCTCGGAGTTTCCACGCTCGAACTGGACGTCATTATCTCATCGGACTCGGTGGTCGTGGTATCTCATGATCCATTTCTTAATTCATCCATCTGTTCGCATCCGGACGGAACCCCCGTGCTGAAGGAGGAGGAGGCTACTCTCCGACTGTTTGATATGCCGTGGGCCAGGATATCGACCTACGATTGTGGAAAGCGGGGTAATCCTCGATTTCCCGAACAGCAAGCGATGGCAACCTCGAAACCGAGGCTATCCGATGTTTTTACCATGGCGGAGGACGTCTCTGGCGGCACCATTCAGTACAACATAGAAACCAAGTCCACACCGGCGGGAGACGGCATTGTCCATCCGGTTCCGGACAGGTTCGTAGGCTTGCTCTACGAGGAGATAGAACGGGCCGGTGTCAAAGACCGCGTGACCGTTCAATCGTTTGACCCGCGGACGCTGCAAGCCTTGCGCTCGGTCGATTCCGACATGAAGACCGCTCTACTGATAGCCACATCGACAGATCTGGGGTTAAAAGAAAATCTTCATATGCTCGGTTTCATACCGACCTATTATAGTCCGGACTTTACATTGGTAACTCCCGAACTGGTTGCCGGCGTCCATGACGCCGGTATGCTGCTGCTTCCATGGACGGTGAACGAGGAAAGTGACATAAGAAAAATGATTGGTCTGGGAGTCGACGGGCTCATTTCGGACTATCCAGATCGGGTTCTTTCAGAAATCAGGAATGGTGAAGAGAATCGGTTATGAGGCGTTAAGAGTCTCATAATGCGACACGGATGCCAGTTCAATCGTCCATTATGGGCCTTCTACGGTTAAAAAGAGCTATCATCGGGTACCTGGACGGAGCACGATCGTGATGGCATAGATGTTGATGGATCGGTGTGGCTACGTCTCCCACAGTAACGACAGCATACAACAACCACCAGGATTGACCCAGACGCGTGTCAAAAACATCAGCTACATACCCGTCAGAAATATTCGGTTGTTCTCAATTTATTCGAACCATCCGGGCGTCTGTTGCGCGTTGGGTACCGCTCGTTGTTCTTCTGGTCAGTTCCGTTGTCTCAAGCACCGTCAGTAGCGCACAGACGCTCGTCATGTCGGCACCGCTCGTTGAGCGATCGAATGGATCGAGAATCCCGACGCCCCTGTTCAAACCGGCCGACCTGATTCTTCTCAGCTGGGATAAAGACGTAGAAGCGATTCATCTGAAGTTGGGTACACGACCCGGTGACTATTCGTTCAAGGACGTGCGTCTTCTCGGAGCCCGGAATGCGACGTTCACGCCGGGCGTCGTAGGATTGCCGGTCGGCGTCTATTACGGTGTTCTGACGAACGCGATCGCTGACACGTTTACGGGGATTCAGCAGGAAGCGTCTGCGGATATAACCATTGATTATACTGCGGAATTCAAGTTTGCAATCGAATCGACCGTTGCCCCACGGATCATCGGACCCGTAGGGATCGTAGCCACACCCGCACCGACATTTGAGTGGGAAGGGATACCCGGCGTTCAAGCGTACGCACTGATCGTCTCGAGTACACCTTTTTCTATAGGGTCGAATCCCCTGACCGGCGAGCCTACCGTCGAAGGGATCAATCTGGTATGGGGTCTTCTGACTACGAAAACCAGCGTAACCTACGGAGAGCCGGCGACGACCAATCCTATTTTTCAGTTTGCTGCGTCGCCGCTCGTCCCGGGGCAGACCTATAATTACTCTGTCCTCAACTCGTATTCGAAGACCGACGCTGCATTTTTGAGCACCGTATTCGGAAGCGTGGTTGCTTTCACCCGCCAGGACCGCGGTACGCTCTCAAAACCCCAATTGAGTACACCCAAAACGGGGACTCATTTTCCAGGGGATGAAACGATTCGATTCCAGTGGGAGCCTGTTCCCGGAGCCTTGTCATACAGTCTGTCGGTATTCGAGCGGATTCGGGATGGTGGAAGCCAGGCTGATGTTCCGATCTATCAATTGACCACGGCCAACTCATCCGTGGATGTGCCTGCCCGAACAACCATGCGTCAGGGCGAGTTCACATGGTATGTTGTTGCGAATGACACCGAAGGGGCAGCGAGTGTAAGCGCGACAGACCAATTCTTCTATGATACCGAGATGGGTATCTTCACTTTTATCACCCACTCGGCAGAAGATCAGTCGGAACTGCTCGGTGTATCGGTTACCGTGCGGTCGACAGACGGGGGGTATAATCCACCCAACGCGTTCGTCAACCAGACGAGCGTCTCATTTTCCGATAGTCTGGTGACCGGCGCGTATTCCTTTCTTGCACAAAAGGAAGGGTTCGCCGATTCTACGTTTGCTGCATCCATCCGAAGAAACGACCGCACCGTCGTATCTATTGATTTACGACCACTCCCATCCAGAATTTCGGGTATAGTTATGGATGATCTGGGAGTACCGGTCGCAGACGCTACCGTGACATTCAGGGCTGATATCAGTGGTTTTGTTGCTGAAACCACTACCGGGTTCGACGGAGCCTTTTCAGCCGGCCTCTCACCGGCGACGTATACGGTTATCGCGTCGAAGGACGGATTTAAATCATCGCAGCCTGTATCGGTGACGGTCCGACGCGACGACCAGATCAATCTTCCGGATCCCATTGTAATCGAGGCCACAGAAATTACTGTATCGGGGCGGGTCACTGACCCGGACGGTATTCCTGTCTCACTCGCAACCGTTCTCGCGATCGGTCCTACGCTCACGCAGACTGCATCGACGGATGGAGCAGGAACGTATCTATTCGCTCTCTCTGAAGGCACATGGACATTCAGAGCAGAGAAGGAAGGATTTGTACCGTCTTCAGCGACCACGTTGAGTCTGGTTCGGGGTGATCAGATACTGGATGCAGACCTCATCTTGATTCAGCAAGCCAGCAGAATCTCGGGGATAACCGAAGGCACCGGCATCACGGCCGACGGGACTGTCACCCGGGGCGTCCTGGAAGGTGCGGTCATAACGGCATCTCCCATTTCCGGCGTCTCGACCACGACACTTTCCGATGATACGGGTCGTTTCTCTCTGGACCTGAGTCCTGGATCGTATACCGTTCGGGTGTCGGCGCCCGGTCATGCGGCATCGACGGGTATCGAACTCCGGTTGGATGTAGGAGAAACGATCGATGATCTTCGTTTTTTGCTGTCTGCCTATAGATCGATGGTCTCCGGTCGGGTGTTGTCGACAGATGGATCTCCCGTGGAAGGTGCACACGTGTCCAGTTCGCTGGGCGCTGAGACGACCTCAGCGTCTGCGGGTCTGTTTACGCTGCAGACCCAACCGGGTGAACAGTCATTGTCGGTCGCCCACGCGGGTTTCATCTCCGGTCCAAGCAAGATTATCGCACCGCAACCCTCCGTGTTACTTGCCGGGATCGATCTGGAATTATCTCCCAATGCGGCGGTGATTGAAGGAAAAATCACGGTTGACGGGCTCCCGCTCGGTGGGGCTGAAATAATCGCACAATCAGGGTCGAAAGAGATCACGTCATCGTCTGACGAGGCCGGAGGATACACTATTTCGCTGCCGGCCGGAAGCTGGAGCATAAAGGCGACAGCATTCCGTGTCAGCGGAGCTAGGACTCAAGCTGTCGTAGTGCTTCCGGGTCAACGCGTCCTGGGAGTGGACATCGAGCTGGAGTCGACAGCGACGAATCTGTCGGGATTCGTGACAGATGGACAGACTGCCGTCAGAGGCGCTTCCATCCTGCTCGTCCGAGACGAGGACCCCACGGAGCGGTATGAGTCAATTTCGCTTGCAGACGGTACCTTTTCCGTTTTCCTTTCGGAGAACGCAACGTATCGTGTCACTGCTTCGAAAGAAGGTTTTCGTCCTGAAACGGTCAGCATCCTGACGGGTGCGAAGTCCACATCGTCGTTTCGTTCGATCCAGTTGACACCGTATCCGGTTATACTGTCCGGTCGGGTTGTGGACACCGGTTCCAGCCCGGTCGAAGGAGCGACAGTCGATGCCTTCGAAAACAGTACGCGAACGGCTTCAGCAACGACCGATTTCGACGGTGCCTATTCGCTGGGTCTCGATCCCGGCAGTTTCAGTATACGCGTGAGTGCGGCTGGCTTCGGCGCTCGAGTCACCGACTTCAGCGGCCAGGCAGGAGAGATCAGGACCAATTTCAATTTTCAGCTCACCCCTGAGTCCGCTACCGTATTCGGGACGGTTCGCTCAACGGAAGATCAGGGTCCCGTCGAGGACGTATTGATCATGCTGAGAGGGGACTCGTTTGTCCGATCGGTCAAGACGGTGTCCCAGGGCGAATACGTTCTTTCCGACGTGCCTCCGGGTGCATATTCCCTTGAGACCTCCAGAACGGGTTTTGCAACTGCCCGGCTCTCGGATCTGGTGCTAGGGGCTTCGGAGACGAGGAGGATTGACCTGTCGCTCTCGCTTTTACCAGGAATGATTTCCGGTAGGGTACTGACCGTGACGGGTGCTGCCGTCGACGGGGTTTCCGTGAGGGCGTCAACCGCGCTTGCTGATTATTCAGGTGTGACCGATACGTCGGGTGAGTATCTGATCGGGCCAATTCCACTGGGTGAATACCAGATCACCGGAGAAAAAGAGGGATATCTACCGTCAGGGAAACAGACGATCGTATTGAATTCGACAAATCCGGCTCAGAGAGTTCCTTCCATTCAATTGTTCACGGCTTCCGGATCAGTTTCGGGATCGGTCCGGGACGCAGGAACCCGGGTATTTCTGAAGGGCGCACTGGTTACAGCAGTGTCGACCCTGGGTTCGGCATCGGATGTGACCGATGCCACCGGAGCGTTCACTCTCGCTGGACTTGCCGAGGCGACATATCGGATCGAGATTCAGGCTCCGGGCTACTCAGCGATGGAACGTACCGTACCGGTCACAGCGGCCGGATCTCGAATGGATGTCGACCTTGTCAGAAATCAAGGTGTGATAACGGGCATCGTGTCGGACGATCGATTACAGGCGCTCCCGTTTCGTGTGCCTCTCCTTCTCTCGGGAGCGGGCGAATCGCTCGCTATAAAGTCCGACGCGAACGGGTCATTTGAATTTCCCCGTCTTCGGAATAACACAAATTATGTCATACGGACACGTATACAACGAGCAGGATTTTCCGAGGCCTCCGCTTCCGTTTCGGTGACCAACAATTCCGGTCAGGTATCACTCTCCGTAGAGCAGCTGAGTGGTCGGATTCAGGGGTCGGTTGGTGGGGCAGGAGTTCTGGTTATCGCCCGTGATATTTCTACGAATGCGGTTGTTGCAACGACCACTTCGTTGGCAGACGGTTCCTATGTTATGGACTTTCTACCTGGCGGCACGTTCGAAATAACGGCCACACGACCTGGATTTACATTTACTCCGGGAGTGCAAACGGTTTCTATTTCGACCGGTGGCGTCGGAACGGTCAATTTTACGGCTTCTGCCAGTATCGGTTCAATTACTGTTTCTACCAGAAGACCGGACGGGGTACCGGTCGGCTCCGTGTCTGTACGGGTTACCAGTGAGGATCGAAGTGTCCTGAGAACGCTGGTGACAGGATCATCGGGTGTTGTATCGTTTGCCGATCTCCCTCTGAATCATCGGTACGTCATCGTACCTGGTGGAATCAACGCCTCCTTTGAACCGCCTTCAACGGCGGTAAACTTTAATCTGAACTCCACTGCCGACGTTTCCTTCTTCGTGATACCGGCAACGGCAACAATTTCAGGACGAGTTCGCACACCAGACGGTAGTTTTGTCGATGGGGCGACGGTATCGGCCACAAAGATATCGAACGGAGCTACCGTAACAACGACAGCTTCCGGTGGCGGATTCCAGCTGGCTGAGCTGACAGGAGGCACCTATCGCCTTCGTGCGTCCAGCGCCGGACTTCGTCCGACAGATCTAGAAGTTTCTATCCAGGATGGAGAGCAACATTCCGGCGTGGATCTTGAGCTGCTACCGCTGGCGGTCAATATACGTGGGCGTGTCGTTCGAGCTGGTGCAGGCATCGGGGGCATTCCCGTGACCATTGGCAGCAGCGCAGAGCGGAGCGTTCTCACGCAACAGGACGGTAGCTATCAATTCGACACGGTCGAAGTCCTGGAATCTGGCTCGACGCTTCTCCAACTCCGGGTGGATCGGAGTGCGAGAGCACCTCTCGTGCAACTGATACCCGTTCAGTCCAGCGTCATCGGACAGACAATAACCGTTCCTGACTTCAGTCTTCCGACCGGGAAACTGATTCTTAGCCTGACCGACGGGAGTATTCCGATCGAAGGCCAGATAGTGAGTATTACGGGCCCTTTCGGTGAGATCATTCGATCTAATACCGGAGTGGACGGCAGGGTAGAGACGCCGGGTGATCTGGATGAGGGAAGCTACGCGTATCATCTTCTGGGAGGTACGATTCTATCTCCTGTGGAGAGTGATAGACAGGTCCATCTCACCACCGGGGAAATGACCAGGAGGATTGTATTGCCCTTCCGGCACGATCCGGTTACGTCTATTCGGTCCGATACATCGACCCCCATTCGTGTCGATGCGTCTGAGGCAGTCGACACCTCTGAATACGAGGGAAATGTCTATTTCAGGTCGGATACGAACGTGCCATTCTCCAGGCTTCCTCTCATAGCGTCTTCGAGGTCGTTCATCGGATCCATTCCGTCCACCGGTGACGTCGATCGTGTAGAGTACTTCGTCGAGATCATTCGAACGGTCAGCGCGGGGATGTTTCGAAGTCCGATCCAGACGGTGATACCGTTCGTTGTCGGGCGGTTGACGAGTCTGCGGGTACGTCCCGATCTCTCTGGAAAAACCATCCGGGTCGGTGATCGATATCCTGTGAATCTGGTTCTAAGAGACGGCATTGGGGAAGATTTGATGGCTCGCTTCTCTGGATCAACCCCGACGGGTACGATCAGTTGGACGGTGTCAGGGGACGGGCGAATCGAGATCCCGGATGCTCAGTTTCCGTCCCAGGCGATTCTTGACGTCGAAAAATCTGGTCCGATACGAGTGACTGTTACCGTCACCTTGCAGACAGCGCAGATCATACAAAACCTTGACTTGCGTGCCGTTACCGATGAGCCGGGCTCACTGAAAATATCCTCCGGATTTACTCGGTACTGGAACGAGGAGACATCGATTCCATTTGTTCTGACCGCCGAAACTGAGAGCGGAACGCAGCTTTTATTGGGGGATGCGCTGACCTGGTCAATCTCACCCCGGGAGGCCGGATCGATATCTTCCAATGGAATTCTCGAGCCGACCAATGCCGATTTCGTCGGTCCCGTTGAGATCAGCGCCCGTGACTCGAAAACCGGTATCATGACAACGTATCCCGTATCGTTGTTTGCCCGTCTGAAGCCGCAACAATCCAGACGCCTTTCTGACTCTTTCGGAGCAGAACTGTTTTTACCGGCCGGAACGCTGCCGTTTATCGCCGAACTTTCCGTTGCGCACCCGCGGATCGCCTTTCCGAAGAAGTATTCAAGACCGGTGGGTCAGGAGAATGAATTTACGGCCGGTGATCACCTGATGAGGATTTCGATTCGTTCGGATCGGTCATTGCCTGGAGATAGCCTGCTGCAGGATGTCGGATTGACTCTTCCGGTCGATCCATCCCTGAGATTACTCAGTGACCAACCGACGATCGCGCTGTTCGATATGGTGGCCCTGAAATGGCGGTTGCAACCGTCCGTATCGCTCGGTAACCGTCTGGAAACGAACCAGATCAGGAAACTGGGCGAATTCGGAATACTTTCGAGGAATAATCCCCTATCGATAACACACGAGGTTGTTCTGCCCTCGCCGTTTTCTCCGGACGTTGCTCCGTTGAAGATTGGTTATCTGCTCGAGTCCGAAGATCCACCGGCCCGCGTCTCCATTCGCGTTTTCAACACACGTGGAGATCTGATCCGGACCATAATCCGAGGTGATCTCCAGTATCCGGGTCGGTACGGATCGAGGTCTGGTCTACAGGAAATCGTATGGGATGGTCTGACTGACAGAGGCAAAATGGCAAGAAATGGACGTTATATCATTAGGATAGTGGCCTCCGATCAGTCAGAGACAGTTACGAAACTGCTGTCTGTCGTACTCGTGAGGTAATTTCCTCACGGACTGTTTTTACAAATCCTCGAATCCCATGCGCCCTCTCCAGTCCATTCGGGCGGGTCTGTTTCTACTGGTCGCTTTTGGCGTAGGGAGCCCTGTGTTCGGACAGGTTTCGTCCAGACTTCCGGCAGCATTTCTGGACATTGGCGTGGGTGCACGACAATCGGCGATGGGGTATGCCGGATTGGCAAGTGCACACGCTGAAATTGGTGCCACTCAAAATGTAGCATCCGCCGTGAATACGAAAGGATTTGCGGCTTCTTTCACCTATATCGATCAACCGGAAGTACTCAGTTACCAGCATTTGATTCTGGTGCTCCCCACTCGAAACAAGAAGTCGGCAGTCGCCCTGTCTGTTTCAAATACGGGAGACGATGCGCTGCGGGAATTAACCGGCCGATTAGCGTTTGCGTATCGGTTTGGTCCGCTGGAATTCGGTCTGGAAGGAGTGTATCGACGAGCGACATTCGGACGTAATAGACTCGATGGCGGGGACTATGTCGTTTTCGATCCGGATGAAGTTGCTCAAGGACTGGGCCGGCAGGTAACGGGTAACGCAAAAGGAGTCGGTCTCGATGCGGGTATAGCGGTTACGCTGGTCCCTCAAGTCCGAATCGGAGCCGTCGTAAGAAATATAACCGCCCCGGTACGTTGGAATTCCAGCACCGTCAGCGGGGTGGTACCTACGAGGGGGTCATACACCGAAGTGCTTCCTGTCACACTGGCGTTCGGATCATCCTGGGTTGCATCGAAGGTGTTCGAATTTGCTCTCGACTTCATTCCTGGTCTCGACGATGAAATTGCGAATCGCTACAGCCTGGGAGGAGAATATCGCCTGGCTTCTGTACTGGCGCTACGTGCCGGGGTTCAGATCATTTCGGACGGCTTGAAAAATGAGCGGTATACGACCGGATTCGGGGTGAGGCTACCCGATGCGTTCGCTTTTCGTCTTTCAGCAGATTATTCATTCGTTTCCGATTATTTGTCCAATACGCAGCAAGTTACCATGACGATCGGATTCTAGAATGAACCAATCGATTCGTCATATCGTGGTCGGGCTGATTCTGCTTTTTGCCGTCGGATCGGCAAGCGGACAGTCGTCCCTGTCTGAAAATTTTCAGGCGACATCGTGGACAGGAGGCGACCTCCGTGGAGAATTCAATATCGGATCGAATCTTTCGGGAGCAGGTCTGGCGGGTGCCACATTCGGTGGAGTCCAGTCGGCGCTCCTGCCGGTGGACGGTGGAACGCTTTTTTCCAATCCGGCACTTCTTGGATTGATACCGCATCCGCAACTGGCATTCGACGGTCGCCTGGCCGTCAATAACCGGCTTTACGGATATGGATCAGAATCCTTTCTTACCGGTCAGAACATTCGCGAGCAGACCGATGGGTTCTTATCCGATCTGGATTTCCCCGGAACCACCCCTCCGTCCTATACGAAACCGACCCGATTGACTGTTGGGCAGCCCGGCCAACTCGCATCATTCTCTGTTACGTGGCCGTTTTCCCGGCACCTTGTCCTCTCGGCGGGATATTACCAACCATTTCTCGCAACCGGGTCCCTGCGTGCGACCGGAAGCGAACTCATATTGAGGGGAAAAAGGGAGAGCGATTCCAGATCGATTTCGGTTGATGCTCTCGCTGGATTGTCTATCGATGGCGCATTCCGGATGGAGATGACAGAAGCCAGCATCGGCGTGGGTGGGCTCATTGAAGAGTATATGGAAGGGTCGTTGTTCTGGGGTGTATCGGTACAGCAGTTTCAGGCTACGACAGCTTTGAACTGGCACGTTCTCGCCGATGCAATGGTCGTACTATCCGGTTCCCAGCAGTTCTTTTTCAATGACCCGGGAGATCCGAATATCGACCCGTCAAACGGTGAGTCCAACCTTCTCCGCTGGCTCATAGATACGAATTATCGCGGTACGGGGCGGGGTGCCCATCTGGGGTTGGCATTTCGTTCATATACCGGAGGTTATGGTCTTTCTCTGTCCGTCAATCTTGCTCCATCTCTGTTTTTATCCGATCCATCCGCCATTGCAGAGAGCTATCTACCTGCTTTCGTCAACCTGTCGGGGTCTCTGAACGCCCCGCCCGGAGAGACGGACCTTCTGGATATCGAACAACTGGTCCTGTCCAAGCCGAACCTGACAAAACGTACGCAGTCGGCGGTCGGGACGCAGATGATACTCCGGACTCCTTCGTCGTACACACTCGGGCTGGATCTTCGATGGGGTCGAGCGGTGATGGCCCTGAATCTGATCAGATACGTGGGTGAATTATCCTATGCCGGTAAATTTGGGCTATCCGGTGGTGAAATACAGGATTTCAGGATAGGAAAGCGTCCCAGTTATGGGTTCCGCGTTGGTCTGGATTTCCTGGGCACGAATACGCGCTACGGACAGAGTTGGTGGCTTGTACCGTTTCGCCTCGCCACGCTGGATCTCGACGGTCTTCTTTTTCAGGCGCTCGGTAAGTGGACACATTACAGTAATGCCCACTATCGATTCGGCGGAGGTATTCTCGATGGGCGGTCGGTCATCCGCGGAATCGATCCGTCCGTCAGTGGAGACCTGAGTTCGCTACTCAATGGCCGGGTCCCGATGAATCTGTCTGCAGGTAGAACGTATCGTCTCTTTGACAAGGCAGATATCGGTGTAATGGTCTATAGTCTTCCCGATCTGCTCTTTCGGGCATCCGTTGCGATTAATCTGGACTGAAGAATCGCTCGGACAGATACCGGCACAGGCCTTCGAGACGCGAGGCGTCGATGGCATCGAATGCGTCAGGTGAATCGGAGTCGATGTCGAGAACAGCTACAACCTGGTCGTCACCCGACCTGATCGGAACGACCAGTTCGGACAGCGTCGATGAGGAACACGCGATATGTCCGTCAAACAGGTGAACGTCGGGTACGAGCTGGGTTTCCCCCGTTGCTGCCGCTTTTCCGCAGACACCGCGTCCAAACTGAATATGCATACATCCGATTCCACCCTGATACGGACCAATCTGAAGCATGCCGCTCTCGACCACTCTATAGAAGCCGGTCCAGTGGAAGTAGTCGAACGAATGGTGTAGCTCGCACACCACCGTACTCATTGCTCCGATCCAGTCTGTCTGGTCATCGAGGAGGAGTTCGATCCGTTTTCTGACATCCTCGTAGAGCGATATTTTTCGATCTATTTCGGGCATGACCGAGCGAAATTCAGATATTTTGTCGTTATAAGAGACATGTCGCCACGAAAACGTGTCCGGCTTTTCAAACGTATAGACTATCGCGATAGATCCAGATTAGATACACAATGAACAGTCTCTCCATTTCAGCCGAAGAAACGGTCGAGCTTATTTCTTCTGTTCTTCAGGAGGAATACCCCTCATCCGTGTTCGCCGTTCGTCTTGAGGACCCGATTCTATCGCGGCGAGATATTCGAGGGGTGGATGTAATCTGGGTAGACGGCCCCGACAGGGATCAGGTTGAAGAAGCGTTGGACAGATTTCAGGGAGTGAGTTGGGACCCCAGAACGGGTGAACTTGATACGCGATCACATTTCATCGTGACTGCTGCGGGTGACCTGCAGCGTGTTTTCTATAACATCGACTATATTTTTTGTGACGGTCCCGTTTCGGCTATCCACATCTGACGTACGCAGGATCGTTCATCTCCCGGTGTTCCGGTAGGGCAGGACACATTCCATCAGAGCTATATTTTTCCACTGGCCATCGATCCGGCCAATTTCGTGCTGAATGCCGACGAGCGTAAACCCATGTCGGACGTGGAAAGCGATGCTGGACTTATTTTCGGCCCATATTTTTGTCACAATGTGATGGAATCCTACCTGTCGACAGTGATCCATGAGGCGCTTCTGTAATCTCGATCCTAGCCCTCTTCCGACCGAATCCCGGTACACATAGACCGATGTCTCACAGGCTACACTGTAGCCGGGTCGATCATTATAGTGCTTGACAATGCCCCACCCTTTGATGTCTTTATCCACGGTCAGGACGAAGAGTCTTTCCCGTTCGGTGAGGCGATCCAGGAGCGCGGTGATGTCTTCAGCTACGAAGACTTCGGTATCCATCGTGCTGTCGCGCGCCAGAATCGACTCGGTATAAATCTGTGCGACGGAATCGGCGTCTTCATTTCGGGCAGGCCGAATTTCGATCGAAGAGAACATGTATCAGGCGACTGAATTCTCGGAAATCGCCAAAATACGTACTACTGCGCTGCCTTGATGGCCTCAGCCGCATTAATCAAACGTCCGATACTCTTCGATTGATCAACGTCGATGCCCGTTCTATTTAGAATCGAGTAGATCGAATCTGCTGAGAGATCCGGATTGATCGACCGTAAAATACCGACGAGCCCGGAGACCATGGGCGTTGACATGGATGTACCACTCATCTCGACGTAGCCTCCGCCGGACTTGAGAGACAAAATGTTAACGCCGGGAGCAGCGATAGGGCTCTTGAGAGACGTATTGGTATTGGAAAAGGATGCTTTCTGGAGTTGTTCATCGACGGCTGAAACGACGATTACTCCGTCGATATTGGAGGGCATATGATCTTTCGCATCTTCATTCGAATTCCCTGCAGATACGACGACTACAGCTCCGGATTTTAGAGCAAACCGAATGGCGTTGGCTATCGTCTTTGGTGGTGTAGGCGACCGGTCACCCAATGACATGGAGACCACGTCCGTTCCGTCTCTCGATGCATCTATGATGGCCTGGGCGATCATCTCCACAGTCCCAAATCCCTGATCATTCAGGGCTTTATATCCCTTCACCTCAATAAATCGGCCTTCCCAGTTCAGAGAGGCTATTCCAACGCCATTATTGGTTGCTGCTCCGGCAATTCCGGCACAATGACTTCCGTGTCCGTGGGCATCAGAACTTCCGGGACTCGATACAAACGTGCTCCGTATATCTTCGTGTCTACCATCGACCCCGGTGTCTACGATAGACACTTTGGCCTTGCGGACCGGCTTCAGGTTTTTCAGAAGTGCGTGGGCCTCATGACCGTGAATCGCCTCGAGTCCCCACTGGCGAGCGACCAGCGGGTCATTTTCCATGACATCGCCGTCAGACATCTCGACCGAACGAACGTCCGTAGGTTCTTCCAGTCCGATGATTCTATTCGCCTCGATCATGTCCACGTTTTCCGTATCAGCTGCCAATGCAGCCACGAGACGCTCCGCATTCCGGGTCGGTACATCAACCAAAAATTCCTGGGCCAGATCTTCGTCAAGAAGCAGAGTCACAGCGGGAAAGGCACGTTCCGACGTAGCACCGTATGTGTCGAGAATACTCGTAACCTCTTCGATGGAGTCGTCCGGACCCAGTTCCAGCAGATAACTTGTTGTTTCTCGCGTACGCTCCGGTTCAGTGAACCTGGCTATTGAGAATAGCACGACGCCAATCGTGAGGGAAATAACCCCCAGAAAAAACCAGGGCCGCGCGTTTATCTTATGGCGGGTCATCAGTCCGGCACCCAGCATCAAGCCGACACCCAGTTCTGCCGAAACGGAGGTAATACCGGAGAGCCACCCCGCCGAGACCCACACATGCCCCAACAGCGAGAGCGCCAGAACGGATAATCCGAGCAGCATCATCGCGGGATTTTTCCCGGGTCTTGTTGCGGCGCGAGCAATCAGTAGAAGGGCGGCAACGGTAGCGATTCCTGTTATGAACATAATTCCGTAAAGTCGTCAGTTGGTGATTGACCTTCTTGAAGAGCTCCGCCGCTATCGCCTGCTATTCCCGATGGCGATCAGTTTGACATGTTTTCCCCACATCGATGTAGAGATGACGGAAACCGGCTCGACGTCCGCATCTACGCTAAGTCCTTCGATACGATAGATTTCCGGAATTCCCTCAACGGGCACAAATTTGTCTCCACCTCCGGAAATGATTCCCCAGAATCCCCCCTCAAAGTCCTGAAATGTCACTCGTCCGCTAATTTTCATGTGCAATCTCTGATTGTATCGGTCTTTCGCTACGTGCCGAACTTCTTCCGGTTTCATTGCATTAGTGCCGATGAGCGACTAATCTGCGTGCCCTCGAAATTCAGGGAAAAAAAGTGTCGATCATCACTTCCGATAAAATTGAAGAAGTAAGAGCTCTCACAGATATCGTTGATATCGTGAGCGACTACGTACGGTTGAAAAAACGTGGATCCAACTTCGTCGGACTCTGTCCATTTCATACCGAAAAAACACCTTCATTCAATGTTAATCCGGCGCTGAATATCTATAAGTGTTTCGGGTGTGGTGTTGGTGGCGATGTTTTCAGTTTTGTCAGTGAAGTGGAGCATCTCAGTTTTCCGGAGACCGTTCGTCTGCTCGCTGATCGAGTAGGCATTCTCATTCCGGAGGAAAATGAACTGTCAGAAGAATCTTCAGAGTCCGAGTCGGTGTACTTCGCTCTACGATTCGCAGCGCGACATTTTTTTCAGCGATTGATCGACGAATCCACCGGCAAAGTCGCCCGGGACTATCTCTCCGACAGGGGGCTCACAGCCGACACAGTGAAGACCTTCGGAGTAGGATACGCCGAGCCTGGATGGGATAATCTGCTCGTGCGCGCAACGAGCGAAAAAATCGATCCGGACATTCTGGAAAAGGCCGGATTGATCATCCGGAGGAAAGAAGGGGAGGGGTACTATGATCGATACCGCAATAGAGTAATATTCCCGATCGTGAGTCACGTTGGGAAAGTCCTCGGTTTCGGTGGGCGGGTACTGGATCCGGAGGACGAACCCAAATACATCAATTCTCCTGAAACGCTCGTCTATAGTAAGAGTCGGGTGCTATTTGGCCTGTATCACGCTCGGCAGGAAATTCGGAAGAAGGAGGAAGTCGTCCTGGTCGAAGGCTATACCGATGTGATATCCCTCCATCAATGTGGCATTCGACACGCCGTGGCCACGTGTGGGACCGCGCTGACATCGGATCAGATTAGATTGCTCTCGCGATATGCCCGATACGTAGTACTACTCTATGATGCGGATACCGCTGGAATCAGGGCAGCCTTCAAGGCTATCGATCTTATTCTGAGCTCGGGGCTTTCTCCGTATGCCGTTGCTCTTCCGGCCGGTGAAGATCCGGACTCTTTTGCCCGGGCGTCGGGTCCGGGGGACTTCCAGAAGTTTCTCGACGAAAACAGGCAGGATTTTATCCACTTCATTCTAACGCATTCCAGGGAGCGCGGGAAGATGGATACCCCGGAAGGACAGGCGGAAGTGCAGCGAGCCATTTTAAAATCGCTTGCGAAGATTCCGGACCCGCTTATCCAGGAGTCCTATTTGAAGCTGGCGAGTTCGGCCATGGATATTCCCGATATGCAGCTTCGATCGATAATGAAACAATATTCGGGACCGGTCGGACGCTCGCGTCGATCTCGTCCTCGAAAATCAGATGTACGGCTTCAGTCGACGCCGGCGATTCAGTCTACATCTTCTACGGGAGAGAAGGTCATACTGCCCGAAGAGAAAATTTTACTTCGACAGATGTTGAAAAAAGGCCTTCCTATGATCGGTTTTATATTGGGACACATGGCGTTATCTGATTTTACCGCCGGACTGTCCCGCGACATGGCCGGCCGATTGGTCGAGATGTATGAGGCGGGTGAGGTTCAGGCCGGTGTGTTCCTGTCTGGCGAGGAAGGGGAGGGACTGAAGCGCCTGGCAGCTGAACTACTGACACATGATATTGAACCGTCGGAAAACTGGGAGCTGCTCAGAAATATTTCTGTACCGCGCTTTGACGAGGACGAACGACAGTCAGCAATCAGTGCCATGACCCTTTTGAAGCTGGATCGAATTGATGATGCAATCGGGGCTCAGAAAGACAAAATATACTCAGCAGAGCACGGAGGAGAAGATCTGGAGACACTTCAGAAAGAAATGATCCATCTTCATGAGCTACGAAAGAGCATCGTGGAGCGAAAATTCATTACCGACGTTGAAGGTGCCTAGGAACGAGAGATGGAAAACACGCCACATATCGAGATATCTTCGGCTGACATCCAATGTACCAGGTCGGAGGTCGTACCGCGAGCAACAACGTCGCGTCCGGTGCCCAAACGGGCTTCCTGGACAGACCCGCGTCTATATTTTAATCGGGAGTTGAGTTGGTTGGACTTCAATTGGCGGGTCGTATATCAGGCAGAAGACGAGCGTTGGCCACTGCTTGAACGCGTTCGGTTTCTGTCAATCGCTGCGTCCAATATGGACGAGTTTTTTCGCAAGAGGATCGGAGGGCTCAAGAGGCAGGTCGCAGCCGGCGTCACGACCCTTTCGCCTGACGGTCTTTCGGCACGCGAGCAGTTGGATCTGGGTAGAGAGGCCGTCTCTGAAATGCAGGACAGGGTCACGGCAATATGGGAAGCGAGATTGAAACCGTTGCTCGCTCAAAAGCTGGGTGTTCAAGTACTTTGCTACGACGACCTGGGTACTGCCGACAAGGAGTGGTTGCACGATTACTTTCTGGCACACATCTTTCCGGTCTTGACTCCGCTCGCGGTCGATCCGGGCCATCCTTTTCCTTTCATTTCGAACCTGAGCCTGTCGCTCGCCATCACGCTGCTTCATCCCAAACGGAAGACGGAGCATTTTGCCCGCCTGAAAGTGCCGACAGAGAGAGGCCGATGGATCAAACTTCCGAACGGAAAAGGGCACGTCGCGGTAGAACACGTCATATCCAATAATATTCGCGAGTTGTTTCGTGGTATGGATGTCGTGAGCGTTCATGCATTCCGGTTGACCAGAAATGCCGATATCCGCAGGGATGAAGAGGAAGCGGAAGATCTCATCGAGATGATAGCCGATGAATTGCGGGAACGTAGATTTGCTCCTATCGTCCGGATTGAAGTCGGCAGAAATATGCCCCGAGAGGTACGTGATCTTCTCATGAGGGAACTCTCTCTTAACAAGGAAGACGTTTACGAGATAGCTGGTGACATGGATCTGTCACGAATTTCGTACTTCGCGAACCTGGACGCCCCCAGACATCGCTTTGAGAAGTGGGAGCCCATCGTTCCGGCCCGACTTCGACACGAAGGAGAGGCGAAAGACCGCAGGAATATTTTCGAGATCATCAGGGGTGGAGATGTCCTGGTTCACCATCCCTACGAATCGTTTACGTCGAGTGTCCAGCGATTTATCGAAGAGGCGGCCGAGGATCCCCAGGTGATTGCAATCAAACAGACCCTGTACAGGACGTCTACCGGCTCTCCGATTGTCAATGCGTTACTTCGAGCGGCCGAACGAGGGAAACAGGTCGCCGTCCTGGTCGAAGTGAAAGCCCGGTTCGATGAATTGAATAATATCGAATGGGGACAGATTCTAGAGAAGTATGGTGTACACGTCACATATGGACTGGTTGGACTTAAAACGCACACGAAAACAACGCTCGTCATACGCGAAGAGTCAGACGGACTTCGATCCTACTGTCACATTGGAACAGGCAATTACAACCCATCTACCGCCCGATTCTATTCAGATTTCGGGTTGTTGTCCTGCGCACCGGATATTGGTTCCGATGTGGTTAATCTGTTTCATTATCTGACAGGGTACGCCCCTGAACAACACTATCGTAGACTTATCGTTGCGCCGAGAGATATGCGCAAGACGTTTATTCGACTCCTCAGATCAGAAATTGACCATCAGAAACAGGGAAAAAAGGGCCGTATCATCGCGAAAATGAATGCCCTTGATGACATTGAAATGATCCGGGAATTGTACAAGGCTTCAGAAGCAGGAGTCCAGATCGACCTTATTGTTCGCGGACATTGCCGGCTTCGACCCGGTCTGCGTCGATTCAGTGAGAACATTCGAGTGATAAGCATTGTCGGTCGGTTTCTCGAGCACAGCAGGGCCTATTACTTCGGAAATTGTGGGAATCCAAGATTGTTTATTGGCAGTGCGGACTGGCAGCGACGCAACCTGGAGGATCGTGTTGAGGCCATCGTGGAGGTTGACGAACCGATGCTGAAATCCCGCCTCGTTCGAACGCTGCATTTTGCGCTGGCTGATATCCGGACTGCGTGGGATCTGTGCCCCGATGGGCGATATTTGCTCCGTACGTCTTCGAATGGCGTGCAACCCGATGGGTTTCAGCAGACGCTCATGGATAGGGCGCACGCACGAAAAAAAAGGGATGCCTCTCCGTGGGACATCCGCTGATAGCACCCGGAGTTCAATAATATCTGGTCATCCTGTCACCCATCGAATCGGTGTCGTTTCGTTTCAGCCAGTAGGTATCGAGCGAGTCATCTGGCATACGGTTCAGGAGATCTTTTCGAAACGCCCTCATGATCAATCCAATCGGTGTTACCGCGAGAATGAAGACCAGCGTCAACAGGATCCGGGTCATAACGTATCCCAGAACTACGGCGATTGACATCCACACCAGAAAGACCGGGCGTAGCAGACCGGGTATCAGATAGGAGATGGCGGAGACAGAGATCCCTGCGGCTACGAGCAGACCTATCTCGTAACTGAATGCCCAGTCGATAGTCCATGACCGAAAAAGGGCGATCGCTATCAGTACCAGGGAGAGTATTCGTGCGAAAGATCGGATTGGCCCCGATCCGGTTTCAATTAATCGTATTTCCCTCAGAACGGGATGCATGGTCGTATTGGAAGTTCTGAACACTCCGAATAAAATCGGGTGTACGTACGCGCAAGGCTATTGAATGTCGCATTTCATCGCAGACTTCGTTTTCTGTTCCCCCTGGCTATGAGATCTTCAAAAAGAGGACTCGCCGAATCGCCCAGGTTCTCTGGGTGAAATTGTACGCCGATCAGGAGTCCATTTTCAGATTCGATGCCCTCGATAACACCGTCAGAAGCGGTCGCCGATACGACGAGTGTCGGGGCAACCTCTGCCACCGCCTGTATATGACGGGTATTTACACGTGTCATCGTCTCACCGAGGAGCGAGTAGAGATGAGATTCGGGCAAAATATGTATCTCATGTTCCTCTCCGCCACGCTTTTCGCTGTGCGAGTGGTCCAACTTCAACTCGACCTCGACATCAGCATATATGGAGCCACCCAGAACCGCATTCATCAACTGCATTCCGTAACAGATTCCCAGGACGGGTACCTGTTGATCTAAGGCGTGCTGAAACAAAAAACGATCATTCAGTACTCGATCCGGGTGCGTCGAGGAAATATCGGCGGGGAGACGGCCGATCAGATTGTCCTCGATCGCCGGACCGCCCGTGATCACGATACCGTCCAGAAGACCGAAAAATCTCTCGGCATTGGGTGACTCAGAAAACATCGGGACGATAACGGGGAGGCCGCCAGCCTGCTCAACAGATCGAACATAGTCCACCGAAAGTCGCTGCTCATCGTCGTTTAGCGACGTCGTAATGCCTATGATGGGCTTTGAATGGAGTGTCATGATCTCCTCAGACACCTGGTACTCCAGATTCTGTCATGTCTCTCACATCCAGGATATGATCGAGTTCCGCATCCGATAATAACCCCATCTCTTTAACGATGTCTCGGACAGATTTTCGCTCTTTTGCCGCCCGTTTTGCAATAGTTGATGCCTTATCATAGCCGATGGCCCGATTCAGGGCCGTCGCTATGGATGGATTCAGTTCCAGAAGTTCCCGGCAACGCTCGGCGTCTGCCTCGATCCCGGTTAGACAACGAGCCCGAAATGCTCGGATACCGCCGGCGAGAATGGAAATACTCTCCAGCATGGCGTGTGTCATCACCGGCATCATGACATTTAATTCGAAATTGCCATGCTGCCCGGCGATCGTTATGGTCGTGTGGTTTCCCATTACGCGGGCCGCTACCATCATGACCGCCTCGCTCAGAACCGGATTTACTTTTCCAGGCATGATCGACGAACCGGGCTGGATCGCCGGTAACTTGATCTCCGACAGGCCACTCGTCGGTCCGCTCGACAGGTGACGAATATCGTTAACAATCTTCAGGAGGGTGACAGCCAGACTATTCAGCGCTCCGGATGCATATACGAACGCGTCTTTCGCTGCCTGGGCTTCGAAATGATTGTCTGCCTCCGAAAAACTGAGTCCCGTTCGTTCGGAGATATAGGCGATTGCCTTCTCTGGAAATCCAGCCGGACAGTTGATTCCGGTACCTACCGCCGTTCCCCCGAGTGGAAGATCCGCAAGATCCTCCGAAGCCACTTCGACTCTCGAAAGGGCGCGATCGATCTGCGCTGCATACCCTCCGAATTCCTGTCCGAGCCTCACAGGAGTTGCATCCATGAGATGAGTTCGTCCGCTCTTTACGATACCGTCGAATTCGACAGCTTTCTCTTCCAATCCTCTCTTAAAGTCCCTGAGGGCTGGAATCAGCTCTTTCACGATGGCCGTTCTGGCAGCAACATGCATCGCTGTCGGAATGACGTCATTCGAGGATTGGGACATATTTACGTGATCATTCGGATGAATGATCTTGCTGCCCCTCTCTCCTCCGAGGGCGGCAGAGGCGAGATTAGCGATCACCTCGTTGGCATTCATGTTTGACGACGTGCCACTTCCGGTCTGGAAAATGTCCAGAACGAATTCGTCGTCATATTTGCCAGAAGCGACATCTTCGGAGATACGAAGGATGACCTCGGCCTTTTCATCATCAAGCAGACCGAGGTCCCGGTTTGCACTGGCGGCTGCCCCCTTGATGATTCCGAGAGACTGGATGAATTCCCGGGAAAAGGTCAGGTCACTGATTCCAAAATTTTCAAGGGCGCGCTGAGTCTGTGCTCCGAACCACGCATTTTCTGGAACCCGAACTTCTCCGAGAGAATCTTTTTCTATCCGGTAATTGCTCATATTAACTCCCACAAATAACGTTCAACCAAATCGGCGGGATATCCGTCATGTACAATATAGATTTCAGTACTATGGACCTCTCGATTGATCCAAGTAGACCGGATGAAACCCGCATGGAATATGTGTGTACTGTGCGAAATTGTTCGCGTTTCTCAACATCCACCCGTATAGATTTGATCCGGACATGGAGATAGTACGATCTGTCACGGAAATGTCCGCGAAGTCCCGCCTGATTCAGTCCGAGGGTAAGAGGGTTGTTCTCGTACCGACGATGGGGGCGCTTCACGAAGGTCATCTGGAGCTTATCAGGGAAGGCAGCTCAAGGGGGGACTATACCATTGTTTCCGTTTTCGTAAACCCGACCCAGTTCGGTCCGGAAGAAGACTTCGAGGCGTATCCACGAGTACTGGATGAGGATCGGCAGAAACTCGAAACGATCGGTAACGTCGATGTGTTATTTGCCCCGAATCAATCAGATATGTATCCCGACGGGACTCCGTTAACGAGTGTGACGGTTCACCGGATGGCAGAATACCTCTGTGGAGCCTCCCGGGAAGGACATTTTTCGGGAGTGGCGCTCGTCGTCACAAAACTCCTTCATATTTGCGGACCTGATGTCGCCGTGTTTGGATTGAAAGATGCCCAACAGTTTTTTCTGATCCAACGTCTTGTATCCGACCTGAACATGAACGTCGAGATTGTAGGCGTGCCGACCGTCAGAGAAAAAGATGGCCTGGCAAAATCGTCCAGAAACAAGTATCTCACGGTCGGTCAGCGGGCGGAGGCTCCCGTGCTTCACCGTACGCTCATCCTCGTGCAGGAAGCAATTGAGGCGGGGGAGCGCGATGTTGACAGGTTGATAGAGATGATGCGTGACATGGTCGGGAACGCTCCTCTGGGTCGATTGGATTACGCAAATATCGTTCGAACCGTTGATTTTCAGCCGATCCGTATACTTCGCCCCGGAGAAACCGTCGTTATTGCGATTGCTGTATATTTCGGGAAAGCCAGACTGATTGATAACAGCATCATCGACGTGTCCTGATATGTTTCGGCGTATTGAATTTCTATTACTTGCTTCTCTCGTCCTGACGAGTGCCCATACGTTACACGCCCAGTCAAATCTATATACCATATCAGACCATGGCCTGTTTGGATACATAGACGAAGCCGCGCACGTGGTTATTTCGCCTGTCTATGAGGCGGCTCTTGCGTTTTCTGATGGCCGCGCCGTCGTTCGAAAGTCCGGGCTCTGGGGCGTTATAGATGAGACAGGTAAGACGATCGCGGCTCCGACGTTTGACGAGATTATATCATTTCATAACGGGTACGCACGCGTTCGGAAAGGCGATAAGTGGGGTCTCATTGATCTCAACGGAAATATGACCCTGTCGACCGCCTTCGACGCATTACGGGATGCCTCAAACGGACGCATACCGTTCATGCACACGGAAAAAAAATCAGGAGTAGTGGTTCGACGGAGGTGGGGGGTTCTCTCCCTCTCGGGAGACACACTCGTGACGCCTCGATTCGAGAATATGCTGCGTTATCAGGAAGGATTGGCTCCGGCTCAGACGAATCGGAAATGGCTGTTTATTAAGCTGAAAAAAAAGTGGGGATTCGTCGACGAAACCGGTTCATGGGTCATCCAACCGGATTTCGACAGTGTTCGTGGTTTTGTAGACGGTCTCGCACTCACGACAAAGGGGAACTCCTGGACATTTATTGACCCGGAGTCCGAGCGCGTATTTGAGGCTGACTATGATGTGGCGTTTCCACCGTCGGATGGCAGAATACGCGTCGGTGGTAGTGAATTGTGGGGATATCTTGATACCGAAGGAACGGAGAAAATATCGCTTCAATACGAGTCAGCTCTTGACTACTCCAACGGGCTGGCAGCGGTTCGAAAGGGCGGGAAGTGGGGTTTTATAGATCCTGGAGGTAAGGCAATATCAGCATTCAGATTTTCCCGTGTATGGCCATTTCACGGGAAGCTGGCCAGAGTCGTCGCGGATGGTAGACCCGCGTACATAAATAGTCACGGGGACATTGTCTGGAAGCAGGGGCAGTAGACCGCCCCGGACTATCTTACCGACTCATTCTGGTCTTCTGAATCGTCGTGGAATCGGGTATACGCATCAATGATATCCTTCACGAGTTTGTGCCTGACGACATCACTCGCATCAAACAGGACAAAGTCTATTCCTTCGATGCCTTCCAGGACGTTGCGAGCCTCCACAAGACCGCTTATTTCTCGGGCAGGTAGGTCCGTCTGTGTAACATCGCCCGTCACGATAGCCCGACTGGCCGAACCGAGACGCGTGAGAAACATTTTCATCTGAAGTGCGGTCGCGTTCTGCGCCTCGTCCAGTATGACGAATGCGTTATTCAGTGTTCGCCCCCGCATATAGGCCAGCGGAACGATTTCAACAATATTCTGCTCCGTGTAACTCTTGAGTTGCTCCACTGCCAGCATGTCTTCCAGCGCGTCGTAAAGAGGGCGGAGGTATGGGTCTACCTTTTCCCGGAGATCTCCGGGAAGAAACCCCAATCGCTCTCCCGCTTCAACCGCGGGTCGGCACAAAACAATCCGTTTGACCTGCTTGGACTTCAGCGCAGCCACGGCGAGCGCGACGGCCGTATAGGTTTTTCCAGTGCCCGCCGGACCGATCGCAAAGACGATATCATTACGTCGGGCCGTCTCTACGAGTCTGATCTGGTTACCCGTTCTGGCCTTGACAGAACCGCCAGACGCCGTGAACAAGATCGTGTGCTGGGTGCCTGCCAGAGAGGAAGAGTGCCCGTTCTCCGTCGTGGATAGACGAAGAACCGTGTCCACATCGTTCTCTGTCAGATTACCGTTTCGATTCAAAAGAACCGTAAGTTCCGAAATAACACGCTCAATTCTCTTCAGCGATTTTTTCGGGCCGTTCAAAAATACCTGGTTCCCGCGGGCGGTAACCCGTGTGTCGGGGAATGCGGTTTCGATCTGTCTCAGATAGACATCATTGAATCCCAGGAGGAGGAGGGGTTCTGCCTTTTCAATGAGGATCCGTTTTTCTTCCAACGTCGTTCATGGATAATGGTATAGTTGCTCTCAGACCAGCTCTTTTAATCATTCGATGATAGCAAAGCCCAAACCGCGTCTCGTCGTCGAATTTACAAAAATGACCGGCGCCGGAAACGATTTTATAGTCATAGACAATCGGTTTTTTAATTTTTCCGGACAAGAATTGTCTGATCTTGCCCGCCGGTTGTGTCGCAGAAAGAACGGCATCGGAGCCGACGGGTTGCTCGCACTCTGCACTCCCGATAGCGGAGAAGCTGCTCATTTTCGGATGAAGTATTTCAACGCCGACGGATCAGCGGGATCCATGTGCGGAAATGGCGCAAGATGTATAGCCAGATTCGGGCGATTCTCGGGGATGCAGGATAATCCACTCATATTTGAGTCCGACGTCGGATATATACGCGCTGAGATGCCTGGAATAGATACGGATGATATCAGCGTATTTCTTCCACCGTATAGAGATTTCAAGCCCGATAGGACGCCGGACGTTCAGGGAGTTAACGCTCGGTCGATCGATTCCATATGGACAGGTACAGAACACCTTGTTACGTTTGTTGATGATGTGGACGAAGCCCCTGTCGAATCTGAAGGGAAATTGCTGCGTAACGATTTGACACTGTCGGCACTCGGCGCGAACGTAAACTTCGTACAGATTGTCGATGATGGATCGGACGGCTCTCCATCTCATCTTTCTGTACGGACCTATGAACGCGGCGTAGAGTCGGAGACTCTCGCATGTGGGACCGGTGCGTTGGCTTCGGCTACCTGTGCGCGTCTTACGGGACGGTCGGCTTCTGATCACATTCGAGTCAGCATGCCGGGAGGGGTCCTGACCGTTGGTTATTCGGGACCCGTTTCAGATCCGAATCATCTGATACTGACCGGTCCCGCGCAGATCGTGTACCGGGGGACCGTCGAATATTGACCGAGTACGTAATTCTCTACTGAAGAAATTGCCGGCGATTGTCAATAATGTCGGCTTTATCTCTGAGTGAGCTGATCCACTGCGATCGAACCAGGTTTTCCCTCTGGGTCTGCAGTTGACTCATTTGCTGAGAGAGACCGGCATCAGCGAGCGTCTCCGGTTCGTAATCTTTTACAACTTCGACAACGAATACTGCATTTTCGCCCGTCAGGATATCCGAGACCTGGCCATCTTTAAGCCCGAGAGCCGCTCCTACAAATTCTGGATCCCGACCGATTCCCGGGACCACCATATTGCTATAGGATAATCCTGAAGCAGTTCGAACAGGAGACGAAACAGCTGTTGCCAGCGCATCCAGGTCTGTTGAGTATTCGGATGTCAACTTCGCTTTCTGGTACGTCGCTTTCAGTTCATTCCTGAGTCTGGGCTCGATCTGAGTCTTAACTTCCTCAAACGGTCTGAAGCCTGCCTCGGTGATCTCGGTTACCGCGGCCACCATAAACTGATCATTCAACTCAGTGACTGTAGACACATCAGAGACCTTCGCAGTGGCAAGGAAATTCATCAGTGTACGGCTGTTTCCGATGCCCGGAATAAACGTCTGACCGTCTTCGACCGTCACGGTCTGGACCGACATCTCTCGCCTCGTTGCCTCCCCTTCAAAATCACCGGATTCGGACGAAAAGTACTGCAGATCATCCAGTTGCTCCTGTACCCGATTGAGCGTCTCAACACTCGCGCGTAATACCAGCGCAAAATCCGCGAGTTTGGCTTCCACCTTTGCCTTGTCGGTGACTTTAATCAGGTGGTACCCGAATTGCGTCTCGATCGGACCGATGACCCTACCCACCCGTGCCGAAAAGGCAGCGTCCTCAAAGGGTTTTACCATCCTTCCTTTCCCAAACCACTTCAGATCTCCACCATCAGCGGCACTTCCGTCGTCAGAGAATTGGCGCGCCATATCTGCGAAATCATCTCCATTCCGGAGACGTTTTCTGACATCAAGTGCTTTCTGTCTGGCCGATTTTCGGGCATCATCATCACCTTCCGAAGCCCTGAAAAGAATGTGACTCGCCCTGATAGCTGGCTCTTCTGGCGGGCGTACGTCCAGAATTTTAATCAAGTGAATCTGATTTCCAGAGACTACCGGTCCGACGATCTTTCCAACCTCAGGGTCGGAAAAAACGACAGCTGAGGTTGCATCATCCAGCTCATCTGGACGGAAGTAGGCGTCCGTGTAAGGGCGTTCAGAGCCATTTCGTACCAGAAAAAGAGAATCATCGTCCGCTGTCTCAAAGGAAGATCGCATCGACTCAACCTCGCTGAATGCAGCTGCCGAATCTGGAGACGTGGGAGATTTGGATTGCGTCACGTATGATATCGTAAACGACTTTTTGCGGGCGAACTCGTCTTTGTGATCTCTATAAAATTTCTGCAGATCTGAGTCGGAGTATGAAATCGAATCGTCCGAAAGAGCGGTGAAACGAAGGGCTACGAAGCGGACATCAGCCTTCCTGTTCTTGAGGTTGTAATCAGAGACAACCTCATCGGGTGATACCCGAACACTTCCTGTAATGAGTTTGTCCAGTTTCTCTCGCAGCCTCTCATTGCGCAAATAGTCTTCTATCTGAAGCCAGTCGGCCTGTGCATCAGGATTGGCAATAAAATTTTGCAGCAGAGCCCGATCGACACCTCCATTCCCGTCACCGAAATACGTCTTGATAATCGCGTGCGGGTTTTCGCCTTCGATCATGTCGATCAACTCGTCATCGGCGACCTCCAGTCCCAACCGAGCCAATTCCTGTTGCCTCAGTTTTGTGTCAACCAGTTGATCAAAAACACGGTCACGCGTCTGATCGAGCATCTGGGGAGGCATACTGTCTCCTGTACGTTGCTGATAACCCTGCACCTGAGCGTCGATGGCACGCGAGTACTCCTCGAAAGTTATCGGGTCACCATTTACGGTACCGATGTTATTACTGAGATTACCAACTACGTCCAGTCCACCGGAGTCCTGAAGGACCCAGATTATGCCGAATGCGAAAACGAGAATCCAGAGTATTACTCCGGTATTATCCCGAAGTCGGTTCATCACTCCCATGGATTGACCTCTCCCTGCGTGAAAATGCTTTTAATGATTGTACCGGCGTTAGTACGCCATGCGACTGGAAGCCTGTTTTTACGAGGCGATAATGCCCATCAGATCATCTGATTGACTCCGGAGCCACTTTTCTTCAAGCCTCAAAATATACGGTAAATATTCCCGATTGTTCATCGGAGACGTCATGATTTGTTTGGGAAGAAAGACGGAGTCGGGACTGGTGAGCAAGCTCTCGAGGCAATAAAAAAAGAGGTGCACTTCCCTCAAAGTGCACCTCTTTTAGCCACCTGATTCCCTCAAATCAGGCTGCGCGGTTCTGCATCGTAGCGAGCTGTGACCGCAACGTTTTCAAGACTTTGGAGAGGATTTGCGAAATTCGAGCTTCTGTTCTGTCCATCAAACTGGCAATTTCACGTAATGTCAGATTTTCGAAGTAGTAGAGGGCGACAATAGTCTGATCTCTCTCCGGCAATTCATTGATGAGCGTCTGGATATAATCCTTCAGTGAATCCTGATCAATCTGTTCGAATGCTCTAAACGTGTCTTCGTTGGGAATCGTCTCGAGGACGGTCTGTTCTCCCTCTGAATCAACCGGCGAGTGGAGCGAGAGTGAAAAACGACTCTGGGCATCTCTTAAAAGCGTGTGGTACTCGACCAATGTCATATTGAGGTGATCAGCCACATCCTGATCGCACGGTTCTTCACCCAATTTCTGTCTCAATACGTCCATGGCCTTGTGTGCCTCGGCCAGTCGTCTCCGTCGTTCCCGGGGTAGGGCATCGATCGATCTCAGATAGTCGACGAGTGCGCCCCGAATTCGACCGTATGCGTACGAGACAAAGGGTGTGCCTCGATCCAATTGGTATCCGTCCAGCGCCTGCAGGAGGCCGAGTAATCCAACATTCTCAAGGTCTTCGCGTGATGCCAGTGGATGGTCTGGAATGCTCAGACGGCCGACTATGGACCGTACAAGGGGAATCGCTGCGAGTACGACACCCTCACGAGCTTTTTCACACGGTTTTTCGACGTAGTTAACAGCCTGGCTCTGAAGATCGGTGGACATAGTAGTGTGAGGGTAAGTTGGTTCTGTGCGGATTCGATCAGGCAGCAATGGGCTCCGGGCCGGGTGTGACGATCGGTGACGAAACATCCGATTCGTTCTGGATGACTGGTTCGAACGAATCCTCGATAAACGTGACCGACGTCAGCTCAGGAGATCTTCCTTCCAATATTCTGTGGATTGAAAAATCGCCAACAAACAGGATGAAGTAGGCTGTGCATCCTGCCGTCATTCCATACAGAATTGCCATCATAAGCGAAGGATCTGCGGCATAGGCCGTCGATCCCGTGGAGAGGGCAATCAGGATACTCATTTGTGTGAAAACAGCACGCATGGCTACTACCAGGTCAGATCACGTTCGATTACACCGTGAGACCTATCAAAGCATGTGCCATTCGTCTTGAACGAACCATCTATCCGGTGAGTCTGTCTGACGAAGAACGTGCCCCCTCAAAGGATCGACCGATCGAATTTTTTCGCCAGACTACTTAAAAACAATTGGATATTGGCCGATAAGCGTGTTTTCATCCGGATTGATGCGAACAACGGCTGGTCTAGTAATGGAACGCCGGGGGACGGCGCTGTCCGGCAAAAAAACTTTTCGACGTGAACGTGTGAGCCCTTTTCCGGCCCAGAGGAGTGGGGTAAACGGAAAATTCTTCCGCAAGAATATCCTTGAAACGATGGTATTGAAAGGAAATACTTTCCGCGACGGATTGATCTGAAATCACGTATTTCCGATGATCCTACTTCTCGATCAGGCCTTCTTCCCGGTATTTTTTCAGCTTATTCCGGATCGTTCTGGAACTGATCCCCAGTTTTTCAGCTGCAGCTTGCTGGTTACCATGAGACTCTTCCAACGCGTTAAGGATCATGTAGCGTTCCATCTCATCGATTGTCGAGAGCGCCGGACTTCCATCGTCCGTTTTGGAAGCGGTCTTCGGATCGGCATCGGAAAAGAAATCGTCATACACATCGCCCAGTTCGACCGTACGTCTCTCTGCAGACAGGAGAACGCCGCGCTGAACGAGATTCTCGAGTTCTCTGACATTCCCTGGCCACGAATATTGTTTGAACCTGGCAAGCAGTCCCTTATCTAATTTCTTGTCATCCAACTGATAAAGCCTGCAATACTTTTCCACGAAATGCCTGCTCAACACGTCGATATCGGAGAGTCGATCACGAAGCGACGGTACACTGAGAGGGAACACGGCCAGTCTGTGGTAGAGATCTTCCCGGAATTCGCCAGCCGAAATGGTGTCGCTCAGGTTTCGGTTACTCGTAGCAATGACCCGGACATCGACCTTCTGGGTCTTGGTGGATCCAATTTTCTGAAATTCCTGCTCCTGTAGTACCCGGAGTAATTTTGCCTGGACCGGAAGATCGATTTCAGTGATCTCGTCCAGCAGCAACGTGCCGCCATCTGCCGTTTCGAAAGCTCCGGTCATGTCGTCAATGGCTCCGGTGAAGGCACCTTTTCTATGTCCGAACAGGTGACTCTCTACCAGTTCCCTGGGTAAGTTGGCGCAATTCAGCGTTAAATATGGACCCGATGCACGATTGCTCATTTCGTGAATCAAACGTGCAAGGATTTCTTTTCCCGTTCCACTCTCACCCTGAATGAATACTGGCGCCACATTCT
This sequence comes from uncultured Rhodothermales bacterium, assembly GCA_964383365.1. Taxonomy (GTDB): domain Bacteria; phylum Bacteroidota; class Rhodothermia; order Rhodothermales; family UBA10348; genus CAYLHF01. The sequence goes on along the minus strand of CAYLHF010000004.1, from coordinate 17,389 downwards.
GACTGACACGGGGTAGCATATCTTTGAGCCGGACGATGGACTCAGAATTTCCTATATACTCGACTGATCGTTCCGATGATTTACGGGATGCCGGTTTTTTCCCTTTTTCAATTTCCGGTCCAGGTACGTCACTGGCAAGTGATGCCTTTACCCGCTCAACCAGTTCCGCGGTCGCAAAAGGTTTTGCGATGTAGTCAATTGCCCCATGCTGCATCATCCGGACGGCATGCTGCACATTGGCATGCGCCGTGATCATAATGACCCGTGTCTTCGGGTAGTGCTCACGAATATGTCCCAGAAGGGCAAATCCATCCATGTCTGGCATCATGAAATCAGTGACTACCAGATCAAACGAATCTTTTTTGAGCGCGTCTATGGCTTTCAGAGCACTGGAACAACTCGTAACCTCCATACCGTGACGCGAAAAAAGACGCTGAAAGAGGTTGTGGAGCAGTTGCTCGTCGTCGACGAACAGAATCTTGGGCTTCGGGTCCATGAGGGATATTGGGCTGTCCTGAGACGTGCAGACTAGCTGCTCTTCGTGGACCCAATATAGGCGATATTATGCCTCGAGACACCCGGAAATAGCGTCAGAGTACAGGAAGCTGCAGGGATATTTCGGTTCCCTCTTCTTCGCGTCCGGAAGTCAACTTGACGGATCCGTCGTGAATGGTAGCAATGCGTCTTGCCAACGTCAGCCCGAGACCAAGATTGGATGCTTTGGTTGTGAAAAACGGCTCAAACATCCTCCTTCTGACATCAGGATCCGGTAGGCCACCCGGATTATAGATCTTGAATGTAACGGTCTTTTTTCGGGGAGTAGACGTAATCGTGAGGCCCACCGGGCACGTCTGCGTGGACGTAGCCTCGAAGGCATTTCTGATAATCGCCAGTAGCGACTGCCTGAGTAATACTTCATCTGCCCGAATCAATACATCGTCCTTGACGCGCACATCAAGACGGAGTCGATTGATCTCAGAATCAGCCAGGACCGGAAGCAACTCATTTACGATGTCGGTGGCAGCCACGCGATGAAATCGGGCGTCTACCGGATCGTTGAAATGTTGAAGATCCTTGAGTATTCCCTCGATTCTACTCGTACTCTCGAGAACTCGAAATGCCAATTCTCTCTGATCCCGGGTCTCAAATGTATCCAGTAGCAGGTCGGTGTAACCTTCTATTCCAGTGAGTAATCCCCGGACCCGATGAGCAAGAACTTGAGCGAACGCACCGAGCGTCGGCTGGTCTTCACTGGCGAATCGACGGTATCTGGAAAACCCGATGGATGGTCGGTTGGCCGCTCTGCGTTTTTGTATTAGTGACGTTTTCTGCACGGGATATTCCGATTTTTTGTGGATGTCCGTTACCGGATGGTCATTCCACATCTGGACTATTGTTAAAAGGGTTGAGTCGATGTGTGTCTGGTCGTACGAGACGAAGATCGGGGCGGTCGGTCATGGTGTTCAGTCTGCCGGTTTACCCATGGATCGAGTACGGTCTGAATCGCAGTTATCTGATTATGCATTTCGTCGAACAGTCGATCCTTGTTATCTGCTTCGATCAGCCCCTCGGAGAGCAACGTGTTCCACCGTTCGTCCTCACGGCATCGATCCCATGACACAGAAACACCCGAAGCATAACCTAACGCAGTTGCACACAATGATGCGGCGTTTACAATCCGGTTCATTCGATAGGCCCGGTGATAGGGTGGGAGGGACTCGGGTTCATGATGACCAGTAAGTACGGCGACCAGGCTCTCCGGGAAGTACATTTTCCGACCAAGAAATTCTCCTGTTTCGATGTGATCGACACCAAATGTGAGTTGTTCGAGGCTCTTCAAGTCCTGACCCTTCAGGCTGTGCCATATGTCAGAGTCTGAATAAATTCTTCCAGCCCCTTCCGGATCGTTCACGGTGAGAATATGTTTTCCAATATCGTGTAGCAAACCGGCTGTAAAGGCGCATCCAGGAGCCATTCGGCTTTGATTGTCCAACCAGTGGGCAATATGAGCGGTAGCGACTGAATGTCTGGTAAGAAGATCGGCCGTTTGTCTGGCCTCACTGGAGTCCGGGGCATCTGGCGAGGACACGGTATCAACGATCATTCCAAGAACAACATCGATTCCCACGACTTCGATCGCGTGTGCCAGGTTGTCGACGGTACCACGGAGGCCATAGTAGATACCGTTGGCTCTCTTGAGAATCCAGACGCATAGGAGCGGATCAAGCGCGACAAAAGGGGTTAGTTGCTCCGCAGAGACAGGACTCCCTACCTGAATCCATTCATTCGCAATTCGTCGATGCCAGATTCCCGGTGTCGAGCGCAACTTCAGATGCGTCAACAGATGTTTCGGATTCGATTGCTGTGACGAAGATTCCACCGCAGACCTGTATCGTCTAAATGTGTGTATCGTAAACGGGACGTGTCAGGCGGCCATGCGAAGGGCACTACCGGTCGTCAACTTGCGAGCCTCCTCGAGTTCACCCTCGCGGATGCAGAGGGCAACAAGTCGTCGACGGAGGAGCTCACTCTTGGGTTGTTTCGCATAGGCCGTTCGATAGAGTGGAAGGGCCTCTTTGGTCCAACCGCTCTGAACGATCGTCTGGAGGAGTTCATCGGCTCCCTCGACACCGCTCTGATCGATCAAAATTGCCGCGGCAGCGGCAGCGTCGTCCGGATGTCCCCGGTAAAGAGAAAGTCTAAACCAGTCTTCTCGAATTTCTGTAGGCATGGTATCTATACCATCTGGATAGGCGGCCAGAATATGATCTGCTACCTGATCCCATTCACCGAGTTGCCATGCCCAGGATGCCAGTGCCGTTTGCACATCAACGTGCGAAAACGTCTGATCCCATTCGGGTGATTTCTCGGGCAACGGTTGATTGGCCAGATGCAGATACGCTGCGGCGTATCCCTTTCTCATGGTCAGCACCGTGAGTAGGATCCGATGGGCGGAGAACTGGTTCGGAAAGAGGTCGAGAGATCTTCCGGCGAGACGCTTCGCAGCGTCCACGGCTCCGAGTTTCAATTCTGCGGTGGCAAGGCCGATCTTGAGTGCTGCGCGCTCTTCGGCGCTAAATAGTCTTTTCTCATCCATAGCCTGTCGGGCGGTGTCACGTGCGAGCGAATAGTCCTCGTTTTTCAGCGCCTCCCAGATTGGAGACAGCGACTGAAATCGAAATTTCGTCTCGTTGATAGTGAAGTCCGGTAGACGGTAACTGGCCAGGTGAGCTTCTGCTCGTGGCACTGTAGTCGTGGATTTTCTCGGGATGGATACTTTGCGCATCATGGCTTGACTCCGTTGGTTCGGCGATTGTCCGGATATATCCGGTCTGGTTTGTTCAGTTGCGGGATGTGTCTCCCGACGACTCTTTGCGATACAAACCCTTTGCCAAGGCGCGAAATCATCCAATCGAGGCCATTATAGTCGATCAGGTCTGAAAATGGCGACGATATTCGGCACGTTTTTCCTCATTGGGAGGCGGTTTTTCCGTTTGCGGTGTATCCGGTAACGGTCGATACGACATAAAAAAAGGGCCCGGGCGAATCGCCCGGGCCCCTACACCGTCTTAAAATCAGACGGAAAAAACCGACCAGGTCAGCTCTCTACGGACTCTACGTGGACAAATTTCCGGTCGTTTCTTCCGTTCACAAAACGAACGTGACCGGGAGCGGTGGCAAAGAGTGTGTCGTCATCTCCACGACCGACATTGTCCCCCGGGTGAAATTTGGTGCCACGCTGTCTGACCACGATGGCTCCGGCTTTGACGAACTCTCCGCCGTAAGCCTTAATGCCCAACATTTTTGGGTTTGAATCGCGACCATTCTTGGTCGACCCCATTCCTTTTTTATGTGCCATATCGGCCTCCGAAAAATGAAATTGTTTCTGGTATAGATGCGTTGCTCTCCAACGGCAAGACCGAACGTCACGCCGCAGTGGAAACGGAGTTGACTTTGATCTGTGTATACGGCTGACGGTGTCCCCGTTTAACCTTATACCGTTTACGTCGCTTCTTTTTAAAGACGTATACCTTGTCCGCTTTGACCTGTGCCACTACCGTGGCTTCGACCTTCGCTCCTTCTACGGTGGGCGTGCCGACCTGCACCTCCGTTCCGTTAGATACGAGTAGCACACGGTCAAACGTCATCTTGTCTGATTCACTGACGTCGTGCTTCGGAATATATACCAGATCGTTCTCGCGGACTTTGAACTGCTTGCCCGCTATCTCGACTATCGCGTACATTTGAACTCCTCTTCTTTGGTGCGCCGGATTGACTACCGACGCGAGAGTGAAAAAATGGACGAAATGCAGTATTCGTCCAGCCTGAAAATATAACGCCATTTAACACACAAATCAATCCATCATCGGTCCGTGTGACTCCGTCCCAAATCTGATATCCGTGATCAAACCGTCAAAAATACTATGTATTGGACGCAATTATGCGAAACATGCTGCTGAAATGCAGAGTGTAGTTCCGTCGACGCCCATGGTATTCTTGAAACCTTCGTCGGCTCTTCTGCATGACGGGGGGTGCGTTCTCCTTCCCCGCATGTCATCAGATGTCCACCACGAAGTAGAATTGGTGATTCAAATTGGGAAGTCGGGAAAGAACATTCCTGAGGTCTCTGCGCCTGATTATATCTCTGGATATGCGGTGGGTCTGGATATGACTGCACGGGACATTCAGGCGAAAGCGAAGGAGAAGGGGCATCCATGGTCAGTCGCCAAAGGATTCGATACATTCGCCCCGCTGGGTGATTTTCGAGCGGTTACGTTGGGCGTCGACGTTCGAGATGTGCGAGTACGACTCGAAATAAACGGAATTCTCCGGCAAGATGGGCGCACGTCAGACATGATTTTTTCGCCGGCCGTTCTTGTGTCCTTTTGCTCAACTATTTTCTCGCTGGAACCGGGAGACCTGATTTATACCGGAACGCCGGAAGGAGTCGGTCCCGTGGCCGAAGGAGACGAACTCTATGCGGAAATCGACGGGCTTCCGCCTCTCCGCGTCACGGTAGACCGGGATACAGCCAGTGGACCAGATCTGTAGCCGACATTCGGTGCCGGTATATCACCGGTCCGTCTGCGGTCAAGAGCACCTCCGCGGGTGCTGAACGCGTATTGTAAGGGGAAAACATGGACATCCCGTATGCGCCGGCGTCCTGGATGGCCAGAAGATCTCCTTCCCTGATCGACTGAATCATACGGTCTCGAGCAAAGAAATCAGCGGATTCACAGATATTGCCGACCACATCGTAGGGTCGTAGCTCGCCGTCCGGATTGGAAAGATTAGAAATAGCATGAAAAGCACCATAGAGAGCGGGTCTGACGAGATGACCCATCCCCGAGTCGACACCTACAAACGTTCGAGTGGCTGTTTCTTTAACCGTGTTTGTTTGCACGACCAGCGTCCCTGATTCGGCCACAAGAAAGCGCCCCGGCTCGAGCATAATTGACAGATGGCTTGATGGATGCCGGGATAGATATTCTTTCAGAGGATTCACAATAACGCTCTCCCATCGGTCCATATCCAGCGCCCGGTCTCCGGGGGCATACGGAATACCGAGGCCTCCACCCACGTTGATGAACGAGAGGTGAGGGAATTCGAGCGCCGCTTCAAGCAGGACAGACATGGCTCTCCACAGGACGTCGGTGTCGAGTATACCGCTACCGATGTGCTGGTGGATTCCGTCTATTATCAGGTCCTGCTGCCGAGCAATTCGGCTGACTTCGGATAGTTGATTGACCGGTATTCCAAACTTGCTGTCCTCCCCCGCAGTGATGACATGGGCATGGTGTCCCGCCCCGATGTTCGGGTTGATCCTGATACAGACCTTCGATCCGGGATAGGCCTCTCCATATCTTTTCAAGCGCGAGAGTTCGCCGATATTCAATCGTACACCAGCCGTGTGTGCCCCACGCATCTCCTCGTCCGTCATGTTATTGCCTGAAAACAGTATTTGATCCGGTCTGAATCCGACCCGAAGGGCCAGCTCGACTTCTCCCGGCGAGACGGCATCGATCCCGAGTCCCTGTTTTCTGATGACGTCAAGCAGGGGCGGCGCCGAATTGGCTTTCATGGCGTACTTCAGGAGAGTGGGTACTCCCTGAAGATGGGATTTCAGCTGATCGATTCTTTCCCTTAGTACCGAGAGGTCATAGATGTATGCGGGTGTTCCGGTAAGCTGTACGGCCTCGATGAGATCGTCAGGCCGGCGCGGGGGGCGGGGTGTTTCCAACGCAATCAGATACTTCGATGGGTAACGTCATTTTGGGTCGGGTCTCAGAGGATCACGTCTCCAAATGACGTGTCCTCAGCAGCAAGAACAAAGGCGGTCGTAGGAAGGCCTCGGGTTCTTTCGTGAAGATCGACAAAATAGGACTCGAATTCCTCTCCAGGAACGGCCATTCCAAGAAAAACCAGATCCGCATCCGAGGACGAATTTCGGAGTATCTCTGAGAAAGTTCTATTGTCGGAGACCAATACCTCCGTCCTGGCACCCGTTCGGGAGGCCGAAACGAGGGCATCCAGATTCCGGGCCGCCCCTGACGCGGCATCTACACTCGGGACGACCATTTTGACCGTCAACTCAGCCGCTCTCCAATCGAGGCTGGTCTTCAGCAAATAGGCGAGAATCAACATCAATCCACCGTTCTCACGTTTGCCTCCCCACCACACATCGATTCGACGGCGATGGCCAAACGCCCGCTCCGGTTCATACCGGATAATGATCGTGTTTCTTTTCTGTGCATGAAAATGGGAGATCATCCGGCAATACGCGCCCCGGTGCTCTACCTGCTCGCTGTCTCCAACGATGATGGTGTTTGGAACCATATTCCCCAGGCCGTATGTCGCTACGAGCTGCTCAGCGCCCGTAAAAGGGGACGCCGCCGGGACAAGCCGAACCAACGCTTGAACGTGATGACGATCGAGGTAGTCATAAATTGTTGCTGACATTCTCTGGATCCTGGATGCCGTTACCTGATCGGCCGGCAGAATGGATGAGACCGTAAGCAGAGCACGATTATGTGTAAGAGCGGCGGCCAGTTCGATCAGGTGCCATCTACGCGTCGGGACTCCAGAGAGGACGAGGATGTTCGGTCTCCAATTTTTCGGATCGATTTCCCTGCGTTGTCTCAATAATCCTGCTCTTGTCAGATTCAGCCAGATACCAAGACGAACGTCGCCCCATGCCGAACGCAGTTCCTTCCGTTCCAGCCAGAAATAAATTGCAAGCACCAATCCGATGGCCACCCACGTTGCCAACGGGTTGATGAGGAACATGACGCCTATACTTCCCGCAGCCCCTACCAATGACCAGAACCAGTGGACCCGAAACTTGGGTCGAAATGACGGATTACCGAGGAATCGTTCCAGTCCTGCCGCTACGTTCAGGACACCGTAGGTAGTCAGGAAAAACATGGTTAGAATGGGTGCAACTACGTTCAGGTCTCCCAGCAAAACAGCACCGATTGCGATGGCGAAAGTAAAGGCTGTTCCCGCCCGTGGTTGGTCATCGCGACCACTGCCCTGACCCAGAAAATGCAGATTTCTCGGTAGTACGCCGTCGCGGGCGAGCGCCTGTAAGACGCGTGGGGCCCCGAGAATACTTCCGACTGCACTCGACAGGGTTGCCCCCCAGACACCGATCAGAATAGCATCTCCCCAAAAGGAGATGCGCCGCATAATGAGCGGATCTTCCACTAATTGCTCGGGAGTCGCTCGCGTCACGAGAAGTACGGGTATGACCAGATAGATCGCGAGGCCGGTCCCGACGGCAGCAAGCGTTCCCCACGGCAATGATTTTTCAGGATCTCGGAGATCGCCGGACAGATTGACTCCTGCCATGATGCCTGTAACTGCCGGGAAGAAGACAGCAAATACAGTCCAAAAGCCTACTCTGGCCCCACCGGCAAGGCCTGATCCAACGGTGATCGGTTCACCGGAGTCCGGGGCGATGGCCGTTCCGAATAGAAGCGATAGCAGCGACAGGGCAATGGCGGCCATGATGACATACTGAACCCGGATGGCGGTATGCACGGAGCTCAAGGCGACGAGCGCGACCGCAGCGGTCGTGATGAGCGCCACGAATGTCATGTTCCACGTAGGTACTATTCTGACCACGCTCTCGGCAAACCCGATGGTGTACAACGCTACCGAGAGTGCCTGGGCCAGATACAGAGGAATACCGACGGCGCCTCCGGCCTCGACGCCCAGCGAGCGTGAGATCATGTAGTATGCACCGCCTCCTCGGATTTTTTGAGACGTCGAGATGGCCGAGATGGACAGCGTTGTCAACAGAGTGATGCCGGTTGACAGCACAACAATGAGCAGCGTCAGCACCAGCCCGACCTGTCCGACTACCCAACCGAACCGGAGGTACATGATGACCCCGAGGATCGTCAGAATCGACGGCGTAAAGACACCGCCGAATGTCGAAAGACCCTTCGGCTGTGACGATGTGCTGACTGGACGGTTTTGCTTGGTCTGTGGCGACATGGCTATCCGTCTGATAGATACGACAAGTACTGCCGCTACAACAGGAGTTCCGCTACAATGTAGTCCGCAACCAGCAGATTCACGCAACTGATAACCACGGAACTCGTCGTGCTCCTGCCCACGCCGTCGGCCCCACCCGTAGTGGTAAATCCTTTCCAGCAAGCAATCGAAGTGATCAGAAATCCGAAGGCAAGCATCTTTGTCATACCGTAATACAGATCGAAGACGTGAAAGTACGTCCGGGCCCCCGTGATGTACGCTTCGAATGGCAGGTATCCCATAAACTCTCCAGCTATTCCACCGATGTAGACACTGATGGCAGCAGACGCGATGTAAATGAACGGAAACATGATAATACCGGCCATTACGCGGGGGAGAACGAGGTAAGAGACCGAATTCATTCCCATCGTTTCCAGGGCGTCGATCTGCTCGGTCACGCGCATGGTCCCAATTTCCGCCGTAATACTCGCGCCGATTCGTGAGGCCAGGACCAATCCTGGAACCAGGGCTGCCATTTCCAGCATCAACGTCGGGACGACGATTGCTCCAATGGCATCGCCGGTGAGAATGACATTATCCAGTTGGTAGGCGGTTTGAACCATTATCACCACACCGGCAAAGGCGGATGCAAGCATCGTAACCGGGAGCGAGTCGACTCCGATCCGGACCATCTGTACGAAGATGGGTTTTCTATACGCATTGCACTCACGCATCGAACTGACTGCCTTGAGAATGAAGATGGCATAGTCGCCTACACTCTCTACCAGTCGTAGAAAGACTCTGGGGCCTGTGGTCAGTACGGCAGTTGCATTCATGATCAGGTCTGTTAGTTCTGGCGAACTGAATCGGATCTGGACGCCACGACAGCCCGAGTGAGCGCTCTGAGCGAGGTCGTGGACGCACCTTTAGCCATATTTCGCTTTCCGATCTCAAAGGCGATACGCCATTGTTCGAATAGTGTTCGGTACGCATAAAATACCGAATGAGAGGGATCGTAAATGTGAGTGGCCTCTGATGTCACTCCATTGAGTTCCAGAACGGTGAATCCTTTTCCTTCCCTGAATGCATCCACGTCGGACGTCCGAACATCGTATCGGCCGAAATAGAATCCGTCAAACCCTCGACTCACTTCATCCATAGCTTTCCTGAGGGGAGCGGTGTTGAACGCATGACCGTCCAGAAATACAGCACCCAGACAGTGCGTTCCTATATCGACGATCGATACCGTCTCGTTCTTTTCAGGGATATCGGACAGGCTGTGCGCGTGGTTCGTCAGATGGAAGTTGGCCATACAGACCGCGCGATCGTCATCCATAATCAAGTCTTCAAGCGTCCTCGTGCCGTCACCGATGACACTGGGGAAACGCTTGTCGGTAATGGAAAAAATTCGTCCCTGATGTTCATTCGGGAATCGATAATAGAAAATCCCGAATTCGTGACCGGGTATGAATTCCTGCACAATCGTCGACTGGCTTCTCGTAGCGAAATAATCAGTCACGTCTCGGTCAGTCCGGGCAATGTCCACTCCTGAGCCGCGCTCACCGGCATCAGGCTTTAGCACGACCGGAAACTGGAGGTTGTGTACCTGCATAAATGCGCGAACCTCATCCGGGCCGGATGCAGCATCTGAAATAACGTGGAAACGGGCGATTTTGACAGCATCCTTGGTCGTTTCGCTTACGTCGCCTGAATCTTCGGTCCCGGTTGTCCCGGTTGTCCCGGTTGTCCCGAATGTCCCGGTCGTTCCCGCTTGCCCGGTGGGATCATGATCGACATCCGGTCCCATCAACGCACGGAGAATGGCTGATTTGGACTCACCGACGAATCCCCCGTCAGGCATTCCCGGATTGGCTGCAGTGAATGCCGTCAGCGATCGGTGTTTAACCCCGAGCCCGAGGACGTATAGCACAATAGGGGGGTAGAAGACGTAGGGTGGCCAGAACTCCCATCGTCTGATTCTTCGCCACCTCGATATCAGCATCCTTCTTCCGCGATGTGTAAACATCGGTACGATCAGGTGAAGGCCGGCGTAAAGGAGAAATATTAGTCCGAGAAGCACCCAGATCGCGAACGACTCATAGAGGGCGTAGTACTTCAGGAGTTGATTTCCGAGAATCGTACTCAGACCCACAATGGCCGGAGTCCACAGAACGGCCGCGATCAGAAAGTAGAAAAGGAATTTCCAGAATGGCGCGCGGAGGACTCCCGCAGCGACGTACGTGGGTAGCCGGGTTCCCGGAATGAACCGGCTGGCGAAGATGACACGAATCCCTTTCTGTTCGAACCATGCCGATCCTTTCTCGAGCGTGCTCGGATGAATAAACCAGCTGAAAGGGGGACGGCGGACTACTTTTGTACCAAGACTGCGACCGAGCACATACAGGAGCACATCGCCAAGGACAATTCCTCCGAAAGCGGCCGAAAATGCACTTGCCAGGGTCAGGGTTCCCCGCGCTGCCATCAGACCGGCACCTATGCATGCCAGATCTTCGCTTACCAACGTGGCACCGACGATGAGAATGATTAACACAAAGAGGCTAAATCCTTCCGCGGCGGGGATATTGGCGGGGTCAAACGGGAGTGTTGCTTTTCGTAGCAGATTGGGGGAGACATCGGATCGGTGCTTCGCTTCACCTGATTCTACGCGCCAAACGAATGAGGAGATATAGCGGGCGGCCTTGTCTGGTTTTGTGAACGGCAGGCTGTGTCCGATACCGTCCAGAGTTAGAAGTATGCTCTGTGGGACGAGTCGATGGTGCTCTTTGGCCGCCGGGTATGGCACCAGTGGATCATCCTCACTGTGAATGATTTTCATCGGCCCATCATACGCAAGCAAGATATTTCTGAGTGGGCGTTGATCGGTGTCGTAGAAATTCCTCGCGTACGATTTTCCGAGCATGACGTCATCCATCCACCCGAAATGCGGAAAGCCTTCGGATATCAACCAGAGACCACCCAGTTGGAGTCCGTGTACCGCATGATTGAGATAGTACTCACCCATCAATTCCAATTCCTGTACACCAATGGCAGAAAGCATCGTAATCGAAGCGACCTCATCCGGGTGTCGTTTCTCAAGTTCAAGCACAATACCTCCGGACATACTGTAAGCAACAAGATGAGCCTCATCGATCTTCAGGGAATCGATCATCTGATGCAGGTATCCGGCATGTGCCAACACCGAGTAATCAGGAATTGTCCGCTCCGATCCACCGAAACCGGGCATATCTGGCGTAATGACCCGGAATGAGTCGCTCTTTGCGAGAGCATGATGAATACCCATCAACGAAGACGAGGCTGCTGGTGAGCCGTGCAGAAGAATGATGACGGGTCGCTGGCCGGTGCTGTCGTCTGGATGGGAATCAACGTAGGAGAGATGGACGGGTTTTGTACCGGTCTGATCTCCCTCAACCGACAACAGGGTACGGGTTACCTGGTCCGGTCGGGGTACGTAGTCTGGCTGGAAACG
>CAYLHF010000004.1:0-5321 GCA_964383365.1 uncultured Rhodothermales bacterium | reverse complement strand
ATCGGATTTAGCTATCAGGCAACATTCAATCGTCTTCAGATAAAGAAGAATATCGATGTAAGAAAGGTGATTTGAGACCAGAATGAAGGGTTCAGCGGGAATAGCCCCATCGACAGTCAGTCGGACGGCCATTATGCGGAGAATGCCACCTGACCAGGTCGGCAGGATAAAGCTTCTCCATCTTCGTTTCGTTACGATCGACGAGAATAGGATGAGATTACCGATCTGCCAAACGATCCAGAGCAGGATCGTCCAGAGGATGATGGCAATCAGCCGCGAACTCGCACGAATACGTGTCATGACCCTACGCGATAGAATGACGCGGCCGCCCGGGAAAGTTTATTCACATCGAAGAGTGCTATGTAGTCGATCGTTTTGAACTGTCTGTCGATAGCGGGCGGACCACAGATCTTCGCGCCGAGCGTGAGATATGCCCGCATCAGGCGTGGAATTTTGACGCGCTCGGGAGGCTCGTCTATGTCCTCCTCTCTACAACAGACGTGGCTGGGGAGGGGTTGCACAGACCATCCATCCAGAAGATTTCCACGCTTCTCCAGTTGTTTCATTACGGCCAGTCCTTCCGCATGATTCTGGCTGGTTAATGAACAACATCCAAACAGGTATCGTAAGTCGTTGTGTGACATGTACAATCCGAGTCCTTTCCAGAGTAGATAGAGGACCCTGAGGCTCCTGTGCTCACGGTGAATACAGGCCCGTCCGACTTCCAGGCTACTCGAGAGAACATCTTCGGGAACGGCCGAAAAATCGAATTCTGTTTCGGAGTATAGTCCCAGATTGTTTCGCGCCTGATCGACGCTTTGCATCCGATACGTTCCGACTGTGCGTCGGGTTCGGGTGTCGACTATGTAGAGATGGTGGCAGACGGAGTCGAATGCGTCGACGTCTCGTTCGGCCGCCAGAGAACTCGAAAGTCCTTCTTTTAATTCGAGGTTGAAAACGTCGAATCGGAGACGGTAGATAGAGTCGAGTTCTTCCTTCGACCGGGCAAATCGCACCTCGTACGGATTCGCCGTCATGATCTCTGCTGGTATGTTCTCGGGATGAACCGGGTACACGATATACTCAATTTGCGTCTTCTTGGGAGGCTGACAGGTTATGATCCCTGTCACTCAAAAGTACATTCTCCGTTCTGTAAATACACGGTTCAGGAGGTCCTTCACAATAAAACAATGCCGCGGCCGCCTTTCGGCGGCCGCGGCAAATGGGATCGCTCTACACACTCGCATCGCGATTAGTATCCGGGGCCCGGCCTGTCACGACGTGTACCGTTGCGCCCCGTACGGTGCATGGATCACTTCACCAGGTGGAGCATCTTCGTGAAGGCCCTCTCCGGCGTCACGAGGCGGTAGAGATAGACACCGCTCGCGAGGTCGCTGAAATCAATCTGCTCCCGGTAGCGACCGGCCGCTCGCGTCTCGTCGAAGAGTCGTCGAACGACGCGCCCGGTCATGTCATATACGGTGAGCGTCACGTGCGCGGTCTGAGGTAGTCCGAACTCGATCGTCGTCCTCGGATTGAAGGGGTTGGGGTAGTTGCCCTCAAGCGAAAACTCGCGTGGCAGTTCGCCCTCTTCTTCTGTTGCCACGAACGTGCCGCGTGCGAACGTGATGGCCTGCGGACTGGCGCTCGCGACACCGCCCGAACCGTCGTCCACGCGTAGCCGCTGGTAGACCGCCAGTTGCGCGCCGGGAGCAAGTCCCGCGGGCTCAAGAAGAGCGAGCAGTTCCCGCGTTTCCATCGTGACGGTGAGATTCTGTGTCTCTTTTGTAGAGAGTACGGTGCTGAAGTCCTCCAGAAGAGAGAGTTCCCAGGTGTAGGTGAGGGTGTCTGCGTCGGCATCCGAGGCGGCATCGAACTCGACGGTAATCGGTTGACTGGTTTCGCCGGGTTTAGTCGTCGACGTAGCCCCGAGCCAGACGAGATTCCCGCCCGTCGTAATGGGGGTGGCGCTTGCAAAGACGGGCGCATCGTTTACGGGCGTAACGGTGATGGCGACTGTGGCCGGAGCGCTCTCGCCGTAGGTATCGGTGGCCGTATACGTGAACGTATCGCTTCCGCTAAAGTCCTTCGCGGGAGTGTACGTAATGGTCCCGGTGGAATCGACCACGACCGTGCCGTGCGAGGGCTGCGTCATGGAAGCGATGCTCACTGCATCGCCATTGGCATCGGTGTCGTTTACGAGCACGGCGATGGAGATTGCCGTGTCTTCCGTGGTTGTCGCTACGTCGGGCGCGGCCACTGGGGCTGCGTTCGTGAAGGTAACCGTGACAGCGACCGTCCCCGTGGCCGCGCCCCCGTTCCCGTCACTGATGGTGTAGGTAAACGAGTCGCTACCGCTAAAATCAGCATGAGGCGTGTAGGTCATCTGTCCTCCGGGACCCACGGTAATGACCCCATTCGAAGCCGTTCCAACCGAAGTTACCGAGAGCACGTCGCCGTCTGCGTCGGTGTCGTTGGCGAGTTCGTCGATGGTAACAGGCACGCCCCGAGTCGTCGAGGCGGCATCGTCTACGGCAACGGGTGCATCCTGTGTATTCGTGATGGTAACCGTTACTTTTCCTTCCGTAATACTGCCGGCAGCATCGCGAATGAAGTAGCGAATCACGTCGGTACCGAAGAAGTCTGTTTCCGGGGTGTACGTGATCTTGATCTCCTCTGTGACTTCGACCATGCCGTGCTGGCCGTCTTCAATATTGGCCAGGAAGACAGGCTCGTTATCGACGTCGAAGTCATTTGTGAGCGCTGCGATCGTGACGGCCATCTCCTCGGCAGTCGTCACCGTATCGTCGACGGTCGTTGGCGCGTCAGAGATTGGATCTACCGTGATACTGACCGTGCCCGCTACGGGTGTCGTCGTGCCGTCACTGACCATGTACGTGTACGCGTCGGTTCCAAAGAAATCGCCCCGTGGCGTGTACGTGGCATTTCCATCAGCACCGAGAACAACCTGCCCGTTGGTCGGCTGTGTGAGGGATATGACGCTGAGTCCGTCTCCGTCGGCATCGACATCGTTAGCAAGAAGGTCGGTAGTCGTCGCGGTGTCTTCGTCAAGTGTGACGACTTCTGACGTAACAACCGGGAGCCTGTTGGTATTGAATATGGGCACGCCGGGATCGACGATCGTGCCGTTGGCCGTGAGGTCTCCGTCGCCGCGCAGCCCATCGGTAAAGTGAAGCTCGATGCGTGGTGGATTGGCGGGGGTCTCAGGGAAGATGACGGCACCCGTCGTTCCGTCAAAAAGGAACTCATACCAGTGATCCGAAGCGTCAGACGCGGTCGGGCCGTACTTGAAGTATGATACGGCCGTCACGCCTCGGGGAAGGGTGAGAGTTACGACCGTCGACTGTCCTACGGTGAGATTGTCGACATTAAACGAGATACGACCCACCGGGAACTGGGCTCCGGCAGGAGCGGCCGTCGGGGCGGGAATCGGATTTGAGGCGACGCGTGCTAGGTTGGTGTTGGTATCTGATTCGACCGTAATGTACGCTCCAGCATTATCGCCGGTCGCGATAGGCACCGAAGCGACGTTGTTCTGCGCCGAATCGGGTGTGCCGTCACCGTTACCGTCGCCATTATTGGGGGCTCCGTCTTCAACGGCAATGCTAATACCATCTCCATCAGTACCGGGACCGGATACCGTAACGGTGACCGTAGCCGTAGCCGAGCCCCCGTTGCCATCCGTAATGGAGTAGGTGAATGTATCCATCCCTTCGAAGTCTGCGTTAGCCGTGTAGGTGATGCTACCGTCTCCATTGTTCGTGGCCGTACCGCTGGCTGGAGAGGAGACGGACGCTATCGTAAGTGCGTCGCCGTCAGCGTCGGTGTCGTTAGTCGTTACTGCGATGCGAATGGGGTCCGTCGCGAACGTCGTCGCTACATCATTTACAGCCACAGGCGTGTCATTGACCGACGCAATCGAGACGGTGACCGTAGCCGAGGCCGTACCTCCATTCCCGTCTGTAATCGAATACGTAAAGGAATCACTGCCATTGAACTGGGCGTTTGGTGTATAGGTGATCGTGCCATTACCAGTATCGGCGGCCGTGCCCATGGCGGGAGCGCCGACCGACGCGACGGAGAGGGCATCGCCGTCGGCGTCCGAGTCATTGCCCGTGACCAAAATGACGACGGAGGCATCCTCGTTAGTTGAGGCTGTATCATCGGTTGCTACCGGTGCATCATTTACGCCCGTGACCGTTACCGTTACGGTGGCCTCATCAAAGAGCCCGCCTCCATCGAGGGCGCGGTAGGTAAAGGTGTTGGTTCCTAAGAAGTTGGCATTCGGGGAGTAGGTGACCGTGCCGTCACCGTTGTCTATAACCGATCCGTTCGCAGGATCTGACAGGGCCGTCACCGTAAGCGTACCCCAGAGTCCGTTGTCCACGTCATTATCGTTGGCAAGGAGATCAATCGTGACCGATGTGTCTTCGCTCGTATTGGCGGCGTCGTCTGCTGCAACGGGGGCGTCGTTTACGGAGGTGATGTTTACGATAAGAACTTTGAAATCCATCAGTTCTCCCCCTGTACCCGTAGATCCCAGATCGGATACATTGATCTTCACAGATCCAGGAATGGTTTGATTCTGTTCCGGGCGATAGATAAGTCCATCGAGGGCGGCGTTGACGTTGGCCACGCTTCCGGTGAACGTCATACTTACATCCGTCGTACCGTCTCCGGTGGTGAAGGCCAGTCCAGCCGACTGAGACAGGGAGAGCGAGGCCATATCCGGTGTAGCAGTCAATGTGATCGAGAGGGCGTTTGCTCCTACATCCGAATCCGATACAGAGATCAGGTTTCCATTCGCACTCGAGAGGACGAGCATACCGTCTTCAGTAATTGTTTGCGATTCTGGAATGGTGGCCACAGGCGCATTATTGACCGCATTAATCGTCAGTGTAAAATTCTGACCCGCGCTCGTATCGACACCACCGTTGGTCGTGCCGCCGTTGTCCTTGATCTTGACGGTGACGGTAGCCGTTCCATTGGCATTAGCGGCCGGGGTAAAGGTGAGCGTACCGGTTGAAGAAATAGCTGGCTGTGTCGCAAAAAGACCGTTGTTAGTGTTGGTGACGATGAAGGAGAGCGTCTGGGCGGCTTCGTCAGCGGGACCTTTCGAGAGGTTCGTGGCCCACGTGGCTACGGTCTTCGTTCCGGAATCTTCATTAACCGTCTGATCGGCGCCTTTGGTGAAGGAAGGCACGTCGTTAACGGCCGAGATATCAAACGAAACCGATGCGCTGGAAGAGGTTACCGTTCCGTCGTTGGTTGTAAAGGCGATGGTCCCGGCATTGGTCCCG
>CAYLHF010000003.1:51686-139833 GCA_964383365.1 uncultured Rhodothermales bacterium | reverse complement strand
CGAAGCCAACTGTTATCCTTTTTACCGGTCGAAACAACGACCCGAAAACCGCTCCTGCCAAGAAAAAGAGTACTCAGACTTCCTACGCCACCGCTCGCACCGGTGACGACAACTCGGCCCTCTTCCTGTCTTGCGACCAGTGGATTCAATTTCATAACAGACAGCATCGCCGTTAATCCTGCCGTTCCGATAATCATCGAGTCGACAACCGAAAGCCCCACCGGTAACGACACTAACCACGTATCGGGTACCGTCAATAGTTCAGTATAACCTCCCCACATCGTCTCGCCCAGTCCCCCTCCAGTCCCTACAACCCGGTCACCCACATTGAAACGCTCGGACCGCGATTCTATCACCTCACCGACAAAGTCGATTCCCGGCACGAACGGATACCGGGCGCGGATAATTTTCCCGCGACCCGTCACGGCAAGTGCATCCTTGTAATTCATACTGGAATACGCCACTCGAACCCGCAATAGTCCTGGAGCATTCAGCTCCTGAGGATTCATATCCCGCACAACAGCCTCTATCCCGTCTGCAGACTGATTCAGAACAAGTGATCTGGACATGGTATCAAGGGGTGTACACGTCGAATTCGTTCCCGGGCCGGAGGTGATCTTCTCCCATCAGCGATTCGAACTCTATGACAGTGGAATCCTGTCGATCATACCACCGATCGGTCGCCGCCGAACTTCCGCGCAGAAATTCGAAACTGCCAACGGAACCATCGAAAGCGACAATATATCGCCCTGTCATATCGAACCACCGACCACGGATCCCCGACTGCCAATGAATTTCAATTTCAGCATCATAGCTTTTTTCGAGTGGCTGGTACGACCAGTCGTTGATGAACACATAGGCTTTTCTAAGACCAAAAAACCCTTTCATTCTGTCGAGAATATCTGATGCACCCAGTTCTACGAGATTCCGGAGTTCATCCTTTCGTTCGGATTCCGACTTCGCGCGAAGGACCACATGTTCGCCCGCGATCTTCGCCGGTTCCGTTCCCAGCGTCGTAAACACATCAAACCGTACTTCGACTGAATCAGCGTCCATCAGACCCGATTTTACCCGGAATCGATAATTTCTATAGCCACGCAGACGAGACAAATCGAACCGTGTTCTTGCTCTCACGATGGGTATCTGAACGTGATCCTCCGGATGCCGGGATACATAGACCCGGACGAACGTCGAAGGGCGCCCGCGACGTCTGATTGGCTCCCAACCCGATGAATCGAACCGGGCACGCTCGAGCCGGTAACCCAGACGGAAGACTCCTTTCTCGAATAAGCGTGATTCCGGATAGGAAAGATCTGTATCCACGATCATCCGCTTGGAAGACGCTTCGAGTGTTCTCTGCTCGCACGCGATGCGATCACCGTATGATCCACAGGCCTCAACGAGTACCGACTCCCTGTCTCCCAATCGTTTATCGGGTAGGGTTATCACCGAACGGGAACCAGCAAAAAGGGTATCGAAGGAGGCGTCGAAAGCCCTGACCCATGCGCTGTCCGGTAATACGGGTTCAAATCCACCGACCAGATTTTTCGTCTCGAACGATACGTGAACACGAATGGAATCCCATGAAATCGGCTCGGCAGATAGGGCTGATACACGGAATTGCGGCTCGGAGAAACACCCGGTACACAGTACAATCACGGCGATCAACAGGTAACGGTTCAGGCTGAGTTTCACGGACTGGATACGTCGGTTTCACGGTGGTGCAGGCCATCGTACGCCCGCTTCGTATGGATGATGCATCGAGTCAGGGAATCTATGTCCCGATCGATAGTGCACCGTGTGCGGCATCGGAACGTTGAGAACCAATCGGTGTACGCTGGAGGGGAATTTCTTCGCTTGAAGAAGACCGGAAGCTGCAGGCACACCACCATAAGAATTGTTCGAAATGGCAACGACTACCTTGAATGCACCGGCCCAATCGGGTCAACACGTTGACTTTCTGCCCATCAACGGGACCGATTACGTCGAGTTTTATGTGGGAAATGCGAAGCAGTCAGCACACTATTACCAGAGCGCTTTCGGATTTCAGATCGTGGGATACAGGGGGTTGGAAACGGGCGATCGCGATGCGACAAGTTATCTGCTACAACAGGATAAAATCCGGTTCGTGCTCACCTCTGCACTTCACCCCGATTCGCCTGTAGCCGACCATGTAAAAAAGCACGGTGACGGGGTTCGAGACATTGCTCTGTGGGTTGACGACGCCAGATCGTCCTTCGAAGAGACAGTAAAACGTGGTGCAGTCGTCATCAGACCGCCGGAGGAACTCTCCGACGACCATGGGTCGGTCATCATAGCCGCCATCAAGACGTATGGTGATACCATTCATACGTTCGTCGAACGCTCGGATTACCGTGGATTGTTTATTCCGGGTTTCGTCGAGAGGACCAGTCCTTTCTGGAACCCCGCACCCACAGGACTTCGGTACGTCGACCACTGCGTCGGAAATGTTCACCTGGGAGATATGAACAAGTATGTCGATTTCTATTCCGATGTACTCGGGTTTCGTAATCTGCTCTCATTCGACGACAAGGATATTTCCACTGAGTATTCTGCCCTGATGTCAAAAGTGATGGCGAATGGAAATGACCGAATCAAATTTCCCATCAATGAGCCAGCCTCAGGTAGGAAGAAGAGTCAAATACAGGAATATCTGGACTTTTATCACGGTGCCGGTGTCCAGCATATCGCGATGGCTACGTCCAATATCATCGAGACCGTTACAGCCCTTCGAGACCGGGGTGTAGAATTCCTGTATGTTCCGACAGACTACTACGATACGCTGACAGAACGAGTTGGAGAGATTGACGAAGAGATATCGTACCTCAGAGACCTCGGCATCCTCGTGGATCGGGACGACGAGGGCTATCTCCTTCAGATTTTTACCAAGCCTGTTCAGGATCGTCCGACCGTTTTTTATGAAATCATTCAGCGAAAGGGAGCCCGCTCATTTGGAAAAGGGAATTTCAAGGCGCTTTTTGAATCGATCGAACGAGAACAGGAACTGAGAGGAAATCTCTAGGTCCGGGTCTGGACCTTGAACCGATACGTACCGTGTAGAACTCATCCCCCGCCAGTCATGCCACACTATATGAAATTGGGCCGTGTGCCGCACAAGAGGCATACGCAAATGAGAAAACCGGATGGCTCTCTTTACAGTGAAGAGGTCATAGGAGCCGAGGGCTTCAGCGGTATTCAGTCAATTGCCTATCATCTGTATCCTCCGACCGTAGTCGAGCGAATAGAGGATCCAATCCCGGTAGATGTGACTTTTCTGCCTTCGGATTTCCTGCATCACAGACACCTGAAAGGATTTGAACTTGCACCCGGCGGAGACTGGCTGGGAGGCCGCCGGTATATTCTCGGTAACGACGATGTTCGTCTCGCGCTATGCGCTCCCGTTTCCGAGATGGACTATTTCTACCGCAATGCCGTCGCTGACGAAATGGTTTTCGTCCACAGCGGCTCCGGTTACATGGAGAGTCCATTCGGTCGGGTTGACTTCTCGGAAGGGGACTACGTCCACGTTCCCAGAACGGTTACCCATCAATGGCATTTTGATGACAGCTCCCAGCCCCGCCTGCTGATCATTGAGTCGTTTTCGGAAATTCACACCCCGAAACGGTATCGAAATTCGTTCGGGCAGTTGCTCGAGCACAGTCCCATCTGTGAACGCGATTTTCGCGGACCGACTGAATTAAATACGTACGACGAGGAAGGAGCCTTCGAGATACGAATTGCCAAACATGGATATCACCATCGCCTGTTCTACCGGTACCATCCGTTCGATCTCGTCGGATGGGACGGATTTATGTACCCGTACGCAACGTCCATTCATGATTTCGAACCGATAACCGGACGGGTCCACCTTCCGCCCCCGATCCATCAACATTTCGAAGGACATAATTTCGTCATCTGTTCGTTTGTACCCAGAATGTACGATTACCATCCGGAAGGCATCCCGGCCCCATATAACCATTCAAACATCGACTCCGATGAAGTCCTTTATTACGCCAAAGGAAACTTCATGAGCCGAAAAGGGATCAGTAGTGGATCGTTTACGCTGCATCCGGGCGGGATCGCACACGGTCCTCACCCGGGGACGGTCGAGGCCAGTATCGGAAAGGTCCGGACGGAAGAACTGGCCGTAATGGTCGATACGTTCAGGCCTCTCAAACTGACCGAGACAGCTCTGGGGATAGAGGACAAGGAATACATTTTCTCCTGGCAGCCTGAACCATCGGATCATCCGTCAAACGGTCGATGACACGCCATCCTGACCCGGGTCGCAGGCAAACCGCCCGCCCATGGTTCACCGATTGATACGAGCCTCACGTGTCACCGAATCGTTCTGATCGGGTCAAATTCATCAATCCGGAAACACCACAGTTCCCGTCCATGCGGCTCATCAGCGGCTGAAAAACAGATCTGGTCTTTTACGCCATGGAAATCACTCGGCGTCGAACTCCTCTCTCCTTCCATGATGTCTACGAGAAACTGTGTTTCAGTTCCATTTGAACGCCACAATTCAGCACCCTCGGCGATGGTCCGCGCCGCAAAATATACCCAGCCTTTATACACACCCAACGAATGAGGACCGGCGCCTTCAGGCCCTTCGATGATGTCTGCGACCAAAGATGCTTTTCCGTCCAATAAGTGCCACAGTTCGAGCCCGTGCACGCCATCATCGGCCGGAAACAAGAGATCGTCACCGTTAATGACCGGAAAACCGATATGGCTTCCTGCGCTGCCTTCCCGGATCTCGGTTACCATGGAAATATCGTCTCCTTCGACCATCCACATCTCGGCTCCATGGGTCGCGTCTGTGGCTGAAAAATACATCCGGTCGTTGACGACGGAAAAATTTCTGGGATTGGACCCGTCTGTACCGGGATTGATGTCCTTTGCCAGCGAGACGGTCTGACCATCAATTTGCCAGAGTTCAACACCCGTGTCTGCCGTGTACGCCCAGAAATACAGGCGGTCATTAAATACAGTGAACTCACTCGGCCGCGATCCTGTCTGCCCCGGATTTATATCCATGACCAACGCCACATGCTCGCCGTCATAACTGAACAGTTCGGTACCGATGTCATCCTGATCGGCTGCAAAAAAGAGCGTATCGTGATAGACGGCGAAGAAACGCGGACTGGAACTTCCAGGTCCAGCGGTCAAATCGGCCACCTGATGGACTGATTGTCCATCCCATTCCCACAGCTCAAACCCTGTAATGGCATCATTGGCTCTGAACACGAGTCGATCTCCGAACGGAGTCATTTCGGCAGGATTCGCGCTGTTCGGCCCCTCGGCAATGTCTTTGAGAAGTTGGCCTCGCCCGTTATTGAGTCGAAACAACTCCCTCCCGTACGGATCCTTCATCGCCGTATAGAATAGCTGACCCTGGAAGGATGTCAGCCGGGCAGGAATAGACGGACCTGCCCCCGGGGTAAGGTCATCAACCAGCGCAATCGTATTCCCGTCATATTTCCATAATTCGATACCCCGATCGACATCATTCAATTGTAAATACAGATCGTCCCGGAAGACGTGCAGCTCCGTCGGATTTCCTGCGTCCCGGCCTTCGAACGCGTCGAGAACCAATCCGGAACCACCACCCGAATCAGATCCGGCACATGATGAAAGAATGAGCACTCCGGTCAGAGAGAGCATACGGCATATATATCGAGTCCAGCCAGTCATGGTTGTAAGAAATGAGTACACGTTCTGATTGCGTTCGGATCGGCTACAACGTCGAGCGTTGCCTTTGGTTTTCGGTAAATCTCAGCACCCTTTTTCCATACGACCTAGTCTGCGCTCTGCTTCCCTGAGCATCTCCGGAGTATCGACATCCTGCCAGAACCCGTCGTCAATATCCAGAATAGTCATTCTTTCTGCTGTTGCCAGGCGCGCGACACCTTCCGACAGACTCGCATCGCCCTTTTCCTCGAAGACGCACTGGAGAGCCGATATCAACCCATCCGTACAGACAAACAGTCCCGTGTCAACACAGTCGAATGGGTCAATTTCTTTACCGATCTCCTGAATACGATCTCCGTTCGATAGCACCTTGGTGGCATCATCCATATCGAAAATCGTATCCAGTTTTCGATCGATGAGCAATGTTGCTCCCCCGGCTGGAGGATGGTGCGATCCGGCCAGACGCATGACATCATCACTGAATACATGATCTGCCATCGTCAGAAGGAATCTGCCGGATAAAAACGGCGCTGCTTTCAGGACAGAAACGCCGTTGGACAGATTGAAAAGATCATTCTCTACAATCTCCACGTGCATCTCTCCATGTGGAAGACTCAGGATAGCATCTCGAATCTCGGCGCCACAGTAGCCGACGACAACCACGACCCGGTCGCAACCGGCCACGGACAGACTGGTCAGCGTTCGAGCCATGAGCGGCCTGCCCGCAACTGGCGTCAGCGGTTTTAACTGTGTCGTATCTGACACGCCGGCAAGCCGGGAGCCAAAACCAGCAGCAAGTACGACGCCGGTCAGCTGTCCCGCCGCCGATTCTTCCCTTCGGATATTCACAGACCTGCTAGAGATGCTCGAGAGAGTAATTCTCGGACAAGTGCGTGACCGGTTCTTCACCGGCGAGTACCCGGAGCGTGTTCTTCAGACGAACGTGCTGAATGAAAATATCATGTTCCTGGACGTGTCCCTCTTTGACATGAGGCCCCTTGAAGAAGAAGGACAGCCACTCCTGGATCCCCGATAGCCCGGAACGACCGGCGACATCCATGAAGAGCGCCAGGTCCAGAACGATCGGAGCTGCAAGGATGGAATCACGACACAGAAAATCGACTTTGATCTGCATCTTGTATCCGAGCCAGCCTACAATATCAATGTTGTCCCACCCTTCCTTGGCATCGCCACGCGGCGGATAGTAATTGATACGGATCTTGTGGTACAGATCGCCATAAAGCTCCGGATAGAGTTCTGGCTGCAGGATGGTCCCGAGTACTCCCTGCTTCGTGACCTCTTTCGACTTGAAACTGTCCGGATCATCCAGCACTTCACCGTCCCGGTTGCCGAGGATGTTCGTTGAAAACCAACCGTCGATTCCAAGCATTCTGGTCTTGAAGCCCGGAGCGAGGATGGTCTTCAAAAGGGTCTGGCCGGTCTTGAAGTCCTTGCCGGAAATCGGGACCCCCCTATTCAGAGCGAGTGCCTCGAGGGCGGGCGAATCTGCTGAGAGATTGGGAGCGCCATTCGCATACGGAATCCCTTCCATGATCGCCGCATAGGCATAAATCTGGGCCGGAGAAATCGAATAGTCATTGTTCTTCAGACCATCGATGAACGTATCTGGAGTCGCGTGAACGTCGGTCGGGCGGAGATAGACCTCGGTAGACCCACACCAGACCATGACGGCACGGCTCGAACCGGTCTCGTCCAATTTATTCCGTATGTCCTCGCGAAGTGCCTCCGCCAGATCATATTTGGTCGGCGCCTGTTTCACATTGGGACCGTCGAGCCGTTTAACATACTGCTGATCGAAGACGGCAGGCATGGGTGAGATCGTCTCCAGAAATCCTTTCAACGGATCCAGATGCTTTGCGTCCAGCACATCGGCCCGGACAGCCGCCTCATATGCGTTGTCATCGAAGACGTCCCAGCCGGCAAATTCGATGTCGGACAGCGGTGCCAGATCGACAAAATCTCGAATCAATGGATTTCTGTTCTCGCTCCGCTGTCCCAGACGAATCGTCTGCATCTGCGAAACAGAACCAATTGGAGAGGCTATTCCCGTACGAACGGCCTCGACACCGGCCATGAACGTCGTTGCTACCGCACCCATTCCCGGGAGCAAAACAAGTAATTTGCCCTCATGAGGGCTTATGCTCGAAACAGAACTCATATGTAAACCACCCGAACATTCAATTCATTAGAAAAGGAGCAATCCATGACTGCTCACGGTAATAATCAAGCCGCTAAAGATAACACTTTGGTCACATAACAGTGGTGTGTTCGCAGTCTTTTCGCGATCCGAAAGGGCCGATCCTTTCGACCGAAACGATTACCGGAGTGAATCATACACTGAAGTGGTTACAACCCGACTCCCAACGTTACGCAACTGATGACCGAAGATCTGCAAATCCAGAATGAACCATCCTTTCCGTTCGGACAACCCGTGGTCTGGACGCCCAATTCAGAGTGGATTGAATCGAGCAATCTGAACAGATTCATGGTCCGCCATCATCTGGACTCACTTGACGACCTCCAGGACCGCTCCGTTAATGATCCCGAATGGTTCTGGGGCGCTGTGCTCGACGATCTGGGCATTCAGTTTCAGGTCCCATACAGCGATGTCCTCGTTCAAAGTGACCCCGCCTTCCCGACGTGGTGCGTTGACGGAAGAATGAACATCGTATTCAACTGTCTCGAGAAATGGATATCCACGCCAGTCGCTGATCAGAAGGCTTTTGTATGGGAAGGTGAAGAGGGTTCGACACTCACGTACACGTATCGCGAACTGCTGGAAGAAGTCAATCGGTGTGCCAATGCACTACTTGAACTCGGTATTGGAAAAGGAAGTGCTGTAGGGCTCTACATGCCGATGACCCCGGAACTCGTCGTTGCCTTTCTCGCCATCATAAAAATCGGCGGGATTATTCTCCCGCTGTTCAGCGGATACGGACCAGGAGCCGTTTCCACCCGATTGAATGACGCTTCGGCGCG
Organism: uncultured Rhodothermales bacterium; assembly: GCA_964383365.1. Taxonomy (GTDB): domain Bacteria; phylum Bacteroidota; class Rhodothermia; order Rhodothermales; family UBA10348; genus CAYLHF01. The sequence continues at coordinate 131,115 of CAYLHF010000003.1, read as the reverse complement.
CGCGGTGATCACTGCTGACGGTTTTTTCAGAAGGGGGAAAAATATCGAACTGAAACACGTGCTGGACGAAGCACTCGATGACTGCCCGACCGTCTCCACCGTGCTCGTCGTGTGCAGGACTGGCGTCGTCCCGAAACACTGGGTGCCCAACCGAGACATCTGGTGGCACGATGTGGTTCCTGATCAGCCTATCGAAGCCGAATATGCCGATACGGCTGCCGAAGACACGCTCATGATCATCTATACATCCGGGACAACCGGGCGTCCGAAAGGGGCCGTTCATACCCATTGCGGGTTTCCAGTCAAAGCCGCTCAGGACATGATTCATTCAATGGACCTGAAGCGTGGAGAGACGATGTTCTGGATGACCGATATGGGATGGATGATGGGGCCATGGCTTGTTTTCGGTACTCTGCTCGCCGGTGCGGAAATGGTGTTTTTTGATGGTGCACCCGATTATCCAGACAAAGACCGTGTCTGGAAGCTCGTCGAGGACCATGCAATCACCCACCTGGGGATCTCTCCGGTCCTGATACGCGCTCTGATGATCCACGGTACGGGGCCGGTCCAGCAACACGATGTCAGTTCTCTCCGCGCGGTAGCCAGCACCGGAAGCCCCTGGGATCCGGAGTCCTGGCTTTGGTTGTTTGAGAACGTACTTGAGTCCAGGAAACCGATTCTGAACTACTCGGGGGGGACGGAAATAAGTGGCGGGATCGTCTGCGGAAATTTTTTCAGGCCCTTGAAGACCTGTGCCTTCTCAGGGCCGGTGCCAGGAATGGATGCGGATGTAGTGGACGAGTCAGGTAAGCCGGTCCGGAATTCGGTAGGCGAACTGGTCATTCGGGGACCCTGGATCGGTATGACCCGGGGATTCTGGAACGACAATGAGCGGTATCGCGAATCGTACTGGAAGCAAATCCCCGGATTCTGGGTGCACGGAGATTTCGCAGCCATTGACGAAGACGGCCTGTGGTACATTCTGGGCAGAAGCGATGATACCATCAAAGTAGCTGGAAAACGTCTCGGGCCGGCCGAAGCCGAAGCGCTCGTCAATGCCCATCCGGAGGTCGTTGAGTCGGCTGCCATCGGTATCCCCCACCCTGTCAAAGGCGAGGAACTGGCTATATACTGTGTCCTTCAGGAAGGCGTCGACCCGACGGATCGATTGCGCAGTGCTATCATGAATTCGGTCACCAGGGAACTCGGTAAACCACTGAAGCCACGGTTCGTCGCTTTCACAAAGGCACTTCCAAAGACCCGGAATGCCAAAGTAATCAGACGCCTCATCAAATCGGTTTATCTCGGAAATTCACTTGGAGACATATCCAGTCTCGAAAATCCAGATACACTCGATGCCATCCGAGACGCGGCTTCTTGACGGATCCCCGCGCCAAGGACGGGTGGATGCGCTGACCAGAGATGTGGACGTTCTTTGTACTTTACGAACACAGACGTCGATGTATTGTCGCTTCCAACGAAACAGGGAGCGTCTACGGAGCACCTAAAGGGTAATTCTCAGCGCCTTCTCGCTACCGGGCGCAATCTTTGATAGAGCGACATCAGAATGAGCTTGCTGTAAAACCTTCCCGGAACATTATGCGAATGAACACAAGAATTCTGCTTCTCACACTCGTTTCCGTATGTCTGGCCCCCCGCGTGCACGCACAACCGAATGCGCCCACCATCCTGACCGGAACAGTGGTTGATGCCGAGACGGGTGAAAGTCTCGTCGGGGCCAACGTCTTTATCGCTGCGTCCATGATGGGTACGACGACGGATTCCAATGGCCGATACCGGCTCGAACGCGTACCCACCGGAGCACATCGTCTGTACGTATCCATGCTGGGATTCGAACCGGATTTCAGGGATATTCTCCTGCGATCGTCACAGGTCTACACATTCGACTTCAAGTTGAAACCAACGGTAATCGAGATTGGAGAAGTGGTCGTCGAAGCAGAACGGGATGAAAAATGGCAACAACGACTCGAAAAGTTTACTTCCATGTTTATCGGAGAGACTCCAAACGCCATGGAGACAACGATTGTTAATCCTGAGGTACTGGATTTTGAAGTTAAACGAGGCACCTTTAAAGCGATGGCCTCCGAGCCTCTCATTATCGAAAATCAAGCCCTCGGGTACCGGATCCAGTATTTTTTGAAAGATTTTAAGCAGGAGGCCCGTCGTACTCAGTACGATGGCGAACCCTTGTTCGAAGAAATGGAACCTGCGTCTTCCGAGGAGGCACTGCGCTGGAAACAGAATCGAAAGATAGCCTTCATGGGCTCGTTCCGGCACTTTCTACTCGCCCTTCTGAAGGGTAGAACGGAGCGACAGGGATTCAAAACCTATAGCAGACCCGGAATGCAGGCCATGCGCGGAGATACGTTCTCCGGATCATCCGGGATGAGCAATCAACGATTTCCGGTGGAACCTGCAAGTCTCCTGAAACCCGGGAAAACTCCTTCCGAAAAACTGCTGGATTTCGATGGGTATACGGAGATAATTTACATGGGTGAGACCGAGGATCCCTCCTATTACGAGTGGTCAGGACAGACATCCAAGCGAGGGTCTAGTTATCAGACATCCTGGATCATTCTGGAGAAAGGGCCGGCACTGGTTGATTACAAAGGAGACATCCTGGATCCCTACAGTGTTACGTTTTCGGGCTATCTGGCCTTCGAACGGGTGGCAAACGAAGTACCCAAAGAATTCAGACCCCGCTGAAAAGCCGAACTCAGCCCAGGTCGAATGCGTCCTTCAGGTGTTGTATTCGAACGTTTCCGTCGACGTTTTCTATCGAGATAACGTCGAATCGGCACCGGGTCCGCTCCATCCGTTTTTCCCTTACGAATGCGCGGGCTCCCCGAATCAGATTTCGCTGCTTCTGTCGATTTACGGCCTCTTCCGGGAAGCCGTAGGATCGTGTATTCCGCGCCTTCACTTCAACAATTACCAGTTCCCCCATCCCGGTCTCCTCGACTGCGTGTAGATAGCATACCAGGTCTAATTCACTCCGGCAGAATCGATAGTTTCTGGCTAGAATCTGATATCCTCTCGCTCGAAGAAAGTCTGCAGCCAGATCCTCACCACGTCGGCCCGTTTTTTGTCTGGGTGAAGCCATGGATCCAGACCGGAAAGCACCGGATTAATTGAGTTCCTTTAGAAACACTCCCTGGACACCCTTTCCCTGGAGATATAACTCCTTATTCATTGTTTTGTCTTGATTCGCTGATCTCTCCTTCGGTCAGTCGAGATAAGATTTGGTAATTTGTGTAGCGGTAATGTTTTCAGTAGTACGCAGCGCTCCGGCGGAAATATCATTATTCATCGCCATCAGAACCTCACGTGAACTCCGGAATAATAACCATAACAACGGATTTTGGTACGTTGGACGGGTATGTAGCCGCCCTTAAAGGAGTCATTCTCTCGATCGCTCCGGCGGTTCGTATCGTCGACATTTCTCATGGAATATCAGGGCAGGATGTTATGGAGGCCGCCTACGTTCTCCAGCAGGCGATTCCCTTCTTTCCGGCAGGAAGCATTCATCTCGCAGTCGTCGATCCAGAGGTAGGAACCCAACGACATTCCATTGCCTTTCGCCACAAGGGTCACCTGTTCGTCGGACCGGATAGCGGACTCTTTTCGTTATTACTGAATGGCGCGAATCCGGAGGAACTCATTCAACTCGACCTACCGCAGTACTGGAGATCTCCGAATCCGAGTCCCACGTTTCACGGAAGAGATATATTTGCTGCAGTAGCCGGTCATCTGGCCGCAGGCGTAGAGCTGTCGACGCTTGGAACCCGAACAGCAGAGATGCGGGCCATGCATTGGGCACTACCCATCGCAGATCGACAGGGCCTTCAGGGGTGGATATTGCATGTGGACAGCTTTGGAAACTGCGTATCCAATATTACAGAAGTGGAATTTGATCGGTGGTGGAACGGCCGACCCTTCAAATGCTATGTCGGTAATTCTATCGTGGATAAAAAATGCAACACATACGCCGAGGTTGCCCCGGGTGAAGAACTGATTCTGTTCAACAGTGGAGGTTATCTTGAAGTAGCACTTAATCGTGGAAATGCTTCGAGTATGCTGGACATACAGAAAGGAACGTCCCTGAATATTGTCTTTTCCGAACTGACGGAAGAAAGATCCATCAACTCCTGATACTGGAATGAGTGAGAACCGAAAGGATTTGTCAGACCGTCTTCAGATAGATCGACTGTATCTGATTGCCCAGTTTTTTTGTGATACACAAACCGAGGCAGCAGATCTCGTCGAGAAAACGCTCACCGGCACCGTGCCAGCGGGAATCTCGGAGCAAATAGAGAAGCTCGTGTCATTAGCCGAGGTAAATCCAACCGGGCCTCTGGACCGCACGGTTCTTAAGGAAGAGCCCCACCTGCCCCTCCCCGAGATTCAGGTCTCCCGGGTTCTACAACAGAAGATCGAAGCGTACTTTTTTGGACTCACACCGGCGAATCGCCTGAGTATATGGGCAGGGAACACAGGTCTGATCGACTTGCCTGGTCCGGTTGATACCCTTCGCGACCATCTAACGAGAAGCTGTTCCCCGACGGAATTGCAACTGTATGGACGGTTTCTCACGAACGCCGTAATTAGAAAAGAGCTGAATAAATTCTGGGAAAGTAATTTCGGGACTGTCCCCCCGTCCCTCCGATCGGTACTCGAATCCAAGGCACGAAGATCGTTAGTAACCGTCGATTCAACTCCGGCGGCTCATCCATCCGCTGCCAAAACGAAGCGGACGTCTCCAGGCACGTATAGACGGGCCGTTATTTACCTCATTCTGATTATTGCTACAGGTTTTCTGGGCTATACGATCAACCAACAGAGTCGGAGTCGACGGGTTCAAGACGTTAAAAAGGGTATCATCGAAGAAATTTCCCGGTCGGCAACCGATATTATGCCGGACCTTCATACGCGCGATTCGGCACAGGCGGAAAGATATATTCGGGATAGTTTTTCGCGAAGGGTCCGAATTCCGACACTGACTGGACTGGTACTCGAAGGGGTCGGAAAGAAGACTTTTCGCGATTCCATAAGAGTCCCTGTATTGATTTTTCAGTCGGACGCCAGCGATTCTCTCACACCCGTTTTCGCCCTCTCGTACGATATCGTGTTGTCTCTGGATACGCAGCTTTCCCTGCCTGCCGGTACGCTATTGCAAATTGAAAATTCTGAGGCTGTCGATATTCAGATCTCTGCCACGGGAAATGCCGTCATCTGGCGCGTTGCCGACGACATATTCATAGCCGTTCCCCCGGAAGAACCTGCTCAGTTTGCCAGACGAAGAATGACCGGACAGGGATAATCAAAGACCGTCTGTACAGGCGGCGGGTCAGTCCTGCTCGTTCGGAGACGCCGGTATTTCGACACGAAACGTAGATCCCTGATCGGGTCGAGACTGGAGCAGTTGAATCGTTCCACCATGGTAGTCTTCTACTATCCGCTTCGCCAGACTGAGTCCAAGACCCCAGCCCCGTCTTTTCGTGCTGTAGCCTGGCCGGAATACATTCTTCCAGTTTCTGCGATCGATGCCTTTCCCTGAATCCGTGACGTCGATGCGAATCATGTTTCCTTCTGCGTTTGCCGATACGTCGATACTTCCCCGGTCTGCCTCAATAGCATCGACAGCGTTCTTGAGCAAATTTTCGATCACCCACTCGAACAGATCTGCGTTGACCGGCGCGTTCATATCATCGCCAAACTGTGTCTTTAACTTGATGATTTTCCCGCTCTGAGGAAGACGACTCCGGATATACTCAGTAATCCCGTCGAGTACCGGGGCGACCGGCTGGTTTTCCAGTTTCGGGAGAGATCCTATGTCGGAGAAACGTCCCGCTACCCGACTGAGTCGTTCCGTGTCTCGCTCGATTTCATCATACGCCTGTAGCTGTTGACTGGACACGTTATCCTGAGCTCGGAGTACTTCGGTCCACCCCATCAGCGATGAAATGGGCGTTCCGAGCTGATGGGCCGCCTCCTTGGCCATCCCGACCCACAGGTTACTCTGTTCACTTCGACGAACATAGGAGAAACCAAAATATCCCACCATTACAAACAGGCTCACAAAGATCAGTTGCACGTACGGATACCACTGAAGTGCCTGAACGATAGATGATTCTCCATAGTGCAACTGCTGCGACAGACCCAGGGGTGGCTGCCCGGGTTCGGTGGCGAACGATACGTCGATTGGAATGGGATCATGAACGGCGTCCATTCTTACGCGCCACTCGTTGAGCTTCTCGGTAAGATCTGCCTGCTCGCGTTCGGACAACCCGAAAAACGTCTCGGAACCGACGGGTACATTTCTCCAGATCGCCGGTTGTTCGTTTGCCGAATAGACGAGAATTGCTGGAATATCAAACGCGTTCGGTTCCAGAAAAGCATCCAGAATGAACGTCAGATCCGAGGTAGGCGGCATACTCTGTGCCCACGCGATTGCCCGGCGGAACTGATCGGCCTGTTCTACGGATATCCCACTTCCGTTCCGATTTCCCACTTGTCCCTGCAAGACCAGGTCATCGAGCTCCCGGAACTGATCCTGAAACGGATTGCGTCCGCCTTCTTGAGCGGCCTTTGGGACCTGTTCGAGCGCCTTCGCCCAGAGTTGAACGATCGATGTTTCACGTTGTCGCAGTTTCGTCAGCAGGTCCTTGGTGTACCATAGGGACGAAACTGCGATCGCTACGGCAAACAGAATCAATCCGAGTTTCAGATTGACAGTCGTTCGATAAGCCTTCATGTAGAACGGTAGAGTGAATACAGAGAGTCTTGTACCGTCAATGTAAGGCTAATCGCGGTCTTACCTGATGATGGTTTGACTTCGCTTAGGTCCCGTGGAGACCATTCGAACCGGAATCCCCAGACGCGACTCAATGAGAGAAACGTAGTCACGGGCTTCGACGGGCAAATCTTCGAATCGAGTGACGTCTGAAATATCCTGCATCCAACCAGATACCACTTCGTACGTCGGGCTAACGGATTCCAGCGATTGAAGGTCGCTGGGGAATCGTTCCAACTGGTCGGAGTCGTCCCGATAAGCTGTACATATGCTGATTTCCTCCAAATCGGAGAGCACGTCCAACTTGGTGAGAGCGATTTCCGTAAATCCGTTCACCATAGCCGTGTATTTCAGAGCGACGAGATCCAGCCAGCCGCATCTCCTGGGACGACCCGTGGTGGCCCCGAATTCGTGTCCTGTCCGACGCAACGATTCACCCGTTTCGTCGAACAATTCGGTCACGAATGGCCCATTTCCCACGCGGGTCGAATAGGCTTTTACAATGCCGATAATTCGATCGATAGCCGTCGGAGGAATACCCAATCCTGTACAGCTACCTCCCGCCGTCGGGTGGCTGGAAGTAACGAAGGGATACGTCCCGAAATCTATATCCAACAGCGATCCCTGAGCCCCTTCCGCGAGCACTCGCTTTCCGTCGGCGAGGGCAGCACCCAACATCTGAGTCGTATCCGTCACATACGGGTCAATCAGGTCATCGAAGTGGATGTACTCATCGATCATGGCTTCCACATCGATTTTTTCGGCGCCGTATACGGCGGACAGAATCGAGTTTTTCTCATCGAGGGATGCGGCCAATTTTTCTCGTAAGACCGACCTGTCCAATAGATCCACCACGCGAACGCCGGTCCGGGCAAACTTGTCAACGTATGCGGGTCCAATACCGCGTCCCGTGGTACCGATGGCCCCTGCATCCCGTGCCTGCTCTCTGGCCTCCTCAATCCGTTTGTGATACGGCATGATGAGGTGGGCATTGTGTGAGATAAATAATCGTCCCTCGACGGAATAGCCGAGACTGCGAATCATGTCTATCTCGGACATGAGGGCAACTGGATCGATAACGACCCCATTTCCAATGACACAAAGAGTATCTGGCCGGAAAATTCCACTCGGGATGAGGTGGAGAACGAACTCCTTGTCCTCCCAACAAATCGTATGGCCGGCGTTTGCACCACCCTGGTATCGGGCGACGATATCCACGTCTCTACCGATCAGGTCGACAATTTTCCCTTTCCCTTCGTCTCCCCACTGGCTCCCGATGACAACGGTTACGGGCATGTTGGATTCCTTTCGTTTACCTGGGATTAGGCGGACAGTCACAAGAAGAGGCGGCGGGTGGAACCCGCCGCCTCAAAAACGTCACAAAGAACGCTCGACTGTGTCAGCTCCTACGCCTCGAAACTGGCGGCTGCTTCATCGACAGATTCGTAGTGCTTGAATACCGTGATCAGCTTCGTGATTACCAGAAGAGACTGGATACGATCGGCAACTTTAGCCAGTCGAAGATCTCCCCCGGCATTACGCATTGTCGTCATCGCACTGATCAACATCCCGAGTCCGCTCGAATTCATGAACTTGACCTTTGAAAGGTCAACGACAACGTTGGCTTTCCCCTGTTCCTTGAGTTCATGCAGGGAGTCGTGCAGTTTAGATCCGTCCGGCCCTCCCATGACGTTTCCCTTCAATGTGATCACGACGCAATTGTAACGTTCGTCAACGTTGTAGTTCATTAATCTTCCTCTATATGGACTGTGAGATACGGCGCTCGAAGCTGATCTGACGTCGAATCATCGTTTTGTACTCGCGCGCGCCTTCAGCTCTATTACGACTGGAGAAGCTACGAAAATGCTTGAATACGTTCCGATGAGAATACCGATGATCAGAGCAAAGGCAAAACCTCGGAGTACTTCGCCGCCAAATATAAATAGGACGACTACTACGAGCAAGGTCGTACCCGATGTGATCAGGGTTCTACTCAGGGTATTATTGATCGAACGATTCACGACATCGCTATATGATTCCGCTTTGAAAATACCGGAATACTCCCGTATTCGGTCAAAAACAACAACCGTATCATTGAGCGAATACCCGACGATTGTCAGGAATGCTGCTATGATCGTCTGGTCGATCTGCAATGAAAACGGCAACCATCCGTGTAGCAGCGCAAACATACCCAGCGTGATGGTGACATCGTGAAAAAGTGCGACCACAGCACCTACCCCGAACCGCCACTCGAACCGAAGCAGGATATAGACAAAGATGACCAGGAGTGATCCAAGAACCGAAAATATGGCTCCTTCTTTCAGGTCTTCCGCAAATCGCGGACCCACGATATCCGTCTTCTCTACTTCCGGATTCGAGTCCGGAAACGCGGTCCGAATACCTGTCAGAATTTGTGCTTCAACCTGGGATATATCGGCGTCTCCGGTGAGTGTTCGAATCAGAAGTTGATTCTGACCATAGGTCTTTACCTCGGGATCAGTATCGAGAACTCCGGAAAGTGCACTTCGAACCTGAGTCGGTACCAGAGGATTATCGCTCTGGATTACAAATTCCATCCCTCCCTTGAAATCGATTCCCAGTTCAAGACCATGAATCGCGATGGATACCAGACTGGCTAAGACCAGGATACCCGAAAAAATATATGCCCGCTTACGACTCTGAATGAATCTATAACCTGCATTTTCAAAAATACGCATGACATTCTGCTATGATTATGCCCGTGATGGGCCTGAATAACTATTGATTGTTCTTGTCGAGATGGCCGACTCAGCCGTAACTGACGGTGTGCTTCCGCTCCAGCACGACGTAATCAAATAGAATTCGTGTAAATACGATCGCGGTAAACATGGAAGAAAGAATTCCTGCCATGAGTGTTACGGCAAATCCCTGGATTGGCCCGACCCCGAATGAATACAAGATGACACCGACAAAAAACGTCGTAATATTGGCATCAAAGATGGCACTCAGCGCCTTGGCGTATCCGCCATCAATACCAGCCTTCAACGTCTTTCCAGTCGACTGTTCTTCTCGAATACGTTCGAAGATGAGCACGTTCGCATCGACCGCCATACCGATCGTGAGAACGATTCCGGCAATTCCCGGAAGCGTCAACGTGGCCTTGAATGCCGCCAGAATTCCCAGAATGAAAAACAGATTGAGAAACAGGGCGAGGTCGGCGACAAATCCGCCACTTCGATAGTAAAACATCATGAAAACGGCCACGAGAAACAGGCCCAACATGACTGAATTCAGACCCGAATTGATCGACGCCTGTCCCAGACTCGGACCCACCGTGCGCTCTTCAGCAATTACAACCGGTGCAGGAAGTGCTCCCGATTTGAGCACGGTGACGATATCGGTAGCCTCATCTCTCGAATCGAGGCCGTTGATACTGGAACGACCACCGGTGATTCGCGACTGAACAGTCGGATAGGAATACACCACGTTGTCCAGCACGATCGCAACATTCTTGTTAACATTTGCTCCCGTCAGTCTGGCCCATGTCCGTGCACCCTCCGAATTCATGACCATCGTCACTTCCGGCTGATTTGTGAATTGATCAAAATCGACTCTCGCATCGGTTATGGTCTCGCCACTCAGTTCTATTTCCCTACGAACGCCCAGAAGATCGTATACCTCCTGTCCGTCTTCCGACGATCCAACCGGCGAAGCCGTATACATCAGACTCACATTCTGTGGGAGCAGGCCCTGAACCAATGGGTCCGAAAGTAATCCATTAACGGCCGCGGTATCCCGCTCTGCCACGCGGCCGAACGTTACTACCTGTCCTATCGGCTGCATGACGTCGAGCAACGTATTGCTACTCGTCTGCTCACCCTGATCAAGGAGGTCATTCACGTCGAATGTCGAATCAGGCTCGGCACCATCTGCGACGGCCTCCGACGAGGTATCCGGAGTGACTTCGAAATGCTGTATAACGCGCTGCAGACCTCGTGTAAGCTCCGCAGGCTCGGCCATCAGATGAAACTCCAGCTTGGCCGTTCCCTTGAGAAGTCCCCTGATCCGGTCCGGGTCGTCGATTCCCGGTAGCTCGACTACGATTCGCCTACTCCCCTGCTTCTGTATCGACGGCTCCGTTACACCGTATCTGTCAACACGGTCACGAATGATTTCAATCGCCCTCGAAACAGCCTCGTTCGCCTCCGTCTGCAGGTAGTTTGAAACGTCTGAATTGCTGGAGCGACGCGTAATGCCTGCCGTTTCATTTCTGAAATACCGGGACAATCGAATATTTGAATCACGTGATGCAAAACCCTGGACGAATGCATTGATTACGGATATATTTCCTGATCTAGCCTGTTGGATCGCGGACGTGAGGACGGTATCAAACGTGGCGTCTGTATCCGTAGCGAGCTCTCTAATCAGCGATTCGACGCCCACCTCCAGTGTCACGTGCATTCCACCCTGGAGGTCTAGTCCGAGTTTCAATGCTCGTTCTTTCGCCTCTCGCAGTTTGTTGAAATTATCCTCTTCGTACTGTGCGCGACCTTCGTCATCGAGAGCATCCAACTCCCGGTTCATCAGGAATCGCTGCATAGATGGAAAGAGATAGTACCCCGACATTACCAGAAAGAATATTGTCAGAGAGACCTTCATGCCATTACCCTGCATGTCTATAAACCTTTGTTTGTGTCAAATTAAAAACGAGATGTGCACTGAAAATCAGTTTCGACTCTTCCATCCACACTGGGAATGGCACGTCGAAATCCGTCTGGACAGGCACTGAATACGGAGTCGCAGAAGACGCGCTAGGGCCCCATGGACCAGATCATGTGCCGGAGCAAAAACGAGTGTTCGGCGAGGCCGAACCCACCGATTCCGGAATGATTCCCCACAAGAGAGATGCGCGAATCATTTTTCTGTCCTGCTGACAGGACTATCTGCCCCCGCTTGCCGGAAGCTGAACTGTTGACAGAAGAAAAACTCACCCACATGCGGTTCAGGACCGCCGAGTCAAAGTTATCATCGAACCGACGCTCCAACTCCCTGACGATCTCGCTGTCGCTCCCCGAATCGGTTCCCAACCATTGTGCGACGGACCATCCAGGGGTCGCGTCAAGATGCGCAACGAATACGGCCAGAAACGCATTAATGGACCGTGGCGATGTTGCATTGGCACTTTGAATGGCAGATTCGATATCCTCGTGGTGCCCGGTCGGAAGATGGAGACGCAACCACGCACCGTATCGACTGGTTGTACCAGACCCGCTTGCCACCGGTCCACATAGAGACACTCCGAAGCTGACGAGCGTCAACGCGGAGAACAGTCGGAGGACTAATCGGGAGCGGAATACCCGCATTTCCTGGATAATTGGTACTTTGATACAACACGGAAAAGTACGGATTTGGCATCTTCCAAACAATCATAGCCCGGGCAGAGACGTACCGTATTCAATCGTATTTGACGAAACGATATGTCTCGCCAATGTATCATGCTCGTCACCATCCGAATCTACCGGAATCAGAATCAGTCGCACTCTTTATCCAGGTAGCACTCTTCTTCGAACCTGTCATCAGTCATGGGATCTGACATGAATCAGCCTGATTCCTCTCGCCCCCGTCGTATTTTCACTATTACGACGTTCTGTTTTGCGACAGGACTTCTCGGTTGGGGAGCCTTTGTAACGAGCATCAACGCAGGTCTTGCCGTTCCGGACTGGCCGACCTCGTTCAATTCCCTGGATCCGTTCAATCCCTGGCCGGAGTGGTGGACCATTACTCCGGTACTGGCAGAACACGGCCATCGTTTATTAGGCGCGATCGTTGGATTGCTAACGATGATTCTGGCATTCTGGACGTATCGTTCCGATCAACGACGCTGGATGAGGTCGGTGGGAATATTCGCCCTTGGTCTCGTCGCGTTTCAGGGTCTACTCGGAGGACTCCGTGTTATCTGGATTTCGTTAAATCTGGCCATGGTCCATGCCGCTGTCGCGCAATTATTTTTTGCCCTGCTGGCATCCATGATTTTGTTCGTCTCACCGACATGGCATCACATAGAAACGCTCGAACCACTGCAACATGCTGGCCGCCTGAAAAGACTGTCGCTACTCTCTGCCGGACTGGTATTCATTCAGATCTTACTCGGAGCGTTACTGAGACATCCGGGGACTGGAATCGACCCGGTCTTCGCTGCGATACACATCGGATTTGCATTCATCGCCTCGGCAACGGTCCTTCAGACGTGGTTCTTTATTCGATTTTCCATGGCGAATGAAAGAGAGCTCGTCAGATTTTCGGGATGGACCATTCGTATTTTAGTGGCTCAGGTCCTACTCGGTCTTTTTGCCTACTTTGTCCTGCTCGATGAAAAAGGCCTGGTTGTCCCCGGGAATGTGCAGGTTGTCATCAATTCTGCCCATCTTGTAGTGGGAGCCCTGCTGTTCGCTTCCGTCGTGTTAACTGCTTTACTCGCCCGGCACAGACGCGAAGAGCCGTCGTGAGACGTGACTCTGATTCGATTTTCGGAATTCGCACCCAGTTCCTCCCATCGTATGCTTGAACATCACAAAGATAAATCGACTCGGATTACGAGGTTGTCCGGTCCTCGTGCGGCTTCCATATCAGGTAGATTACTGGATTTCGTGTCTTTAATGAAACCGGAAATTACCTTTCTCGTGGTGATTTCGGCATTGGCTGGATTCATGCTTGGATCCCGGGGGCAATTTGACGGGTGGACCCTTTTCTGGGCAATCCTGGGTATCGCGTTTTCGTCGGCCGGGGGTGCGGCTCTGAATCACTATCGGGAGAGAGACCTGGACAGGTTGATGCGCAGAACGTCTTCCCGCCCTCTTCCGGCCGGTCGAATTCGACCGGAACATGCCAGGTGGTACGCCTACGGCTTGATCATGGTTGGGCTGGGCATTCTCTGTCCTCTTACGAATCCTCTGACTGGCGTTCTCGCGGCCATTGCGGTCTCTCTCTATGTATTCGTGTACACGCCTTTGAAACGGGTCACTGGATTCAATACACTTCTCGGGACCCTTCCCGGTGCGCTGCCTGCCCTCGGCGGCTGGACGGCAGCCACCGGAAGCATGGACATGGGAGGCTGGGTTATTTTTCTCGTCCTCGTCTTCTGGCAGATGCCGCACTTTATGTCCCTCGCGTGGATGTATCGAAAAGATTATGGCCGCGCCGGATTCGTCATGTGGACGGTTCGAGATGAAACCGGGAGGCTCACCAGTTCCCTCACGCTAGGCTTCACCGTTCTGATGATACTGGCCAGTCTCGCTCCATTTATGCTGTCGCTATCCGGACCGGTATATGTTGCCGGCGCGACGGGTCTGGGATTCTGGTTCCTGATTCCGGTGATTCGCTTCGTTCGAAATCACTCGGTTCAGAATGCCCGGTCTGTACTCAAGGCTTCTGTTATCTACATCCCCGTTCTTCTACTTTTCATCGTCCTTGACGGTTTTATTATTCTGTGAGTAAATCGCTGGTTATCAAGGACGTCTCTCATGCATATGAGGACGTACAAGCTCTTGATCACGTCTCCATCACTATTGATCGAGGATCCTTCTTCTGCGTGCTGGGCCCGAATGGAAGTGGTAAATCAACGCTCTTCAGATGCCTGTCTACGCTGATGCGTCCGTCGTCCGGCGACATAATACTGGACGAGGAGATCGATCTGATCGCAGATCCTTCCTCGGCTCGAAAAAGGGTGGGAACCGTTTTTCAGCACCACTCTCTGGATCGGTTGATGACGGTCAATGAAAACCTGCTCATCGCGGCTGCATTATACGGGATGAACCGTTCAGACGGGAGAAAAAGGGTAGATGAACTCGCCACAATCTTCGATCTGTCTGATCGCCTTGATACCCGCGTAGATAGACTGTCCGGAGGACTGGCGCGCCGGGTAGACCTTGTAAGAGGACTCCTTCACGCGCCCGCCGTACTTCTACTGGATGAGCCAACCACCGGGCTCGATCCTGCGGCACGTCTGTTGTTCTGGAATACACTTGAATATTTCCGTGCCGAACGAAATACAACTATAGTATTCACGACACATTTGATGGAAGAGGCTGAGGTAGCGGACCGTCTGGTCATTCTGGACAGAGGTTCGACCGTGGTGGCCGGAACTCCGCACGAAATCAAGGCATCCTCTCGACTCGAAAAAGTGTTGATTCGCTCCGTAGCGGAGGATGAGATCTGCTCGTGGTTGGCCAAGCGCGATAACACTTCGTTCAAGCGTTCTCGTCATGGTATCTATGTTTCGGTACCGGATCCCCTCTCGCTCATTGAGGCCATTCGAATAGAGTGGGAAAATCAGATTGACGAGGTCACGATCAGACGTCCGTCTCTAGAGGATATTTTTTTCGAAAAAACAGGGTATCGGTTCGATGACGAACTCTCTCTCCAGGATCAGCCTGAGGGCCTTACGCCGTACACGACCGCAGGAGGTAGTCGATGAGTAACTGGATTTATCCTGTCGGTATTCTGGCGCACCGGGAAATTATTCAGTTTTTTCGCGATCGGGCCCGCGTATTTGGATCCGTCGTTCAGGTGGTCGGAATCTGGCTCATCATGGGATTCGGATTTCAGAGTAGTTTCACCGTGCCCGGTACACCGGTACAGGACATGGGATATATTGATTATCTATTCCCGGGAATGCTGATGTTGGTCGTTCTTTTTTCGGCCATTTTCGGCTCCATGTCACTCGTCGAGGATCGTCAAACAGGATTTCTTCACGCAGCGTTGATTGCCCCCCTGCCGCGGAGCGTGCTTTCTCTGGGTACGATGGCAGGGGGAACATTACTGGCATTCGCTCAAGCGGCTCTGCTCCTTCTGGCACTTCCTCTGACGGACCTTAGTCCATCGCTCACCGAACTCCTGGCCACGATGGGAATTCTTCTTGTGGTCTCTTTCACGTTTACTGCGGTCGGGTCTATTTTCGCATGGAGAGTCAAGACTACACGCGGATTTCATGCCGTCATGAACGTGTTGTTAATGCCCCTATGGGTCCTGTCCGGGGCACTCTTTCCGGCATCCGGCGCACATCCTGTCGTCCGCATTCTCATCAACATCAATCCTGTTTCCTACGCCGTAAATGCGCTCCGGACAGCGCTCCATCCTGGATCCATTCCTCATGTGGGTATGGCCACATTTGGTCCATCACTCGCAATCACGGTGGGTACGGCGCTGGTCATTTTTCTGATTGCAACTATCGGGATGCCGAGAACGCTTCGAACGGATTGATCGATCCGCGGGGCCCGCGATATCATGAAAGCTGTCGACCTCAAGAGCTTAACTCAGGACGAACTCGTCTCTTTCGTTGCCGGACTCGGTCACGCCCGGTATCGTAGCGATCAGATCTATCGCTGGCTCTATATGCACGGTGTCGGGCGGATCGATGACATGACCAACCTCCCCGGGTCGCTACGGTCTGAATTGAACAGTAAGGTGTATCTAAGCCGTCTGACAGAGATTACCACGAGGATATCTTCAGATGGAACTCGGAAGATTCTTTTTGAAGTTGAATCGGGTAATCGGTTCGAAACCGTATTGATCCCGGATTTCGACGCTGATGGTATCGTGCGCAGGGTAACGGTCTGCGTATCGAGTCAGGTCGGGTGCGCCATGGGATGCACGTTTTGCGCGACCGGAAAAATGGGGTTTCTCCAGGATCTTACGGCCGGTGACATTTTTGACCAGATTTTCGAGGCCGGCGTGCGATCAGTAGCGTATTTCGGCCGACCGCTGTCGAATATCGTGCTGATGGGGATGGGAGAACCTCTGATGAACTACGATGCCGTACTGGAATGCATTCGCAGAGTGGTCAGCACAGACGGTCTCGCAATGGCCGCCCGTCGTATTACGATATCCACCGTCGGTCTCGCCGGACGAATTGTCCGTCTCGCCGATGAAGATATCGCCGTTAATCTGGCCGTCTCCCTCCACGCCCCGACGGATCGACAGCGGAGCAGTATCATGCCCGTAAACCGGAAGGCGAAAACAGACCTGGTGGCGCTGAAACAGGCAATTATGTACTTCACGAAAACCACCGGACGGCGGATTACATACGAGTACTGTGTGTTCGACGGATTCAATGATTCGATAACAGATGCCAATCATCTTGCTGACGTCGTTCACTGGGCGCCATCGAAGGTAAATCTGATAATGTACAATCAGGTAGACGGTGCAGATTTTTCTTCTTCACCGGAGACGCGCCTCGATCGGTTTATCAAGGAACTTGTCTCCCGCAGAGTACCGGTAACCGTTCGACGAAGCAGAGGTCAGGATATTGAGGCCGCGTGCGGTCAATTAGCGTCGGCTTGAGCACCTTTGAGTCTAAGCGACAGGATTGTCAGCACTATCGTCACCAGGGATATTCCGACGAAGGCCGTTCCATACCCTTCGGCGGTGCCTCCTCTCGAGACAGCGATAGCGCCCACAAGCGCTCCCCCAACGATTTGTCCGATAGAAATAAAGAGGGTAATAAGACCCTGGGATACGGTTCGATCTTCCGGTCTGGACTCGCGCAATAGGATGTAGCTCAACCCCGATCCCATCACTCCTGCCAGTCCAAGACCGATCAATATGGAGCCTGCGTAAAAACTCATCTCGGAGCGCAACCATATTCCAATGATGGCCATTCCTGCGACCAGCATGGAATTACTCAGGACAATCAAAAAGCGAGAACCCAGTCGATCCAGTAGCCAGCCTCCCAACGGGGACCCGATCGCGACCGCGAACACGAGGGGCAAAAGCATGAATGACGCGGTCGACATCGAAACGCCGAAACCAATCACTGCCAGGGTGGGAAAAAAGATGAATGCTGCTTCGTTCAATCCTGCACCGATTGCCAGAATTGATGTAATGGCAATCTGTCTATTCTTGAATATGTGAATACGGATAACCGGATCCACGGCCCTTTTTTCCTGCCGTATAAATAGAGGAAGAAGAAAAACCGCGACCAGGAATGACACATATACCCTGGGATCGGACAACGAGCCTGCCAGATTCCCAGCATCGATCCAGGTTATTCCGTAAGCCAGAGCGAGGAGCATTCCTGCCAGAATACCAACCCCGAAACGATCGAATGGATGCGCGGACTTCCGTTCGAGCTTCGGTAGTGTTCTCAGTGCCAGCAGTCCTACGATCAGAGCTAGGGGCAGGTAGGAGGCATATAACCAGCGCCAACCGGCCAGGAGCATCACACCGGCCAGGAGTGGTCCGATGATGAAAGCGACTCCAAATACCGCGCCCAATATCCCCAGTGTGCGTCCCCTCTTCTCCTCTGGAAAGAGATCACCTACAACCGCCGCGGCGACAGGAAATATTCCGGATGCCGCCAATCCCTGAAGTCCCCTTCCCACGAGTAAAACGCCAAAACTGGGTGATAGCGCTACGACCACACCTCCGGTTGCAAACAGGCCGATATCGAGCAAAAAGATTTTTCTCCGACCCCAGACGTCGGCCATCTTGGACATGACCGGCACCCCAACCAGATTCAACAACACGAAAGCATTCAGAATCCAAGCGGCGGATCTGTCGTCCAGAGCAAACGTCGACCGGATAGCAGGAATAGCCGGTCCCAGGATCGCAATATCCAGGGCCGCCATCAGAACACCAAGAAAAAGAGTCACAAGAATTGACCGCTGCCCCATCTCCCTCATTCCGTCCTTGTAGTTATGATTGTTCTCGGGTCACGTTTGGCCGCAGGATACGGTATATCGCATGACTATTACCGCCCATTTTCGCCGTATTATGTGAATATTGTCATGCGATCACAGAGCCCTTTTTGCGAACATGCCGAGACGGAGCCCTCGCGTAATTCGACCGTCAACCATCCATCCGGGATTCGTCCGTCCCGTCGTTGTAGCCATACTTCTTGCGGTCTTGTCGAGTACCGGTTGCAAGGAAACACCGCGAACAGAGAATACTCGAGAACGATGGGTTACCCATCGGATGGCGTCGATGACGTTGAGAGAGAAGATCAGTCAACTATTCATCGTTTCACTGGAAAATTCCGTTACGCCCTTCGACAAATCAGGCTTTGAGAAGGCACGGTTCTGGACCGAAGAGTTTCAGGCCGGAGGTTTTATCCTGTTCAAGAACGGTCCGCTCGAACAGGCGGCATTCGTACACGATCTCCAGGCACTCGCACCCGTTCGACTTTTTATCGCGCAGGATATGGAGTGGGGCGCCTCGATGCGAATTCCCGGGTCGACGGATTTTCCCCGAGCCATGGCCGTCGCGGCGTCCGGAGACCCGGGTGCCGCCTATGAGGTCGGTCGGATTACCGCCGAGGAAGCCAGAGCCGTCGGTGTCAATTTTATTCTGGCTCCGGTCGCAGACGTGAATACGGCGGCCAGCAATCCGGTCATAGCAGTTCGTTCGTTCGGAGATTCCCCTTCGCGCGTATCAGACTTCGTGAACGCATTCATCGCGGGGGTTGTGGATCGGGGACTGATCGCCACGGCCAAGCACTTTCCTGGACATGGTGCGACAAACACGGACTCACACAGGCAACTGCCCGTATTGGATGCCAGTCGTCTACGATCCGATTCGTTGGATATGTATCCGTTCAGAAAAGCAATCGAAGCCGGCGTTCCTGCCATCATGACCGCACACGTTGCATTTCCCGACTCTGGGACAACAGAACTGGTCCCGGCTACATTGTCACGACAGCTGGTAACCGGTCTACTTCGAGAGCGAATGGGGTTCACCGGCCTTGTCATCACCGACGCCCTCAATATGCGAGGTCTTCCCGCTGATATGTCCGGCAATGAGATCGCTATTCGGGCGATCGAAGCCGGTGCTGATCTTCTTCTCATGCCACCTGATCCGGAATCCAGCGCCCTCTCGATACTGAACGCGGTCAAGACGGGCCGAATCAATCGGCAAAGAATCGACGATTCAGTCCGCAGGATACTCGAAGCGAAAGCCCGACTCCGATTAACCGACAGTCAACTCACATCTGTAGGAGCGGTCAGATCGGTATTAACGTTACCGGAACACAGAGCAACAGCTGCCAGAATAGCCCGCGAAAGTGTTGTTGTCCTCGAAAACCGATCCGTTCTACCTGTTCTACCTTCCGAATCTGTCTTGCTGGTCTCGTTGATAGATCCTGGTAATGAGGATAAAGCTCATTCGCTCGAAGCACGTCTACGATCGGAATTTCGGGGTAATGTAGGCCTCAGCATCCTCTCTACCGGCGAGTGGAAGTCTGGCATGGGCATGGTGCTCCGGCGTACCCGGCAGTACTCGACGATCGTGTTGGCAGATCTATCGTCGGAATACCACCCCAGACCTCGTACCCTTCGCCAAATATCCAACCGTCTGCAGCGGACGGGAAAGCCGGTCATTCTCGCCGGGATGGGATCCCCTTTCAGCCTCGGAGCACTCGAGTCCAACCCTGATGGACTGATCGTCAGTTTCGGTGCGCCTGAATCGTCACTGACAGCAGTCGCTCAGGTCATAACAGGTACCGCCGGAGCGTGTGGACGACTTCCTGTTTCCGTATCCGAATCGTTCCCCCGCGGAGAGGGTCTATGCCTCTCCCAGTCCTTCCCCAGGAAAGGGTATCCCGGTGAAATAGGCATGTCGGACAGTACCTTACGGAAATTGAGTAACGTGATGTACGAAGCGATCGCTGACAGTGCGTTTCCCGGGGCAGCGGTTGCCGTCGGATCATCTACGACTCTCGTCGAGATTCGGGGCTTTGGGCGGTTCGAATATGAATCTGATAGACGCGTCGGACCAGCCTCCGTTTTTGATATGGCCAGTCTCACGAAAACAATCGCGACGACCACGGCAATCATGCAACTCTACGAAGCCGAAAAGCTCGACCTCGATGATCCGGTAGCGAAATACGTCCCGGAATTCGGAGTGAATGGAAAAGATATTGTGACGATCAGGGACTTACTCACGCATACCGGTGGACTGATTCCGTTTCGACGATTCTATGCCGAAAAAGGGGCAACAAGAGCTTCCGTCCTCCACCAGATTTATTCAGATTCTCTCGACTACTTTCCGGGGTCCCGATTCAGGTACTCCGATTTCGGACCCATCGTTCTGGCTATCGTCATCGAGCGTATTTCCGGAGAACAGTTTGGATCGTATGCCAAAGACCACATTTTTAAGCCATTGGGTATGCTAAATACAACGTTTCGGAGAGCTACGAAACGACCGGATCCGTCCATAGTACCCACCGAACAGGACGATTATTTCAGACACACGCTTGTCCAGGGCTCGGTTCACGATGAGACCGCATGGATCCTGGGTGGTACTGCGGGACATGCGGGTCTTTTTTCAACGGTTGAAGATCTATCGAGATTCGCCGGAATGCTTCTTTCCGGCGGACGTGTAGGCGAAAGACAATTTCTGAAGCCGGAAACCATCCGTCTATTTACCACCGTAGCCGATCCATCGATCAGTTCCAGGGCCCTCGGATGGGATACGAAATCCATGTCCGGTTATTCCTCGTTCGGGTCTCATTTCGGTCCGCTCTCATTCGGCCATACGGGGTTCACCGGGACGTCGCTATGGATAGATCCGGATCAGAATGTATTCGTCATCCTGCTTACCAACCGCGTCTATCCGACTCGAGATAATTCAAGGCATAGAGTAATCCGACAACGCGTAGCCGACGGGGTATTCGAGGCCCTGGAGCAGTAACTGGTCCCCGCCGATGCCCACCACGTGCTCAGCGGCTGAATCGCCCGGAAACTCAATCTGAAATATTCGTGATTCTGGAACCGTTCGAGACATCTCCCTTTCAAGGATCGGTTCAGAAAAAATGATCATACGCACGCAGCAATCATGCCGACGTACCTCTACAAACGTGACGATGGATCTACGTTTGAAATTGAACAGAGAATTACCGACGCCCGTCTGACGGTCTGTCCCACCACGGGGCAACCGGTAACCAGGCTAATCAGTGGTGGTGCCGGTTTGGTATTCAAGGGAAGTGGATTTTACGCCACCGATTATGCGCGCAATGGGAAAACGGATACGGCGGTTTCGCCCGCAAAACCTGCCGACACGGATTCGGCCAAGAAGAAATCAACCGAATCGGACACGCCAAAAGCCAAAACTACTGACTCTTCGACTTCCGATTGACGCCAGCTAGAATACCTCTCCTTTTCTCCACCGTTCGACCAGGTGGGTCCAGAACGGTTCGTAATCGAAGGATCGTTCCAGCGTGAAGGTCTGAAGTATGTCGGGTAATTCCGACCTCGCCGTCTTAAAGAAACGAAACGTGCGCTCAACACGTCCCTCATCATACGTATAAAACCACGTTTCTGCCTCCAGTGTCTGCTCCACGAATAGAGGCTCTCCCATCAGGATATACACCATTCCACGATCGGTCTTCCACCCTTCCCGCGTGTCAGAGTATCTGAGATTGGCCTCTTCCACGCGATTATAAAAGGTGCTCACTACGTTCGAGGCCAGACTCCGGTCGCGCATCTGCCGTCCCCAAAATGTATCGAATCGCTGACGCTCGCTCTCCGTCCCGATGGAGCGCCGAAGGTGATCCCATTCATCCGATCTGGCGAGGTATTCCATGGGAGGAATCATCGCCCGGTAGGACGTAACCCGGGGGAACGTCTGTGCTCGAACGACGATGTACCGGGTGAGTGTACGCGTCGTCGGAACGCCCTCCATCAGTGTATCATCCAGATCCACTTCGAGCCGATAAAGACCTTGCGCGAGGGGTACCAGCGGAATGTTAACTCGATGAATCGGGCCCCGTCGTAGCGGTTTCCTGGATGTCAGCAGGGTATCCAATACGATAACGGGATTACGAATTCGACCCCGAACGTCGGGACCGTTCCAGAACGGGGGCCGTGCAGCTGAAGAGTCTACGGCCAGTTGCAGCAGCCGGGACCTCATGTTTACCGCTCTCGATACGTTTCCGGTCAGATAGAAATACCCGTTCAGTGCCGTCGTATCCTCTGCAATCTGAAGACCGATGAGTGGACCACCAGAGGCATTTTCTATAAGAAGGTCCGTTACAGAGAGCGGTTCAGCCTGGGCAGGAATTTCTGTGTAGAGAACTTTCCGCTCCAGTTTTGCGGACGCGAGGTCTTCGAGAACCACTTCGATCGTGTACTTTCCGGGAGGCATCTGAAAGAATGAACTTTGTGATCCCGCCCTGAACAGAGACGGTGTCTGGTCGGGACGTCGCGACAACGTCATTCGGCGTGTCGTCTCGTCGAGAACACGTTCTGTGGTCCCGTCCAGTACACGAATAAGCCACTCCATGCCGGCCTGCAGCACGGGGCCTGATCTTCTGAAGACAAGCGTGAGTTCCGGGACGGATACGTCGATACGCAGACCCCGCACTCCGTTCTCTATCGAGGGATGAACCTGTACATCAAAACGGGGATTTCCCGGTTCGAAAAATCGCTCCAGTCCGGCGTAGGGTCGCGAGGATCGAAATGATGTCGAGCATGCAGGAAGCAGCGTACAGAGTCCGAAGATGATAAGACAAGATCGTACCCGCGAACCCATTATCAGCCCCTCAGAACAGCCCTGGCAGCATCTACGATGTTTCCAAAGTCATCGGCTTTCAGGCTCGCACCTCCTATCAACCCGCCGTTTACGTCTTCCTGGCGCAGTAATTCTTCCGCGTTGCCGGGTTTCATGCTCCCACCGTAGAGAATCTCTATTTCCGAACCAATGTCCGATCCGAATCGGTCTCCGAGCAATCCGCGAATGACAGCATGCATCTCCTGAGCCTGTCCGGGCGAGGCCGTTCGTCCGGTACCGATAGCCCAGATCGGCTCATACGCAACAACTAGTTTACTCGCATCCGCGATCTCGACATCTGCGAGACCACCGACCACCTGACGCTTGACCACGTCCGTCGCAATGTCTCCATCGCGTTCATTCAATGTCTCACCGACACAGACGATCGGTACGAGTCGGTGCGAGAGTGCTTTTTTTACTTTCCCGTTTACGGATTCGTCAGTCTCACCGAAATACTGTCGTCTTTCCGAGTGTCCCAGGATCACGTAGTAGCAACCAAGTGAACTCAACATCGGTGCCGAGATCTCACCCGTGAATGCACCCGAATCTGCTGCGTGCATGGTCTGGGCTCCGAGTCTGATGCCAGAACCGTGCAGTGTCCCAAATACGCCGTCCAGACTCACAAACGGAGGACACACGGCGACATTAATCTCGCCGGGGTCTCCGACCGCAACACGAACCGCGCCTGCCAACTGCCTGGCCGAGACCAGGTCCGTGTTCATTTTCCAATTACCGGCTATCAGCATAACGGCGTTTTCAACCTCTGATTTTGTTTACGGACAGCGTTCCCGTCCTATTTTGAACGTACAGCCTTACGGTTGATCTCGGTGACAATGCCCACCAGATCCCGCTCCAACGCTCCCATGGCCGGACCCGAATATTTGGAGATTATTTTTCCGTCGGGTCCGATCAGAAAACGCGTTGGAGTGACATTGATATTGTATGCGTCAGCTATGGTTGAATCAAACCCTCCCTCAGAGAACACAAATGTTCCTGTCGGAGCAGACGCATCAAAAAGCGCCTCGTTTACAACCGAATCGGGTTCGACGGAGACCGACAATGTTTCGAAAAGGCGTTCATCGAGTGCAGAAATCAGCAGATTTCGAGTCTCAATCTCTCTCTGGAATACGTCGTTTCCGGGTTCATAGAATTCCAGAATCAAAAATCTGCCCTTGTAATGTTCCAGGTTCAGGACCCGGTTGTTCCTGCTGACTACCCTGAACGGGGGAGCTGACATTCCAGGCATGAGATTTTCCAACTCATATGTCGCTGTTGCAGCCCACTCAGCCCACTTCGATCCGGCATGATTACGCCGCAGATCCAGGGCCGCCTCCAGCGCCTCTTCACTTTCCAGACTGTCCGTATGGGCAATGACCAGTTCAGCCTCCAACTCCGCCTGTCGATTCGAGTCCGAGACAAGGTCGATATAGCGTCTAATGAAAGAAATCGACGAGTCCTGTCCGGACAGTCGAGCAACAGATCGCCGGGCGGCTCGGACTGCCCGTGCTATATTCGGGTTATTCACGTCAATCTCTCCGGCCCGTTTCACCGCGAGCGAATCGTTCCACTCGCCCAACATGGCAACGGATTCTACCAGGGCGATTTGCGTGCCTATCGCGTTCGGATAGCTATCTCTGAGGCTCCACAAAATGGTACTGCTCTGCATAACGAGGCGCTTCATATCGGCATCGGAGTATCCACTTTTCTCCAGCATCGCGACAAGCTCCTTGTTATAAAAGGATTTCGCATTCTTATATGCATTCCAGGCACCATTCTCAGGGGATATGATCCTCAATTTCCGCGCACCCAGAGGAAAACGACCCGAGATCCTGGCCGAATCTCCCTCAACGACCATGATCTCATCGACGGCCATACGTGTTCCAGCCCTGCTCACAAGAAGCGGATACACCCCGGCGACAGGCGCCCGGAGATCCATTTCAAAATGGCCCTCAACATCGGTGTGTGCAATCCCGAGCGTATCTATATCACCTGCAACACTTCCAGCTACAAGCACTTCGAATCCACTGAAATCATGCGTTGAATCAGCCTGTGTCCTGATAATTAAATCTCCGGATGCGAAACCGTTGATGGCCTGGTCATGAGATTGACCACATCCAACCGCACTCATAATCGCCATCAGGAGGAATGCGGATGTCAGTAAACGGGAGCGCAATTGAGTTGTCGCTATCATTCGTTCTGTTCGGTTGTGTGTCTCTCGGGTGGGCGCCTGGTCTGAGTTGGTTCTGTTCACAACGTGTGCCGTATCAGTCCTCGTTTCCCAAGTGTTCCGTTAAAAGTGTTCTTACCAGCGTTGGGTCGGCAGCACCCGGGAAGGTCCGCATCACCTGGCCGATAAGAAAGCCGATTACTCCCGTCTTCCCGGATCGATATTGACTCACGGGACCTGGATGGTCTGCCAGGATCGATTCAATGACGGGAATAAGTTCAGCCGCATCTGATACCTGAATCAGATTATTGTCAAGAGCAATCTGTTCGGCCTCAGCCTTATCCTCAAGCATGAGATCAAAGATGGTCCTGATGCCCGTCGAGCTTACCCGGTCGCCGAGCCTAAGTTCAATCAGTCCCGCCAGACGATCCGGCGATATCGAGAACTCTGAAACAGTTGTACCGGTCTCGTTGAGAACCCGCAACACCTGTGTCATCATCACGTTCGCCACCTCTTTTGCGACGACGCCGTGAGAGGTCTGATCGGTCCGGTCAGATGCACATTCGACGGTCTGTTCAAAATAATTAGCGATCCCAATCTCTTCGGTAAGAACGAGGCCATCTTTAATGGGCAAGTTCCAGTCTTCAACATATCGATGCAATCTGACGTCCGGAAGCTCCGGCATTTGATTCGAAATCAATCGAAGCATTTCTTTACTTACCAAAACTGCCGGCAGGTCCGGATCGGGAAAATATCGGTAGTCATGGGCTTCCTCTTTTGACCTCATTGGACGCGTCTTTTCGTCAGCATCATCCCAGAGTCGTGTCTCGCCTTCGATCGGCTTGCCCTGCTGTCTGAGTCGTATTTGGCGTCCGATTTCCGAATCTATAGCCCGCTCGACATTCCGAAACGAATTCAGATTCTTGATCTCCGTCTTTGTCTCGAGATCGGTAGAACCCGCCGGACGAATGGAGACATTGGCGTCACAACGGAGAGAACCCTCCTCCATATTACCGTCACTGATTCCGAGATAACGAACCAGTTGACGCATTTTTCTCAGATACAAATACGCTTCTCTGGACGATTTAAGGACGGGTTCCGAGACAATCTCGATAAGAGGAACGCCGCATCGGTTATAGTCGAGAAGCGTATGGGTGGTGTCGCGGGTGTGGATCGATTTTCCCGCATCTTCCTCCATGTGAATCCGATTGATGGCGATCCGACGACCGACCGGTACTTCGGCGGAATCTGGCCGATCCGAGGCTTGTTTCCGCTCTATCGGCAGGTCAATATATCCGTCTGTACAAATGGGCGATTCGTACTGGGATATCTGATATCCTTTGGGCAGGTCCGGATAGAAATAATGTTTTCTCTCGAAGACAGAACGCGGGGCGATCGTACAATGGGTTGCCAGCCCCATCTGCACTGTGTACGTCACTGCCCGTTCATTGAAGACCGGCAAGGTGCCGGGATGACCGATACTGATCGGATCGACGTGGGTGTTTGGAGCACCTCCAAAAGAGGAAGAGTCTGGACTGAACGCTTTTGACCGCGTACTCAATTGACAGTGGACTTCGAGTCCAATTACGGCTTCAAATTTCGCTGACATCAGAAATCGTGAGTTATTTCGTACCGGGGCCTGTTAATATGCCAGCAATTGATCGACGGCAGCCGCCAGCCTGGACCGTCCGGAATAAATTTCACTCTCCAACTGTCTCGAGAAGGGGATCGGAAGATGCTCAGCGCCAATCCGCACCGGAGGAGCGTCCAGATATTCAAATACGTCCTCGGAGATGCGAGACGCAATCTCTCCACCGAATCCGCCAATAACCGAAGCCTCATGCACGACGATGACCCGATTCGTTTTTCGAATGGACGACAGGACCGTTTCGGTGTCCCACGGAATGAGCGTTCTGAGATCGACAATCTCGATGGATTTTCCGGCACCCGCAACACGTTGCGCCTCCTCTGTAGCCCAATGTACACCGACGCCATATGTAACGATGGTTAAATCCGTTCCGTCCCGAACAACCTGTGCCCGTCCCAGTCGTTCCACGGGATATGCCTCGGTCACCATACCTGTGAGGGATCGATACAACTGCTTGTGTTCCAGGAAAAGAACCGGATTGGGATCGCGTATGGAAGCCATCAGTAGGGTTCGCGCGTCCTGCGGAGAAGATGGGACGACCACTTTGAGTCCGGGCACATGGCAGAACCAGGACTCCACAGACTGTGAATGAAACGGACCTGCACCGATTCCCCCGCCAAACGGAGCCCGGATAGTCACATTTACCGCGGCATTCCAGCGATAATGCGTAGTCGATAGATTGTTCACGATCTGATTGAATCCGCACGATATAAAGTCCGCATACTGTATTTCGAGCACCGGTTTCAGACCGGCAAGCGCCATCCCCATCGCCGTACCGACGGCGCCACTTTCGATGATGGGAGTATTCCTGACCCTCTCCGGACCGAATCGATCCAGCAGTCCGGCGCTCACCTTGAATACACCACCGTACTCTGCAATGTCCTGTCCCAGAAGAATGACGGATTCATCTGCAGACATTGCATCGAGCAGACCGCCTGAGATGGCATCGATAAACCGCTGTTCCTTGCCATCGAGATCTCGTTCAGGCGTTGCACCGGTAGCTCCTGACTTCGCGTCCGGTAGCGTCAGTTCGGCATACAGATCGCCAATCTCCTTTTCCGAGGTACTGGTCACGTCAGGTTGTTTGAGGGCCCACTCCGCGATTTCATTGATCTGACCGACCAGTTCGGTTCGAATCGATTCCTGTGTTTCTTCTCCGAGATCATCCGCTACATGAGCCAGGAATCCCTCGATGGGATCCTTACGTGCCCATTCTGTCAGAAGATCTGCCGGAACATATTTCGTTCCCGATGCCTCTTCATGCCCGCGCATCCGGAATGTTTTCATTTCGAGTAGTGTGGCACCGGCACCATCACGTGCTCTTCTAGCTGCCCCTTCTACCGCCTCTATGACCGCAAAGAGGTCATTACCGTCAACGATCAACGAGTCGATTCCGTACCCGGCCGCAGCATCAGCAATGTTTTCTACCGGAATCGCCCGGTCAGTCGGCGTACTGAGACCGTATCCATTGTTTTCGACAATGAATAGAACCGGCAACTTCCAGATTCCGGCCAGACTCAAGGCTTCGTGAAAATCACCCTCGCGAGTAGCACCATCACCTATAAATGCGGCTGCAACTTGTCCGGTCCCGGTAACCTGAGAGGCCAGACCCAGACCATCAGCCACAGGAAGCATGGCCGCCAGTTGCGAAATCATTCCGATCAAATGGCTCTCTGGAAGGCCGAAATGAAAGGTCCGGTCGCGGCCTTTTGTGAACCCACCTTCGCGCCCCATCATCTGGCAGAAAAGTCGCTTCAGATCGACCCCTCGTGTCGTCCAAACACCGAGATTTCGATGCATCGGAAGGATGTAGTCGTCTGGCTTGAGTGCCGTCACCACGCCTACAGCTATCGCTTCCTGACCGAATCCTGAAAACCATTTCGGAATTCGTCCCTGTCTGATCAACCGAAGCATTTTTTCTTCGATCACCCGAGGTAGGAGGAGCGCCCGAAACAGGGCCTCTACGTCCCTTTCAGTGTCTGTACGCATGAATCGATTGATCGGAAAATGACGAAGCCGCAAATATAGGCGCTACCATCATGACAGTCGGAATGAAAATGCATTCGTTTTCTGAAGTCTCCGAGAAAGACGGTTATTACGCGTCTCAGTGGCCCCCTCCCCGAATGGCTGTATATATCGTTCTGAACAGTATTTGCATATCACGCCTGAAGCTCATGTTTTCGATGTAGAACAGATCGTATTTCACTTTCTGTCTGACATCTTCAAGATCCGTATCGTACTTCCACTTGACCTGAGCCCAGCCAGTAATTCCGGGTTTGACGCGGTGTCTTCGACCATACAACGGAATATCTTTCATGAGTTTCTCCACGAAATACGGCCTCTCCGGACGCGGTCCCACGAGGCTCATCTCTCCTTTGAATACATTCCAGAATTGAGGTATTTCGTCCAGCCTGGTCTTTCTAAGCCAGCGACCAATACCCGTAAATCGCGGATCGTCGGGCGTGGCCCATACCGGCCCGGAACTGGCCTCCGCATTCTCCCGCATGGTCCTGAATTTATAGATCGTAAACGTCCGCCCTTTCCGACCGACGCGCTTCTGACGATAGATTACAGGGCCACTCGACGTCAGCTTGATCAGTAGTCCGACCACGATCCAGACGGGTAGACCGAGGACAAGAACAAGTGTCGCAAGTGTGACATCGACCAGCCGCTTCAGACTTTGCTCCCACCCCTGCATGGGCTCCGGCAAGACCTCGATCAGGGGCAGTCCGTACATATGCTCTGTCCGTGCCATTCCGCCGATGATGCTGTAAAAATCCGGCACCAGCTTCAGCTTCACCGCCTTTCCGTCACAGTAGTGCAGCACATCCATCAACGAATCCTGATCGTTTGCGCCAAGAGCGATGAGAACGTCCTGAACTCTCAGTTCATCGATCAAACGTGGTAGATCTGATATCGAGGAAATCTCCTCATCCGATGATTCGTTCGACGAGTCGAGGTATTGCTCGTCTGATTCCGAAGACGCATCCTTTCTTTTCAGCCGAATAGCCCCGACGATATCCAGACCTGCTTCCGGATATCTCGCCACTTCCTGATACAGGCGATCGAGTCGATCGCTCCAGCCCACGATCAGCGCCCGATGTAACCCGTGCCCTTTCAGTATGAGCACTTTCTGAACAGATCGTACGGCTACACGCCCGGCAGAGACGAGCGTGACCAGAGTAGCCCAGTAGAAAAACAGGTTTGGCCTCGCCGAGAAATCGTCCAGACGATCGACGAAAAAAAGAAAAAACAGACCGAGAATACCAATCGAGACCACTTTTGCGAGAGAGACCAGTTCATCGAAGCGACTCGCAGCATATCGTTCCCGATACAGTCCATAGAAGAGGAAAAGGACCAGCCAGAAGAGGGTAAATAGCGTGACAACGATGCCCAGAACGGCCGAATCCAGACTGTATATGGGTCTCGAGAACCAACCCAGAACGAAGCGGGCATAATACCAGAGTACGTTGGCACCCGCGATGGCCACGGCGTCCATGGCAATCAGAAAGAGTAATTCGGTTCGTCGGGACACGTCTCAGAATGCGAGTCTGATGTGAGAGATCAGATACTGTTGGGATTCTCTGTACAAGCTACCGTTCGCTGTGATAATGTCCAACGCGACACATAACTTGGATCGGATCATCAATCCCATTCATCCCGAGGCATGACTCCACACGGAGAATACAAGGTCTTGAAACGTTTCCTGACGTTTTTCCTACTGGTCGCGTCGGGCCTGTCGACGCCTGTGTCTGGTCAACAGGGACAGTTACTCCGGGCCGAAGATGGTCTCTACGCCACCATTCGGAATCTTCAGAACCGCGGATATCTGCTCGAACTCAACCCTACGGATCTCCCGTATGCAGAAGGAAGGATCAGAGAATCTGTGGATCTGGTAGATAGAAAATTGCTGTCTCCGCTGGAGAAAAGATGGTTGGCCCTTCTCGAAGACGCAATCGGCCCCTTTGTCAGCCCGTCAGAACCGGGGAATGCCGTTTTGGGTATTCGCGTGCAGCCCGGCCTACAGGCATCAAATAATGGTCGGGTCGAGCAGCTTCGATATCTGAGGGGCCGGGATGAACATGTGTGGGAAAATGCTCTGTTTCAGGGGAGACTCAGTTATGGGAACGTGTCTGCGGCGATGGGTTTTCGACACGACCTTTATTATGACCGGGATCCGGACGGGTTGGATTCTGCCTTGAGATGGCTCGTCCGAAGTGAGGATGGATACCTGCGATATCAGAGTCGTTTTATCGAAGCCGAATTCGGAAGATTTTCGAGGCATTGGGGGGTATTCTCCCAGGACGCCACGTTGATCAGTTCCAATCCGAGGTCATATGATCAGATCGGGCTGAAAATCGGCGGAGAGCGTTTTTCGATTCGTACGATTCTCGGAGAACTCGACAGCGTAACCGGAGACGGTCAATTTACAGGTGCTGCGGGAGACGATTCTGTGCGTACCGGGAGCGAACGGAGGTATATCGCTGCACATCGACTCGACTGGAGACCGAATCGTAATGCGGTAGTTACGATCACCCATGCAACGCTTTACTCGGGGGCGAACGCCGGACTGTCTTTGAAGTTTGCCAACCCGTTGCATCCAGTCATTTTTGCCCTGAACAATGTGCCCAAGAATGACGAGAATAACGGTCTACTTGGTCTCTCGATCTGGTTGCGATCGCATCGATCGATTATCACCTTTCAGGGAGTTTTGGATGATTTCGATCTTCTCAATCTCACCGAACCAGCTTCCTTCGCCGTTTCCGGTTCTGTCACACTTCCGTCGATCTGGTCTGACCGCGACCTGACGATAGGAGGCTCTGCCGTCGCGTCCAGAACATACAATACGCTGCAACCGGAGGGACGGCTGGTCTACCTGCAACGCGGACTGGCAACGCAGTTTTCGGATTTCGTCACTACCTATGCAAGCCTGAACTGGTACGTCGACGGGGTTTTGTCCGGTCTCACACTGACGCCCCGGATCGATCTTCTCTGGCAGGGGGAGGAAGATATCAGAAACGATTTTCCAAGAAACAAGGACCTGCGACTGTTTCAGGGGCTCGAACCCGTTGGCACCATTCTGATAGGAGTTGTAGAACGAGTTACCCGGGCCTCCATTCGTATCGCATACGAGCCGACCGGACATTTTTTTCTTCGACTTGATTCAGGATTCAATTTTATCGACAACCTTGATCACGTACAGGGGGCTTCGAAAACAAAGTTTCTAACGGCTTTCTCTTTCGGAATCCGATTCAAATTTGACCGACCATACGCGCTACAGTTCTAACGATGACAGTCAGAAATCCACCGGGCCTGACCGCCCTGGTCCTGGCGCTTGCCTGTATATGCACGATACGTTCAGCCCCGTCCATGGCTCAGGTGTCGACGGGGCCATTTTCAACGCTCGACGTCATGATCGGTGGAACGGTGTGGGATGCACGCGGAGAATTTTCCCGTCTCTGGGCGCCGGGCAATGGTGCAGGCGTAACAATTTCGACCCCATTTTACGCAGGCCGAGTCAGCGCCGGATTCGACATCGTCTCGTTCGAACCAACAGACCTGTACACGAGGCGGCGGACTGACGTGCCCGGTAACTTTTCCGGGACAAATGGACTGCGTCCCTCATTCACCGCAGCGGTCATTCGTGCAGGGATAACGTTTCGTTTACACGTTATTGGCCCGGTCGCCTTCGATACCGGATTTGACACCGGAAATTTTCTGATGATGTTCGATGAGTCAACGATCAAAGGCGTCAGAAATGAGAGCGAGTTCTCCACGTCTGTATTTGTTGGCCCTCAAGTAAGACTTACGAAGCGTGTTTTTCTGTTCGGACGGGCAGTCTATCGACGCGTATTTACATCGACTCCCATGGATCTACTGAGTATTCATACCGGTATTACGGTCAGATTCATCACACCCGGGTGGCTTAGACGGGTACTGAAATGAGCCATCTCATGTCCGGACGGATCGTTTCTCTGACACGTCCCGGTTGCCGTCGATTCGGCATCGTAGGGGTGTTGCTGAGTTTCCTGCTGAATTGGAATGTCAGTGGACAGCAACTGGGGAGTGATTCTGCTCTCGGACTCAGCGACTTTGACCCCGTCGTCGCACTCGCGTATCAAGACGTTGCCAATCCCGGTGTAAATCGCTTTTCCGACGCCCTCGAATCCCTTGGACTGTTCCGAACCCGGTCTCTGAACCGATATACATCCTCGTTCTCTCTCTTCTCCCTCTCTCTCCCGGGTGAACCGGGTCCGGTGGTCGTGCTCGACGGACAACCGCAGTATTATTCGGTATACGGTGGAGATCAGAAGCATCTGATTCCCGTCTCTCCTTCTGATGTAGATTCTGTAATAATCGCTGCATCTCCTGGTCTGACAACGGATTATTATAATTTGTCGGGTGAGATTCGTGTAAACACCATCCGGCCAGAAGGGGTGAGCATTCGGGGAATCTGGTCTTTCGGAAATGAGGTAAATGACCCCGGTCCCGGCAGATTTTCAGATAATCCGACTCCAAATGTCGATCGGGACGGACCGAGGTCGGATGTCCGACTATCCTACGGCGCTCGCCCCTGGTTCATTCAGCTCGCCTGGCGTGGGGACACGCACCACGCCACGGATGCACGGATCGATCCCAGAATATGGACTCGATACAGGGGCCTGGATCGAGCTCGTATCACCCTTTCCGCTCCGGAATTGTTCGTTTCATACCTGGGTCCGACATCGAGACACACCATTCGTGCCGGAGGGAATCGGTTCAAGGATTTCCGCTACCTGGACGTCCTCGGAGCCGAGGCTCCAATCGCGGAAACCTGGCAGTTTGTGTCTGCAGCCGGCAATTTTGAAGTCGGGAACCGGTTTGCTCTGACGTATCGCTTCGACCGACGGGAAGTTTCACTCAGACCCCGACCGGTGTCCGTATCCTTCGGAAATCGTTGGACCGAACGGAGTACCCGGGGCATGATCAAGATAGACCGATATGGAACCACGGTATCTCCCTGGTTTTCGGCCGGATACGCATCGACCGACTTTCGTAGGTTACCACAACGTATCCAACGTACGTTTTTTCGTACCGCTGCAGGATCTATTTTTAATCTTGGAGCCGGAATCCGCTACTCCATATCCGGACGGTTTAGCATTCCGTTGAGGACACTATCCGGCCGGCGAAGCCCCGGCTTCGCCGGCCAAACCCGCCTGTCGTTCGCCAGCGCCGCTTCAATTGTTCTCTCGTACACCGTTCGATCCAACGAGGAACCAGATACCCTTCCACAGCTGTTGCGCGAAGGAATTCCCCTCCCTTTTCATACCGAAGACCGGGTCTCTATCCGTCGGTTGGCAGATCAGAGACGAACCATTCACCTTCAGTTGGAAGGACGGCTTCGGGGGCCGCTCCTGTGGCGACCGTTCATTTTCATTCGACGTTTCCAAGGGGTCGATATTCCACTTTATCTCCGCGAATTCGAACGGTCGAGCCGGAGATTCGATGCCCTCACGACATACGTGCAGGGCGTTGACGGAACCCTCTTCTCAGCCGGATCGCGGATTCTGACCAAAAAATCTCGCCACATCCGGGCGGAACTCATCTACTGGTATACACACTCGATTTCCGGAAGTACCCTCGTCTTACCCGGAAGCGACCCGATCTTCGAACATGCGGTGGCCCAGAATAACGGACATCAAGCACAGTTATCCGTCTCCCTCAGACCGAACGACCGTTTCACCGCGTACGCTCGCCTCGAGTGGATTTCCTCTCGGAATTATACGGACTACCAGGTCGTGTCGTCATCGAGGAGACCCGATTTCCTGATCGCGGATGTATCCGTAGAAAAGGATTTCTGGGACGACCATATCAGTATCGCCCTGACCGGTTTGAATGTTGGAAACGTATCCCTCGTCCGTCATCCTGCCGGAGGAGCGGACCAGATGGTTTTCCGCGTTAGTATCCGGGGAAAACTATGACTCGCTCGCTTGTTGGATCTTCCATGGAGCGTTATCGGGCAATAACCGATGACTATGATGCATTGATTGAGGCATGCCTCGCTCCGTTACCGACCACGATCTGGAGAAATCCTGAGAAATTGAATCGCTCCGACTTCGAAGATTGGTTCGGCGAGACGGCTGTTCTCGGAAGTCACTCCAGATTTATCCCTAACGGCTGGCGGGTCAATTTAACGGAGGCATTTGAATACTGGAGTGCATATCTGGCGGGATTTTTCCACGTTCAGGAAGAGATTGCATCCGTTCCCGTCCTTCTGTTAAATCCGCAACCAGGTGAACGTATACTCGACCTGTGTGCCGCGCCGGGTAACAAAACGGCGGAGATAGCACTGGCCATGAATCGAACGGGTACCGTGATCGCCAATGATCTTTACGAAAAAAGACTGGGTGTCGTTCGTTCGACGATGGATCGGCTGAGTCTGACCAATGTGGCTGTGACGTCCCACGATGGTGGTAATTTTCCCCTCGGCGGTGGCAGGTTCGATGGTATTCTGGTCGACGTCCCCTGTTCGTGTGAGGGAACAATCAGGAAGAATCGTTCGGTACTCGGACGTACATCGTCCACGTATCGCGAGTCCCTGGTTCGGCAGCAGAAACGCATTCTCGGTCGAGCACTACAATTGTGCCGACCGGGTGGTCGCGTTATTTATTCAACGTGCACGATGGCACCAGAGGAGAACGAATGTGTCCTACACGAAATGTTATTTGAAGATGACCTCGGTCGGGATTTTCGGATCGAAGAAGCCATCGTCGCCGGCTTGAAATATTCGCCTGGAGTTACCGAATGGTCGGGTACCCGGTTACATCCTGATATCGCCAGAACCATGCGGGTATGGCCATACCAGAACGACACCGGAGGGTTTTACGTGGGCGTTCTCCGCCGTTCTGAAGACTCCACGCCCGCGACGACGGAATCGACGTCCGAGGTTTCGCACGAACAACGCGACCTCTCTGACAGAGACCTGACGTGGTTGACTCGCTTCGGAATCGATCCGTCCGTTGCTGCCCATCTGGTCAAGTCAGGCTCCTCGAACAAATTCGAGGCATATGTAAACCGCACTATTGAAATTAGTAATCTTTTTTCAATTGTTACCTGTGGCGTGCGGGCCGTAAATTTAAAAAGTGGATACCCACGTTTATCGACCTCCGGTGCACTTCTATTCGGGCAACATGGCAAAAAAGAGGGTATTCATCTTGACCACGGGCAACTCTTTCACTATTTGGGTGGCACGACACAGTCACTCCCCTCTCTCGGAAAGGAGTCATACGGGCCGAAGTTGATTTTTTCTGGCGGAATCCCTTTCGGTATTGGAATCGCCCACGACACGACTCTCGAAAGCCGATTCCCGCGGAATTGGACGGGTGTGGATGTACGGAGCAAAATGCGGTCCCTCTGAAGGGTTGATCCGGAAGTGTTGTTACATTTTTTGCTGATCGTGCACAAAGACGTATCACGGCGGTCGCGACTCGTCCGGGTATTTTTCCTGTCGAGGTCACACGATTCACTCATTAACTATGGGTAAACCACAATGACATTACGAGTGTCGTCCGAAAAGTCTAACCATGAACAGCCAAAAGTATCGTCCGGAATATCGTTCAGAAAGCGTCGGAGACGATTCATAAAAGATTTAGGTGGAAAAATCCTGTGGAAGCTCGAGGGCTACATCGCACGGCGGTCGCTCGTTGGAAACCACCGGTTCTTTGCCAGTGAACAGTTTCCCTGGGCATCCGTCATCGAGAAGGACTGGAAGTTGATCCAGTCTGAACTGGCTCCAATCCTCGAGGAAAAGAATCGACTACCGAGTTTCCAGGATATCAGTAAAGATCAAACTGCGATAACAAACGACGATCTGTGGAAAACCTACTTCCTGTACGGAATGGGGTACAAGGCAGAAGCAAATTGTTCTCGATGTCCCGAAACGACCCGGCTTGTCGAGCAGATTCCAGGAATGACGACGGCCTTCTTCTCTATTCTTTCTCCGCACAAACATATCCCTCCTCACCGGGGTGTTTTCAAGGGTTTTATTAGATATCATCTGGGGATCAGGATCCCCGAACCACACACGCTCTGTCGTCTCCGGATAGAAGATGAATACGCATCATGGGAAGCCGGCAAAAGCCTGATCTTCGATGACACCTTTGAACACGAGGTATGGAATGATTCGGAGGAAACCCGTGTCGTGCTCTTCGTCGATGTCCTCCGGCCGCTCCCATTTATCGCATCCAGTATCAATCGATTCCTGATTGGTCTGGTCAAGAGATCCGCCTATGTTCAGGACGCAAGGAAGAATCAGGATGAATGGGAGGCTGCCTTCAAACCGTCAAATCCGCGATCCGGTCGCGCGGAAATCATCGACAAGACGAGAAGCCTCGACATGAACGTACGTGCCCCGAGTCCTGGATCGTCAGAACCGACACAGATCATTGAAAAAATATCGGCCTGACTCGATTATCGGAGTCGAAAGCGAAATGTGACTGACCCCGTCTGTGTCGTCTGTGGGGCATCTGCCGGGAGCGGATTGAACCGCCACCTTAACAGGGCGTCCATTACCGCTTTTTCCAGACGAGGATCGCCCTTCAGTAACGGTACACGACGAATGATTCGTCCCGACGCACCGACGGTGATGCGGACCCGAATGGTTGCGTTCACCTGCGCAGAATAGACAGGCATCGGCGTATCGATCGGAGCCCGATTGAGTCCTTCAATCTGATAGGGAGCCGTCGTTGTGTCCTGCTGCCCCGTTCCGGTGACAACCGGATCCGGCGTGTCGCCCTCCTCGATGGCACCACTTCCCAGAGGTCGCACGGTCTCTTCGACCGGACCCGGTTGCGACGAATCGGTCGTTTCCTGGGTCTTGATTTCTGGACGTACGGCCGCGTCTTCCGGCGTGGGAATCACGTCATCTTCCGGATTGGGATCTGGCTGATCCGGTAGATCAACGTCGGTATCGACGTCGGGGGAATCTGAATCCTGTACCGTGGATTCAGGAACCGTTTCTTTCTCGACTGCTGCCGGTAGCGACGGACGAGACTCGGGTATCACTTCCGCAGGACGCGTTTCTGCCAGCGGACCGAAATCGACTTCCATGAACCCGACAGGGATTTTTTCTGAAGCCGCTACACTCATCACTGAGAACACGACGAGCAGAACCAGGTGGATGGCTACGCTCCAGCCGATACCAAACCAGTCATCTCGTTTCATTCAAATCTCCACTTCAGATTATGAAGCCCAACTGTCTGCGGCAAAATCGCCGGTTTAACCCGAACTCCGTCCGAATGCTCCCTCGGATTTCCAGGTGGATTGAATTATATATCGAGGACGTCCCTTCACCTCTTCATAAACGCGTGCGATATACGAGCCGACAACCCCGGTAAAAAACAATTGGAGCCCTCCGAAAAAGAAACCGACAAAAATCAGCGATGCCCATCCGGTAATGGCCGTGCCGAGTACGTACTTCACGATGAGTACCCAGAATAGCCCGACTACCGAAAGGGCAGAAATACCCAGGCCGACTCGAACGGCATAACGAAGCGGCTTTCCGGAAAAGGAGGCGATCCCGTCGAGCGCAAGTTGGATGCGTTTCCCCCAATGATATTTGCTCGTACCTGCCCGCCTCGGAACGCGATCGTATTCGACCCCATCCTGATTAAAGCCCAACCAGGTGACGAGTCCACGGACATACGGCTGCTGTTCTTCGAGTTGCCGATACGCCTCGATTACCGCTCTCGAAATCAGACGAAAATCACCCGTATCGAGAGGTGCATCGACATCGGAAAATCGCTTAAACAGCCGGTAGTACACGCTGGCCGTGAGGCGTTCGATCGCACTGACGCCCGTCCGGGACCTTCGTATACCGTATACGACGTCGAAACCGTCGTGCCATCGATCAATCATTTCGCCGACAACGGAGAGCGGATCCTGGAGGTCGGCATCGAGAATTACTGCGGCGTCGCAATCCACAACCGATAGACCG
The DNA here is from genome assembly GCA_964383365.1 of uncultured Rhodothermales bacterium. GTDB lineage: Bacteria > Bacteroidota > Rhodothermia > Rhodothermales > UBA10348 > CAYLHF01. The sequence continues at coordinate 91,994 of CAYLHF010000003.1, read as the reverse complement.
GCTGTCACGGCCAGTTGATGACCGAAATTTCTGGAGAATGAGACAAGCATATAGCCATCCAGGTGGTTGGTCTCGGAGCGAACCAGCCTGCCCGTTCCATCGGTACTTCCATCGTCAACGAGGAGAACACCACAGATCTCCGGTCGCTCGATCCGGTACGACTCGATCTCCCGGACCAACGAAGGAATCATTTCCGCTTCATTATAGAGCGGAATGACGAGTGAGACGGTTTTTCTTGACTGCAGCGTACTGTCCACGAATTCCGGAACGAACGAGTTCAGAGGACTTGATCGGAAATCACGGCTAACTTACGACACCCGATATTCAGTAGCGTGACCGACGAAAGAGCAGGGACAAATAGATCTAGTCCGTGGGATCGGGTCTGGAAGTGGACAAAAGGAGTTGTACAGATAGGCGGTGTGAGTATCCAAGATCAGAAACCAGGCCTGCAAAATCACCGAATCCGTAATCAAACTGTACCTTACTCAAAGAGAAACCTGCCCCAATGGTAGGCGTGATATCCCATCCCTCCCGGTCGGTCTTTTGTATCCTGCTCAGTCCGGCCCGAAGAGCGAATGCATCGTGATAGGAATATTCAGCACCGACGCGAGGGTGATAGGACGACTTTCCCACGCTGATCGCATTACCCTGCTGACCGTCGAAGGCTATATCCACGTCAAAAGCGAGCTGAAGTCGCGAATCTGGATAGACAATCTCATAGCCTGAGCCCAGCCGAATGACCGGAAGTACAATTTCGGTACCCCCTTCCGGTAAATCATCCCCGAATACGTCCTTCAGATTCTGAAGAGACGAACTGTTGACCGTCCAACTCTGGAGCATCGTAGAAACATCCTGCACGGTGGCACCCAATTTGAGTGGTCCACTCCGGTATTGCATTCCAATATCGAAGCTGTATCCCCAGGCGTCGGCAAAATCTCCGATCGTCCGGCGAATAATTTTTCCGGTCATTCCAATGCGGAACTTTTGACTGATGGTTCTTCCATAACCGAAGTAAAATGCCCAATCCGCTGCAGAAAACGACGTAATAAACTGATCCGGATCGGGCTTCGGTTGATCTCTTACCGCATCCCACGCATCCAACGTGTTCTTGATGTCATTGACACCACTCCGATAGAAAGACAGGCTAAACGTCGAACGATTTGTAAGCGGCCACGCGACGCCAGCGTAATCAAAGGATACGACACCGGAAAATCGTTCGGCGTGCATGTACGAAATCGCCGGATGTTCGAGCCCCTCGAGACCTGCAGGATTCCAGTATCCCGCGCTTCCATCCTCAGCAAGGGCAACAAAGGCACCTCCCATTCCCAGCGCTCGCGCACCCACGCCACCTGCCAGGAAGTCTGCACCGTATTTGGCGACTCGCTGACCGAGGGACGGTCCCGCAGCAAAAAAGAGAAGCAGCACAAAAACGATCCCGTTGCCGATTGGTCGGCGGACATCTACAGGAAACCGTTTGATATGCATTATTCCGTTACAAATTCGCTCTGAATGACGACGCCCGGACAGACCAGAGTACGAATGCCAGACTATCTTCTAGGTTTCTCCATTCCTGCGTATCTACCCTCTCCGTCATACCGTTTTTCGGAGGCGGGCAGCAAATGCCCCATCGATTCCGTCCCGAAAGGGTAAACTCGAATACATTCCCCGACCGTCGATCATTGAACCAGGAATTCCGGAAACGGCTGGTTCGAGACGAAAACTGCTCTGTCGTTTGAGAAATGCATCTATACGATGTTCATTTTCCTCTGGCTCCAGCGTACAGGTGCTGTATACGAGGAGTCCGCCGCGCTTGACCTTGCCGACTGCCGCATCCAGCAGGGAATCCTGAAGCTTCGTGAGGTTTTCGATATCCTTCTCGGTCCGCTTCCATCTCATATCCGACCGTTTAGCCAGAACTCCGAGTCCGGAGCACGGTACATCAAGCAGAACGCTGTCGTAGCGTGCTGTCCCCTCGTATGTTCTGAGATCGGCGTGAATGGCGTGAACGTTCTCCAGACGAAGGGTTGCCGCCATTTTCTGAAGTCTCGACAGCCTCCCCGCGTGAGCATCCATGGCATCGACTCTACCCGTGAGGGTCACCCGGTCAGCGATCGCGAATGTCTTTCCGCCCGGCGCAGCGCATGCGTCCAATATTTTTTGGCCGGGACTTGGATCCAGCAATTCGACCACCAGCCCCGCGCCTTCATCCTGTACCAATACCGAACCCAATCCAACCAGCCCGGATCGGATTATTTCGCGCATCCGATCAACTCGGATAAACGAATTCAGGTACTCAGATTCAGTGGCATCTACACCCATTGTAGCGAACCGGGAGACCAGACTCTTTACCGATCCGACACGCACTCGAATGCCGAAAACAGGCCGTGAGTTGTTATGAATGAGCAACTTGACGGTATCCGTTTGCCCGTATCGCTTCAACCATCTCCTGACCATCCACGTCGGGTGCGAATACCAAACCGCCAGGTCATCTGCGTCATCTCCCGTCGTTGGTCGGACAAGCGAATCGCGGGATCTATCGACGGTTCGAAGTACGGCGTTGACCAGTCCCGTAACCCGGTGTCCGACCATACTGTGTGCCGTCTTTACACATTCGTTGATCGCCGCGTGCGCGGGTGTTCCTGTTTCGAGCAGTTCATAGATCCCGATCCGGAGAATAATGCGGACACGAGATTCCATAGAGGAAGATTTGCTCCGATAAAAGGTGTCAATGATGAAGTCGAGTTTTCGCCTCAGCCGGGTAACTCCGGATACTATATCGGTAAGTCGTCTTTCGTGTTCGAGACCGAACGTCTTGTTTCGAGACAATCCTACAAACGAACCTTCCTGTTCCACCCGTTGCAACTCCCGAACGGCGTCGATTCGAAGGGCACTGACTGACGGATTATTCAAGAAACAGGTTATGAATAGTTCAAATAATATCCGGACTGGACGCGACGACAGGTTATCCCACGGATGCTATTGTACTGCTAATCCCGTTGGAACTGCAAAATAATAGCCTGTGGAATTGTCATCAGCCGGCCTGTGCTGGCGTTCAGCAAGACCAAAAACATCTCTCCTTTCGCATATAATTCGCCCGTATCAACGTTCAAGATCTTCTTTTTCCGTGGTGAACGAATCGAACAGAATGCAGTAATCCGGGAACGTGCCCATTTTCAACGATATCAGACCAGGTAACATGTGGAGGATTCTCGAAAACGACGGATTCAGACATGATCTCGACTCTGTTTGACAACGTGAATCGCTTTTCGGGCCGCAACCAAAAGCGGATCCAGTCGTGGAGAGAACGGCGGAGCATAGATCATATCCAGATCGTAGAGCGCAGCAACGTCCTGTTTTTCTCGGAGAAGAGCAACGAGTACGTTCGCTCTCTGTGCAGTCCCGGTCCGTCCGATCAATTGCCCGCCGTACAGTCGTCCGGTCGAAACATCGAAGACAAGACGTACACTGATATCGTTCTCCGGCAAAAGGTGTCTGCTACCGGTCACGTGTCTGACGGAAATACTCGTCGCGTTATAACCGGCCGTCTTCGCCTGTAAGAGCGACAATCCGGCGCAGGCAATCTCGAAATCAAACAATCGCAGCGCCTGCGCCTCGATCACGCCCTCAAACCGGGCCGGACTCGCGCTTCCCCGCCGGGCCGCATTGATACCCGCCACTCGACCCGTACGAAACGCAGTCAGAGAGAGTTTAGACAGGACCGGCCTCCCGTCAGACTTACTGAGAATTTCTGTACAATCCCCGCACGCCCATACATTAGGCAAATTGGTTCTCATCCTGGCATCCGTTCTGATTCCACCAGTCCTTCCCAATTTTACACCGCAGGCTGTCGCCAACGCTGTTACCGGAATGGTCCCCGTACACATCGCCACCATCTGGCACCCTACGTGCTCCCCAGCCGTGGTGACGACGGCCGACACATTTCCACCCGTCCCCTTCACAAACGACGTCAACCCCTCTCGGCGTACGCTGATTCCCCGGTCCGCAAGAATCTGCGCGACCATGGCCGAGTATTTTTCATCCAGACTCGTATGTAATGGGCCGGTCCCAGGCTCGAGTAAAGTGACTCTGATGCCACGGATATTGAGGGCCTCGGCAACTTCGAGTCCTACGAACCCCGCGCCAACAACAACCGCATGGTGCACCGTGGTCGATTCCAGGAACTCGTGCATGGCTTTCCCATCGTCCAGGGTTCGAAGCGCAAATACGTTGTCACAACCCACGGAGGGTTCGACGGGCATGGCAGCCCGCGCTCCCGTCGCCAGAATGAACTTGTCGAAGGGTTCAGACTGTAGATGGCCGCTGACCGAGTCCTCATACTCGATGATTCCTTTTCGAGGATCGATGCTGGAGACGGCCGAGAGTACACGAACGTCGACAAGACGTTCGCGCCTGAACCTGTCGGGAGTGTAGCGCACGAGATCATCGACGGTATCGACCAGACCGGACAGATAGTACGGCATTTCGCATGCAGAATAGGAGATATCAGATCCGGCTTCGAATAAAACAATCTCCGCTTCGGGATCCGTTCGTCTTGCTGAGGCTGCCGCTGCGGGACCGGCTGCTACTCCCCCGATTACTGCGATTCGTTGGCTCATCATACCGACAAACTACGGCCGACTGTCGCATTGACAAAACCTCCGGGATCCGAAGATCCATCGGTTTCAGGATAAACGAAATCGATGCGTGAATATTTTGTTTATGCTTTCCTTGTGGACACTATATTTGCGCAAACAAATCGGGCTTCCCCCACCAAATCTTGAACAGCAGATTATGGCCTCTATTCAGACTCCCCGCGTTTATGACGTCTGCATCGTGGGCTCGGGAGCGGGTGGAGGGATGGCCGCGAAAGTACTCTCGGAGGCCGGGGCGAAAGTAATTCTTCTGGAGGCCGGACAGGATTGGGATGCGGCCAGAGACGGGAATATGCTGACTTGGAACTACGAGTCACCACGACGTGGGAAAGGGACACCCGAGCGTCCATTCGGCGAGTTCGACGCGTGTATCGGAGGCTGGAAAATTGATGGCGAGCCGTACACCACGTCAGGTTCCACGAAATGGGACTGGTGGCGAGCCCGGATGGTCGGAGGAAGGACCCACCATTGGGGCAGGATTTCGCTCCGATTCGGTCCGGACGATTTCAAACGCCGATCTCTGGATGGTCAGGGAGACGATTGGCCGATCTCGTACGATGAAATCAAACCCTATTACGACCGCGTGGATCGGTTAATTGGTGTTTTCGGATCAGTGGAGGGCATCTACAATGAACCTGACGGCATTTTTCTACCCCCGCCAAGGCCCCGATGTTACGAAATGCTGGCACAGAAGGCCTGTGAGAAAATTAATGTTCCGTGTATCCCGGCCCGGTTGTCGATTCTGACACAAAATCTTAACGGAAGACCGGCCTGCCACTACTGCGGACAGTGCAACAGAGGGTGTTCGACGCGATCCAATTTTTCGTCCCAATCCGTCCTCCTCCCTCCTGCGCTGAAGACCGGAAATCTCGAAATAATTCCGAATGCGATGGTACGTGAGGTCCTGACCGATTCGGAAGGTCAGGCGACGGGAGTCTCCTGGGTTCATACGCTCACGCGAGAAGAACATCAGGTACGCGCTAAAATAGTTGTTCTGGCGGCCAGTGCCTGTGAGTCAGCCCGCCTGATGCTGAACTCCAGATCCTCGCGACATCCAAACGGAATCGGCAACTCCTCCGATACCGTGGGTCGCTATCTGATGGATTCTACCGGGTCGGATGTCATGGGGTTCATTCCGGATCTTGTCGATATGCCGGTCCACAATGAGGACGGCGTCGGCGGCATGCACGTATACGTTCCGTGGTGGCTAAACCGAAAGAAACTGCCATTTGCCAGGGGATACCACATGGAGATATGGGGCGGCCGAGGCATGCCCGGATATGGTTTCGGCGGACGAATCGAGAGGATCAACGGAGAATTGAGCGGAGGAGACCGCTCCCGGGGTGGTGGAGGCTATGGACTCCAGTTGAAAGACGATTATCGTCGACTATGGGGAACGTCCGTAGGCTTTTCAGGTCGAGGAGAAATGATAGCCAGGCGGTCGAACTTCTGTGAAATCGATCCACATGTTGTCGATAAATACGGTATACCGGTACTCCGCTTTCATGTAGAATGGAGCGACGACGAACTCCTTCAGATCAAACATTTCCAGGAGACTGGCAGAGAAATCATCCATGCGATGGGTGGTGAACCGTACGATAGCATGCCGGGGGCCGACCGCGGATATGGAATACTGAACCCGGGTAGAATCATTCATGAGGTGGGCACGACCCGGATGGGAAATGATCCCAAAAGGTCGGTCTTGAATGCCCACAGTCAGGCGCATGATGTCAAGAATCTCTTTGTCGTAGATGCCGGGCCGTTTGTATCTCAGGCGGACAAGAATCCGACATGGACCATCCTCGCGCTCTCGATGAGAACGTCGGAATTTATAGCGGAAGAAGTTAAACGCGGCAATTTGTCGGCAAGTTGAATCAGCAGTGCAATAACAGATCCCGATCATGAAACGCCGAGAATCTCTAAAATTGATGGCGGTTGCCTCACTGGCTGCCGCGCTACCCGGCTGTACCGAGGCTGACGTAAACCGGGCCGCCGATCGGGTCGAGACAGCGACACGAACATTGCCGTTGAAAAATCTCGAGCCAACGGTATTGAACCCGCATGAGTACGCGACGGTCATCCTCCTGGCAGATATGATTATTCCCGCCGATGATCGGTCGGGAAGTGCGTCCGATGCGGGTGTCCCCGCCTTCATCGATTTCATCGTCGAGGATACCATCGGGCTCGAAACGAGAGTTCGAGGAGGACTCTCGTGGTTGGACTATGAGTCGTCGAAAAGATTTTCATCGACCTTTCTGGATGCCACGTCTGAAGAGCAGACGCGATTAATCGATGACATTGCCTGGCCGGAACGCACGCCTCCGGGACTGGAAACCGGAGTGGCATTTTTCAGCCTGTTCCGAGATTTAACGGCCTCCGGATTCTGGAGTAGTAAAATGGGCGTAGACGACCTGGGCTATTCCGGAAATACCCCCCGGCCTTCGTGGGACGGCTGTCCGAATGATGCGATGAATCATCTGGGGCTCTCATACCCGGATGCCTGAGGTGTGCCTCTCAGGTATGCGTAATACCGAGAGCATCGCCAGGCTCGTGAACCAGGCCGTCGTGGGCATCATCGTGGCTCTCCGGTTCCAGATGTGCGGTGACCGTGACGGTATCTGACTCAAAAAGATCGTGGATCTGATCCTCCACCAGATGAGACCGATTGTGCGCATCGCTGATCGATATGCCGTCCGGAAACAACAGGTGGTATTCGACCCACACGCGATCATTAATTCTCCGATGACGGAGTTGATGGTATCCCAGAACCGTACCCGTATCCCTGGCCCGTTCCAGAATGGCTGCGATACGCTTCGTAAAACCTGGATCGGCGTACTCCATCAAACCGTTGACCGCTTTTCGAACCAGGTCCAGCGCCGTCCACATAATATTGAATGCCACCAGGATGGCTACGACCGGATCCAGCCATACGATGGACGTCACCTTGACCATCACAAGACCGATGATCACCCCGGCACTGGTCCACATGTCCGTCAGAACGTGCCTTCCGTTGGCCACCAGGACCAGGCTGTTATGCCCGGTACCCACCCGAATCAGTGAAAGCCCCAATACCAGGTTAATCACGGCAAGAATCCCGGTAATCACTATCCCGATCCCCAGTTGGTCGACCTGGGGACCCTCAATAAGATCCCAAACGGCCGTGTAGATGATGGACAAGGCAGCGATCATGATCAGCCCGCCTTCGAAACCGGATGAGAAATACGCCACTTTCCCGTGCCCGTATGGGTGAGACGAATCTGCCGGTCGGAGCGAATACCACAGGCTGAATGCAGCAACGGACGTGGCAAGCAGGTGCACGACCGACTCCATAGCGTCCGAGAATATGGCAGAACTCCCCGTCAAATAGACGGCCCATATCTTACCGATAAGCATGACGACGGCAACGATCATACTGGCGATCATTGCAATCCTGCGGTAATCTTTCTCTCGCTTCATAAGCCGGCACGTCAATCTATCATGACTCTGGATCGGGATTCATCGCGCTGGTAAAAGATACATCCATCACGCGCCTACTCACACTGGTTTGACGGCAAAGACTTGCGTAATCTTCGGAATAACGCACCATCTGGCTCGAAATATGCGCATCGAACACATTGGAATAGCCGTTTCAGACGCTGAAAAAGCGATCGAGACGTTCTCGACTCTTCTCGGTAGCGGTGTTTACAAGTCCGAAACCGTTGTCGGAGAAGGCGTCCGGACTCATTTTCTGTGGGCAGACGGCGTAAAGATTGAGTTACTTGAATCCCTCTCGGACTCGTCTCCAGTCGCACGGTTTCTGTCTAAACGGGGCGAAGGAGTCCACCATATTGCGTTTTCCATGGACGATGCTTCAACGGTCTCGAAGACCCTGTCAGAGGCGGGATTTGAGCTTATCGGGACCGGACTTTCCGACGGCGCGGACGACTGCCGGATTTTCTTTATTCATCCCCGGAGTGTACACGGGTTACTCGTCGAAGGATGTGAGAGAACGTTCCGCTCTCCGGCACGCGACGATCCAGAGATACACGGTCTCGTTTCGCAACGGAATGATTCCGACACACGAAGTGAACTGGTTATAAAAGTATCCCCGGAAGCGTCTCCTGACGGTGGCTCTGCCCGCCTTGCGGATGAATTGTCTGTCCGCCTGGAGCCCGTATTCAAGGTTTGTGTGGACTCAACCTCTCCCGGCCGCGATGTCAAGTTCATGCATACCCTGCTGATCTCGGATGAGACAGACGAGGTAAGATCGAATGATAGAGCGGACTCCTGTGTTGAAATTGTGCGCTGTGAAGCCGGGAAAAACTCGAATGAAACGGTGTGGGAAATTCGCCACGAGGCTACCGTATTCAGACTCCCACTCAAGGCGGTCTCCCCGCTTAACCCGTTGTGCGATGCACTAACGCCATTGTTGCTCTCCATCTGGTTGCCATCGATCTGACCAGATACTCTGCCGCGGAGCCTGTGCGTAGAGTCTGTACGGGCCTAATTCGTTCCCGGAATGGGTATCGGTGACAGCCCAAGCCGGGCACTTCTAAGAATCTCGTTCAGAGTTGGATCTCCATACCCGAAAGGAAATATGGCGATACCCGCGAGTCCTTCATCCAGTACAAAAGCGTATTTCGACGCAAGACTTCGGGCATCTTCGAACCAGCCCTGATGCCAACCCGTACTGTCCTGAAACGTGTAGTACGGCGAATCACTCTGTGTATCACGGAGTAATCCGTTCTTGACGGCCTGATCACGGGCGGAAGAGAATCCATCCAGTACCGGGGCGTAGGGCAACAAAGATCCCGGTCCTGTGGTGCTGGAACCAGGTTCTGGACCGGTGGTCGGCCACTCATATCCGTAGTACGGCACTGCCATCAACATCTTCGATCTGGGGATCCCGGAGGAGATCATTTTTTCCACGATGTCGTGCCAGTTGCGATCTCCCCAGCCCGTAAGAGAAGCAACGGGTCCCGCCTCGTCATCACCAAGCCAGTGCAAATCGTATCCCTGGACGACGACGTAGTCCACGGCCGCCGCGAGACGCGCTTCGTCATAATTATCGGATGCATCGAGAGCAAGTAGGAACAACGAAAGACTGAAATCCGGCCTTCTCGCATGGAGTTCACGAGAGAGATCTTCAACGAACGTCGAAAATATTCCTCTCAACTCCGGTGGAGTCTGTTCGAAGGCTTCGATGTCCAGGTGGAGGCCCGAGACCATTCCGGAAGACGCCAGAGCAGTCAATTCCGTGAACAATGTCGATACGGCCGTCGAGTCGGAAAATAGAGATATATAGGTCTGGGTATCCAGGATGGTTACCGTCGGCGATACACCGACGTTGCTCCTGACGGCCGTCTCATTCATTTCAGACCATAGAAAAGGCCACCCGTTTCGATCGGTCAGACGACCATTGGCCCCTACCTCTATTTCGAAAAAATAGATCCTGTCCAGCAGGCTCAGGTCATACGACGCCCAGGCAGATGCCAACCACCACGGATGATATCCTACAACCGTGAACGCCGCATCGTTTTTCGGGGGGACGAGGGTCGAGTCAGATCTCCCAGGCGTACTCGAATCATTTTGAGGTCCAGCTACGGTTTCGCAAGTAGCAGCGAGAATGGATAGAACTATCAGCAGAACAGGAATATGCCGCAGGGGTCCTGATGGTAATACTGACAGAACAGAATGTGTCGGTCTCAACGATTCGATTACCATAGAAGTAGGACAAAAATGTAGAAGCATCCTCTCTTCTTTTCGGCCATTGCGACATAATCTTAATCGAGTGCGTTCACCGCTCCTTCACACTATCCGGTTTAAGAGCCTCGCATTTTTGCCGATATGGTCGATGCGTGGTCTATTCAGGGCCTGGTAACGCCAGTCTATCAGGCTCGAAAAACGACGCAGTACCTCCTTGGTTCGTTACGCGCCCGCCTGCGCTCCTTTCCGCCACTTCCGCAAACGCGTCTACGCCCCGGATCATTTCCAGCGAGGATTCTCGTATAATGAAGCTCCTTTTCATCCGAATCTCCACGTATGCTGAATTACATCTGGGCAGGACTCATCGGCTTCAGTCTGCTATTCGCCATGATATACGATACGAGTGACCTCGTGGGCGACACGTATCGGAACGGGCAACCCCTCCCCATTTCAGTCCAATTTTCGAATGGCTACGACACGCAATCGAGACGTCAGGTCGTCACGGTAGAGATTCAGGCAACGACGCTTCGATCGTTTTATGGAATCACCCGTCCGGTTAACTCAACCTATGAGGGAATCCTGATTCGTACGAATGAAGGCAATCAGATCCGTTTTGGCAACGAGGCCGACCTTCCCGCTCCCCTGTCGGTCATTCGGGATGTGACGTCGCCGCGTGACCACGATTTACGTGGTCGTACGATCCTGTCTGAAGTCGGGGCGGACTCGACCGCTACTGGAACGGTCACGTTTGCACCGGTCCGGTTCGTAAAGATGAATGCTATCGCAGGAGCTGCATTCGATATGGCTGAGACCGCCGTAACACTCGCGCTGGGTCTGATAGGAATCATTGCTCTCTGGATGGGACTACTTCAGATCGCCGAGAAATCCGGAATGATCAATTCTCTCGTTCGATTTACGCAGCCGGTGCTCCGAAAAGTATTTCCGGAGATCCCGAGGGACCATCCAGCCATGGGTATGATTGCATTGAATCTGACGGCCAACATGCTCGGGCTTGGAAATGCTGCGACTCCATTGGGAATCAAGGCCATGGAAGAGTTGCAAAGACTGAATCCGGAAAAGGAGACCGCGACAAATTCGATGGTCATGCTGCTCGCCATGAATACGGCCAGTGTCCAGATAGTACCACCCGTCATGCTGGTCGCTCTCATGGGACTCCAGATCAATCAACTTATATTTTCGATTTTGATCGTCACGAGCATCTCCCTTCTTGTGGCCATCGTATCCGCTCGCCTGCTGGGTAAGCTGAAGAGATACCGGGATACCGATCCGGGGCCGTGCCTCGCTGAAAATAATATGGGAGGCCTGTGATGGAATTTATCAAGACCCTCATAGACGTCGTTTCGGTCTTCGTATTGCCCGTTCTGATCGTCGCTTTCCCGTTGTACGGACTCTACAAGAAGGTGCCCGTCTACGAAGAGTTTGTGGAAGGTGCCAAAGGTGGTTTTCGAGTCGCAGTGAGCATAATCCCGTACCTGGTAGCGATCTTGTTTGCGATTGGCATGTTCAGAGCGTCCGGCGCACTCGAGTTTTTGACCGAGGGTATGCGACCGGTGTTCTCATGGATCGGCATCCCGCCAGAAGTGCTTCCCATGATGATTATCCGACCGCTTACTGGATCTGGATCCGCCGCCGTTGTACTCGATATGATTCACCAGTTTGGTGAGGATTCGATCCTGGTAAAAATGGCGGCGACGATGTTCGGATCTACAGAAACAACGTTTTACGTCATTGCAGTGTATTTCGGAGCGGTGAACGTAAAACGCACCCGTCATGCAGTTCCGGCAGGCCTGATTGCAGATGCAACAGCGCTGATTCTGGCCGTCTTCGTCGTTCGGTGGCTGTTCGGTTGAACTCAGGTCGTCAAAGCCACCTGTTCGAGTCCGAGACCGATGGTTTTCCACTGGATTGCCATGGCATCACGGAGGGGAACCGGAGTAAGCCCGAATCGGTCCACGACGGAGTCGATCTTCCCACCCTCTGACAGGTAGTTTAGGATACCGGGCCTCGATTGAACAAATTCCAGGTATCCCGAAGGAATACCGGGCTCGGAGGGACCATCGACAAGAAACAGGGGAAGTTCCGTAACCAGACACAGCGGATCGCCTCCCATGGACTGAACGGCTTCCATGGAACTGTCCCCGAATAGATCTGCCATATCGGGATCGCCACGGGAAAGGAAGTATGTCCTCATTGCCCGACCTTCCGGAGTCGTCGTAAATCCCGGACCGATCTGAAAGAAACCCTTTTCTCCCTTCCTGTTGTGATCGTGCATGGAGAATCCGAATCGACTCGACAACCGCGAGAACTCCTCTTGAAGTCGATCCGTTCGATACGACCAATTCTTGTCGATCAGTAGCATGGCACCGTCTGAAAATCCCATCCCGTGAAGACTCACGTGGAGTCTTATTGGAGCGTCGTGGCGAATAAATTCAATTACGGCCCTGTTCTCCGCCCGACGATCCGGATACGAAAACTCTATATCGAAACCGGGTCCCTCCCGTACAACGTCCTGCAGGTATGCAGACACGTCCGGCCATTTTTCGATCCATCGCTGGTTCCTCTGCTCACCGTCGGGATTGACATGAGGAACAATCAAAAACGTGAATCGCCTGAGCAGGTCTTCGAATAAACATTCGTTCGTCAGCATCGAAAAAACAAGTGTACGAAGGGTCTGAGGTCCGACCGGTTCATCTGCATGTGCTCCGGCGATGAGACTCACGTAGTCGGGTCCCTGACCCATTCGATATCCGTATAAGGGTCGCTGTTCTTCCGATTCACCGATAGTGGTCCTGTTTCTTTCAATAAGGTGCGCTTCCACAGCCTCGGCCAGACGCGCGGTGAACGCTTCGTCTGTCTCGAACGGTATGTGTGCACTCTCGAAAAAGTCTGGTAGCATCGCTATATCGAGTCGGGATATGACAGATAAATACACGTGGAGTGCCTCAACGTTCAGGCACATCGCTCTTGAGTCGGGTCAAAGATAGGACGATTCCCTATTATCGGTCCGGCTAAAGACATATTTCCAAACCAACTCCCGGTCTGAATCCTGTGACGATCTGCTACGCGACGAGTGAGTGCGTACCGTTTGTAAAAACGGGTGGGCTGGCAGATGTACTTGGCTCGCTTCCCCGATTTGTTTCAAATGAGGGTCATGAGAGCCACCTGTTTCTCCCGCGGTATCGACAGATCGATCCTGTTTCATTCGGATTCACAAGAGTCGAAGTCACTGCAGCGAACCAACTACATATCGGAGACCACTCATTTCCCGTCGACTACTGGACCGGTCTGCTTCCGGAATCCACGGTGCATGTTCATCTCGTTGAGTGTCCATATTACTTCGATCGAAAACAGATCTATACAGCGGATCCGGACGAGGGTGAGCGTTTTCTATTCTTTCAGCAGGCCATACTCTCCATTTTACGGCTGTCAGGAAGTGCTCCCGACATATTGCACTGTAATGACTGGCAAACGGCACTCCTGCCCGCACTTCTCGAACAGGAAAACCGACGCGATAATTTTTTTACCGACACTCACACCCTGTTGACGATCCACAACCTCGCGTACCAGGGATGTTTTGATCTCTCACTCGTGTCAAAGGCAGGACTTGACCACTGTAAGACGGATCCCGGTCAAACGTTCGAATACTACGGCCAGTTTTCCTTCCTCAAGGCAGGTATCTGCCTTGCTGATCGAATTTCGACCGTCAGTCCTTCTTATGCTGAGGAAATCTGCTGGCCCGAGCAGGGAGCCGGACTCGACGGCGTCATTCGCTCGCGTAGTGATACCGTCGTCGGAATCCTGAATGGAATCGACGTTGACTCATGGAACCCTACGAGCGATCCCCACCTGGCGTCTACCTGGAATGCCTCGGACCTGAGAGGGAAAAAAGCCTGCCGGGATCGACTGCTGAAGAAAAGCGGACTGAAAGTCGTTTCTGAATTGTCGGCGGATGAGCGTATTCCGCTCGCTGGCATTGTCTCCCGGTTCGCCTGGCAGAAAGGCTTCGATCTTCTCCTATCAGCCCTCGAACCCTTTTTGAATCAGAAGCGTCTACAACTCGTCGTTCTTGGAAGTGGAGAATCAGCTATTGAGGACGAATTTCGCCGCGCCGAAGAACGATATCCTGACCTTGTCGCCCTTGAGACCGGATACAATGAACCCCTCGCCCACCTGATTGAGGGTGGCTCCGATCTGTTTCTGATGCCTTCCCGGTTTGAGCCATGTGGACTCAATCAGATGTACAGTCTGGCGTACGGCACCATACCTGTGGTTCGGCACATCGGCGGTCTCCGGGATACCATTACGGATGCCGACCTGGATCCGAAAAACGGAAACGGGTTCGCATTCGTCGACTTCGATACAGATTCCCTCTCGAATGCCCTCGACCGGGCTCTCGCCGCTTACCAGGCACCGCTGCGGTGGGAGACCATCCAACGGTGTGGTATGCGGGCAGAGCACTCATGGAGCCACTCGGCAAGAAAATATCTTTCCCTTTACCGCGCGATGATCGCAGCCTGACGGCGGCAACTAGTTGAAGATATACCGGATACCCAACTGGGCCTGCCACCGGGAAAAGAGTCCTGCGTCGTCGATAAATGTCGAGTTTCCGGTAGCCGTGAAATTAAACACGGGATCACCGGAACCATTGAATTTTACCAGCTGAAGCGGAGACGTCGACGCAGCCGTCGCGATCTTTCGCACGCCCCAATCCGAATTCAGCAAGTTGGCAACATTCTGAATATCCAGCGAGATCTGAAGAGTCTGCTTTTTTCCCCGGACATTAAAATCGAAATCCTGCATGACTCTCAGATCGATGTTACTGAACCAGGGATTGACAGCGCCGAATCGATCGGCAATCTCACCACGATGCTTCTTGAGATAATCATCCTGATTGATGAATTCGTCCAGACCAGCCCACTGCTCAGCTGCTGATATCGTTCTTCCATTTGCGTCTACGAATGACTCCAGCGAGATATCATTGGCGTCATTGGGTATGTACATCAGATCATTTCCGCCCTGACCGTCGCCATTTACATCTCCAGCGTACACGAATGAGTACCTGTTACCGCCAGAGGCCAGGAACTGATTGCCCTCGGCAGCCTCGAAGAACAGTCCCAGATGGGTCGTCGTGCTCTCAGACCAACGATGACTGTAGGTACCTCCGCCCACGACCCGATGCCGGTTCCCGAACTCGGAGTAACTCAGTGACGGATCATTCGGATCACCCTTGACCGGCTGACTCTGCCAGAGTACGCTGGCAATCTCCGTTGATTTCAGACGATTTTTCGCCTGGAGATACGTGTACGCAAGGCTGGCGTTGAGACCAAAATCAAACTGTTTGCGGAGTTGACCGGTAACGGTGAAATTATACCCTTCGTTCGTGTTATCGATCACGTAGATGCCGGCACCACCATCCTTATTCAACTCGAAATTCGCAGACCCATCTGCTGCGAATCCACCATAGTAAGGTCTTCCATCCTGTGGAAGGGTACGCTGTGGAGCCGAAAGATCTGCATTTCGGACCGTTACGGCATTTATGTCTTTACCGTAAACCAGTTCAAGCGTCCCCAACAGACCCCACGGGAGTTGATGATCGACGGCCAGATTGGTCGTCCATACCTGTGGCCACTTGAAATCGGGGTCCATGGCATTCAAATCGAACGACTGCTGCAAAATGGAGTCATCTGACGTCTTGACTTCGGTAGCCCCCGCCCCGGGGAATATATTTGGATTTACACCCGGATTCGAGATCACATTGCCTATCCATACGAACGGAACCCGACCGGTGAAAATACCCGTTCCTCCTCGAAGCTGCGTTGAACGATCTCCGGTTACATCATAGTTGAAACCTATCCGCGGAGAAAACAGCACGGTCGTTCCTGAAAGTGTGCTCTGATCGACCGTCTCCGGTTGCCGGTTTTCGTCCAGTGCGGTCAAGCCCCTCGAGAACGGATTATCGACGGGGTCCGTGAAATACATCGGAAGATCGACCCGCAACCCGTACGTCAAATTGAGTCTATCGTTGACTACATATTCGTCCTGGGCATAGAAGGCCAACTGACCCACCTTGATCTCTTCTCCTTTGAATGGACTCGTCGGTGGTGTAACCATTCCACGGAAATCAATCTGATTGGCAGCGTTCGGGTCCGTTCGTGCGAAGAAATCATTCAGCGATGAGAACGTCGCCCCACCGATGAAATCCAGAAAATCCGGCAGGAAGAAAACGCCGTGTCTGAAAATGTTGAAGGAATTGAAGAACGAGAAGTACTCGAAATTTGCCCCTACTGTGAAGACGTGGTTCCCTTTCGGAAAGGTCACGTTATTCGTGATCTGAAAAACATCCTGATCCAGAATATTGTGGATCGAGAAAGGCTCGTGACCGACGGTCGTATACGTGACACCGGCCTCACCGATATCGACGGTGGGGAAGCCCTCACTGAACGGAGACCGGAAATCCCGAAACCGGTTGTAGCTGGCGAAAAACCGATTGGAGAATGAATTAAACCGGCTGTTGATTTCCAGTGCGTACGAATTCAGGTTGTTGTTCATTCGATACCCAGAATTTCGGAACGGTAAACTGGTCTGATTCGGGCCACGGCCTGTGTTGTTGAAACTCAGGACGAACGGGTGAGGGCCAAGGTCTTTCGTTGCGTCCAGGTAATTGTATCTGAACGTGACGTTATGTCTTTCGTTGATATTCCAATCCAGCTTCAGGAGCAGTTTTTCGTTGTCCGTCTGATTGAGATACCCCTGATAAGGACCCGTTTCATAGCCATAGGCGGACATCATCCGGTCTCGAATCCGGTCCATGGTGGCGGCATCGACCCGGGATATTCCAAACCCGGATGAACCCGATCCAGCCACAAAGTTGGTCCCCGGATCGTCGCGGCGAACAATTTCTCCGTTTACGAAAAAGAAGAGTTTATTCTTGATAATCGGACCACTGAGTGCCAGCCCCGTCTGATTGAATTTAAGGTCGGGATTCGCAATTACATCCTGACCTCGAACCGCATTCCCGACCAGATCCTCATTCCGGAAAAAGCTGTAGAGTGATGCCTTGTATTCGTTCGTCCCACTCTTTGTGACGGTATTGATCCCCGCCCCGGTGAATCCCCCCTCACGCACATCATACGGTGCTATCGACACCTGCACCTGTTCGACGGCATCGAACGGAATCGGCTCTGCCCCCGTCTGGCCTCCCGGAGCCGGATCATCCAACCCAAACGGGTTGTTGAAGTACGATCCGTCAACGGAAATATTATTGAACAGCCAATTCCTGCCTCCAAAGCTGAAATTCCCGTCACTTCTCGGGTCCATCCTCGTCAGATCTCTCGTAGAGCGACGGACCGACGGTAGTTGTGCAACCTGCTCAAGAGTAACTGTCGTCGCCGCCCCGGTCCTATCCGCATTCAAAACTTCGTCCTGCTCGGCCGTCACCACAACGGCACCGGCTTCTATAGCCTCGGCCGAGAGCATGAACTTCAATCGTAAATTCTGGCCGAGGCTAAGGAATACATTCTCCTCAACGTGCGATTGAAAACCTATAAACGATACGGTAATCGTATACGGCCCTCCGATTTTCATATTCTGAATGGAGTAGAGTCCTCCGTTTCGGGTGGCCGTTCCATACTGCGTGTTGCTCGGCATATGTACAGCCACGACATTTGCACCGGGCAGTGTCTCTCCATTTTCATCGGTCACGGTACCACTGATCGCCGCAGTGGTAACACCCTGTGCACTGACCTGCTGAGTGGTGAATATCACCAAACTCAAAAATGCAAAAGACAGAACGCGTTTATACAAATAGGTATTCATGATCACGGGTCTTCATTTATCAGATAATTCGGTCGATCAACGTACCAACCGCAGCAATCTGAATCAATGTCGACTTAATCGTTTCCTCTCTATTGTGGATATCTTTGCGTTTTCTGCCACTCGACCGGTGAATTGCTCCCAGGTCTCATCGCTCCGCCTCTCATATCGCTTCACGTTTTCTCGGTTGGCGAAAAGCCACTGATTTAAGACCCGGACCTGATTTACACTCTTCTTGAGCTGCGACCCGGTTCGATCAGGAGCCGTCCCGAACACGTCGTTCATACGCTTCCCGAGACACGCCTTCGCGTCATCTTCGGCGTAAAGATCGGCGGCGGTTACCGCATCTCTCAGGATACCGTCCCGAATGAAGAGCACCTCCGTTCGATCCAGGACCTCGTCGCGGTGAATGATAACGGCGGCATCATCAAATAGTCGCGGTGCCACGTTCCCACCTCTCAAGACCATACCCGAGATCAAGTCGTGAGCATCCCTGAGTTTCGCCGCCTCTTCGAAGGCCAGATTGCTGGATGCTTCCTCCATTTCACTCGCGGTCCGTTCCAGAACAGCGTGGCAATCACCGCCCAGAAATGCCCTGATGAGATCGATCTGTTCTCTGTACTGATGACCTGTCGACTGATTTTCACACGGCGCCATGCACAGATTAATGTCGGCTCTGAGACATCGTTTACCGGTATTGAATTCCCTCTCGTCACAGGTCCTCACTTTGAAGTGTCTCTCGATGATCTCAATAACCGCACGGACTTCGGAACGACTTCGGAACGGCCCGTAGAACTCACCACCGGTCTCGGACGGGAATACATGCGAAGTAATCCTGGGAAATTCTTCTTCCTGTCCAATTCTCAGGAACGGTCGGGCTATTGTCTTTCGTTGTGCGCGATTAAAGGGTGGTTCGAGAGAGTAAATCTGTTCAGACTCCAGCAAGAGAGCCTCCAGTTCTGTACCCGTCACAGTCCACTCTATATGTCGTAGCTTGCTGATCAACTCTCTGATCCTCGGAGGATGAGCTTCTATGGCGTTGAAGTAGCTCCTAACCCGGTTGGAAAGAACTTTTGCCTTACCGACATACAGTACGCGCCGCCGTCCATCGAGCATCCTGTATACGCCGGGATCGGTCGGGATATCTGGCAACACATGGCGTCGAATATCCAGAATGTGACGCGAGAGCGGATTGATTCTCGAATACGTCCGCGTTTGCATGGCCAGGAGTTCATCGAGACATTGGACGCTATGTTCGGATTCAGCAATTTCCAGAAGACGATTCATGACCGCCACCGTTACCTCAACGTCCCGTAGTGCGCGGTGCCTTCCGTGAGCTGGGATACGAAAAAACCGGGCGAGATTGCCCAGACTTTTTGAGCGAAGTCCGGGAAGTAGCCGTCGAGCCAACCGAAGTGTACAGAGACCCTTATTCTCCATCGGTTCAAGTCCCAGTCGTGCCCGCTCGGCGTCCAGAAATCCCCTGTCGAATGAAAGATTGTGTGCTACCAGAATGCCGTCCGAGAGAAAATCGAAGTACGCTGGTATGACATCGGAGGCGGCCGGTTGTGAAAAAACCATGGCCGTGGTTATCCCGGTTAATCGGGTTATCCGATATGGAACGGAGATTCCTGGATTGATGAGTCGTTCAAATGTGGCCTCTCCTACCCCGTCCTGGACGCGCATGGCGCCGATTTCGATGATCCTGTTGTCCCGGGCACTGATTCCCGTAGTCTCGGTGTCCGTCACAACGAGTGGGCGGTCGAGGTCTATCATCGAACGGGAGGGAGATTGGAGGGGAATCCATCACGTACCTGTCTCGCGCCTCTTTTGTTCGGGAAGATTAAGCAGCCCGTTTCACGTGGGTCTTGAGTACCCTGGGAAATGAGAGCTCAATTCTGGTCCCACCGCTTTCGCGTTTCTCGAACGAGACCGTGCCCTGTAGAAGACGAATTCCTTCCAGGGCGAGCGTAAGGCCGAGTCCGAGTCCAGAGAATCGCCGTGAATCACCAATCGAACCCTGAGAAAATGGGGCACTCAGTCGTGCAAGCTTTTCTTCACTCATCCCGATTCCCGTATCGCTCAAAACAAAGGATATGGCTCGGTCGGTGGGAGACATCGAAAATCGGATCTCTCCGTCACTCGTGAATTTGACCGCGTTATCTACCAGATATCCGAGTACATTCCGCAGGCGTCCCTCATCAGATATCATGGTTATACTCCCTGCCGGGGCAATACCGACGAGACGGACCCCCTTCTCAGCCGAAGCCGGTCTGAATCGAGAAATGACGGAATCAAAAACGGATCCGACATTAAAATTATCAGGGATCACGAACTGTTTTTCCTCTGCTATTTCCAACCACTCCAGGACCGAATTGAGTGTTGTAAGAAGCGACTGACCACTCTGAATGATCGCACGGACCGTTTCAGTGTGCTCGTCGGAAACTTCGGTCTTCAACAGGTCGGCGTAGCCCAGAATAACGGAAAGCGGAGTCCGGAATTCGTGAGACAGGACGGACAGGATCTGCTCTTCGCTTTTCTTATCAGCTGGAGGTAAGGGCGTCAAGCGGGAGCGCTCTCGTCTGGACGAGGTCGCTGACTTGAGTCGAGAATCATTCTGTCTGGATAGAATCGGACGCACGATGCACCTTGGTTATACACGGATTGCTCGTAGACCGTGTATCGTCCGTCTTTTTCACTCCTATAGTCCTACCGTTTCGTCTGCAGGCTGTTGAATTTTCTCTCCAGTCGTTGCTCGGCGGAAAGACGCTTCGGTCCTTTATACAGGGCAGATTCCCACGATCCATACTGAACATTCGGAAGTACAATCCAGCGCTTTCCCCACCACGAAGAATAATTAGCTGCGGCTCGTGTTCGCTCCTCGACGTCACCCGAGGCATCATCAGAAAAATCACCGAAATTGTCACCGACGAGCAAAACGATTCGATATGTATCTGCTACATGTCTGCGTCGCAGTGTCTTGCTCGATGTATTCCACGCTTTAATTTCACCCCTCGTGAGTACGCCGTCGGGATCGTCGGATACCGGAAAACCTAGTGCTTTCAGATTGGATCGCGTCGCATCTTCCATCTCGGCCGACCGGTTCGTGAGATAGATGACCGCTACCCCGTTCGAAGCCGCATATCGGGTAAACTCCACGGCACCCGGAACGGCTCCGGCTACGGATTCCTGCACCCAGGCATTCCAGTTATCCCGACTGAATGATGCCCCGTCTTTGATTAACCGCGCCTGATAAGGACTGTTATCGAGTACGGTTTCGTCGGCATCCAGAATGACTGCTGCCGGTTTGTTCTCATACCGACCGTCCATCAACTGCTCCAATGACGCGGTCCATCCGGGGTCTAACAGCGCTTCGTCGAGCCGGATGTGCGCAAGAGCATACAATCCTTTCGCAACGCCCGCGTATTCGACCGAAGTCTGCGTCCAGACGGTAGCATTGAGCGCTTCGTGTTTCATTCCCTCTACCGACTGGGCGCTACCCGGACCAGCCGAGATAGAGAGGATTATACTGACTACCCATACGGTGATTGCTGCGTGTCTCATTTCAGTCGTCGATTACCGGCCGTGTCCAATGTTACGTAACGTCCCATGATAGGGTAGAACGCGCGGGCGTTCTGTTAGGAATTGATTACGAATTGAACCAACGGACCGACGATTCAGGCAATTCATTTGTGTTCATAGTATCTACCGGAGTCCGCCAAGAATTTTGCCAAATATTGGTTTCAGCCACGGGGCGTTGACGGACATTAAAGAGACGCCGTTCGTACCATGGCGAATACAAAAAAGCCCTTGAACATATAGCTCGTACATAGATATGAAAGTTACCGTCGTCGGCGCCGGAAATGTTGGCGCAACCGTCGCAGAATGTGTCGCTCGCAAGGACATGGTGGACGAAGTAGTTCTCATCGATATTGTGGAAGGACTTCCCCAGGGTAAGGCGCTGGATATGCAGGAATCGGCTCCCATACACCAGTTCGACACACGCATCACGGGGACAAACGACTATGCAGACACCGCAGGATCTGACATCTGTGTTATTACGGCCGGTCTGGCTCGCAAACCGGGGATGAGCCGCGACGATCTGCTCGCCAAGAACGCGTCGATCGTACGATCCGTGACCGAACAATTTGTGAGCCACAGCCCGAACGCCATTTTGATCATCGTATCCAACCCGCTCGACGTAATGGCGTATGTGGCATACATGACGAGTGGATTCCCGAGTAATCGCGTCATGGGTATGGCCGGCATCCTGGATACGGCCAGATACAGAGCCTTCATTTCGATGGAACTCGGGGTATCTGTCAAGGACATTCAGGCATTGCTCATGGGTGGACACGGTGATACCATGGTTCCCTTACCGAGGTTTACGACTATTGGAGGGATGCCTCTGTCCGATTTTATGGACGCTGCGACGACCGAATCTATTGTTGCCCGAACCAAAGTGGGTGGTGGCGAGATTGTTAAACTCGAAGGTACATCGGCATGGTACGCTCCCGGTGCTGCTGCAGCTCAGATGGTGGAGGCCATTGTGAAAGATTCCGGCCGTGTCCTTCCGTGTGCCGTCTGGCTCACAGGACAATACGGACAGGAGGGTATTTTCATCGGCGCGCCCTGTAGACTGGGACGTGCTGGCGTGGAAGAAATCATAGAAGTCGACCTGGATTCGACTGAAATGGCCATGATGGACGAATCTGCCGAACACGTCAGAACGAATCTGGCGACGCTGGAGCGACTTCAATCTGCCTGATCCGTAAGACGAGAAATAGGAACGCGTTTCTACCCGATATCAGGCGAACCTTCGTTCTATCTGATCGTAATCCGATTACGGTACGACCCTGTTTTAGCCTGAAACGTCATCAACTGAACTCTTCCGGAATGTTTTTCTTTGTAAAAAGGACCCGACTACTCCTGTACGTCGCTCTTATCCTCTCCGCCACCGCGTGTTCTTCGTCTTCTGATTCAGCACCCCAGGGAGAACTCGGCATTCAGGATCTGGTATCCGGAACGGGCGACGTGGTGGAAAATGGTATGACGCTCATCGTCTCATACATCGGTACGTTACCGGATGGTAGCGTTTTCGATGCGACGAGCGAACGAAATCGCGATTTCATGTTCACACTTGGAGTCGGGAAAGTCATCGAAGGCTGGGATACCGGGATTGTTGGAATGCGTGTTGGCGGTGTGCGTCGACTGGACATTCCGTCACATCTGGCCTTTGGTCGTAATGGACAGTGCTTCTCGGACGGTACGTGTGCCGTGCAACCCAATACAGACGTATCGTATGAGGTGACCGTCGTCGATATTCTGGACTCCGTTCAGACCCGGGACGAAACCGTTGGAACGGGTGAGGAAGCCGTTCCGGGAAGTGTCCTCTTCGTGGAATATGTCGGGACGTTTCAAGACGGCACTGTTTTCGACGCTTCACAGTTTCAGGGTGGCGCGTTTCAATTTACCCTCGGTTCCGGTCAGGTCATCTCCGGCTGGGACGAAGGGATAGTTGGTATGCACGTCGGTGGTGTTAGATTCCTGACGATTCCCCCCAGTCAGGCGTACGGCCAATTCGGTTCCGGCGCTATTCCCCCGTATACCGTTCTTCTCTTCCGGATCGAGTTAGTTCAACTCGTCCCTCCACCGACAGGCTGAATCGAGTCGAACCCGGGACGCTGCTCATCTCGATCGGCCTCTTCCCCGGTCTGTCGGAGCACTCTGGTCGTTTTTCCAGTCCCGTCGTGTTTCCAGCCGGGTGGCCGGAAAAGGTATTGGACGCGGTCTGTCCACCGAGTGGCCGAACGAATGTCCGTGACGAGGCAATACCACTCGTGAAAGGCTATACGGAAAGGATTATACGTGTTCAGATTGGTGGTCAATCCATACGTAGGAGGCTCCTCCTCCGTCTGAAACGTCCCGAAAATCCGATCCCAGATGATGAGAATACCTGCGTGATTCATGTCGAGATACTTTATATCTGCACCGTGATGGACTCGATGGTGAGACGGGGTATTGAACAACCACTCAAACCAACGTGGTAACCGACCGATGCTCTCGGTATGGATCCAGAACTGATACAGCAGGCTTATCGACTGAAGTGTCATGATCATCACGGGATGAAAACCCAGTAGTGGAAGCCAGATCCAGAAAAGGAAGCTGCCGCTGACCGTGCCGGTCCACGTTTGCCTGAGCGCTGTTCCTAGATTGTATTCTTCCGACGAGTGATGAATAACGTGGGAGGCCCAGAAATACCGGCAGTTATGAGATGTCCGATGAAACCAGTAATACGTCGCGTCCTCGAGGAAAAAAAGCACTGCCCAGGTGGCAGCAGTCGTCGGAATAGTCAGCAACCGATGACCATAAAACCACGAAAAAACGGCAAACACCATTCCTTTTGCCGCCAGATTTACGATCACATTGCCAATCCCCATGGACAGGCTGGCCGCCGTGTCTTTTGCGACAAACCAGTGATGGTCACCGACGGAACTGACAAAAGCCTCGATGACCAGCAGCAGAATAAATGCAGGAATAGCGAGATGGATCAGATCTGGCATGAGGAATCAGTATCAAGGACGATCAGAGATGGTAGCTATGTCTGATCCAATGCCAACCCGATGACTCTCGTTCCTGAGTTAGATCCATACGAAGCGCTAGGCCGACGTTTTTCCGATCTCACTCTCCACCCACTGAACGGCATGCTGCATGAGTT
Organism: uncultured Rhodothermales bacterium; assembly: GCA_964383365.1. Classification (GTDB taxonomy): domain Bacteria; phylum Bacteroidota; class Rhodothermia; order Rhodothermales; family UBA10348; genus CAYLHF01. The sequence continues at coordinate 67,106 of CAYLHF010000003.1, read as the reverse complement.
CTGCGGCGTTATTCAGATTCAGCTTACTCTTGATTCTGGCCCGATAACTTTCAATCGTCTTAACCGACAGATGCAGACGTTCAGCGATATCCCGCGTACCATGTCCGTGCCCGGTGAGTTCGAATACTTCCAGTTCTCTGTCGCTAAGGACTTCCAGAGGGGAATGAGTCAGATGTTGCTGTCCAGCGGCCATCCCCATAAGCAGGCGTTCGTTGATTTCAGCACTGACATAAATACCTCCTGTGAGGACGCGGCGAACGGCATGTACAATGACATCAGCCGCCTCCAGCTTCATGACGTATCCCCTTGCTCCCGCCCGAATGGCACGCTCCGCATAGAGTGTTTCCTCATGCCTGGACACGACCAGCAGGCAAATATTCGGATAACGAACGTGCACATGCTTGATCAATTCAATTCCGCTGATGCCGGGAAGAGAAATGTCAACAATCATCAGATCCGGAATTCCTTCCTCCAGTAATTCCAGTGCCTCTTCACCTGAGTCAGCCTGGAAACAGACATCCATATCTGATTCCGAGCCCAGAGTCAACGCGAGGCCTTTACGCATCAGAGGATGGTCGTCGACTATAAATATTTTATACGTTCCGGCATTTTCCATATATGCCACCCAATCGACGGGCACACCGGTTTGAGAAGACTGCAGTTCCATGAGGACGATACAAATGAAGAACTGATGTAGGAGACAGGTAACCCTTTCAGACTGTGTAGGGGATTTACTGACATAGAATGGAGCTTCGTATGCGGATTAGCCCGACCCGGACAGTATATTCTTTTCGTACAGCCGTTCACGCAACGAGACACCCGTGCCTGCACTCCCGTTTGACGCCGATGATGCCGTATTGACTCTATCGGATGCGGATCCAACGCTCGCCGCTCTGATTCACGTCGTAGGTCCGTTCACCGTCTCCATCGACGAACCGATCGAAGTATTCGAAGCTCTTTGTCAGGCCATCGTCCATCAGCAGCTTTCCGGAAAGGCGGCCGGCACCATATACGGCCGTTTTCTCTCGCTCCTGGATAATCAAGCGGTCGATCCGAGAGCAGTCGCACAGATCGAACCTGAGACCCTGCGGTCCTGTGGCCTGTCCAGAGCCAAGACAGCGGCGATCCTTGATCTTGCCGATAAATCAATTTCCGGGCTCGTACCACCCCTGCGAGACCTTCAAGATATGTCGGATTCAGACATCATTGATCGCCTGACACAGGTACGTGGCATCGGGACCTGGAGTGTGCAGATGCTGCTCATGTTTCGACTCGGCCGGCCCGACGTTTTTCCAGCCGCTGATCTGGGCGTTCGGAAAGGATTTGCTCTGGTATACGGACGGAATTCGTTGCCGAACCCAAAGGAATTTGAAGTTTTCTCTCAACGATGGAGACCATTCAGAACCGTCGCGGCTTGGTACTTCTGGAGAGCACTTGAATTGGATACTGATCGAATTCCGACTCCAACATGAGAACCGCGGGTCTACGTCCAGTGAACTACGTCCGCGCCAAACCGGAGGCTCGGTCGCTATCGAACGGGCTTTTCCAGGACCACGACATGCTGTTGTGGTAGAACCGTCAGCGATTCTCGCCATCTGAATCCGGATGCCTCTGTCTCGAGCCGAATCTGTTCTTCTGACATACGGTGGATGTCCGGAACGGGAATGGTCGGATCTTCTGCACGGTACTCTACAATCACGAGCCGGCCCCCGGGATGCAATGCCTGGTAAATATGATCGAGCATCGATTTCGGATCAGAAAATTCGTGATACGAAGATACAATCAGCGCGAGATCAACGGTATCAGACGGTAAGTTAGGATTTCTATCCGACCCCAGGATGGGCACGATGTTCGTGATTCCCTCCCTATCCATCTTGACGCGAATCGTATCGAGTAGTGCGTTTTGGACATCAACGGCAAGAACACGCCCGTGGGGTACTTCATCGGACAGCAGGAAAGAGATATATCCCGTCCCGGCACCGATGTCAGCAACGGTCTCAGCCGGTTTCAACGCGAGGACACGAATCAGTCTGGCAGGAAGCTCTTCGGTCTGCCTACCGGGCCGATCCAGCCAGTTCACACCGTTTTCGGACGACATTACGTCCGCAATTTCCCTTCCCAGATACGTAGACGGGCTCGTTTTGTCGGGAGATGGCCCGGCCTGCTGGCCCCTACCCGTACAGCCATTCAAGACCAGAAGAGCGATCAGAAGAAATCCGATTACGCACCGCTGTCCTGGAGTTCGATCCTTGTTCTGCATGGCCTGAATGGCATTCATAGGTGCTTCCTTATCGAATACTTGCCCGGTATGCGTGCTAACGCCCGGATCATGGGAAGGTTGTGGGCGATATAGAAGGGCAGATCGGAGTACCCCGACAGAGCACCCGGTCTGGACAGGCTCCTTATTCCAGACCTTAGGAATTGAATCTGGGTGAGATAACATCTAACAAAATTAAATAATTATCGTTCGGACAACGGATAGTGCTTTACATCCACCTCCGAACCGGATATTTTCCGGACTCGGAAAACGCATCTCACTATCCATAATCCCACTCATCTCGACCGGTCAAGGGACCCGTCAATATGCGGTATCGTTACCGACTTCTGGTTTTCGTCGTACTGATCTTGGGTGCGCATTCAGAAGGATACGCTCAGGTATCTTTTGAAGATGCCGTCGTAGACGTCGGAAACGTCGGATTCACTATCACGAACGCAGGTTTTGTCGGGAGAGCGAATGTTCGAAACGTTCCAACGGGCCCTCCCTCATTTGAATTTCCGCTGGATTCGGGGGTCGAACATCTTTTTGAGTCCGGTCTCTGGATCGGGGCTCTTCGGTCCGATGGCGTTCTGTCGGTGAGGACCGGCGCAGTAACAGCGGCAGGTGGCTATCGACCGGGCGCCAGTGGTTACGAGTTCGCCCAGAACAGTTCTATCTTCAAGCGCTCTACGCTCCCGACATCGGAGGCGTTCACCAGAAAAGCGGTATCTCACCTTGACTATTTCACCACGTTCGAGGATACGAGTGCCGTTCTTCCCGGGACTTCGATTCAAATGCCAGATCCAGCCGGTCGATTGGGTGCGTTCGTTACCCTCACCAGTTATGCATGGAATTTCCCGTTTACCGACGCATTTGTAATTCTGAATTTCGACATCGTCAATATTTCTGATCAGCCGTGGGACAGCGTCTACGTGGGAATGTACCACGATATCGTAACACGGAATATCAATACGACGAATGAAACCGGGGGTGCTTTTTTCAACAAAGGTGGCTACGGATTTATCGAGAGCCTCCACGCATCGTACGGGTTTAATGCCGGAGGCATCGAAGAAACCGTTAACACCTACGGCTCAATTGCTGTTCTGGGTGCCGAGTGGCGTGATCGTTCGACAGGCCGGAAGCGCTTTTTTAGTCCGGAAGTTGCCGATTCTTATATTCAGGACGGGTTAAGCCCACCAACTGTCAACCCCAGATGGTGGTTGTTCGGTGGCGGTACCGATGACACATCCCGTCCGGGAACGGACGAGGAGAAGTATCGAAGAATGGCGACCCCGTTCCCAAACCCGGAGCAGTTTGCATCGGAATCTGAGTTCGATTCGGCAAAGGAATCATGGTATCAACGTATTCGCACTGATGGTACCCGAGCAACCGGAAACTGGATCGGCCTTACCCCACTCGGGCCATTTCCGAGTGTGGCCCCTGGCGATACTCTGCAGGTCACATTTGCCGCTGTAGCAGGAAAGAAACCGGATGAATTTCAGGGTCAGCCTGGAAAAGCAATCGACACGGCTGAATCGAGGGCGGAGTTGGTCACAAACATCGTTTGGGCCCGCCGAACGTACTCAGGCGAAGACAATAACTTTAATGGCGTTCTGGATCCTGGCGAGGACGTCAACGGAAACGGAGTACTCGACCGCTATTTGATTCCGGAACCTCCTGCCTCTCCGACAATGCGAGTCGCCTTTGAAGAGTCGGTAGAGAACGGCTCCAGCGTTCCGGTCACGGCCGTATACTGGGACCGTTCGGCGGAAGAATCCATCGACCCGGTGACCGGATTCAAGGATTTTGAGGGATACCGGGTCTACCGGAGTAATCCCGGCGATGATCGCTCGGGGAATATACTCGACCGTGCGACGCTCATCGCCCAGTTCGATATTCCAGGTGATCGAACGGGTTTCAACAACGGCTTCACCGAAGTTCGGCTCAGGGAACCGGTAACGTTTGACGGAGATCCCACGCAGTACTGGTACCGACTCGAGGCTCCAAATTTGAAGAGTGGATGGCAATACCTGTTCACCATCACGGCATTCGATACCGGCGACCCCGACGCGGGACTCGAGTCGTTCGAATCTTCCAGAGTTGCCAATGCCGTCCGCGTTTTCCCGGGGACTCCTGCGGCGCGTCCCGGTGCGAATCGAGAGGTAGGCGTCTATCCAAATCCTTATCGGGTACATGCAGCCTGGGACGGTGCGACGTCGAGAACCAGGCGAATGAACTTTTACAATCTTCCCGCCCGTTCTGAGATACGGATCTACACACTCGCCGGTGAGGTGGTGAAAACACTCCACCACGACTCGGAATCGTATATCGGAGACATTCGCTGGTATGACGATTTCAGCGCTGAAAATCGCACACTTCCCGGGGGAGAACACTCCTGGGATGTTCTGTCCGAGAATGGACTGAGCATTACAGGAGGAATGTATCTCTATACCGTCAAGGACCGGGACTCCGGACGCGTACAGAGAGGAAAATTCGTCATCATCAAGTAGTAACCATATCGGGTCCGTCAGACCCCTTTCCTTTGCACCCATCTCAAAACAACAAGAGGTATCCTTCATGTTAAGAAGAGTTACAGCGATACTGACGCTGGCCCTGGCCTTCGTCTCTGTCAATCCTGCGTTCGCCCAGGATCCGGTCGACGTCACAATCGATCAAATCAATGCCATTCCTCAGGCCCAGATCGACCAGCTTGACGCTGGCGGGGCAAACCTGACGGCAGCGGAAATTAATTCGGGGTCGTGTGCGGGCCTCATCTATGACAACACCATGTGCGGCCAGAAAGTCCGGTTTACGGCAGTGGTCATGAGCGATCCACTGAACTCGGGGCTATCCAGCGTTCGAACTGACGGAACGATCAGCCGAGTCCATATTTTCGTTCGGGACGTAGCGGCCGACACGCAGGGACCCGAGTCCATGGGTATTCAGGTGGTCGCCAGTTTCAGCCTCGGATTTGATACGCTCGTACGTGGAGACGTCGTTACCATCGTCGGTACAGTAAGCCCGTTTTTCACGACAATGCAGATCGCACCGGAATCTTTCCAGGTGGTCGGCTCCCGTGATACAGCAACCGATCCTATATTCAATCCGATTGTCGTGACATCATCCGAGATCAATAAATCCGTCGGAGCAAACGGTGCCGTTCAGGTCAATTGGTCTAGATATGCCGCACTTCGAGGCAATTACGTGCGTCTGGAAAACGCCGAACTCATAACGAGAACCATCAGTGATCGTCCGGACTTTTCAGTCTCTTCCGACGGTGGTACTACGTCCGTGGCCAAATACGACACCTCTCTCCGGTTCCGGAATGACCGCGCGGGGTATCCCAGTAATTATAATATTGCTTCCAGTGACTTTATTCCGCCGCCTCCGGGATCACGGGTCAATGTTCAGGGATATATCACGTATCCCGGGCAATCAGGGAGTGATCCCTTTGGATTAGCCGTCCCGAGCGGTCATATACTGGCCATCAATCCAATGGCCGATACAGATCTGGTCGTTACGCAGTCTCCTCCGGTCCTGACGGTTCCAAGTCATCCTTCCTTCGTGCCGGGTGCGGCTCCGGTGGACATCACGGTTGATATTACTTCTGATCCTACGCGTACACTGACTTCGACGGTTCTGAAATACACGACCTCGTCGGATGCGACTGTTCAGACCGTTCCCTCTTCTTCCAGTAACGGTAATACGTTCACGTTCCAGATCCCTGTCGTTGCAGATAAGGACTTTGTGGAGTACTGGGTTGAGGCGACTGACTCTCAAAATGCGACCTCGACAACGGGAAAACAGACTTACCGAGTCCTTCAGGGTGGCATTCAAAGCATCTCTGACATTCAGTTAACGTTTAACTCCAAGGCGGGACCGAGCCCATTCAACGGTGTCACCGACTTTATGAACATCGATGCAACGGTGATGACTGACTTCGCCGCGTCCGGCTTCATGTCCATTCAGGATGATGCAGGTCTGGCCCCCTGGAGCGGCATTCTGATGGAGGCAAACGATGCGGTCATCGCGCTGAATCTGAAGCCCGGCGATCAGATTCGGATTACGAAGGGTACGGTCGGTGAGATTCGCTTCCCGAACCGCTACGATCGTACGGATGTTAATACGGGGATCGGAAATCCAACGGTTGCCGTATCGTCTAGAGGTGGTGCACCGCTTGGTTATAAAGTCATCACCACGGATGTGCTCCAGGATCCCGATATCTCTGAAGGATTCGAGAGTATGATGCTTCGATTCGAATCTGTTTCGATCGTAACCGGTCAGGCTGACGGTACGAGAGACTTCGGAGAATTCCGGGTGGGCACAACCGGCGTCGATCCAATTGGTGTTCGCGTCGATGATGCTTCTGCTGAATTCCCCGGGACGTTCAATGATGACCTGATCGACGGATATGGAATTTCATTCATTCAAGGTTTGTGGACAACGACGTTTGGTAATAACAAACTGGAACCGGCAGGTCTGAGTGATGTGGGCACCATTACAGATACGGAAACGGAAGAATTGCCGGCCGCGTTCGAGTTGTATCAGAACTATCCAAATCCGTTCAATCCGGAAACGACGATTAATTTTGACGTGGCACAGACCGGCCACGTTAACCTGGAAGTCTTCGACATGTTGGGCCGTAGAGTGGCCTCTCTTGTCGATGCAGAAAAGGCAATCGGAACGTATTCGGTGGTGTTCAACGCTCGTAGTCTTACGAGTGGTGTGTACGTTTACCGAATTCGTTCTCAGTCCAGAACCCAGGTTCGAAGTATGCTCTTGCTCAAGTAGATCAACTGCATCTGATGGTCAGGGCGGCCGCTTTCGCGGCCGCCCTGACCGGATGCTCTCATCGAAGAATATCCATTTCTTGATCAGATCCCGAACTTCAGCTCTTCTTGCACCGCTTCTAGCGACGATTGCCCTCTATGGTATCGCGTGTGATTCGGACATCAGTGGAGATGTACGACAAAACCAGGCGCCGGAAACGACTCTCAGTGTCCGGGATGAATCGCTCGTCGATAACCTCTCTGGAGCGGATCGGCTGACGAGCACCGTCCGAGTATCCTGGTCTGGAGACGATCCGGATGGTTTCGTACAGGCCTACGAGATTCGATTTTTCATCAATGGGGATGTTTCGTCCGAGGACGCATGGTCCAGAACAGCGTCTACCGATTCACTGGTCCTGCTCCCGATTCGGCGTGGAGAACGTGCCGCTGATGTGGTCTTCGAAGTCCGGTCCATAGATAATGAGGAGCTAAAGGACCCCACGCCGGCTCGCACTGTTTTCCCTGTTGAAAACTCACCTCCGACCCTGCAGTTCAGCCGGTTTGATCTTCCGCCTGATACCACATTTTCAGTCGTTTCTTTTGCATGGACGGCAGATGATCCCGAAGGAATTGAGAATGTCGCACGGATCGATATCAGTCTGAATGACAGTACCACATTCACACCGATTCCGGCAGACGCCACCTTTCTCACGTTTTCTGCCGACGTAGATATTTCGTCTGGTTCGGCTTCCACCGTAGACGCCCGCGTCTTCCTCGGACGTGGGTTTGAATCCACCAGTATTCTAGTCCCTGGAATGGCGCTCGACGCTGAGAACACGTTTTATATCCGAGCAGTAGACGCCACTGACACGACCAGCGTCCTTCGCCGTTTTTCCTGGTATGTAAAAAGGCAGACGAGTGAGATTCTATATGTTAACGATTATCGAAAATCCACCGACTTGAGGGTTCAGGAATTCCATATGGGGATCCTCAGAGAATATCTACCACTCGGATCTCCGATTGATGTTTGGACCATATCGTCCCCATTCGCTATTGGTTCGGGAGGGAATACGCCGCGATCTGATCTTCTACCGCCGAATGCTCAGCCAACACTGAGAGAGATGCTCGCCCGATTCAGGTTTATTTATTGGGTCTCTACGAATTCTACCAACCGAATCACAGGCAATAACCTCCCCTTCACGGCAAGCGTCATGGATCGATTCTTCGATAACGGGGGCAAACTGATGGTTCACACTCCGGTTTCTCTTCCCACAGACCCGGAAGAAAACCTGGGAAATGCGGCGATTCTGCTGCTTCCGTTGACAGACATGATTGCTTTCCCGGATTCGTTGAGACAATCTCTACGCTTGGTATCTGGTGCATCGATTAATCCTGTGACCAACTTACCAATCGGACTTCCTGGTCTGCCGGCTCTGGAAAGCAGAGGATTCATCACCAATAGTCTCCCGTTTATAACCGGGGGAACCAATACGATTCCGCTCTACAATGCCGAATACAGATATGTAACTCGACTCGGCGGAAGGCAGGGACCCTGGTTCGGTTCACCCGTTGTAGCGTCACTCAGTGCCGATCTGCGTGTCGGTCTGTTTGCCCTCCCGATGCTCAATGACCAGACCGGGGTTCAGCTACTTACGGGTGCAGACGGCGATACCAATGCGCCGCGAGAGGCCATAATGATTATGCTGGAAAGCCTCGGTTTTCCCAAGAGATAGCCTGCAATGTCAGTAAATCATATATATCGATGTGGTCTCGTGGGCGGAGTGCTTCTCCTGTTCATGTTCGCCATCCTGCCCCTCAATGCAGCGGCGCAGGGTACTATCGTGGGTACGGTTACGGACGCCGGTAATGGAGAGGCCCTCATCGGCGTCAACGTCATCGTCTTGGGCACGTCGAGCGGAGCGGCAACCGATATTGATGGTCATTATGAGATCCCCGGGGTTGCTGGTGGCGAGTATTCTGTCCGAGTTTCTTACATAGGATTCGAAACCAAGCAGTTCACAGGAATTGTCGTTTCGAGCGGCCAGACCACCCGTCTCGATATATCGCTTGCTGAAGCGATCCTCTCGACCAACGAAGAGATTGTTGTCATCGGTGAAAAGCCACTCGTTGATGTAGAGAACTCCTCCTCGACCAAGACGATATCCCGCGAAATTCTACAGGCAGCACCGCTCAGAAACGTGGAGGATGCCGTCGCGACGCAGGTTGGCGTCGTCAGGGATCCAACGGGTCTTTACATACGGGGAGGTCGCGCCAATGAAACAGGATTTTTCGTCGATGGGGTGTCGGCCAAAGATCCTCTGGCGGGAACGGGGTTCGGACTGGATATCGGGTCGAATGCGTTTAAGGATGTGGAAGTCACGACCGGTGGCATAGGTGCAGATGTCGGAGACGTAACCTCCGGCGTTATCGCCGTCCGGACGCTCGACGGTACCGATGCATTTGCAGGCTCTTTTTCACACAAGCGGGACAATCTCGGGTTCAACGATAATGCCGACTCCAATTTCCGGGAGGAGATTTACGAATTCTCGCTCAGCGGCCCCATCGTAAAAGGCCACCTTCGGTTTTTCACCTCTGGACAGGCCCAACTCTCGGATGGATTCACCCGAAAAACCGCCACTCCGGATGCGGTCCGCACGTCGTTGTCATCGACCAGGTTCTTCATGCCACGAACTGGAAACCGTTGGAGTGGCCTCACGAAATTGACCTGGGACCTCAAGCCCGGAATGAAGCTTCAGACATCATATCAGCGCTCGTTTACGGTGAATCAGAACACCCGGATGCTGCAGGTCACGGGTAATGATGCTGTCGTGCAACCCGGATTTCAATACGCCTTCATCCTACAGCCAGATAATGCCAACACGTACGCCCATGACAACAACGTGGCCTGGATCAAATGGTCTCACGTTCTGAACGAACGATCCTTTTACAACCTTCAGGTCAGTCGACTCTTCACGAAACTGAGGGCGGACGCCAATGGTCGCCGATGGAGGCCATTGAATGTTGATTCTGAATTGGATCCATCATCCATCGTCACGTTCCCTCCGAATATATTTGTCGATGCTGACGGTAACCCGGAGGACCCCAACGCCCTTTTTATTCTTCCGGGCCCGGGTCTCATTAACAATGGTGGGATTGCCACTCGTTTTCACGATCACTTTGCCGAGGAAATAGCAGTAAAGGGTACGTATACGAGGTTTTCGAGAGATAAAAATAATCGGACCAATCTTGGTTTCGAGTTTAAGTTTAACGATTACCAGTGGATAGACGTGATCCGTCCCTGGGTTGGGGCACCGATCGGATCAGACACCGGTCAGAGTACGAATAGACTCGGTGAGAGCTCTGATATCTGGCGAGTGAAACCCCGCAGGGGTGCTTTATTCGGGACGCACCAGGTGCGTTATCGGGGCCTCATTGCAAATGTCGGCCTGAGGCTCGAATACTGGTCACCCGGGGATTACGTTGACAAATTGATAGACGATCCGCGCGCTCCCATTCTCGATAGCGTCAGGAAGAGTTACAAAGACGATAGCATTAATTTGTTGGGACTCCGTACCAAGCTTCGGATGCTCCCCAAGATTCGTGTTTCCTTCCCCATCAAGGAAAACAGAGTCCTGTTTTTCAATTACGGACATTCGACTCAGCTTCCCCATCCGACGTTCGTCTACACGGGTCTGGACCCGTTCTTCCAGGACAAATCGTTCTTCGCCGATCTTGGAAATCCGAACCTGGATCCGGAAGTGGATATTTCGTACGAACTCGGACTGAGGACCCAGTTCTCGAGCAATGACGTCTTGAATATCACAGCATTCTGGAAAGATAAATTCGATTTTATCACGGTCCAGAATGTAATCATAAAGGATCCGACGGGACGTGAGGTCACCAGGGCATTTCGTATCAACGGTGATTTTGCGCGCGTTCGCGGAGTTGAAGTCAGTTACGTCAAACGCGTAGGTTCTTGGCTCCAGGGAGAGATTTCTGGTTCCTACTCGCGTGCTACCGGACTCAGTTCGACGAACAACGATGCCCTCTCACAATTTCTTGCCAATGGGGATATTGACAACACATTCGAGACTCCACTGGCCTGGGATCGACCTCTCGACGTAAAATCCAGCGCCACCTTTACGCACTCCTCGTCAGAACCCTTTCTCGGGATTCCGGGATTGTCGCGATTCAAACTGTATATCTCGTCCACGTATCGATCCGGTCAGCGTTATACCCCTGTTGAGTTCAAGGGTCGCGAGGTCAATCCGTTCACGGGTGCACAGGATTGGCGACCCATTTATGAACGGGTCTCTGATCCGCAGAAGAGACTCTCAGAGATCGGTAGCGCGTGGTGGTGGTTTGATCTCAACTTCCAGAAAAGCGTAGCGGTGGCTGGTACGGATGTTAACTTTTCCATCGCAATTACCAATTTGTTCAATCAACTGAACAGCATCATCGTGAATCCGGTGACCGGGGAAGCATTCCCGGATATTGACCCGTCTACCACTGACTTTGTGGCGCTCCGAGACAATTCAACATTTGACGTCGTGGACGGGGTCAGAGACCTCCGATATGAAGATCCTAATTCCGGTGGACTCCCTCCGCTCAATCCTGCCCGCTTTCTGCCTCAGCGACATATTGTTGTTGGACTCTCGTTCAGTTTTTAGTCCATGTCAAGAGCACCAACATATCGACTTCTCTCTGTGAGTATGGCAGCCGTCTTTCTCGCAACGTGCCTTCTCGGTGCCTGCGTTCAGAAAGCAAACGCACAGCTTCTCCCGTCTCTGGGAGGAGAGCGGGCGGGTACATCCGGTTTTCAGTTTCTCAAATTGCCGGTCGACCCGCGATCTGCGTCTCTCGGCGAGAGTGTGGTTGCTTCTGCACTCGACGCGAGTGCCCTTTTCTGGAACCCGGCGTTGGCGGCCCAACTCGAAGGATTAAACCTCGGGTTTTTCCACACCGCGTATTTCGTTGATATCAATCTCGAATACGCCGCAGTCGCTTACCGACTACCCGGGACCGGATTTACACTTGGAGGGAGCCTGCAGACGTTGAATTCAGGAGCCATGGACGTGACGACCGAATTCCAACCGTTAGGGACCGGGCAGACATTCAGACTGACCGATTTTGCTGCAGGTCTTACCATCGCCCAGCAACTAACCGACTTATTCAGTTACGGAATCAGTTCGAAACTCATTAGAGAGAGCGTGGCCGGGATATCGACCAGTTCAGTCGTCTTTGACATAGGAATATTCTATCGGGTCGGTAATACGGGAGCACAGATGGCCGTTTCGGTACGGAACTTCGGACTCGATGGACATCCGAACGGAAGTATTGACCGTACCGTGATCGCCGATGATCCGATCGTGGTAGAGCGCAGTTTCGATGCGATCACGCCTCCAACCACGTTTCATATGGGTTTCGTGTACGAAATGCTCCGGTCTGATCCCGAGAACGATCTCCAGTTTTCCGTACAATTGAATAATCCGAATGATAACTCCGAGAACTGGAATGTGGGTGCCGAATACACCTTCCATGACACACTCATTCTCCGAACCGGATATAGATTCGGAATCGAGGAGTTCACGACACCCAGTGCCGGTTTCGGTCTTCGAATTCCTTATCTGGGACCCCAATTTCAGTTTGATTATGGATTCAACAGACTGGAGCGCCTTGGAAACGTGCACCGTGTCGGCCTCAATCTGACGGTAAAATGATCCGACCATATACCACATATCTTTCCATTTCAAGTTGGTTTGCACTACTCGGGTCGGCAGTCGCTGTATTCATCTTAGGCGGATGTGGGGACGTCTTCGGCGATAAGCAGGATCTAACGACGGAGGAAATTTTCGATGCCGGCCGTATTGAACCTGGTCTGATCAATGAAGTGGAATACGTACCCCTCTTCCCTTTTTTCTCCAGCGGAGCCGATGGAGCGGAATTAGATAACCCGCGGGATGTCTACGTCGGCTACGATGAACTCATCTATGTAGTCGACGTCCGCGGTCTTCATATTCTGGATAGTTCCGGTCGACCGGCCGGTTTCGTCCCGCTCGTCGGTGGCGGCACGTCCGTCACTCAGGATAGACGATTACACGTATATGTGACGGCGAGACGAGATACGCTGCTGGACGGGAGAACATGGACGCTTCCGGTAATCTATCATTTTGACCAACTCGAATCGGGTTCGCCTCATATCGCTGACATCATCTGGCATCCCTTCGACGATGATTCGAGGATATTCAGTCGTCCGGATCCGATTGACACGGATGAAGAGGTCACATTTACCGGCGTCGGTGTGTTGTTCAACAATCACCTTTATGTGTCCAGAAAGGGACCGGTGAATGTACGCTCATCCGTTATATTGCCCCATAATACGATTATGGAGTTCTCTCCTGAGGGAGTGAATCTGCAATCCATCGTTGCCCTTCATCCCACACGGGAAAGCCTCAGGAGTGCGGTGTTTCCGTCCGATGTGGCCACATTCGTCCAGCCACCACAGCGGTCGTTTTTTGCTCAGTCTCTCAATTTTATTGTCGCCGAATCACCAGAGCCCCACGGCCCCAACGACGGCGGAATGCCAGCGGCTATCGGATTGCGCTTTTCAACACTGTCCATAAAGGCGGTAAACACGCCGGACGGGATCGAATATCGGCCCGATACCGAAAAACTTCAGATCGCGTCTACTCCCGATCGAGGTGATGGCTTCCTGTATGATGAATTCAAGTTCGCGAATCCGTCCGACATCACGGTGGCGACCGACGGAACCAATTATATCTTCGTTACTGATGCCGGAAAAGACAGTCTGTTTGTTTTCACATCTCAGGGTGTAGAAGGAGTTGCCCCACCTCCCGGGGCGCGTTCTACTCGTCCCGTCGTGGTTTCGTTCGGAGGAACGGGAGATGGTGAGAAGCAATTCAGACGGCCTGACGGTGTCGCGTATTTCAGGAAGATTGTCTACGTGGCTGACACAGGAAATAATCGAATCGCGCGGTTCAGGTTGAACACCGATTTCGAATAAGAAAGATTTTCTGACGGGCATCGCATGGCGGATCCGATAGCGGATTCTCGGGTTCGATCGGACCTGTTACACCTAACCACTTCGAATCTCATCAGGAGTATGCTCCCAAGACGGCCAGATCATCTGTTTCCCGTGCGAATATTCTTGACGATCCTTCTCGGTGTACTCGTATTCCCGAGCCAGATACTGTCCGCCCAGGGTATCCCGATCGTCGGCAGTCCCGATACGTTTGATATCGGTACATGGAATGTGGAATGGTTTGGAAACACGTCCAACGGTCCCTCTGACGAGAATACGCAGTTTCAACACGTGAAAGAAGTCCTACAGTCATCCGCTGTAGATTTATGGGCGCTACAGGAGGTGGCAAGCCCATCCATATTCCAACAGCTGTTGACGGAACTCGGGCCTGATTGGAATGGGGACCTGGCAACGAACTCTGGGACGCAACGAGTTGCCTTCGTTTACAGAACCGATACAATCACGAAACGGAGCGTAAAGCACATCCTGGAATCCTTCACCAGCATTTTTGCGAGTCGACCTCCACTGGAGATACAGGTCACGGTCACGCTTCCTCAGGCTACGGCAACGGTTACGCTCATTACCGTTCATATGAAAGCCTTTGCCGACGCAACCTCGTATCAGAAACGCGTCGATGCCGCTGCCAGACTCAAGAATCATATCGAGTTTACCAATCTGGCCTCTGAACCTGTCGTCATCATGGGTGACTTCAACGATGAATTAAATGCATCGACCTATGCAAATCAGCCCTCTCCGTACGCAGGTTTCCTGTCCGATCCACAGAGTTACTTCTTCCCTACTCTGACCTTCGAGCAGGGTAATCTACCCACGTGGTGTTCCAATGGTGCGTGTACATTCGGGTCAACAATCGATCATATCCTGATTACAAATGAACTCGAGGACCGATACGTCAGTGATTCTGTCGCCCGACTCGAAGAACTCGTAACCGTCTTCCCTAACTATCGAAACAACACGTCCGATCACCTCCCTGTGGTGGCCCGCTTTTCGTTTGCAACGGCGACGGACACCGATGCGGACCCCGTTCTCCCTACCCGGACAATAATACGCTCGGTATTCCCCAACCCTGTTGTCAGGGACTCTCGAGTAGAAGTGTCACTCGCTTCACCGTCCGATCTACGAGTCGAGTTGTACGACATTCTCGGACGGAAGATTACGTCGTTGACCACCCGTCAGCCTGCAGGCATCCACGAGATCAACCTGCCGACGGAGTTGATCGGTCCGGGCTGGTACACGGTCCGCATTTCGTCTGGAACCCGTATCGAAACCAGGTCCTTGCTGAAAGTACGCCGGTGAACGCCTTGTAGACTGAGGCCCCACGACGCATCCCGGAC
>CAYLHF010000003.1:14027-51586 GCA_964383365.1 uncultured Rhodothermales bacterium | reverse complement strand
CCCGGACTGCCACCCCGTGGCCAAGTGCCAATACCCGGACTATCGCCGGTATAAACGCAAAACGGCGCGGGATCGAATCCCGCGCCGCTATACCGACCGCAATGGTCGAAGATATGTCACACGACTAGTTGTCTGTTGTTTTCTGTCCGTACTCGAACCAGATCAGCATACCATCCACATTTTTTCCAAAGGGATAGCCGGCCTCCCGGTAGTCGTCCAGAGCTGTTCGGCAGAATCCTGCTATGATCTGCCGCATCGTAGCGGTTTGTGCGCGTCGTGTGGTTGCTTTTTGGGTTTGATTCAGATCGCGCATTGATATTCAGAAAATGTGTTTGCCAGAACTTGTTTTCTGATCAGGGTATCGACACGCGTTCCGTATCCTAAAGTGCAGGAACGCTGGAACGTTCAGTCTTTCAGATGAAATAGGTGTTTAACCGTATTCCAATCTGTCAGATCAACGGAGGATTTCCCAAACGGGTAACCGTCTATGACTACAGCCTTCATCTCCCGATCAGCAAGCGTTGTCAGGTCGACCGCCGTCGACGAAGCCTCGTAGAAGACCTCCAGGAAACCTACTTCGTACCCGAATCCCAATGAGACGGTGTAATCAACCGCCGGTAGATCGGGAGATTCCACACCGAACGTATACGGCATGGCCGTCCAGGTACCTTGATCTCTGAAGAATAACAGGAGCGCTCCGTCATCGACGACGGATGGAATCAGGTCCGGTACATCAAATTGAACCGAAGCTACAGACCCGTTTATTGTCGCATCTGCGGTAGTGAATAAGAAGTTGAGAGTAAAGACGTTTGCGTTTCCGGGAGGACCCTCCGGACCCACCGTCGTTTCGGCAACACAACCGGACAGTCCGACCAGGACCAGGAAAGAGAATGTAGCCGTAACAGAATATTTCATGAGTTGACCTCCACCGGTCGGGTAGTACGTAGGGACTGACGCTTCAGGCTCCACCCTTACAAATGCGGGACCGTTTGATGTACCGTCTTCTACAGACCATCCTACAGCCGTATCTGCTCTGCAAAGTCCTTTTTTATGTCCAATATTTTGGACATTATTGCGATTGATCGTGGTCTCCTCGATGGAATAGTTTTCTTAGTAACGCCTGCGATTCTCCATCTGAAATCCGGGAAACCGACTCGAAACCCTTTCCGATCCGCACAGTATCGAGGGTACTATTTTCAATGTAATTGACGAGGATCGTCGAGATTTTTTTCTTCGTGGTTGGAACCCTCTCACAGCAAGTATGACATACGCAGTAATAATGGCGGGAGGAATCGGAAGTCGATTCTGGCCCATGAGTAGAAAAGAGACGCCGAAGCAATTTTTGAACGTGGTCAGCGACAGCACACTGATCCAGAGTACACTTGCCCGCCTGCAGGGTATCGTAGAGCCGGAGTGCACATTTGTAGTCACCCACGAACGATACGTTAAACAGACCTCTGACCAACTTCCGTCGATCCCGAGAGAAAATATTCTTGCCGAACCGATTAGCAGGAATACGGCGCCGTGTATCATGTATGCGGCAATGAAACTCAACCACACGGATCCGGACGCCACGATGATCGTGCTTCCGGCCGACCATGTAGTAAAAAATGTCCGTCAGTTTCAGCGCGTATTGAAACGCGGAATCAAGGCGGCCCAGGAAGAGGGGGCGCTGATTACGGTCGGTATCGAACCGACCCACCCCGCTACAGGATATGGATACATCCAGTACGATTCGAGTGACGCAGACGAGTCAAGAGGACTCAAATCTTACTGGGTCAAGACATTTGCAGAGAAACCGGACGTCGCCACGGCAGAGCGTTTTCTGGACTCCGGGGACTTTCTCTGGAACAGTGGCATGTTCATATGGCGAACAGACTCCATCATGGATGCTGTGACAAAACACTTGCCAAAAGTCGCGGATGCATTCACATCGCTTCCCAAAGCCATTGGTTCCAGAAGAGAGAAGGCCGCTGTCAAACGCTCCTTTGGTGACTGTCCGAGCATTTCAATCGACTACGGAGTGATGGAACGGGCGGACAAAGTGTATGTCGTTCCAGGATCCTTCGGTTGGAGTGACGTAGGTGATTGGCGGGCCGTATATGAGTTCAGACCCAAAGGAAAGACCGGTAACGTCATCTCAGGAAATGTGCTGGTGCAGGACTCAGGGCGGTGCCTGGTTCAGGCAGGCGGCGATAGACTCATTGCTCTTGTCGGCATGAATGATGTGGTGGTCGTTGACACGGAAGACGCAACACTTGTGTGTCACCGTGACAGTACTCAACAGGTCAAGAAAGTCGTGGATTATCTCCACGCGCAGCAACTCGAACGATTCATCTAGGCCCTCGCTCCGAGGCATTTCGTTGTTTCTTAACAATGGGCCGTGAATCTTTTATCTTCGTGATGACGTAGCGGTCATGTTATGACCAATTGGTCACTTTGTGGATACGCATTCATAGAAGACCCGCTCAACCCTATGGAAACCGGAATTCTGACTCTGTCCAGAAAAGACCGAGAGAGAGAGGATCGACGCCGTGCCATGATCCGCGCAGCTCGCGAAGTTTTTGCTGAAAAGGGCTATGTAAAGGCCACAATTGACGAGATCGCACAACGTGCTGAATTCGGTAAAGGAACCCTTTACAACTACTTTTCGGACGGAAAGGAAGCACTACTGGTAGCCGTATTCGACGAGGTATATGATGGCCTGTGTGAATTGATCAGAGAGTCCTTCACAGACAAGGATACCTTGCCGTTCAGGTCGCTGATGCACGCTTTCATCCAGCGTTCTTTCGATTTTTTCTCCGACCAATTTGACCTCTTTCTCATACTGGTAAAGGAAGCTCAGCGAATGGTACTGAGCCCTGATTCAGCGCGAGCGAGTTACTTCCTGCGTCAGCAAGATCGGATTCTGGATGCGTTAGCTAAACCTCTCGAACGGGCAATGGCAAGAGGTGATCTCCGAAAAATGTCTCCCCACCTCCTGGCACATCTGTTATTCATCAACATAAAGGGATGTCAGATGCGCCAGTGTATGCACGCCACGTGCAGCCCACTCGAGCTAGATTCAAATGACTCTGAAAAGATGGCAGACACCCTGACCGACTTCATTTTGGATGGCGTGAATCCAGTTTCTTCCTAGCGCACACCATCCTGTGTTGACCCGCCGCGTTTGCCAGAACATGACAGATTCGGCGTCGAATCATATGAACCGATTCCGACCCGCACGCGACTACTCCAAAAACAGATTGACCATGAGTATTTTTCGTTCAGTGAAGAGCTTACTGATTCTTGGTGCGGCGCTCAGTACGTACCTACCGGCCAGAGTGACCGTGGCCCAGGCACCCGCACGTATTCAGGCTTCCCCGTCCGAACGTCGGGCAACCCCAGCGTCGGATTCGCATCGGTGGAACCAACCGTCAGCAGCGGTAATGACGATTGACGAGGCCGTTCAAATCGCTCTCCTGAGTAATCTTAGTTTACAGAGTCAACGATTGGACGTCGATAACGCGAAAGCGCTGATCAAGGAAGGGTGGGCAGAGCTCTACCCCACCATGGATATTTCATCCAGCTTTACACGTCTGGTCCGCGCCCCGAATCCGTTTGCTGGTAGCCAGGCAGGAGGATTGTTTCAGACGCTGGGCTTTATCGACTGGTTGGCGTTCAACGAACAAGCCCGTACCGATGGAAATGCATCTTCCAATCCAATTTCCCTGTCCGATTTTTTCCTGAAACAGCAAGCCGGACTCGATGCTGCGGGAATTTCTCTGGCAACCGGTGACAATCCGTTCACGGTGCCCAATTCCTATCGATCTACGCTGTCTGTATCGCAGAAATTGTTCGATGGACGTGTCATTGTTGGTGCTACGGGTGCTGCCAAGTGGCTTGAACCGTTCAACTCGGCCGGAGTCCGACGCCAGGAGCAACTCCTGGTCAATGACGTGAAGAAGGCGTTCTATGATGTGCTCCTTGCGCGTCAACAAACCGCCGTTCTTACCGAAAGTGTCGCCCGTGCAGATCAGACCAGGAAAGAGATGGCCCATCAAGTTTCGGTGGGCACCGCTCCAAAATTTCAGCGTCTTTCCGCAGAAGTAAATCTGGCTAATCTGGAATCTCAGGCTACTGCGGCAGAGAGCAAGTATGCCTCAGCCCTCGATGGACTGAAATTACTCATCGGCATCCCCGTCGAACAGGATATCGAATTGCGCGGCTCGCTTGAATCCGATGCAACCGAGCGCTTCTCCACCGTTTCTCTTGCGGATGCTGCCACGACCGCCCTCGAACACCGTCCGGATCTGGAACAGGCCCGTATCAACATTGAACTACAGAATATTCAGTTGAAAGTGGCCAGGAGCGAGTTCCTGCCGGATCTGAGTGCATTTTTGAACCTGAATTACGTCGGAAGCGTGCCGGACAACAGACGTCTCATTCTGTCTGATCCGTCTGATCCTTTCTCTTTCTCCTCAAGACAGAACGGGTATTTCAGTTCAGATTATTGGGACTGGGATTTAAACGTAGGCTTTCGACTATCGTGGAATATTTTTAATGGATTTGCCTCCAAGAGTCATGTTCAACAGAAAAAGATTGCCCTGCAACGGGCATCGTTGGATCATGAGTTTCTTGCCGACGGAATCAAGGTAGAAATCGAACGGGCTATTCGAGATGTCCGTGTTGCCAGACGACAAATGATCAGCCAGGAGAAGACAGTTTCCAGTGCTGAATTGAATTTTTCCTTCGCATCTTCGCGGCTCCACGAGGGAGTGGCGAGCGCAATCGAAGTGAGAGAAGCATCTAGCCAACTGGATCAGAGTCGACTCAACTATCTACAGGCCACTCATGATTTTCTTGTCGCCAGGAGTGCCTACCAGACCGCCCTGGGGACACCCGATCTGTCGGTGGTTGATCCAATATTTTCAAGCAAATAAAATGACCCGAAATACGATGAAATCAGAGGATCTACATCCGACATCGAGACGAAGCGTCTCACTGATGATTACGCTCGCACTTGTTCTGGCGTCCTGTACGACAAGTGACGAGGCTCAGCCGGTCGAAGGATCCAGTGCCAGCACATCTCCTTCCAGCACGTCCTCGAATCCTGATCTTCCGATCAGAAGAGTGGTACCCGTACAGACCGTCATGCTTGAACCCACCGCCTTCGAGGACGTGATCGCCCTGATCGGGGTCGTGGACGCGCCACGGGACGCGGTTCTGTCCTCCTTGTCCGCCGGCACCGTACTGAGTATCGAACCGCTCGGAACGTCGGTCAAGAAAGGAGATGTGGTGGCGAGAATCGATTCCGAAATTCTGACAGCCGTAGTGGCCCAGGCAGAAAGTGCGCTGGATGTCGCAGATGCTCAAGCACTACTGGCGGACGACACCTTCAGGCGTCAGCAGCCATTGTTCAAGGATTCCATTATTTCCGCTCTCGAGTTTGAGCAGGTACGCATGCAACAGACACAGGCTCACGCCCAGGTCGGACAGGCGCAGGCTCTTGTACATCAGGCGAAGAAGCAGTTGGAAAATGCGTTTATTCGAGCACCCTTCGATGGAAAAATAGAATTCCACTTTACCGATACCGGAGAACAGGTGGCACCGGGAAGCCAGATTGCCAGAATTGTAGATACAAATAATCTGCGGATCAGAGCCGGAGTTCCCGAGCGTTACGCTGTCGATATACACCCGGGTACCCCGGTCGACATGGATTTCAAAGCGTACGGTGTCGGTTCCAGGACAGGAGTGATCTCGTTCGTGGGAAACGTGATCGATCCCGACAACCGGAGTTTTTTGATAGAAATACAACTCCCCAACGGAGATGCGACGCTCAAGCCCGAAATGATAGCGGACGTGTTTGTCACCCGGGCGATTCTCACGTCTCAGATCGTTCTACCCCAGACATCCGTTCTGCACGACGAACTTGGAGCGAGTGTATACATCGTCGATCGAACGGACGGTTCTCCGCGGGCGGCCCGTCGTACCGTAACTCTGGGAGCCTCTTACGGCGGTAAAACCGTCATAGAGCGCGGGCTTGAGGAAGGTGCCGAGGTCATCGTCGTTGGTCAGACAACCGTGACGGAGGGTGATCTTGTTGAACCCGTTTCCTCCACGCCGGCTGCAGCATAATTCGATTCGTGTCAACCCCGAATGTACCGAGATAATGAAACTCACTGATACCGCCATTCGCTTCCATACCACGGTCGCCGTGCTGACTGTAATCCTTACCCTGGGTGGGATTTACAGTTATGTCACTATTCCCAAAGAGGCAGCACCGTCGATCGAGATCCCGAACATTATCGTCACTACCATCTATCCTGGGGCCAGTCCAGACGATATTGAAACCCTGATCACGCAGCATATTGAACGTGAGATCCATGGACTTAATGGGATTAAAGAGATTCGATCTACATCGACAGAAGGGGTCTCCCAGATTGTTGTGGAGTTTGATCCGGACGTCTCACTTGACGAAGCGTTTGCCAAAGTCAGGGATAAAGTTGACCTGGCTAAACCGGATATGCCTTCAGATATCGAAGAGCCCATCGTCAACGAAATCGATTTTTCCCAGTTTCCCATTCTGACGGTAAACCTCTCGTCCACGTATCCGCTGACGCGGTTGAAGGATGTTGCCGAGGATTTACAGGAGGAGCTCGAGACGATCCCCAGTGTCCTGGAAGTCGAGCTCATAGGAGGTCTCGATAGAGAGGTACAGGTCAGCGCCGATCTCAGTTTACTTCAAAGTTACAATCTGACGTTTACAGATTTGATAGATACGATTCGCGAAGAGAACACCAATCTCCCGGGGGGATCGATAGACGTCGATCGATTGAATTATCTGGTTCGAGTTGATGGTGAATTCGACGACCCGTCTGAAATAGAAGACCTCGCCATCAAATCTGCCGGCCGCGTTCCGATCTATGTTCGGGACATAGCCACCGTCAGCTTTGGTTTTGTGGACCGTACCTCGTACTCGCGCCTCTCGATTCTACAGACAGAAGAGGCAGACGGGTCACTGACGAAGTACGAGGGAGACGATACGGCCATGCTCCCCGTAATCAGCCTGAACGTAAAGAAACGTACCGGCGAAAACATTCTGGAAACTGTGGCAAAAGTCGACGATACGCTCGATCAGTTTCCTTTTCCAAGCGGAACGAAAATGATCATTACCGGTGATCAGAGCAAATTCGTCACCGATCTGATTACGGATCTGGAAAACAATATCATAAGCGGTCTTCTGTTCGTAATCGCCGTTCTTCTCTTTTTCCTGGGTGTCAGAAACGCGGTTCTCGTTGGCATCGCCATTCCCCTGTCCATGTTTATTTCCTTCACGGTATTCCAGGCGATGGGATACACGCTGAACTTCGTCATACTCTTTTCTCTGATCATTGCTCTCGGAATGTTGGTTGATAACGCCATTGTTATCGTCGAGAATATTTACCGGTATCATGAAGAGGGGTATTCGAAGTATGAAGCTGCAAAACGGGGTACCGGCGAGGTTGCCGGCGCCGTTATCGCTTCAACCGCAACAACGGTTGCGGTATTTGCCCCGATGTTGTTTTGGCCGGGGATAATCGGTGAGTTCATGTCCTACATGCCGCTTACCCTGATTGTCACACTTGTCTGTTCACTGTTCGTCGCGATCATTATAAATCCGGTTCTGACCGGTATGTTCGTCCGTCTCGATTCGGAGACAAAGCCTGATCGAAGTCCCCTCTTCCGAAAAATCATGGCAGGAGTAATCGTTTTTTCGGCTCTCCTCATAGGACTTTCCAACTGGAAGACACTGTTGGTTCTGGTTGTCGCAGTTCCCATTCTTATTGGGACACACCGGTGGTTTTTCAAGCCGGTGGGCGACTGGTTTATGTCCGTTGGTCTTCCTGGAATCATCGCCCGCTACCGCGTCATGCTGCAATGGATGCTTGAACGGGATCACTCGGTGCGTCATGCGTTGATTCGAAATACGTTTGCCCTGGGATCATTTACGCTGGGTGTAATTCTGTTTATCCTCAGTTCCGTGATCGGCTCCATAGCCGGCGAGACTGCATCCCTGGTAGTGATGGTACCGGCCGGGATTCTATTGGCCGTAGGTGTAGTCGGCATCTTTGTGCATACGCTTGAGACCCTTTTCCTCGGGTCGACCAGCAGTGTCCGAGCTGGAATTATTTTTGCCGTCGTGAGCGTCGTGACGCTCGGGTTGATGGCACTTGGAGAGACGGAAATCGATCTCAATACTATACTCAACCTGCTGATACTTCCGGGGGTCATGATCGCCGTCGGATTCGCCGGCAAACTACTGAGGCGACGAGATACCCTGCTCCTGACTGATAATCGGGCGAAGCTCCTTACGGGCTCAATCGGAGCGCTTTTCGCAATTATCATCATGTTCGTGATTGATCCTACCGGCGTCGAATTTTTTCCGACCACGGATCCTACCATGATCCAGATCAACGCGACTGGCCCTCTCGGCATGAATATCGATTCCAGTAACGACGTCGCTGAATCTGCGAACGAAAGACTCGACGGTCTACTCGAGCAGAGCACGAGTACTACGAGCAATATTAAAAATATTCTCGTGAATGTCGGTGTCGGCAGCGATCAGGATTTTATCGGTACACCAAGTCCTGAGCGTTCGAGAATATCAATGAATATCGTCGACTACTCCGATAGAAATGAGTCCAGCCAGGAGACACTCACGAGGATACGGGATTTTGTACGAGGTATCTCCGGGGCAGAGATTCGGGTGACGGGTGTAGGTGATCAAGGTCCACCCACCGGTGCTCCGGTTAACATCGAAGTGACCGGGTCGGAGTTTGATGAGATCACACGGATAACCAGAGAGATCAAGACGGTGCTTGTAGATGCATCAGAAAATGGTTCTATTCCGGGGCTCGTCGATGTAGCCGATAATTTAAATACCGGGCGACCGGAACTCGGCGTCCATATAGACCGGGTTAGAGCAGCCGAATTCGGGCTTTCGACCCGGAAAATAGCGTCTACCGTACGTGCCGCAGTCAATGGTATAGAGGCCGGAAAATTTCGAGACGGCGACGACGAATACGATATTGTTGTACGCCTCAGAGAATCAGACAGACAGAGTCTTGAAAGCCTGAACAACCTGACCATACTGGAGGAAGGCAATCAGATTCCTCTCGTCTCTGTGGCTGAGCTTCAGGTATCGGGCGGGCTGGGAACCATAACACGACTGGATCTCAACCGTGTGGCCGTTGTGACGGGTCAGGCGGCTCCAGGGGCCAATGGACAGGCCATCCTCGGCATGGTTCAGGCAAAACTTGCAACCATCGAGTCGGCCCTCCCTCCCGGGTATCATATCTCGTATACGGGAGAGAATGAAGAGCAGGCAGAGAGCTTCGGTTTTCTTTCCGTTGTGTTCTTGATAGGCATTTCAATGATATTCATGATCATGGTGGCACAGTTCAACAAGGTTAGTTCCCCTTTCATCATCATGGTAGCCGTTGGCTTCAGCCTTATCGGAGTCCTGCTCGGTCTGATTCTTACGCGTACGCCATTCGGTCTGATGACATTTATAGGAGTGATCAGTCTGGCCGGTATAGTCGTCAATAATAACATCGTACTGATCGACTACACGATGCAGCTTCAAGAGAGAGGTATGTCCAAGCACGATGCCATTATGGAAGCCGGAGCGACACGATTCAGACCCGTGCTGCTCACCGCATTGACGACCGTGATCGGACTTCTCCCGCTGACGTTCGGAATAACCATCGATTTCGTGGGACTTTTGACGGATTTGAATCCGAATATCCAGTTTGGGTCGGAGAACACCCAGTTCTGGGGTCCGATGGGAACCGCAATTATAGCCGGGTTGACATTCGCAACGTTTCTTACGCTCGTAATCGTCCCGGTCATGTATTCTGTATTCGACTCTCTCGCAAATCGGATGCGGAACGCAATGGCACCTGTAAGCGTGTAGTTCGTCAGGTTGCGTCATTTGAAGTTGGTCCGCTGAATGAAAGACATCACCCTTTATCCGGACGCCCATCTTCGGATCTTCGATCGCCCGAAAGCGCCAGAGATTTGCGACCTGAAGTCAGCCTATCTCATCGGTATTTGTGGAACGGGCATGGGGTCCCTTGCCGGTCTTTTCAAGGAATCCGGAGTCACTGTTTCCGGATCGGATGCTGCAGCTTACCCCCCGATGAGCGATCAGTTGACCGAACAGGGAATCCCGGTCTATGAGGGATTTGAAGCGGATAGAATCGACGGATCTACTGATCTGATCGTAGTCGGCAACGCGTGTTCGCCCACACACGTCGAGGCCACACGCGCACGAGAGTTGGGCCTGGCTCAGGTATCGCTCCCGGAGGCACTTGCGACCTACTATATCAGAGACAGAAAATCATTGGTTGTGGCCGGAACCCACGGCAAAACAACTACTACCAGCCTTCTCTTACATGTTTTTCGAACTGCCGGGCTCGACCCCGGATATCTGGTCGGAGGTGTTCTGAGCGATCAGTCGAAGAGTTATTCGGGTGGAACCGGAGACCTGTTCATTATCGAAGGAGATGAGTATGACAGCGCTTATTTCGACAAACGACCGAAATTTCTACACTACAAACCACAGACAGCCATTGTCACGTCGGTCGAATTTGACCACGCGGACATCTACGAGTCCTTCAGCGATTACATCGAGGCCTTTCAGGCGTTTGTGGACCGAATCCCGCCCGGCGGACTCCTCGTCCGAAATGGCGATGATCCAAAATGTATGGCCCTGTCTATTCCGACCGGTGTGCGAAGTATTGAATACGGCCTTTCATCTGAGACCTGTTCTCTGACGGCAGCGGATATAGAGGGTTCAGACAGCGGTCAGTCCTTCGACATTGTTCTTCATGGAATAACTATCGGACGGGTACGTCTTTCGCTCTGCGGTGTACACAATCTGATGAACGCACTCGCGGTTTGCTCTGTGGCTCTCGATGAAGACGTCTCACTTCGACAGATTCAGCAAGCACTCGACACTTTTTCCGGGATTCAGCGAAGGCAACAGATCCGTGGAATCGTCTCAGACACCATCGTTGTTGACGATTTCGCCCACCATCCAACAGCCGTCCGGGCAACGGTAGATTCTATCAAAGCACGATGGCCGGACCGACGATTGATTGCTGTCTTCGAACCCAGATCGAATTCGAGTAGGCGCCGTGTCTTCGAGGAGGGGTACGCCGAGGCATTTGGTAACGCCGATGCCGTATTTCTCAGCCGCCCCCCTTTTCGACACAACGATCGAACCGATGACTTTCTGGATATCGATCGCCTTCTTGGACGAATCGAATTGCCAGATCGAAATACCATGGCGGCCGAGGGTGCCGATGCATTGCTCCCTCCGCTTCTCGATTATATCCTACCGGGAGACGTCGTGTTGATCATGAGTAACGGAGGATTTGGAAACATTCACGATCGAATCCTGACCATGCTGTCAGCAAGAGAGCCTGGGATCCGTTCCTGACAATCTGAACACCTCAGCACCTCCCCCCTCGAATACTAGCTAAAACCGTCCAGATTCATGTGCAGGATTCTTTCCTTTTCAATCGTGACCACTCTCCTGTTTGCCGGATGCCGGATGCAGACGAATCAAAGTGATATCCGGGAGCATGCGGAGACCCTCGCTCAGGAGATGATTACTATCGACACGCATATTGACGTGCCCTATCGGATGACCGAAAAGGAGGAGGATGTTTCCCGTCTTACGCTGGGGGGAGATTTTGATTTTCCTCGCGCCAAAAAAGGTGGACTCAATGCACCGTTCATGTCCATCTATTTGCCAGCTGAACTGCAGGAAACACCCGGCGCATCGGCGCATCTGGCAGATTCGTTAATCGACCTGGTGGAGGCGTTCGCGACTCATGCACCGACCCGGTTTGCGTTGGCGTACAGTCCGGAGGATATCATCGCTCAGAAAAATGCGGGCCTGGTATCACTCGCAATGGGCATGGAGAACGGATCGGGCATCGAATCTGATCTCTCAAACGTGCGATATTTTTTCGATCGCGGTATTCGATACATCACCCTGACCCACTCGAAGGACAATCTGATCGGCGATTCGTCATACGATTCGACCTATACGTGGAATGGTCTTAGCCCATTTGGATTCGAGGTCGTCCGTGAAATGAACAGACTTGGAATGATGGTGGATGTATCCCACGTCACCGATAGTACGTTCTTCGACGTTCTGTCGGCCACTTCATCCCCTGTTATTGCTTCTCACTCAGGAATGCGGGCATTTACACCGGGTTGGGAAAGGAATCTCAACGATGAACAACTGGCTGCGCTGGCAGAAAACGGTGGAGTCGCGATGATTCCATTTGGTTCCGTATTTCTGAGAAGCGAATATCAGCCTCTTGGGGATAAAGCTCAGGAAGCCATCCAGAACGCAATAGATGAGCGAGGCCTGACAGGTGACGACGCATTTCAGTATCGGGTGGAGCAACGAAGAGCGTACGCTACCGGTATGGTTGACGACGTGGCTGATCACATAGATTATGCTGTAGAACACCTCGGAATCGATCACGTAGGTATCGGGTCCGATTTTGACGGGGTATTTCTTCTGCCCCGGGAATTGCCTGACGTCTCATCATACCCTGTATTGATAGAAGAACTCATTCTTCGGGGGTACACCGACGAGGATATAAGAAAAATACTGGGAGGCAATCTGCTCCGGGTCTGGAGCGAAGTCGAGCAACACGCTCAGAATCCGTAATGCCAGGTAGAGACCGTGACCATACCCTGACTCGAATCAATAGACTACTGGAATGAACGTCGGGTTCACACCGGTTTTACATACTATTTCAAGAGACCCGTTCGTTTACTGTCAGAATCATAACCGGAACTCAATATGTTATCTCAGGTGATTAATAATGAATAGAAAAATATCTTTGGTCATAGCATTCGCCGCCACATTCATCTCCGGTATTCTATTTACCACGGTGGGTGCCAATCTCTTGGGAAAGGGTGACCACGTCGCAGCGATCTCAAGCGCCAGTCCAACGGTTTCTCATGATCAGTCGGCCGACGAATCCGGTTCGTCTTCTCCACTCGCGTTCGAAAGTGTCTTCGTCCGTGTTGCTGAAAAAGTGAATCCGATGGTAGTCCAGATTCACTCCGAGAAAGTTCTCAAACAAAACCCCGGTGATCCATTTCAATTCTTCTTCAGAAGAGATGGCAACGGCGCACCCACCCCTCCGCGATCGCAGGCCCTTGGTTCAGGTGTTGTCGTACGCTCCGACGGATACATCGTTACCAATTATCACGTTGTTGGCGAAGCGGACGACCTTAAGGTTACCCTGTTGGACGGAAGTGAATATGACGCAACGCTTGTGGGTTCTGACAAAGACAGTGATCTGGCCGTCATTCAGATCGATGCCTCTGATCTTCCGGTCATCAACATTCCTGACGCCACGACCATTCACGTAGGGCAGTGGGTATTGGCGTTCGGATCGCCTCTTTCAGAAGATCTGGGAAATACCGTGACTTCGGGAATCGTAAGTTCAGTCCGTAGAACGAGTTCCAGACTCAGCGGCCTGAACCTGTTCGCATCGTTCATCCAGACCGATGCTGCAATCAATCCCGGAAATTCGGGTGGACCGCTTGTCGACCTGCGAGGTAATCTGGTCGGTATCAACTCGGCAATCTACTCCCAGTCCGGAGGCAACCAGGGAATAGCCTTTGCCATTCCGGTAGAAGTGGTAAGTAATGTTGTCGGCCAACTCATTGATTCTGGATCCGTCGAACGCGGCTTCCTGGGTGTCAATTTTGCAGGTGTATCCAGATCCCTGGCTGAGGCCATGGACGTTCCCCTCGGCTCCGCTCAAATAACGGTGGTGAATGACGGTACGCCCGCGCAAAAAGCGGATCTTCGAGAAGGTGATATCATCACGGCCATTGATGGACGAACCCTCCAGGATTTCAATGAATTACGGACTGTAATCGGCAATCTGCTCCCTGAAGACAGCGTGGACCTGACGATTGTCCGGGATGGAAAAACCAGCGTTCATTCGGTAGTACTCGGAAGGCGATCAGAATTTCTCGCGGAAAACGGCCCCGTCTCCCCGGACAGAAAGAAGGCGGACGATCAGTCGTCACTGGTTGAAGATCTGGGGATTTCTCTCGAGACGCTGACTGATGCTAACCGGCAACGACTCGGTTTTGACGACGCTTCTGTCCAAGGCGTTGTCATCACCTCGATCGACGAAGGGAGTGTCGCCTACCGGGAAGCTGAACTTCGCCGCGGAGACGTTATTTCGAGGATTGACCGACGGGATGTTGCGAACCGAAAAGAGTTCGAAAAAATTTATTCGGAACTCGCCGAAGGTGACTCGTTCATAATCGAAGCGTATCACACGTCATCGTCGCCACCACAGAAATTCTTTACCGCGCTCTCAAAGTCGAAGTAATTACTTCATTTATCCGCTGTTTACGGGGCGCTCGGGTATCCGAGCGCCCCGTAATTTATTTGCCCAATCCGCCTCAACCAATCTCCGACGGCGCTGGAGACATAGGTCCTTTCATCCGATACTTCCTCGTGCTCTTGTAGTGGACTATATTGTGCCAGATTCATTGCACAGAATAGCCTCATGCATTCGAAACAGATCCGAACACTGGTGGACCAACTTGATTCGCTTCTGGGGGATACAACCGCTCCCGAAACGATTGAGCGGCTGGCAAATTTCCTGCTTGAGGACAGTGGTCCGGCCATTCGACAAGATGATACCGCAGGATCGGCCCCCGATTCGAGGTGGACCACACCCGAGGAGATTCGAGTCAGGGTACCACTCCTGTCTTGTTCCAGTCGTCTTCCTGCCACCGTTGCCGCGAGATCATATGACAGCGTACGGCTGTCGACCAGTTCGCTTCCGGGCAGATTTCGTTCCTTTTTCAGTGAACGTCACCTTCATTCACCTCCGGTCCGCCTGGAGGTCAGCGACGCGTCTCAACTTCTAACCGGTTTTTCTGCCTCAGACAGCGTACGGGTCTGTTCGGCCATTCACGCGGCGGCGATTGATAATGGATTTGACAGCGTTCATCTCTTGGACATCGATCTGGCTGGTACCCCTGAACAAACGTCGATTCTGCCTGCTCTCGGTGATATTCTTTCGTCAGGCGAGAAAGGACACGTCAATATTAATCTGGGGTCTTCTCTTCACGGTGTCCGAGCTGACGATCTGTATGCGGCTTCCCTGGTCGCTCTTTCGCTGTCGGAAGCCAGTGCCCGACGTTCGTCTTTTTCGGTCAACGCGAAAAGGGATCGCGTAGCCGGGTGTCCATCCTTTTCGATCGTTCTTTCTCTCTGGCCTCTGCTCGACGTACTCCGAACGGATGTTGATCCCGACACCTGCTACACGGATCGTTCGACCGTTCTCGGGTTTGCGGCCGGCATGATTCGTTCCATCGGAGTCCGACTCTTGAAGGAATTACGGTCAGAACTATCGGAAGTCGAAAACCTTCCGGAAACAGACCGCTGCATGCTGTCCATCGACGAACCGGGCCGTGGGCCTGTTTCTGCTGGCATATGGGCAGGTTTTCCGGTCGACAGTCTTACTCGTGGGTCGGCAGGTATGCTAAGTGCCCGATTCTTGCGCTCCGGTCTGAACACCGGAAATGGATCTCGACTGATATCAGATGTATTATCGGACAGCCTGCCTCTTTCGGATACGGTTCGTAATTTGATTGCAATTCCGGAATTTATGCCACCGGCGATGCTCGCTGCTTTCCTGGCAGGTTCCTTCTCGTCCAGTGTATCGAGCAGAACCGGAAAATGGGTACGATTGATTCCCGTCGATCAACAACCGGACAGGCTCGGAATCTACCTGCCGGATGTCGCCGGTATTGTCCCGCTTCTATCTACGTCTGATCCGTGGTTGGACGGCCATTTTACCTGCAAGGGTAAAATAATTCCGGAACAAGATTTCTGATTACTACTTGGGCCTGACAACGCGAACTGTGTATCATCCAACTGTCGTCTCAGCCGAACCTCTTCGTCTCGAGTTAAAGACCGAGTTTCGAATTGCCCACGGTAATTCCATGGAGCGAACCAACGCCCTGGTTGGATTTGAAGGTTCTCTCGGCGAGGCGGCCCTGCCTCCATACTACCCGACCACATTCGCGGACGTTGAATCCTATGTTGAGGCCATTGATGGAGAACTCCTCCAATCGTTGGTTAGAGATAGTCTCATTGATGCCGTCAGAAGCCTTCCTCCCGGCCCCCCTCCGGTTCGCGCTGCCCTGGATATGATTTTGCATGATCTATGGGGCCGGAGCATGGGACACCCCCTGTATCGTTTGTTCGGCCTCAACCCCGACGCATGCCCCGTGAGTAGCTTCGCTCTCTCCATCCCGACCTCCCTGGATGACCATAGGGATCGTATCGATGCTCTGAGAGACTGGCCGATCCTGAAATTGAAAGTAGGATCGGGAGATTTAGAGTTTGACGAGGCTATTATTAGGACTGCCCGGGAAATTTTCGATGGTACCGTGTGTGTCGATGCCAACGCTGCATGGAGTGTTCCGGAAGCACTTCGAATCATACCCAGGTTGGCAAATCTTGATTTGATATTCCTCGAGCAACCCGTCTCTCTGAACGAAATAGACGATTGGCACCTGCTTAAACGGATGCTTCCCTCTTCCAAACTGATCCTTATCGCCGATGAAAGCGTACAGACGAAGGAAGATATCATTGCCCTCGCAGGGGCGGCCGATGGTATAAACTTGAAACTGGCCAAGTGCGGTGGCCTGCTTGAAATGAGAGAAATGATCTTCCTGGCACGATCGTTGGACATGCTGGTAATGATCGGGTGTATGATCGAAAGCGATCTCGCCATAACGGCCGCGTCGCACGTCGCACCTCTGGCCGATTTCCTGGATCTGGATGGAGGCGAACAGTTGAGCAATAATCCCTTCCGTGGTACTACGCTAAAAAACGGTACAATAACGCTCCCGAAGTCGCCCGGCATCGGTGCTGTTGATATACGAATGACCGGACGAAATGCGGCCGGTCGCGATGACACACGACGGCTCACTACGTCGGGTTAGACGGAGATGGTTCATCTTCCACCATCTACGCTTGTATTACCGGTTTCGACGTTTTTATGGACATGCGCTCAAAGCGGTCACGACGTATCTTGTTGCCCTTGAAAACATCTCCGTTACCACCGCCTTAAGGGTGGATCGCTCTCCTTTCAGACAATTGAGATCCCCGGATTATGCTGCTTCAGGACACGCAGTCGCCCATCCACATAAGTCTGCCGGAAGACAGATCGTATTCGATTCTGTTCGGATCACTGAAAGATCTCCCCGCTAGCCTCAGAGATCACTCGGTGAGGCCGGGTCGATGTGTACTCGTCACCGACAAAAATGTAGCCGATCACTATATCCAGGCACTCGATGGTC
Organism: uncultured Rhodothermales bacterium; assembly: GCA_964383365.1. GTDB lineage: Bacteria > Bacteroidota > Rhodothermia > Rhodothermales > UBA10348 > CAYLHF01. Next base: position 34,183 of record CAYLHF010000003.1, on the reverse strand, counting down.
TTTTCAAAAAAGACAGTTGGGAAACGCTTGTTCTGGTATTACCTCCAGGTGAGACGACCAAGTCGATGGAGCATTTGGAAGCCATCTACAACGCAACCCTTTCATGGGGTATCGACCGCAGCACTCCTCTCATTGGAATCGGAGGCGGCGTCATCGGTGACCTGACCGGTTTCGCTGCCTCTACCCTGCTTCGCGGCGTTCCACTGGTGCATGTTCCGACATCCCTGATTGCCCAGGTCGACAGCTCCATCGGAGGAAAAACAGGAATAAACAGAAGTCAGGGTAAGAATCTTGTCGGATCGTTTTATCAACCTGGAATCGTTTTTGTTGACACGGAGACGCTCTACACGCTTCCGAGGAGAGAATGGCACAGCGGTCTGGCAGAGGTAGTTAAGCACGCGCTGATTCGCGACGAGACTTTTTTTTCCTGGATCGAGGACGAAATTGAACGAATCATAGCCAGAGATCCCGGCATCGTACGGGATCTCGTTTATCGAGCCGCATCCATCAAGGCCAGCGTCGTCGAAAAGGATGAAAAGGAACAGAATATACGGGCGATTTTAAATTTCGGGCACACGTTCGGTCATGCGTTGGAGACCACGGCTGGATACGGACATTTTACTCATGGAGAGGCCGTATCCATGGGGATGAGAGCCGCTTTATATCTTTCCCGGCGGTATCATCGGAAAGTAGAACACATTCGTGCCGATCATGTACTCCGCCGAATTCCCACCCCTCAAATCCCCGATTCAGTCAGCAGAGAATCACTCCTGGATGCGATGAAATCTGATAAGAAAATTGACCGGGGTGTGCTTCGATTCGTCCTTCTTAAAGAAATCGGAGAAGCGTATGTGTCTGCGAAGGTCACCGCGCAGGATCTGGATGCAGCCTGGTCCTACGTCCTGAGTGTAAGTTCATAACTCCCGTATCGTAAGGGGCACTTCCGATCCGTCCCGACGTTAGTCTGCTCGTCAGAACATAATCCAAGGTTGTGCCCCTTGTTTTTTCGATTTATCCGTCATATTTCAAAGCGTACGCTTCACGCGACGGGTCTGACGATCCTACTCATAGTCGTCCTTTTTTTCTCCCTGACTCGAACGCAGGTAGGACGAGATGCGCTCAGTCGCCAAATCGTGACGTCAGTCAATAATGCGTTCGACGGTAGTTTCTCCATCGGCAAGCTAACAGGTAATCTGCTCTATACGCTATATGCTACAGACGTAACGATGGAAGACCCTGATGGAAAGCTTGTAGTAGCCATCGATTCGGTCATCGTCAAGCCCGTTTGGATCGATCTACTCAGGAAACGATTCTCGGTAAAACATATCGAAATCGTCAATCCGAAGCTCTACGATCTTCGTGACGAGCATGGGATATCATCGATCGTGCAAGCATTCAAACCGACGTCGCCGGACACCACATCGAGTTCCGGAGTCTGGGCGCTGGAATCAGCAGTAGTTCGCGTGCGGGGAGGCCAGTATACGTCCGAAAATGAGGCAACACTGCCGTCCTGGATTACAGACGATCGTGTGTTTAACTATACAGAAATGACCGTTTCGGCCGTCGAACTCGAGGCCAGACTGGACTGGACGTCCGATACCAGACAACTCGACCTGTTACGTGTATCCGGGGTACTTGACAGTCAGGCACTCTCGTTGACCGGCGGACAGGGACAGATTCTTTTTGATACTGAAGAAGTAAAAGTGAACGGACTGACCCTCGATGCCGGAAAGACCAGTCTGTCAGCCAGCGGTTCGATCGGACTCGGTACGGGCACTGACGACTGGTCGGGAATCCCTTTCGCGCTCGATGTGGATGCCAGACACATTGCATTCGAGGAGATTCAAAGGTTGTTCCCGAGCATCACAGCCACAAGAGACACCGACGTTTCTGTTCATGTCCAGGGACCGATCAAAGACGCAACACTCTCGTGGCTTCGGATTGACCAGGGAGAGACTCATGTTGAGTTATCCGGTACCGTTAGAGGTTTACCCGATGTCGCCAATTTCGAAGGTACCCTGTCGGCGTCTGCGCTGCCGGCTACGCGTTTATCTCAATGGTTGCCCGACGTAGCAGCCTTTCAACGGATGAGAGTCGATACGGTCGGGTTGAATATATACGCGGATGGAACCGTCAACCTGGAGCCGTCCGGCCCGATACTCGATATTTCGACAACGATCGACCTTGTATCGAATGCGGGGGCGCTTTCGGCCTCTACCAAGGTCCGAGGTACACCTGGGGACTCCCTCTCGTTCGATATCATATCCGGACTAAGCGATGTCAACCTGGCCTCCTGGACCGGTAATGATGCCCTTTCCAGTTCAATATCGGGATCATTGAAAGTGGAGTCTTCAGGGCTCGATTACCGCTCGGCGACGGCCACGGTCTCTGCTAATTTCAGGGATTTCAGGCTGGGACGAACCGCTGTAGCGGATCTGGACTTCGATGCCCAGGCCTCGTCCGGTTCGTTTGCATCGACGCTACGCCTCAATCAGAATCCGGGAGTACTCAGACTGGAATCGACGCTGAATCTCAATTCCACACGACCTGAATACAGCATGTATGTTACGTCTGAACATACAAATCTGGGGACGTTATTGGGACAGGACTCATTGGATACCGAACTTAACCTGGCTGCCCAATTTGCCGGATCGGGACTCTCCGAAAACGAGCTATTGGCCGACCTGGCCGTCTCTGTTGATTCTTCTCTTGTTACGGTTGCCGGTCAATCGTCGCGCATTATTCCGCACAGCCAACGCGTTGAGTATCGTCATTCGGGACCTGACTCGACCCTGATATCACTACGTGGGGACATAGTAGATGCAGACATCGAAGGAGTGTTTTCTGTTTCTGCGATCGTTTCACTTGCCACTGCCTGGGCAAACCATATCAGTAACCTGATCCGCGACGAGATTCAGAAACCTCTCTATGATTCTCCGGTCACTGAAACAGTAGAAAGGGATCTTAAAGAAACCATCTTCTGGCAGTCGGCATTGTCCCGCCTTGAAAAGACGGTCGTCGCGGACGGAATAGCCGTTGGCGTTTCGGCGAAGCTGAAACGGAGTGACATCATCAGTAGCTACTGGCCCCTGATGACGCCGATCCGGACGTCTGGTCTTCTCTCGATTCGAACGGACTGGACAACCGAACAAGCCCAGTCAACGTTGATCTACGAGACAGATAGTCTCAGGTACGGATCGTTCAGACTCGATGGATCGAAGCTGGACGCTGCGTTCCGACTCGGCAGAACAAATGGAATCGATGAAGCGCTGCGTATGCAGCTGACCGTGGAATCGGACTCAATGTCCTTCGGGGGGCAAAACATTGTACATCCCGCTCTTCAGCTCGGGTTTAACAATGGAATCGGTTCATATGAGCTTAACACCAACGAATCAGGAAGACTCGATTCTCTTCTTATTGATGGACGTCTCCGACTTCGGTCGGACCGAAACTCGCTGGAAATAGGTCACATTCAAATATCCGGTGGAAGGTCCAGATGGGTTCTCGAAGAGGCCGCAAACGTAGATTTATTCAGTGATGCGCTGATCGTGAATAACATTCATGTCATTCAGCGGTCTGACGGAGCATCGACGGGCCAGTCTTTCCGAACTGATGGCACGTATTCCTCAAGCCCTGTCGATACGCTCAGGGTACGGGCAAACGGAATAAACCTCTTCGACGTGTCACAGTTTTTTGCTGTTGACAAGACGATTGGAGGCTATCTGGACGCGGTTCTGAATGTCACGACGATCGATACACAGCCTCGAGTTCAGGGATCTCTTTCCATTAGCAAAGCATCTTTGGAAAACAGAATTCTTGGAGATCTGTCTGTCATCAGCGAGGTTTCCCCCGGATCGCCTGATATTGGGATACATCTCGACCTCACACCGGTAGATTCCCTGACAGATCCTGTGATCAGTGGAACGGATATTCCTGCGGCCATCCTTACCAACGCTCTTACGGCCGACGGTAGAATTGAACTTCCCCGCAAGCTGGAAAATGGCAATGAGTTTCCGGGTCGGATCGAGGCGAGCGTGAAAATCACGCGAGCCGATCTCTTTTTCTTTGAATACATCTTCAATGAAACTCGAAATGTCTCTGGTTTCGTTCAAGGAGGAGGCACTATTGGAGGCTCCGTTTTCAAGCCAGAATTCGACATTACAGCGACCGTAAATGACGGCGTCTTTTCTGTTCCCAAGATCGGACTGACGTACCGGATGAGCGGAAACGTTCGAGTCGACAAAGAGGCCATTCATCTATCCGATTTTGCCATAACCGATCCCTCAGGAGGAGTCGGTCGGCTCGACGGAAGAATGCTCTTTAACGATTACCAGTTTTTTGCGTTCGATGTTGCTGGATCTCTCGACCGATTCCAGGTCATGAATCTGGCCTTTTCTGACGAATTACCCTTCTACGGATTCATTTGGGCGAGCGGCACGCTCACGATAGATGGACCGTTGTTTGGCGCGAAACTTCGATCAACGGACGCGGTGACCACGGAAAACTCCAGATTGTTCATACCGGTTGTTGAAACAGCCGCCGGAACGGATAACAGTTATATCGTTTTTGCAGACTCCGTCGGACAGATTCCGGATTTTCGACAATTGTCAAGCAGACCTTTCTTGCTGGCCAAACGACCGGATTCCGAGCGTCGATTCATTGATGCCCTCGATATGGATCTCAATATAACAGCGCCTCCCGGTTCTACCATCCACCTCGTCATGGATCCGCTTCTGGGTGACGTTATCAATGCCGTAGGTTCCGGGCTCATGCAGATACGGCGAGAACAGGGTGATTTTAGTGTGTTCGGTCAGCTTCATGTGAGCGGAGGAGATTATCAGTTCACGGCTGGTGAAGTGTTCTACCGCAAATTTGTTATCGCCTCCGGGGGCACAATCACGTGGTCGGGAGATCCCATTAATGCGGCATTGGATATTCCTGCTACGTATCGCACGCGTGCCAGCCGGGCAGGCCTGGACAACGGAAATAGCGATCAGAAAGGACTCATCCCCCTCATTATCAACCTGAAGATCAGCGGAACGGTCGATTCCCCCGCCGTTGACCTGAGTCTGGCCATCGATCGGTCGAACCAAAATGTGCTCGGAGATTACCAGGCAATCGAAGCCCAACTCAATCAACCAGATCGTGCTACGGAATACGCTACCAGCGTCCTGTTGACCAATTCATTTCAACTCACGACGGATAATCTCTCAACGAATTCAGGCGGGCAGTTGGCCTTTAACTCCGTATCTCAGCTCGTTTCGAGTCAGGTGAACCGTTTCGTCAACGAGGCACTTCCAAATGTAGATTTCAGCTTTGGACTTCAGGGAGAAAACGCCCAAAATCTGGATGTGACCTATGGTGTTGCTTTTAGACTCATGGACGAGCGACTTATTATACGGGGAGAAGGAATCTATCAGGCATCCCGGTCGGGCACGGACAATGTATCGACCCGGAACGAAGGACTTCAGGGAGAATTCGTGGTTGAGGTAAGACTGAGCCCGACCGTATCTGTGGAAGTTTTTTTCAGACGGGAAGGCGACATCCTTCAGTCTACCGACCTGACGAGCACGGCCGGAGCCGGCCTCACCTATCAAACGGAGTTCTCAGCCTGGAAACAGTTCTGGCACAAGCTGTTTGGATGGATAACCCCGGACAAAAAACCCACCATTGGTACTGAGACGAATGAAGCCACTCGCTGACCGCACCCGAAATCTGACACAGAGTAATATCAGAGCCGTCACCCTGCTGCTCAATGAATATGGTTCGGATGGTATCAATCTCGGTCAGGGCATTTGTGATATGCCCACTCCGGACCCCATCAAGGCTGGTGCCGTCCGGGCTATCGAGGAGAATCATAGTATTTACTCCTATTACGGCGGAATAGAGAAACTCAGACAATCCATTTTTGACAAAGTCGTCGAATATAACGGTATTCCGCTCGATTCTCCGGACGAGGTTCTGGTCACAGTCGGTTCTACCGGCGCATTTGTGGCTACGATGCTGGCAGTATTGAATGCCGGCGATGAAGTGATCGTTTTCGAACCTTTTTACGGGTACCATATTAATCTTCTGACGGTGATGGGAATCAACGTCCGATACGTCTCTACGCTCGCTCCAGACTGGGAGATCGATTTCGACGCTGTTGAGGAATTGATCACGGACCGCACGAAAGCCATTCTCGTAACCACTCCAGGCAATCCAAACGGAAAAGTGTGGCGACGTGAAGAACTCGAATCCGTTCTTGGTCTTCTCAAGCAATATGACCTCTTTGGAATTACCGACGAGATCTACGAGTACATGCTCTATGATGACGCAAAACACGTCTCATTGGCATCACTTCCCGGAGCACGGGAACGAACCATCACGCTCTCTGGGTTTTCGAAGACCTACAATATGACCGGATGGCGCCTGGGGTATGCAACAGGCCCGGAGAAAATAATCGCGACGATGGGACTCCTGAGCGATCTCATCTATATCTGTGCACCGACCCCTCTGCAATATGGCGTCGCGGACGCATTCAACATGTCGGAGACGTATTTCGCAGATATGACAGCGGCATATGATTCCAAAAGGACCTTGATGTGCACGACGTTGGAACGGATCGGATTTATCGTTCCCTGGCCTGAAGGGTCGTACTACATACTGGCAGATTTTGAGGTGTTTTCCGCCACGCACGACGGATTCGAAAACGATGAGTCAGCATGCCACACACTCGTACGAACGGTCGGAATCGGGACAGTACCCGGTCGTAGCTTCTTCGACGAAGATTCCGACGGCAGATATAAGCTGCGGTTTTGCTTTGCAAAGGAATTGCCGGAATTGCAGACGGCCTGTAGTCGGCTGATCGAAGCATACGGATGAGGGGTCCGGCATATTGAGTCGCTCGGCGTCCGTTTCTCCCGCTAGTTGCGCCTGGCCCGATGGCTAAGATACTACAGATAGCGCTCAGAGCGTGTCGATGGGTCCAACCGCCTCCAATAGCCGGTCATGTATGCGGCCATTGGTCGCGACAATTCCAGTGTTCTGAGAGAGTTGATACGTACCTCCATAGATGAGTTCGTCTCCACGCAGATCCGTCACACGTCCACCCGCTTCCTGAACCAGGAGCGCCCCGGCCGCATGGTCCCAGATATTCTCTATATAGCGTCTCTCGGCCGGAAGTCGCATATAAATCTCAGCCCCTCCAGAACCCACAAGTGCGTATTTTGCCTGGCTATCCATTCGTACAGGAGGTTTAACGATACCCATCCGATCTGCAACCTGCGCAGCAGACGAATGCGATGTGTGTGCCGATTCGATCGACTCGCAGAATCGTACGGAATCCGGGGTGTCGATAGGACTGACCGAGATGGGAACAGGATTATTCATCTCTTCGATGGAGGTGACACATGCACCGTACCCTCTCCTGGCAGAAAACAGGACTCCAGTTTGATCAGAGTATTCTCTGTATTTCATATTCGGACATCCCACGACAGAGATCACTACCTGAGAATCAACAATTAACGCGAGAGCTATGGCGTACTGAGCCCGTCTGAGAAATCCTTTTGTTCCGTCGATCGGGTCGAGTGTCCAGTACCGACCATTGGCCTTTTTAGAACTTCCTGAATCGATCCAGTCAAGAATGTCATACTCGACAGCGTCCGGTCTGAGGCGTTGGACCTCGGTCACCATCTTCTGACGCAGGTCCCTCTTCTCTTCGGTTCTGAGTTCTGCGGACGATTCTTCAGCGATAATCTGATCAGACGGATAGGCCGCTTTCAACCTGGAACAGATCAACGATTGACTGCCATAATCTGCAATAGTAACGGGACTTCGATCCGGCTTGGAGTGGGAAGTCTGGACCAAACTGGCTTGAACGCGTGCGCATAAAACGGATGCTTCCCGTACTGCAGCAGAAGCAATACTCAATTCTTGGCGAAAATCCATAGATCAGTGCACGGTATTATTTGGACGGGAATAGGGGTAATGTATCCAGATATCTCATTTTACCCGTATTAATTTCAATGCCGCAACAGAAGAAATCATGGCCGTTGGTAATCATCAGATAGGGAGCCTTGAGGGTACGATTGTACCGCCCGATCTGATCGAATGCCCGCTGTCCGATCTGTATGCCCGGAGCTTTGCACTCAACGACCATCCACGGATTACCCGCTCGATCGTAGATAATCAGATCGGCCCTGAAAGTTCGTACGGTCTTTTCGAGTTTCTTCTCGACAGCGATCAACCCGACCGGAACACGGAGTGTATGCTGAAGGAAGCCGATAACCGCGTGACGCACGATTTCCTCGGGACCGGAGGCAACCGATTTCCTTCTGATCGGGTCGAATAAGGTTCGCTTCTTCTCGGACTCTGGCATGAAGAATACATACCGTGACTGGTAACAGAGAGCAAGATAACTCCCGACTCCGAGGAATCTATCATCCGTACCCATTACGGGAAGAGAATTAATGACCTATGGGCAGTCGACTGACGTCGACTGCCCATAGGCTAACAATCGTTCAGAGAACTTGTAAAAACCCTTAAACGACGCCGTAAGCCATCATCGCGTTGGCAACCTTTACAAATCCGGCCACATTGGCGCCGCGAACGTAATCCACATAATCGCCGTCTTCACCGTACTCCACACACTTCTCGTGAATGGCGTGCATAATCGCCTTCAACTTGGTGTCGACTTCTTCTCTCGTCCATGAGATACGCATTGAATTCTGCGTCATCTCAATGCCAGAAATAGCCACGCCGCCAGCATTCGCTGCCTTTCCTGGCCCGAAGAGAATTCTGGCTTCTTCGAATAACTTCGTCGCCGCATAGGTCGTCGGCATGTTGGCTCCCTCGGAGACACAAATGCATCCATTCGTCAAGAGTATACGTGCATCATTTTCATCCAACTCATTCTGCGTTGCAGACGGAAAAGCCACATCACACGGGATTGACCACGGACGCTCTCCGGCTCTGAATTCGAGCCCGAACTGCGCGGCGAATTCTGAAATACGTCCTCGTTTGACATTCTTCAGCTCCAGAACTGCATCCAACTGCTCACGTGTCAGGCCATCTGGAATGACCACCGAGCCGGACGAATCAGAAAGGGATACTACGTGTGCGCCCAGTTCCAACAATTTTTCCGCTGTGTACTGCGCCACATTTCCGGAACCGGAAACGGCGCATCGCTTACCCATCAGAGAATCGTCTCGTGTTCCAAGCATCTCATTCGCGAAGTAGACACATCCGTAACCGGTAGCCTCGGGACGAATCAGGCTGCCACCGTACTCGAGACCCTTTCCCGTCATCGTACCGGTAAACTCGTTTCTGACGCGACGGTACTGCCCGAACAAAAATCCAATCTCGCGCCCTCCGACGCCGATATCACCGGCCGGCACGTCCACGTTTTTCCCAATGTGCCGTGCCAACTCGGTCATGAACGACTGGCAAAACCGCATCACCTCGGCGTCCGACTTCCCTTTCGGGTCAAAATCAGAACCACCTTTCCCTCCTCCCATCGGAAGCGTAGTCAGACTATTTTTCAGAATTTGCTCGAACGCAAGAAATTTCAGAATTCCCAGATTCACACTGGGATGAAATCTGAGTCCACCTTTGTAAGGACCAATCGCCCCGTTGAATTGAATGCGATATCCCCTGTTGAAACGGATATTGCCTTCGTCATCCTGCCAGCTGACCCGAAACATGACAACACGATCAGGTTCAGTCAAACGATCGAAAATATTGGCTTCCTGGTACTCCGGATGAGTCTCAAGAAAGGGCCAAATTTTTTCCGCTACCTCCATTACTGCCTGGTGAAATTCCGGCTCACCGGGATTACGTCGTTTCAGACCAGCCATGAAGTTGTCCAGAGACTTGGATTTGATTTCCATCTTAGCCATCGTTTTAGTTGATCACTCTAGTTTTCCGCTTCGATACAGGTAATCACAAAAGATCACCGGAAGCGCTTCCAGCAATTGCGTATAGTGAATTTTTGGAGAGGGGGGATTACGTCGGTATGCGTCATGCAAACGGGTCTCTAAAAAACGGAATCGTTCGTTGAGAGCATGCAACCTTCGTTCTAAACGAGAGGATTTTGAATGCCGAATGGATCGACGCCGAACGATACGGGCTGCGTTCACCATTGTCAAGATCCTCCTTCGTCGGAACGTCCAGAGAGTAAGTATAAAACGGCCATTCGAATGGCCACGCCGTTGGTGACCTGGTCAAGAATGACCGCCCTCTCGTGATCGACCACGTCGCTGGCAAGTTCAACCCCTCTGTTTACCGGACCCGGGTGCATGATCACCAGATCCTGAAACCGGTCCATATGGGCTTTTTTGATCCCAAACTGTTCATGGTACTCTCGCAGGCTGGGAAATAGATTTTTTCCCTGTCTTTCCAACTGTATTCTGAGAGCCATCGCCACGTCTGCGCCTTCCAATGCCTCGTTCAGACGGTGCGTTACTCGTACCGCCCCGACGGAACTTAACTTTTCAAGTTCCAACGGCAGTAACGATTGTGGCCCGCACAGGATAACATCGGCACCCAACGCCAGGAGTGCATGAACATTGGACCGGGCTACGCGGCTATGCATGATATCTCCGATGATGGCTACTCGAAGCCCCTGAATCTCAGAAAACGTGTCACTGATCGTCAGTATATCGAGGAGTCCCTGTGTCGGATGTTCGTGCGCTCCATCCCCGGCGTTAATCACAGCAGAGTTGACGCACCGCGTAAGGAAATGAGACGCACCGGGTGAGGAATGACGCATCACCACCATGTCGATCTTCATCGCTTCGATGGTCTGTGCAGTATCCTTAAGCGTCTCACCTTTTGAAACCGACGAACCCGAGGAAGAAAAATTGACGGTATCTGCAGACAGTCGCTTTTCTGCCAGTTCAAACGATACCCGCGTACGGGTAGATGCTTCAAAGAAGAGGTTTACTACGGTGATGCCCCTGAGCGTCGGAACTCTCCGTATCGGACGGTAAAGCACGTCACGAAATTCACGCGCCGTACCAAGAATCAACTTGATCTCACCGGCACTGTAATCAGCCAGCCTCAGAAGATGTCGATGGGACAGTTTCGTCACACCGACCTCAGGTATCTCGACGTCGCCTCGTTCTGTCAACGATTTCTCGGTCTAATCTGCATTCAACGGATTCTGTGCATTTTCCCTGTGCGTTCCGACGAGCCACACACCGTCGGTTTCATCCACCTCACTCATTCGAACGCGAACCTCTTCACCAGGAAGTGTCGGTACCCGACGACCAACAAAGTCTGCTCGAATGGGTATTTCTCGAAGTCCACGATCGACAATAACCAGAAATTCGATCTTGGATGGTCGCCCCATATCCATCAGGGCATCGAGAGCTGACCTGGCTGTTCGACCTGTAAACAACACATCATCGATCAAGACAAGATGTCGATTCGATACGTCGAAATCGATTCTGGTTTCTCTGATCTCCGGCTGTTTCAGTCTGGATCTGAAATCGTCCCGATACATCGTGGCGTCCAGCACTCCGAGTGGAATATCATAGCCGTCCAGTTCCTTCATTTTCGTCTGAATGCGTCGGGCAAGAAAAACGCCCCTGCGTTGCATTCCGACCAACCCAAAATCAGGAGTCTGAAGAACGTCCATAGAAAACGTCTCGACGATCTGCCTGGCCATACGACTCAGCGTTCGATCCAGATCGGACGCATCCATCAACTGGGCCTTTATAATATCGTTCGGCTCCATAATTGAAAGTTACGTCATTTTCGGATTCAGAGTATCTGGTGACCATTGGAGTCGTTAGCAGAGCACGTGAATTCAGACCCTGGTCCGAAGCAGGTTGTCTGAAACCGCTCAGCGGTCGGAGGAACCCCTCGCTTGGTAGACGTACTATGCAAATCACATTAAATTTGCCCGTACCGATCGCATCCGACGTGTCGCAATCCGAAACCACTCTACGCTATCTCGATCCGGTACTCGTATCTCAGTTGGAAAACATGGAGATGCGAGCCCGTCTAATTGTTGAAGGCTTCATCACCGGATTACATAAGAGTCCGTACCACGGTTTTTCGGTCGAATTTGCGGAACACAGGCCATATAACCCGGGTGACGAACTCAGGCATGTCGATTGGAAGGTCTATGCCAAAACAGACCGGCATTTTGTAAAGCAGTACGAAGAGGAAACGAATCTTCGGCATTATGTGGTACTCGATACGTCGTCCTCGATGAGGTATAAGCACGCGGAACGTTTATCAAAACTGGAATACGGCGCGTATCTGGCCAGTGCTCTACATTTTCTCATGGTCAGACAGCGAGACGCAACCGGTCTGATCGCCTTTGATGAGCGTATCCATACCCTCCGCTCTCCGAAGAGTACTACGAGCCACGTCCGAAATCTTCTCGCTACTATTGAAAAAATAGTGGGGAACGATTCTACAGAACAAAGAACGAGCGCAGCGAGTGTGCTCAATGAAATCGCGGAACGAATCGCGAGGCGCTCTCTCGTTGTGGTAATCACGGATCTATTCGAGAATATTGCCGAACACGAGATGCTTCTTCATGCGCTCCGACATTTGAGATACAGGGGACATGAAGTCCTCGTATTTCATATCCTTGAGTCTGAAACCGAACGAAGTTTCCAGTTTCCGGATGTCCCCATGCGTTTCGTCGACATGGAGACCGCTGCCGAACTCACGTTGCAGCCAGCACAGATCAGAGATACGTACACAGAGGCTGTTCGCTCCTTCACCGATCGTTTTCGTATGCGTTGCCGGGAAAGAAACATCGACTTCGTAGAGCTTGATACCGGGCAGGATTACAGACAGGCACTCATGGCTTATCTCAATAAACGAAGTCGACTTCAATAGGGTGCTGACCTGTATCCTGGTGGGATTTGTCTCGTATTAACCCTTTTTACTCCTGAAACTACTCCCCGTTTGAAATGAATAACTCCATTATAGTTCGATTGCGGCCGCTGTCTGCGCTATTGACGGTCGTTTTATTCGCCGTCGTAACGACTCCTGCGATTGCGCAAGAGTCAGATTCGGCTCCTGAATTGGCAAAACCCGGCCATACTCCTTCTGTATACGAGAACCCGGATCTTGCGAAGCGTTACCAGTCCACGATCACGGCGGAGAACCTGGCAGCCAGGCTCTACTTTTACTCATCCGACTTGTTCGAGGGTCGCGAAACGAGTACCCGTGGTCAGAAACTAGCCGTTCAATATCTGGCCTCACAATATCGCCAGATGGGTCTTACGCCGAAAGGCTCGACTCACCCGGAAACCAGCTACGATCCGTCTGCCTATTTCCAGCCCTTTGACGTGTACGGTTCTCGGGTCGAATCTGCATCGCTGAGTTTGTTTAAGAATGACAAACCGGTCACAAAAACCGCTTTCTCGGCCGCCAATACGGACGATCAAGCCTTTCTGACATTCGGCAGCACTCCTGCCGTGGAAGCGGGTGTGGTGTTTGGAGGGTACGGAATTTCTGATGCCGATCTGGGCTATGATGACTTCGCCGCTATGAAGGAAGCCGGAATTGACTACACAGGCAACTGGCTCGTATTTCTGGTTGACGAGCCCCTCTCATCTCCTGACAGTAGTCGTTTTGCAACAGAGGATGGTGCTCCTTCCGCATGGACGACGAGTCGATTCCAAAAATATCAGCACCTTCTTCGTTCCGGTCTCCCCAAAGGCATCCTGGTCATCAGCGATTCGACCCCACGAGCCAGCGGTTCATTCGGCGATGCTGCCAAAAAGGCGGCCGAGGGTCTCAAGGGCGTCGGAAGCCTGTCACTCGACAAGGACGCGGGAGGTGGTTTCAATTTTCCTCCTGTGTACTTCATTTCATCCGAATTCGCGAACACGATTTTCGAAGGATCCGGTAAAACAGTTGCCTCCATTCAGCAACAGATCGACGATACACTGACCCCCGACGTCTTTGTCGTAGCGGGTGCGTCTATTTCCAGCGAGATCAACAAGGAATCATATACAGCGCAAACAGAAAATGTTGTCGCGTTTATCGAAGGATCTGATCCCGTACTGAAGGATGAAGTGGTGGTGGTCTCGGCTCATCTGGACCATATCGGGATGTTCGATGCCGGAGATGAGGACGGAATAAATAACGGTGCAGATGATGACGGTTCTGGAACCGTCACCGTCGTAGAAATCGCCCGCGCGTTCGATAAGGCACGTGACGAGGGGTACGGACCCAGGCGGTCGATGTTGTTTCTCAACGTAACGGGAGAGGAGAAGGGACTCCTCGGATCGGCGTGGTTCGCAGACCATGAACCACTCGTACCGCTGGAAAACATTGTCGCAGACTTGAATATCGATATGATTGGCAGGATTGACCCGACACATCCGGGTCCAGACAGTGATTATGTATACATCATCGGTTCCAAGCTTATCTCGCAGGAGTTGCACGATCTAAACGCGAAGGTAAATGAACTCTCGGGAATCAATATCGACCTGAACGAGCGATTCAATTCAAAAGACGATCCCAATAGATTTTATGCTCGCTCGGACCACTGGAACTTTGGAAAGCACAATATCCCGTTCATCTTCTTCTTCACGGGCACGCACGAGGATTATCACGGAGTGGGTGACGAGGCCGACAAGATTGAGTATCCGCGTATGGAACGCATCGCCCAGATGATTTTTTCTACGGCATGGCAAGTAGCCAATCAGGACGAAAGACCTGCCGTGTCGGGAAAAGGATTCAATGATTGACGGGTAAGAACCGGTAAAAACGAGGCCTCGTAACGGCTCTCCGTTCAAATGGACGGAGAGCTGTTTACGGCCTCAACGCGAGTAATCTGAGGGACCGAACGCCTCAATACTTGCTCTATTCCGGCCCTCAGCGTCATGGCACTCATCGGACACGAACCACAGGCACCGAGCAGCTCAAGTTCTACGACAAAATCCCTGGTGATATCAGAGAGACGTACCTCTCCACCATCTGCCTGCAGATACGGACGTAGGGTGTCGAGAGCGGTCTCTACGCGAGCAATCAACTCTGGATCTTTTCCTGGGTGTTCGTCTTTCTCCACTGGCATATTGTTCTGGGTTCAAACATTTGGGCACACCCGCGATACGTCCCCACGTCCTGTCTCAATAAACAGGACGATATAAACAGGACGATCCAAACGGTCGGACATACTCCATCTGTAAAACTGAACGAGCAATCCACCGGAAAGATCGACTCCGGGCGCAATTATATCAATGCCGCGTTATTTCGATCTTCTCTTTTGATTCGCGCGTCGCATTTCTGCGATAGGTCTCCCGGGCCACATTCCGCGCCAACATCCTGAACCGTTCGCGCGCTTCGACTGAAACAGACTCGGGATCTCCCTGATCACAAGCTTCTCGAAGTGCCGGCTCTAACGGCAGTTCCGCCAATACAGGAACGTCCAACTCAGCGGCCAGTGCTCTAGCCCCGCCTTGTCCGAAGATGTAATATTTGTTGTCCGGGAGTTCGGGAGGGGTGAAATACGACATGTTTTCTATCATCCCAAGAACTGGAACGTTGACCTGATCGAACATCGCCGCCCCCTTTCGTGCATCGTCGAGGGCTACTTTTTGTGGTGTGGAGACAATTACCGCACCGCTCAGAGCCACCGTCTGCACGATGGTAAGTTGGATATCCCCCGTTCCGGGAGGTAAGTCGAGAATCAGAAAATCCAGTTCTCCCCATGCAGTTTCAGAAAGAAATTGTCGTACGGCGCCAGAGACCATCGGACCTCGCCAGACAACTGCTTTATCCGGATCGACGAGAAATCCCATCGATAGGAGCTTTACACCTGCCTTTTCTACGGGAACGAGTTTGCGCTGATCGTTTACCGCCGGTCGGATCCCCGTCATTCCAAACATCGTCGGAATGGATGGACCATAAATATCTACGTCTGCCAACCCGACGTCATATCCCTCCTCTGCGAGTGCGATCGCCAGATTGACCGCTACGGTGCTCTTCCCTACTCCCCCTTTTCCGGATGCAACCGCAATGATGTTGAGTACATCGTCAGGTATCCCTGGCGTTTCGGCCTGTCCATCGACAGTGATTCCGTCCCCTAACCCGATCAACTCATTGTCGAAATCCGCCCGGACCGAAACGTCATCACCGAAATTTTCCCGTATCGCCTCCATACACAGATTTCGAATCTGGGTGGACACGTTTTTCGAAGGATTGCGCTCATAAATTTTGAACCGTACGACACCATCTTCGATTGAAAGATTCTGAATCATGCCCTGTCGGATGATATCTCGACCAGATGCTGGATCTACGACCGTCGCCAAGGCCGAAATTATCTCTTCTATAGTCATGTGTTCGAGGGACCCTCTTTACTTGGTTTGCCGTGCGACCAGGATCAGTGTCTGGATCCGAACATCGGGTAGCGTTTCAAAAGCAACCGTCACAGTTTACCTTCGTGTTTGTTCCATCCCGGCAAATCTATAGACTATACTTTGCCGAAATATCGCAGAGCAACACCGTGTCGCAGTCCTGTCGGCGAAATCCGAAGTTGCCGTGCACCCGTCTGCGACATCCCCTGGCGGAGAATCATAACACCGGCCCCGAAAACGTCCTCTCGCCCGGACAGTAATGCGGTATCGAGCGAGAGCACTTGCGTCCCGGTCATGGAGAGTAGTCGATCCGACCAGGCCGCGACCTCTTCCATGGTCATCACCGTATCGACATTCTGCTTCCGAACAAGACCCGCCCGGGTCGCGTGAAGTGTCCAGAGAATCCTGGCAGTTCCCGACGCGCCTATGAGTTCGCTCGCATTGAAACGGGTACCGAGCCGGGAAAATTCGGATGCAATCCAGGCACGCGCGTGACCGAGTTCACGTTTCGTCGGTCGATCAGTATGTAGTTCCCTTTCCCGAACACGAACCGAACCGATATTGAGGCTGATGCTGTCTCTGATTTGGATTGTTTTGCCGTCCGTCGTAGTTCCCGATATCAGTTCTGTCGATCCCCCGCCGACGTCGATTACGACGTTTGTTCTACTTACCGGATTACTACTATCAAGAATGGCCCCGGCGAAACTCAGTTCTGCCTCTTCACCTCCTGACAATATGTTGTAATCGACGCCTGTTATATCGCGACACATACGACACAAATCTGTTCGATTGTCTGCGTCTCGAGACGCACTGGTTCCCACGACGACGATATCGTCGACGCGCTCGGACCTGGCTACGGCAGCATAGTGTGCCAGCGCCGTCCTCAGTCTATCCAGAGCCGCAGCCGTGACACAGCCCGATCCGTCGACCCCTTCGCCGAGCCTGATAACGGCTGAGAGATCTGAGACCGTGTTCAGGCGCCCGGCATCCCACATAGCGATTAATAGTAAGGCTGAATTCGTACCGACGTCTATGATGCCCACCCGGGGTTGTCTCTCAGCCATGACGATCGATCGGACAAACCGTAGAGACGGGAATAATACAGGGAGACCACCAATCGCCCTCCGTCAACTCGGAATGGACTCTCAGATGGGAACAGTGCAACGCTGCTCGTATCGTACGTTGATCTCCGTTCAGAAGACCAGATAGTATCAGTTTCCCATCGCTGGCCAGACGATCAGATAGCTTCGGAATGATATCCAGGAGTACATTTCGATTAATATTTGCCAGTATGACATCGAATTGTCCCGACGGGACATCGTCAATCGTCCCCATGATGAGCGTGATGCTATCGGCAACACCGTTTGCTGCCATATTATCGCCACCGTTTCGATAGGACCAGACATCAAAATCATACGCTACCACGTGGTCGGCGCCTGTTCGTGCTGCAGCGATAGCCAGTATCCCGGTTCCAGTACCCGCATCCAGAACTCGAAGGCCCTCCAAAGGTATGTCAGCGAGGTGACGCAGGGCGAGCCTCGTACTTTCGTGATACCCTGTCCCGAAACTCATTTGCGGTCGGATCCTGAGAAGCACCTTGTCGTCGGAGGGATTTGGTACAGAACCGTCCGGACTGATGAAGAACGGACCGACGACCAGCGGTTGTAATTCCTCTTCCCACTGTCTATTCCAATTTTGTGGTTCGATTATCTCAATTCGCAGAATCGGATTCAGTCCTGAAGCGGAGAGATACCCGGTAATACGATCCTCGATGGCTGGTATCCAGTTTTT
This sequence comes from uncultured Rhodothermales bacterium, assembly GCA_964383365.1. Classification (GTDB taxonomy): domain Bacteria; phylum Bacteroidota; class Rhodothermia; order Rhodothermales; family UBA10348; genus CAYLHF01. The sequence continues at coordinate 16,079 of CAYLHF010000003.1, read as the reverse complement.
TTCGAGAAAGAAGAGCGTCACGTGATCATCTAATTCCTCAATTCCCTCAACGGGAATCTCTGACAGAAAGGCGAAAAGAAATGCTCGATCAGATTCCGAAACTGTAACGGTAACAGATACTGTATTCACGTTTCGGTCTTACAAAAATGGACGATACATCACTGTGATGGACCAAAGATACGAATTCCCCATTCGTTCTCTATGGTTGGCGGACCGTCATCAAAATCTCCAAATGCGTGAGAGAAATCCGAAACGAAACGGACTACGTACTCACCGGCAGGAAGACTGACGGATCCGTCGAACCGCCTATTCCGGTCTTCGCCACCTGCAGAGCCTGTATTGGAAAGAGTCATCTCCCATACCCGCTCTCCGGTTTCCGTCCGTTCTATCCATCCGTAATCGTACCTACCCTGGTTTGAAATCTCTCCCTGGGCGACGATCCGTAGCCGGGTGGCAGTAGAAAGGATCAGGTCGCTGCTCAAGTCAGCTTCGTTTCCTACCCCACTCAGATCCACGAGTAATTCTTCCCTCGAATTTGCAACGGATATCTCAGCCGGGCTCGAGGCCGACCCTTGTCTGACCTGGTTTTCACGTTCATCGCCAGATAGCACGGTGATCGCCGAAATGGGTCCTTCCGTATCGCCCAGCGTATAGAGTGCGACCCCCCAACGCTCCGGATGTGTAGGTTTGGGTTTTTCCCACGAGTCATAACTGTGCGAATCGTCTGTCTGATAATACAGGGTATACGTACCGGCAGACAGTTGTACAACAGCGTCCTCTTCCCGGTTCGTATTACTCCCTCCAGCCGGCCGTGAATCCTCCAGACTCATCTCCCATATTTTCTCTCTCGTGTCATTTTGCTCCAGCCAGGCGTAGTCATAGAGGGTACCCGATGTCGAAATTTCTCCCATGACATCGAGAAATACATTCAACGCTTCATTAACGACGATCTGTTTTTTGCGCAATGCATCATTTCCAATACGCCTCATGGCAACGAGTTGACGCCCACTTTCGTCTACCGAAAATTTCTGGATGCTACCGGATCCGTCGGATGATATCTGCATTCCCCAGGCATCCGGGTCGAACGGCGGATTTGCCGTCCAATTCTCGAACGAATGTTTGGAATTGGACTGATAAACAGCTCTGTATAATCCTTCATCAAGTGAGACTGATCCAACAAATTGTCTATTTCGATCGGTGCCTCCGGCCGGAGTTGTGTTCTCCCATGTCATTTCCCATACCGTCTCTCCGGATTGAGCGTTGACAATGCTCCCGGAGTCACACATCCGGCTACACAATTCTCCGACGGCATAAATGTGAACGCTGGTCTGGCTCCGTACGTCCAGCAGTTGCTCGAATGACTCCCAATCACCTGAAAAACCCGTATCCCACAACAGGTTACTGGTTCCAGGTCGCGAGGTACCCAGGTCGATTTCTCTCATCGATCGTCTTGCGTCGTCAACTGAAGAGATATCCGAGATGACGAAAAAAAGATCTCCGACCCGATTCGTCCAGTACGGAGTTAGGCCGAGAAAGGGAGCGTTTTCTTCCGACTCAGACGTCGGTCCTTCCGTCGTATAAAAGACATCATACGTCCCTGCCTCGAGGTGTATTGTATCTGCGACGATCTCGATTAGATCGTCCATTTGTGTCCTGCGGACATCTGGCGCCCAGACTGGACCCCGTTCACTTCTTCGCTTGATCCATCCATAGGTAGCCTGAGGCGCTTCACTTTCATCCGATTCGAACGAAACGGCCTCACGTATGGCGATGTCGGTAGCGGTGTCGAGTTGCAACCCGGAACGATACAATCGACCCGTCTCGAGTCTGTCAAAAACGACCACACCCGTAAAACCGGGACCACTTTCTGACCGACTCCAGATGACGAGAAAAATGGCTCCAAGCAGGACGAGTAACTGAAATTTCGTGAACCTTTTCTTGCGCATTTCGGATGATAGTTCCGGTGTTGAAATGAATGCGTAGATACGTGCAAAACCCGTCTAAGTTACTACAGCCATCGGCGAGAACCACTCTGAAGTATTTGTACGGTCC
>CAYLHF010000003.1:0-13927 GCA_964383365.1 uncultured Rhodothermales bacterium | reverse complement strand
CTTGGCGTGAACCACATCCGGCACGGTGTTTCGGGGAGTCATAATATATCCTACCTTGCGTGGTTGAACCCGACAATCGCCTGTAACAAAGACCGCGTCGTCCGTGTAAAAGACCGATCATCCGACTGATCGTAGCATCCCCCTCTAATGTTCCCAAGACGAAAGAACATCTCAGAAACAGCGAAGGCTACCAGTCCTTCGACGGGGAGTCTTCGGATAGTCATGTACGGCCTTTTTTCTGCCGTCAGCATTGTCGTTGGTCTCGCTTATCACTTTTATCAGTGGCAAACGGGCAGCTTGGGCCCGGTCACCGTTCAACTGGCATATCAGACGGTATTACTTCTTGGCTATGCCTCACTGTGGGTAGTCATACATCATATTTTTCGTGTCCACCGGTCTTCTCCCGCGAAGGCAATATGGAGCATATTTGTTGGCGGTATAACCTTTCTCGCTATCGGAGCAGCGTTTTCCAGAATAGGGGGCGTACCGGTGTCTCAGCCCGGTGGTGGACTAACCGGGTTCGATCTACAGACAGGGGCACCTATCGTCCTGGCGTCCATCTTCAAGATGAATATGCTGGCGATCGGACAGCTGGTCTTTGCGTTTCTTCTCCTTCTTAAACTTCAGGACCTGGTGCTCGTCAAGCGCTCGCGATCCAGTCAAAGGAATTGGTTCGCGATGATCGGAATGATGGTGATCACGTCTCTGACGGCTCTGCTAAACGTTCCTGGTGAATCGCTTACTACTATCCAGACTGTTCCGATGATCGCCTCGATCGTCTTCATGATCGTAAACTCGTTCAGATTGACCTGGATTGTGTTCCTGTCCTTCCGGGAAAAACTGGCCACCATCGCTCTCTCGTTCGTAGTAGGGCTCACTTTGTTTTTGGGATTCGGAATAATGAACGAAGGTCCGGTCCTTTCGAGCATCGTACCGGGTGCCTATAATTTCCTGGAACACTACAGCTATCCCCTCGCGGTTTTTGTCGGACAGGCATTCATGTTCGGAATACTGTACTGCACGACGGCGTTTTTATCCGTTCTGTTTCATCTTCCAACATCGGGTGAGTACGAACAACGGGCTGGAGAGCGTGCAGCCATGCACTCCCTGACTGACCTGGTTAGTCAGGTTTTCGATTCCGAGAACTTGTTTTCCACCATTGCAGCCGCCCCGGTTGAGGCTGGTTCCGCATCTATCGCGTGGCTCGCCGTTCCCGATTATCAGAGCGATTCGCTCCGTCCCGTGGTCGTGTCCAGCCACAGAATGGAGGTCTCCGAAATTGCGCGACGGATCGACTGTCCCGCACTCTACGACGAAGCCTCCAACTCAAAGACGACTGTTCATCTCGAACATGCCCCCGCCGATCATCGTATTGACGCCAAGCCGGGCGACGGGATAGGCAGTCTGCTGATTATCCCTCTGCTGGCCAGAGGGGAGGTCCTGGGGGTCCTGTTTGCAGCCAAGGAAGTCGTTCGAGGATTTGAAAGAGATGATATTGAAACCATTGGCATTTTTGCCGCTCAAGCTGCCGTTGCGATAGATAATGCGCGACTGTTCGAACAGCAGGTGGAAAAAGAACGATTGTCCCGGGAATTGAGCATCGCCCGTGAAGTACAACAGAAATTGCTTCCACGTAAGATCCCTGAAATCGATGGGCTCTCCATTCATGCGTCCAGTGTATCGGCACTTGAGGTCGGAGGAGATTACTATGATTTTGTTCGCCTCGAGGGAAATCGTCTCGGTGTAATTATAGGCGATGTGTCGGGAAAAGGGACTTCGGCCGCTTTCTACATGGCAGAAATGCAGGGAATCTTTCAATCTGTCAGCCGTCTGGCTTCGTCTCCACATTCCTTCCTGAAACTGGCCAACGCGGCCCTTGCCAGTAGTCTGGATAAAAACGTTTTTATCTCGGCCGTTTATGGAATATTCGATATGGATTCAGAGCGCTTCGTCGCGGCCAGAGCAGGGCATTGCCCGGCCGCTCTTGTCAGGCTGGACGGAGAATCAACATTTGTACGAACAGCCGGGATGGGTCTCGGATTGGATCGAGGTGAACTGTTCGGGAAAAGTCTTACTGAAGAAGATCTGTCTCTGAGCCCCGGTGATGTGTTTGCCTTCTACACGGACGGCGTGGTAGAGAGTCGCAATGGTGACGGTGAGGAATATGGATATGACCGACTGCTGGATTGTCTTGAAAGCTGTCGACACGAAGATGCCGAAAGCATTCACGACATCGTTCTCGATAATCTCCAATCGTTCATCGGAGAAACCATTTATGATGACGATATGACACTCGTTATCATCAAGTGGCATGGACTTCCATCGAGGCATCCAGTTACACTTGAATTTGAGACAGAGGAGACATCATCAGCCTGAATCTTCGTAGTTTGGAGAACCCGTCCGGCGTTTTTCCCGGATCCCTCCCATCATCCTGCACAAATGTCAGAATAAGATCATGAGTAATTTTTCAGTTGGATTCAGAAGCTCCGGTTCGGTCCGAATATTGGACCTGAATGGTGAACTGGATGCGCATACCGCCTCAGAACTGGAAGCGGCAATAGAAAAGTGCCAGACCGATTCCTGTTTTCAGATAATCGTCAATGGCAGTAATCTGATGTATATCTCGAGTGCCGGACTTGGAGTCTTTATGGCATATATCGAAGAAATCCGGGAGAATGGTGGAGATATAAAAATTACCGCCCTTCAGCCCAAGGTCTTCAATGTGTTCGACCTGCTCGGTTTCCCCATGCTCTTTGATATTACAGATGAAGAATCCGTTGCTGTCGGCAATTTCGAGCCTGCGTAGAAAGGTCCTTTCCAGAATAGATACGAGTTCGCAAAGCAAGAAACATAGCTGTGACCACTAAAACTCACACACTGACTATACCCAGTTCGACACGATATCTCGAGGATATTCGAGAGTTTGTCTCGACACACGCTGTGTCGGCGGGTTTTTCAGAATCCGAAGTGGAACAGTTGAAGATTGCGGTCGACGAGGCATGTACAAATGTCATTGAGCACGCGTACGGAGGGAAAAAGGAACACGCCATAGACCTCGCGCTGATTGTCGCTCCGGACCGACTGACCGTTCGCATTCGCGATACGGGTAGCCGTTTCGATCCGGATGTGTACCGAGAGCCCGACCTGTTACAGTTCGCAAAACTGAAGAAAGCTGGAGGGTTTGGGGTTCACATCATGCGAAAACTCATGGACAGAGTGGAATTTCGCACGCGAGGCGATGTCAACGAATGTTGCCTGGTAAAATACCGGGAGACGGGTACACAATAGGGCGGGTGGCCTGGGCGTCAGACCGCACGTCCGGTGTAAATAGACGCGACTCCAAACGTCAATCTCCGTTGTCTGACATGTGAAAAACCAGACGCCGACAGCTCTCTCAAGAAGTCCTTACCGTCCGGAAAGCGTGAAATGGAATCCGGAAGATAGGTATACGCACCGCTATCACCAGACACCACGCGTCCGATCAACGGCAAGATGTATCGTCCGTAGAAGCCGTACATCTGCTTAACGGGAAACGAGGTCGGTTGACTGAATTCCAGGACTACCAGCTGCCCTCCTGATTTCAAAACTCTCGAAATCTCCTGTAAACCGATGCGCAGGTTTTCAAAATTTCTGACACCGAAAGCAACCATAGCAGCATCAAATTGATTGTCCGAAAAAGGCAATTTTTCGGCATCACCCTTCGTCAGCTGTATTCGATCCAGGAGACCACGGTCCGCAATTTTTTGCCGTCCCAATTCGAGCATCTCTTCGGAAATATCGACTCCTACTATTATTCTCGACGGTTCACGGGCTGCCAGAATAGCCAGATCCGCCGTTCCCGTAGCAATATCAAGAATTCGATCAGGATCATCGTCGACTACAATGCTGATAGTCTTTTTCCGCCAGACCTGATCAATACCACCGCTCAGCAGTCGATTAAGGAAATCGTATCGGGGGGCGATGCGATTGAACATCAGTCTGACAAATTCCTTTTTTGCTCCCTGATCGTCAGGCTCGGAGCTCTGAATTAGAGTACTCACTGATTGCCGCTCCGGGCGGGAATATGGGCGTTCTGGTTCACTTCGGACCTCGCTAACTCAACATGTCGGTCAAACGGAGCAGATCATAATTGATGGTCTTCTTTCTACTCCAAACGTTTCTGGATGGAGTCAACCGGATTTCGTTACTCACGAGACCAACCATCACATTCGAGTGACCGTCGACGAGAGCATCCACCGCCGCTACGCCGAGACGACTCGCCAGCACTCGATCTCTGGCGGACGGCGATCCACCGCGTTGAACGTGACCGAGAATACAAACCCGTAGGTCGATTTCAGAAAAAGCCGGATCAGCACTCAGTGCACCGGCAATCTCTGTTGCACCACCCAATTCGTCTCCTTCTGCAACAACAATGATCGAAGATCTGGATTGTGCCGTCATCAGAGACAGAATATGGCTCTTGATATCGTCAATCTCGTTCAATGTCTCTGGAATAAGAACCTGTTCTGCTCCACCACCAATTCCGCAGTTCAGAGCGATAAACCCGGCGTCCCGGCCCATGACTTCGACCAGAAACAATCTGTCGTGAGCGTCGGCAGTGTCTCTGATCCTGTCAATATTGTCGATCGCGGTATTGAGGGCTGTATCAAAGCCAATGGTCTCATCCGTACCAAAGAGATCATTGTCTATCGTGCCAGGACAGCCAACTAGAGGAATCCCATGTTCCTCGTGAAATAGAGCTGCGCCGGAAAGCGTGCCGTCTCCCCCGATTGCAATGAGACCGTCAATGCCCGCATCAACAATCTGCCGAGCGGCAACGGCTCGACCTTCTGGCGTTCGAAACGCTTCTGACCGGGCACTCTTGAGGATCGTTCCTCCCTTCTGCAGGATATTGGAGACGGATCGACAATCCATCTCAACGATATCTCCCTCTATCATCCCTGCGTAGCCGCGACGAATACCCATCACTTCGAGATCATGGATATTAATCGCATTCCGAACAACGGCCCTCAGGCACGCATTCATACCGGGTGCGTCGCCACCACTGGTAAAAACTCCTATCCTTCGTATTTCTTCCATAAAGGTCCTGGTATCCTTACACCAACAATTTCGGAGTTCACATTTCTACCATTCTCTGCAAATGCCGGACGGGATATCGAAGTTCTGTCTGGCGGCTTGAATTAATGGAGAAGGGTCCTACCATCCCAGGAAACATCTGCGGAAATGGCCGTCCGGAGCCTGATATGATACTCTTTTCTGGATATCTCGAAGGCGCCGAATCGTTCGAGATGGGGCGTGAGCATCTGAATATCCAGTAATCTATAGCGGCGCGATTTAAGGTGATCCACCAGACGAACCAGCGCTACTTTCGATGCCCCGCTGACCGCTGAAAACATCGACTCTCCACAAAACAGACCCGCTACGGCTACACCGTAGAGTCCGCCGACCAGTCGTCCACCTTCCCAACACTCGACACTGTGGGCATGGCCGAGTCTATTCAGTTCTATGTACGCGTCCATCAGGCGACGTGATATCCAGGTTTCCTCCCGGTCCGCACACCCACTGATCACTCCGTCGAAATCGGTATCGAATCGGACCTCAAACCGCGCGTCTCTTACAATTTTACGCACGCTTCTTGGAATTCGAATGCCATCTATCGGGAGAATTGCGCGGGGATCTGGATCGTACCAGTACACATCACCGGAGTCATCCGGCTCTGCCATGGGAAAGATTCCTTGCCTGTAGGCACTCAACAGAAACTCTGGCGTCAAAAAATCCTGGTCTTCTGGCATGTTGATTTCATTCAGAAAGAATGGGTACAAGCCCCGTTGAACGAGCGAGACATAGATACCAAACTCGTATCTTGACGTCAACGAATCAATACGCTCTCGTGCAAGAAAAAAGAAGTCAACGTCTGTCGACAGTCGTCCAGGTGGCCGATGAAACGTTTGAAATCGTCGAACCGCTACAGCCGACTGACGACTTGACTGTTTGCGAGTCCTCGCGAGGGACATTCTCTGTGCTACACGGAGGCAAAAGTATAACCGCCCACGTACAGCGCGTCGACCGAGAACATATTAGTGTAACGGTGGGTAACCAGACAATAGACGTCTCAATAGCCGATCACAGGAGTCAACTGCTCAAGCAGTATGGTGTCGCCACGGAGGACGTTTGCAAGGATTCTGATGTCAGAAGTCCGATGCCAGGGCTCGTCGTAACTGTGCTGGTCAATCCGGGAGACATCGTCGAGAGGGACCAGGGTCTTCTGGTGCTGGAGGCGATGAAAATGGAGAATGAACTGCGGTCGGGTTCACCCGGTCGGATCGTCTCGATTCTCGTCCACGCCGGAGATACGGTCTCAAAAGACGAGTTACTGGTCGTAGTGGAGCCAATCGAGACGCTGTAATGATTACCCTGGTCACAGGCGCTACCGGATTTCTGGGGTCGACGCTCATACAGCGATTGCTCAAAGACGGTGTTCGTGTTCGCGGACTCTGCCGCTCTTCTTCGTCTCTGGATCTGATTGATTCGGGACATTGTTCAGAGATCGAGTGGTCCACCGGAGACGTTCTGGACCCTGATTCTCTTAAAAACGCACTTGATAACGTATCTAGAGTCTACCACTGCGCGGCCTTTCTCGATTTCAGGGGAAAAACAAGTCGTCAGAAAATTATGGACGTCAACGTGGGGGGGACAGCCAATATTGTCAATGCCTCCCTGGCTGCAGGAATTGAGAGACTCGTTCACATATCGAGCGTGGCGGCCCTCAGCAGATCTGATTTGACATCCGACTGCACAGACGAATCTGCCGATTGGATCGATTCTAAACTCAACACGCTCTACGGTACCTCTAAATATCTGGCTGAACTGGAAATACATCGTGGAATCGCAGAAGGACTGGACGCCGTTATGGTTAATCCAGCGTTGATACTCGGATGTGGCCGCTCGGGGGAGAACACCATGCAGTTGCCCGAACTCATCCTGGCCGGTAAAATGCCCTTTTACCCGAGCGGAGCTACCAGCGTGGTTGACGTCCTTGATGTAGCTGAGGGTTCGGTACGAGCGATGGAGAAAGGCCGCTGCGGAGAGAGGTATATTCTTGCGGGCTCGAATCTGACCTGGTCAGAGCTTACGGCAACCCTTGCTCACGCTCTGGGAGTCAAACCACCTCGACGCAAGATTTCACCGTCAGCCATGCTCTTTTTTGCTACACTGGCAGAAATTTTTGCCAAAATATCAGGAGGGAAACCGCTTGTTACCCGTGAAACAGCCAGGGTATCGGCATCGGTTTCCTGCTATGATAACTCGAAATCCATAGCCGAATTGGGCATGATATATCGACCGTTTAATTCAACGGCAGGACGGATTGCAGCGGTGCTGTCACGATAATGTATACCCGTGTTTTCCGACATCATCCGGGGCTTCCGGTAGCGTTTCTGATCTTAGTAACCTTCGCCTGCCAGTCGCCCCCAGAAGACACCTCCGAGTCAGGCCAGACCCCTGGAGAAAATCACCCTGGTATATCTGTAGTGACTTCGCTTCCGGTGCTGTCGACCTTTATGTCCGATCTTATTGGAGACCGGTCGCACGTCCCCAGTATGCTTTCGAATGGACAATCTCCGCATGGGTACCATCCAAGACCGTCGATGGCACGATCGATCGACCAGGCTGATCTGCTAATTCTGGCCGATCCGTCTATAGATGGGTGGGCGGCGTCATTCACACCGAAACGGACGGTCATTCTATCAGATCTGATCCCGGACACACTGCGCCTTTACGCCGGGCCAGACTTGAATCCACATTTCTGGACGGATCCGGTCGTACTGAACGTGATTCTGCCCTCTATGGTCAACATGCTATGCGATCTTAATGTTGAGGACTGTGTCGATTACCAGGAGAACGCGCGTCGTTTGTCAGAACAACTCGACGAGCTTGATGTCAATCTTCGACGTCGTTTACGCCCTTTCACACCCCGATGCGTGGTCTCTACCGAACCGTTTTTCGAGTACTTTCTCCGCCGCTATCACCTGGATTCGGCAGGAATTATCGAGAGTACACCGGGACGTGCCGTATCACCCCGATCTCTTTCTCGTCTTCTTTCGTCTGCGGCTCGAAAAGAATGTTTTGCCGTATTGACGCAGCGATCTTCCCCGGATAAAATTGCTTCGATGTTCTCAACAGAATCTGGAATACCTATTGTCTATCTTGACATCGTATCCGCTGATGAGAACACTTCTACGGTTCAAATCATTTCGGACAACGCGGAACAACTCATGAATCTGGTCCGATGATGATAGACGTTTCTTCCCTGTCTGTACGGTTCGGAGAACATCAGATTCTGGACAACATCTCTTTCCACTGTCCCCGGAGGAGCCTGCTTGCGGTTATGGGACCCAACGGCAGTGGAAAATCAACGCTTCTGCGAACGATTGCGGGTCTCGTAGTACCAACCGACGGCAGCATACGCGTATCAACCGATACGGTTGGTTACGTGCCCCAGATCAAAGCAATTGACCGAACATTTCCCGCCCGAGCCATTGAACTTGTCGCTACGGCGTTGAAGCGATCCTGGCCTTCCGGCCTCTCGGATGAAGACAGGCACGTTGCCCTTCAAGCCATGAAACAAGTGGGTGCCGAAGAGCTCGCTGACCGCTCTATCGGAGTTTTATCCGGAGGCGAAGTCCAACGAATTTATCTTGCACGCGCAATAATCAGACAGCCGGAAGTACTCCTTCTTGACGAACCTGAGACCGGGGTTGATTCACCCGGAACCAAGGACTTGCATGCCCTCTTGGATGAATATCGGGAAAAGACGGACGCATGTATCGTTATGGTCACGCACGATTGGGAAGTCGCCTTCCACCATGCAACACATGTTGCGTTGCTGAACGGACGTTTGATGTCATTCGGTATGCCCAGAGATGCTCTGTCAGAGACAGCGGTTCGAGAAACATTCGGACATATAGGGCACGAACACACGATACTCGGGAGACACTGATGGTCGATTGGCTGGAATATTCGTTCATGCAACGGGCGCTTCTCGCGAGTGTAATGGTTGGATCACTTGCCAGCTATTACGGGGTATTTATCGTTCAACGGAAGCTGAGTTTTCTCGGGTCTGGTCTTTCTCATGCCGCGTTCGGGGGCGTAGCGCTTGGTTTGTTACTCGGTATGGAACCCCTGTTCGTAGCCATCCCGTTTACGGTCGTTGTTGCTCTTGCAATCGACTGGCTGCGGAGTCACACCAAACTCGCCGGTGATACCGCGGTCGGTGTACTATTTGCTGTCGCTGTCGCTCTCGGCGTTGTATTCCTTGCCAGTCGGGATGGTGCGACAACCGACGCGTACACGTATCTGTTCGGATCTGTACTGGCTGTTACAGAAATGGATCTTTGGGCGATAGGGAGTATCCTCTGCATGGCATTCCTCACGCTTCCCCGCCAGTGGGGACGTTGGGCGTATGCAACGTTTGACCCGGAACTGGCACAGGCAGATGGCCTTTCGGTGGATCGAGACGACAGGTTACTGTCTGTTCTTCTGGCCGTTACCATCGTGGTTTCCATAAAAATAGCAGGGATTCTACTCCTGGCGGCATTTCTTGTTATTCCCGCAGCGTCGTCACGTCTTATCTCTCCAACGTTTCGTCAGATGACACTCAGGGCCATCGGTCTGGGTACACTCACGGCGCTGCTCGGACTCGCTGCTTCATTCTATCTCGACCTACCGAGCGGTGCAACCATGGTCCTGTGCCAGGCCATCCTGTTCATTGTGTGTCTTGGGTATTCCACCTGGTGGAAGCGGTGAGTTCGGTTAGTAATCCGTCATCACGATTTCGACACTCCCACAAGACCCGTGTTTCGTGCGTAGACCGGGTACTCTGCCTCGACAATTCCCTCGCTGATATCCTTGAGTTTCCTCTTGAGCAACCGTCGTCTGAATGAGGAAATAAGATCTACGAATAGGATGCCCTCCAGATGATCGTATTCGTGCTGAATGACTCGCGCCATCATAGAATCATAACGTTCTTCATGCGCTTGGAATGACCGATCCAAGTAGCTGATCCGGATGCTTTGCGGCCGTACCACATCTTCGTGAATGTCCGGAATCGACAGGCATCCTTCCTCGAATTCCGAATCGTCCTCCGATTCCTCGACGATCTCAGGATTGATAAAAACCTGAGTCTCCGCAGGAACGGTTATTCCTTCCTCGGCGAGAGATTCAGACATAGGAGATAGGTTCACTACAAAAAGACGCTCCTGTCTACCAATTTGAGGAGCAGCCAGTCCAATTCCCTGTGCCCCGTTCATCGTATCGATCATGTCGTCTATCAAGGCCTGCAATTCGTCAGAATCGCACTCAATTGGTCGTGTGGCCTCCCGGAGTTCTGAGGTTCCAAAGAGATATATGGGACGAATCATATCTAAGAGTTACGCAATAGTATTCAGGTAGTCCTGGAGGATCAAACCGGCAGCTGCCGTATCAAGCCTTCCTTTTTTCCGAGCGCCCAGCGACGGCTTCGGTCCTTCTGAAAGCAACTCCCTGGCCATTTCGGACGAAAAACGCTCATCTTGTTTAATGACGGATATATCGTCCATTCGATTTTTCATGCGGGAAACGAAACGATCAACCATATCCGTGGCTTTGCCTTTCGTTCCGTCAGGAAGAAGAGGCCAGCCTATTACAAAGACACTAACATGTTCCTTCCTGTTCAGGTCGACCAGCGCGCGTAATGCCGACTCAGGATCGAACGTTCCAAATGGTTGAGCAAAAAGTTGAAGTGGATCAGAAACAGCAATTCCTACTCGTTTGGTTCCGCAGTCAATGGCTACAATTTTGCCCTTGGAATCTGTCATACTTCTACTCTCTGCACTGTATCTACTGCCAGAAACACAGTACTACGGCAGCCCTGACCGTTTTGGTCTCAGATCTCGAGCACTAACTCTCTCTCCTCTTCCGAGTCAGCACTCCCGGTCGGTAATTCGTAATTAAGAGAGATGAGAGGTTGCTGCAGGACTCGCCGGAGCTTCTTGCTGGGTTTGAAATGTGTTTTGCGTCGACTCGGAATAAAAACAGTCTCGTTGGTCTTCGGGTTTCTGGCCTTGGGTTTAGCTCTCGTTTTTTTCACTTCAAAGACTCCGAAGTCCCGTAGTTCTATTCGAACCTCAGGATCTGCCTCCATGAGCAACTGGCCGAGCACATCGATAACTGAGCCAACCCATGGTTCGCACTTATAAATGGGTTCACCGACTGTCTCGGAGAGACGGCGGGCAACATCCTTTTTTGTCAGGGTTTTTTGTCTTTTCGACATGATCTGCGGATGTCCGGTAAGGGTAGGAATAATCGCTATCAAGTAACGATTTCCATGCGCCAAAGTCAACTATTTCAAGTCTTTCCGTAAAGTGTCAACTGGTACCGGATCAGGATTCTCCCAGACCCTCCTCGAAGCGATAAACACCATGTACACCTGAGATTCGCTTAATCCGTTGGATGAGCCTCTTAAGATGTTCCAGGTCACTGACAAACAGGACAATCGACCCCACGAACACACCATCTTCCGTTGCGACCGAGATCGATCGAATATTTGTCTTGAGGCTTTTTGAGATCACGGTAGTAACGTCGCTGATCATCCCGACACGATCCTCTCCCATGACCCGAAGAGCCACGACGAATTGAATATCCTTCTGCCTACTCCACTCAACGTTGATGATCCTGTCTGCTTGATTCACGATCAGATTCGGCGAATTACGGCACGTCACGCGATGGATCTTTATGCCTCCCGATCTACTGATAAATCCAAAAACCTTATCCCCTGGGATGGGATTACAACACGTCGCATACTGTGTAAGAATATCTGTGTGTAATTCTCCGTCAATCAGGAGCGCAGGTTTTCCACTCGACTGAGCCGTATCCAGGAAGGTATCGAATTGAAGGCGCTTCGAATCATCTTCCGTATGCACTTCCCGATCTCCTTCCCGGTCCGACTGAACCAGTTTGATCAACTCTGCGACATTGAATAACCCGGACCCGATCTCAAAAAACATCTGCTGAACGTTCGGGAATTTTAGCCTCGTCGCATATCTGGACAGTTGTTGTTTCGATAGTTCTATCCCCAGTCTTGAGGCTTTCTTTGTCCATGTTTGCTGACCGTAATCAGCCGTCTTCCTTCGCTCTTCTTTCTTCCAGTGCCGGATTCGACTCCGTGCTTTCTGCGTGACAACGAATTGAACCCAATCGGCATTCGGAGTCTGCTTCTTAGACGTAATAATTTCGACCTGGTCTCCACTCTTCAGTTTGTGCGAGAGCGGAACCATTTTTCCATTCACCTTGGCCCCGATACAGTGAAATCCTACTTCGGTATGTACAAGAAAGGCAAAATCAACAGGAGTTGCGTTCTTGGGAAGTGAGAAAAGATGGCCTCGTGGAGTAAAGACATAAATTTCTTCATCGTACAGATTCAATCGAAAGTCCTGAACGAACTCGGTCGCCTCATCGGGTTTCGGATTCTCGAGAAGATCTCTTACCCAGGCCAGGAAATGATCCATCTGATCATCACTCTTGGAAACATCCTCCTTGTATTTCCAGTGAGCCGCAACTCCCTTCTCCGCTATCTGATGCATCTCGTCAGTCCGAATCTGCACCTCCACTCGACGCCCCTCGGGACCGAGCACCGTTGTGTGTAGGCTCTGGTATCCGTTTGACTTTGGAACGGATATAAAATCTCGAAATCTCTCCGGGAGCGGTTTATACTCGTCCGTCATTATGGAATACACACGCCAGCAATCTTCCTTCCCTTTCTGCTCGATATCTCTCAACACGATGCGAATGGCGATGATATCGTAGATCTCTTCCAGCGGTTTATTCTGTCGCTGCATTTTCTTGTAGATCGAATATATGTTCTTCGATCTGCCATAAATCTCGAACTGAAAGCCGTCTTTTTCGAGACGCCTGCGCATGGGTTCGATAAATCGATGGACGTACGCATCCCTTTCCGGTTTTGCATCACGAAGACCGGATGTAATCTCTTCATAGATCTCTGGATTCAATACTTTGAGAGAAAGATCTTCGAGTTCATTCTTTACGACGTTGTAACCGAAACGGCGAGCAAGTGGGGCGAACAGATCGAGCGTTTCCGACGCGATTTTTATCTGCTTGCGTTGTGGAAGCGAATCCAACGTCTTCATGTTGTGAAGACGATCGGCAAATTTCACCAGAATGACTCTGACGTCCGATGCCATGGAAAGCATCAACTTTCGAACGTTTTCGGCCTGAGAGATATCACGCGACTGAAATGCGCCACTGATCTTGGTGAGGCCATCGATAATCAACGTAAGCTCTTCGCCAAACGAGTCCCTGATAAAATCCAGCGTCACATCGGTGTCTTCGACCACATCGTGTAAGAGGGCTGCAGCAACACCCAGATCGTCGAACCCGATTTGCTGCACGAAGAGCGTGGCGACTTCAAGCGGATGCACGATATAGGGTTCACCCGTAGCCCGCCGATCATTCCGATGTGCCCAATGACTGAGTCGAAAGGCCCTGAAAATGAGCTCTTCGTCAAGACTCTTGAGACTTGTACGACATATTTCAAGCAAGAAATCCAAACGCTTTTGAATCTCTGGCTCAACTACCAAACCCTTTCCCTTCAGTATGGCTGAGGCTTCTATCATCTAGAGAATGCTCACCCTGTCTCGAACGGTGACGCCATAATTCATATCGTTGTCCTGCAAGACAAAACGCACGTGTTTGAGCAAAAATCGTTATACACTTCAATGACGGGTGGTTCCGTACGGGTCACCGACTGTCGTACTCACGCTGTTTTTTGATCCGAACGACCTGATACCTACCGATTCAGAATATACCGGTGCGGTACAACGAATCAGCGCTGTCGGGTGCCGGTAGAAAAAGACCGTGTACAGGAAGGGGCGGC
>CAYLHF010000002.1:91915-140763 GCA_964383365.1 uncultured Rhodothermales bacterium | reverse complement strand
TCGCTGAATCGTTGTGTGCGGCCGGCATCTGATTGGGTAGGTAAATATTAAAGAGGGTCCCCCGCTCGGAGTCGGACGCAACCTGCATCAGCCCCATGTGACTTCTAACGACGCCAACTACTACCGCGAGTCCGAGTCCCCTCCCGGTAAATTTCGTCGAGTAGAACGGATCGAAAATGCGATGTCTAAGCGATGGCTCGATTCCCGGGCCGTTGTCCTCAACAGTCAGGACGGTGAAACTTCCGTGATGCCGGGTGGCATTCATAACCGTGCTTTCGTTACGGCAATAGTCGGCGTAATCGCTCTCATCTATCATCTTGCACGTGGAGGAAATCTGGATGAGCCCGGCATCCGAACCGATTGCCTCCGATGCGTTAATGATTAGATTCAAGAGTAGTTGACGTAATTGAATCGGGTCAGCGACAAGTGGGAAGCAGGATTTTGATCCATGAAAAGCCAACTCGGTTGTGATCGGAATAGTTGATCGAACGATATCAAAGACCTCATGGACGAGATCCGAGAAAACAATCTGTTGGAGGGAGGTCTCCTCCTCACCGGTGTACGAAAGGAGTTTCCTCGACAGGTCCGATGCCTGGTGGGCGGCGGTGCGTATCGGTGAAAGAAACTCCTGAACCGGGTGCGCGGGCGAGAGGTCCTCGGTGGCCATGGCGACGTTTCCGATAATCGTCATCAGGAGGTTGTTGAAGTCGTGGGCGACTCCACCGGACATTACCTCCAGGCTTTCTGCTTTTTGAAGCCGGAACAACTCATGGTCGAGAGCTCTCCGATCTTTGTCGAGGGCTTTCTGTTTGGTTAAATCCTGAACGCTGGCAGCCCTGAAGAGCAGTTGGCCCGTGTCTGATCGGATTCCAGAAACGTCACTCAGGACGGGAAACCGCGTGCCGTCTTTACGAAGGTGTATCGATTCGACGACATGCCTGTTTTCTGAGTTGATTATGGAACTCTGTTCCGAGAGTAATGCTTGCTCTTCAGGCGGCAGAATCGCATGCAAGGTCAGCTGTTGAAGTTCCTTCGTAGTGTATCCGTGCATATCTGCAAAGGCCTGGTTGCACAGAAGAATTTGGTGGCTTTCGGGCTCAGCTGTGACGACGCCCCAGCCACCATACTCGAAAATGGATCGCCATTGTTCGAGTTCAAGCAGTTCCGTTTTTCGACTTGTTATGTCCTGTACGGTACCGATGAGCTCCGTGCCAGACGTGCGTTCATTCGTCCGGACGAATGCGACACAGTGCAGCCAGATGGGCCGGTCGTCGCGCTTACGTACGAGGCGAAACTCCAGATCGAAGTCGTCATCCCTCCTGGAAATACCCTCTAAAAAGGTCGTAATCGTCTGTTCTCGGTCATCTGGATGGATACGGGCTTTCAGGTGTTCTACATCGCGTTCCGACGGACGATGAACATCCAGCAGTACATACAAATTTTCGGATCCGTACCACGTATTCTTCTCCAGATCGACAACAAAACTACCTGTCCGGGTCAGGGTCTGTGACTCCTGCAACCATCGAGTCACTTCTATAAGTCGTCGATGCTCGTCTGCTGATACTACGGACGGGTCTAGAACGGATGGAGGGGGGGATTCTGAGCAGTCTCGATCCCTATGGACCGCGTCCTGATTACTGCCAGACAGGGAGGAGATCAGGCTTTCGGTACGATTGCGATCGGTCATTACGGATCACAGAAAACAGATAAGTCTCGCTGTATGATAAGATATTTCTCCGCTCACGTCTGCCGGGATATTCCCTACATCAGGCGGCGACAGGGATTTTAATCAGATATGAGCAGGAGGCTCGATGGGCTTCATTTCACCCCTCGAAAGCTTGTCCTGATACGCTCGCCAGGTAATATTTGGAATAACGGGCGCTTTTTCAACCATGTTTATACATCCAGAGACGGGACAAACCAGTGAACAGAGATTACATCCGACGCAGGTGTCCTGCTTGATCTCGTAACGGTTCACATACGATTCTCCGGTCGCGGAATGCCTGGCAGATCCGGCTCCTGCCACTACGCGCTGACCACCGCTCCGGAAGGACCGATCCGAATAATCTCCGTCATCTATCTGAGTTCTGGTAATCGACTGATGAGCACCGTCTTCACAGGCGATATAACAGACGCCGCAGTTGATACATTTTTCCTGATCGATCTCGGCGACGACTTTGAACCCCAGATCCAGATCGGCCCAGTCGCCAACCAGAGGAGCCGTGCGACCGATAAATTCATCGAGCGACGAAAAGTCATGGCGCATCATCCACGTCTCGAGACCGGAGGACAACTGCTCGACAATACGAAATCCATAATGCATGGCGGCAGTGCATACCTGTACATTTCCGGCACCGAGCAGCATGAACTCAACCACGTCCTGCCAGGCCTGAATACCTCCGATACCAGACACCGGAAGATCGATGGCACCGTCGGACACGATTTGCTGAACCATGTTCAGGGCGATAGGTCGAACCGCGGGTCCACAGTATCCTCCATGCGAGCCGCGCCCGGCTACGGTCGGGCGCGGCGTAAACGTGTCCAGGTCGACACCCATAATCGAGTTAATGGTGTTAATGAGGGAAATACCATCCGCTCCTCCATCTCGAGCTGCACGGCCGGGAAATCGAATGTCACCGACGTTTGGAGTCAGTTTCACCAGTACCGGTGTAGTAGCAACCTCCTTGGCCCAGTTCGTGACCATCTCCGTGTACTCTGGCACCTGCCCCACGGCCGAACCCATACCCCGTTCGCTCATTCCGTGAGGACATCCAAAATTCAGCTCCAAACCGTCACATCCGGTATCCTCCACCCGCTGTACGATATCGTGCCAGGCCTCCTGCTTCGACTCTACCATCAAGGACACGACGACGGCATGATTGGGGAACTCCCTTTTTATCTGACGGATTTCCTCGAGATTCGTCTCGAGAGTCCGATCCGTTATCAATTCGATGTTATTGAAACCAGCGATTTTTCGACCGTCGTAATCGAATGCGCCGTACCTGGAGGATACATTTACGATAGCTTCGTGTCCGAGTGTCTTCCAGACGACTCCTCCCCATCCGGCTTCGAATGCTCGTCGAACCTGGTAGGCAGAGTTGGTTGGTGGGCCGCTCGCCAGCCAGAACGGATTGGGTGAACGGATACCGGCGAGATTGCTGGAGAGATCAGGGCGGGTAGCGGCCGGCGAGCGGCCCACATCGTTATCACTCATTCCAATCCTCCGAGATAGTCAATAATTCCACGTGCGGCTCTCTTCCCTTCTTCGACTGCATCGACGATCTCCGCACCCCCGCTGGTGCAATCTCCACCGGCAAACAGGCCGTCTGCTCCGGTGGCACCGGATGTTGGGTCGATTCGTAGTTTTCCTTCCTCAATCCTGACCCCCTCTTCTCGAAGAACCAGTCCGAGGACGGGTGACTGTCCGAGAGCCTGAATGGCCATATCACACTCGACCGTAGCCATGCTGTCGGGAATCGGCTCCAGTTGACCACTTCTACCGGTTCCGATCGGATTCATTTTCTGGGTCTGTACTCCACACAGGGCGCCGTTCATTCCCAGAAAACCGACCGGTTGCGTATGCCAATGGAACCGAATTCCGTCCTTGAGGGCCAATCGGTATTCATAGTCGAAGGCCGACATCTCTGCTCGGCTTCTACGATACACGATGGTGACAGACTCGGCACCCAACCGAACGGCCTCGGTAGCGACATCGACTGCCGTGTTACCGGCGCCGATAACGACCACCTTTCGTCCTACCACACACTCTTCCAGAGGCCCGGTATGGGTCTGGAATATGAAATCCAGTGCCTCGACCACACCCGACAGTCGTTCTCCGGGAACACCCAGACAGGCCGTTTTACCCAGTCCTACACCGATAAATACCGCGTCGAAAGTGGCCCGTAGTTCGGACAACCGATCCGAATCGACTGGCGTATTGAGTTCAACGTCGACCCCCATAGATTCAACGGCTCTCCACTCGGAAAGTGCAAAATCGGTGGTGATCTTGTAGGCGGCGATGCCGAGGGTATTCAGTCCCCCCGGAATGTCGCGTGCCTCGAATATCGTCACAGCATGGCCCGCTTGTCGAAGCGTCGCGGCACACGACATTCCTGCCGGACCGGACCCTACGACGGCAACCTGTTTACCGGAAGCTATACCGGGTTGAAAAGACGACATCTTGTCTTTTGAGGCGTGGTCGGTCGCGTACCGTTGAAGACGTCCGATTGCCACGGGAGCGTTGAGAAGTGTCCGATCTACACACGCCCCCTCACACAGGACTTCCGTCGGACAGGCGCGCGCGCAGGAACCACCGAGAATATTTTCAGAGAAAATGGTATCTCCTGCGCTCTGGACATCGTCGTGGAGAATCTGTCGAATGAACCGGGGCACGTCTATTCCGGTCGGACAGGACCGGGTGCACGGTGCGTCGTAGCAGAACAGACAACGAGCGGCCTCAACGGCTGCCTCATCTCGCGAGAACGCAGGATGTAGATCAGCAAAGTTGCGTCTGAGTTCTTCGCTCGACAGGCGGGTTTTGTCAGTCATTTTCTTCGTCTATTCAGCGCTCCTGATCACGACATCCAGTTGCTACGATGCTGATCGGACCATTTGGTGGTGATCTTCTTCGTTTTGGACCAGAAATCGACCGCGGTAGGACCGGTAATATCCCCACCACCGAAACTTGAATCGTTCCAGCCACCGAAAGCGAACGGTTCTCTCGGAACCGGTACTCCGATATTGACCCCGATCATGCCGGCACTGGCGTGCTCAGCGAAGTATTGTGCCGTACCGCCGGAAGACGTGTAAATCGCAGCCGCGTTTCCGTATGGACTCGCATTTTCAATCGCGAGGGCTTCGTCGAGGGTATCGCACCTGATGATGGTGAGTGTCGGACCAAAGATTTCATCACAGGACGCTTCATGGTCCGGTGTCGCGTTGTCAATAATGCTGGCCCCGAGGAAAAATCCACCGTCCGGAGCGTTCTCAGAGATCGCATTTCTTCCGTCCAACATCAGCGAGGCCCCACCGGCTTCAACCCGTTCCAGATACCCGGTAATACGATTGTACGCAGTCTCACTGATGATCGAACCAATATCCTGTCCCGCCTGGAGCGTCTCCATCTTCTTCTTGACAAGTCCGATAATTTCTTCCACATCTCCGACCGCCACGAGTACACTGGCAGCCATACATCGCTGGCCCGCACACCCCGTAACCGATGCTACGACGTTGGTTGCGGTCATTTCCGGATTCGCGTCAGGCACCACGACGAGATGATTCTTTGCGCCCCCCATAGCCCGGACACGCTTGCCAGCAGCCGATCCGCGCGCGAAAACGGTGCGAGCCACCCTGGTAGAGCCAACGAATCCAATGGCGGAGATCCCGTCATGATCACAGATCGCCTCGACAATCTCGCGATCTCCATTCACAACTGAGAACAGACCGTCCGGTAGCCCGGATTCGGCGAGTAGTCGCGCGATCTCGTAGGCACTCAGCGGGGTCTGTTCAGAGGGTTTCAGGATGAAGGCATTTCCCAACCCGATGGCCATCGGAATCATCCACAAAGGAACCATGAACGGGAAATTAAAGGGCGTAATTCCGGCGACGACCCCGAGTGGATGCCGTGCGGTCCGGCACTCCACACCGCGGCTGACTTGCTGATTCGTTCCAGACGCAATCTGCGGAAGACTTGCCGCAAACTCCATACACTCAACGGCTCGGAGAATACTTCCCCGAGACTCGGCACGGGTTTTCCCATTCTCCTCCGACAGAACGGTCATCAGGTGTTCGACTTCGTTCTCTACCAGACCTTTCATTTTATAAAAGACCTGGACCCGATCTTTCAGCGGCATCAGTGCCCACTCTTTCTGGGCGTCGGATGCGGTCGATACCGCAGCATCCAGATCGGAAGCAGCGGAGAGCGGTACTTCTGCCAGAACATCACCCGTTGACGGATTCACGACGGGAAGGAAACGATGGGAGAGACTCTGGACCTCACTACCGCCAATAAGATTGGGCAATCTGCGCCCGGAAATCACTTCGCTCATAAGATCGTTCCTGCCTGTTTCGTTTCAGAGGGTTGTCCATTCGACGGTTTCGACGCCTGGAGTCCGGCGTGCCTGCGGGGGAGCCACTTGCCTCTTCCGGCCTCGCCAACGACCCGGTAATCGTCCACAATCACGTCTCCACGCGAAATTGTCGTCCTCGAAAAACCGGCGAGTGACCAGCCGTTGTAGGGAGACCAGTCGGCGTTGGTTTCCATGACCGCCGGGTCTACGACGGTCTCGTTTGTTGGATGAATAATGACCAGATCGGCGTCTGAACCCACCTGTATGGCTCCCTTTCGGGGATACAGTCCCATGATCTGCGCCGGATTGGTCGACAACTTCCGCACCATTTCCTCGATCGAAATGCGTCCATATCGGACCCCATGGGTATAGACGACCGGAAGGAGGGTTTCGAGTCCCGGTAGCCCCATGGGAATCTTTGTGAAGTCCCCCTCCCACATGGCTTTCTGTTTTCGGGAAAACGTACAGGTATCCGTAGAAACTACAGAAACCTCCCCGCTTCGCATCCCTTTCCACAGGCGTTGAACATCGGCCGGTTTTTTGACCTGCGGACAGCATGCGAACAGGTGACCGTCCTCCTGGTCGAACACTGAATCGTCCAGGACCAGGTACTGAGCACACGTCTCGGCCAGGACGGGTACCCCCCGCAGTTGCGCATCCCGAACCAGATTGGCCCCTTCGGCTGTCGACATGTGGACGATATAGAGTTGGCCGCCCGTGACCTCGCTCCACTTAATTGCCCGCTGGATGGCCTCGGCTTCGATGTAGTTTGGCCGGGTCATCGGATGGAGACGCGCTCCATACTGATTCATCATCTCCGGTGTGTGATACCGGGCGATGAGTTCATCGAGTACCCGTGCCGACTCCGCGTGAACAAGCAACATCGCCGAGTGCTTCTTCATGAGTTCGAGTGTTCCAAACATGGCTCGATCATCTGACTGCCATCCTTCGGATTCGTAGATCATGAACTCCTTGAACGTCGAAAACCCGCGATCAATCATTCCCTCGATCTGATCCTTGTGCTCGTCCCATCGTGTGACGCAGATATGGAACGTATAGTCTATGAGTGATTTTCCTTCAGCCTTCTTCATCCAGTTGTCTGCCGCGTCAGAAAGAGAGTCACCGGCGTACGGTATGGCGAAATCAATAAGTGTTGTGACCCCGCCTCGGGCACCCGCCCTCGTTCCGGTCAGATAGTCGTCCGATGAAACGGTTCCGCAAAAAGGAAGCGCGAGGTGGACATGCACGTCCAGCACCCCGGGCAGTACGAAATGACCCGTGGCATCTATCAGTTCAGCACCTGAAGCGTCTGCCGCCAGATCGGTGCCCACGGCCGCAATCTTTTCCCCCGAGATTCCAATGTCTCCGGTAATCGTACCACCTGGAGTGACAATCGTACCGCCCGTTACAATTTTATCGTATGCCATAGTATGTACCCGTTGGAATTATGCCATTGCTCTCAATGATTCATCCAGAACAGCGACCGTGAAATCGGCGTCTTCTAGCGTGATGCACATGGGTGGTTTGATTCTGAGTACGTTTCCGTAGAGTCCGCCCTTTCCGAGGAGAATGCCGCGAGAACGGGCCTCCTCCAGAAGTTGAGCGGTCTCTGCCGGTGCGGGTTCTCGTGTAGACCGATCTTTGACGAGTTCCACACCCAGCATGAGTCCCATCCCCCGCACATCGCCAATCAACGGATGGTCCTGCATAAGACCTTCCAATCCTTCCTTGAGCCGGTTGCCTACCCGAAGGGCATTTTCCTGAAGGCCATCCTCTTCGATGACATCGAGCACGGCCAGACCGGCCGCCATACTGACCGGATTACCACCGTAGGTATTGAAGTGGAGTCGATTCGTAAACGCATCGGCAATTTCCCGGGTGGTCGTAACAGCGGCCATGGGAACCCCGTTTCCTATTCCTTTGGCCATGACGACCATATCCGGTGTAACATCATAATGCTCGAAACCCCAGTAATGCTCGCCGGTCCTTCCAAAACCGGTTTGCACCTCGTCGGCGATGCACAGGCCACCGTGATTGCGTATAATCGCATAGGCTTCACGGAGATAGTTTGGCGCTCCCTGCGTCGCACCGCCCACTCCCTGTATTGGCTCGGCGATGAAAGCAGCAACCTGTCCCGGTGTAGAGAAACGAATCAGGTCTCGAAGGTCTTCGGCGCTCTTATGGGCGATTTCTTCCGGTGTACCGTCGAACGGATTCCGGTACGGATCCGGGCAGATGGCGTGGTGAATGCGCGTTCCCTGTGGCAGATCCCGTTTCCATGTGTGGTGTGATGTGAGGCCCGCCGACGTGGACGACATACCGTGGTAGGCATTTCTGAGGGCGATAACGTCCGTATTCCCGGTAAACGCACGGGCCATATTGATTGCCAGTTCGTTGGCCTCGCTCCCGCTGTTGACGAAATACGTAACGTCGAGTCCTTCCGGCATTTTGGTCGCCAGTTTCTCTGACAACAGAGGAAGATGCGGATGGAGATAAATCGTCGTCGCATGCTGGAGTCGAGCGACCTGTTCCTGAATCTTGGCGACAATTTTAGGATGACAATGGCCGCACGATACGGTCACGATCCCGGCAATCATGTCAAGATATCGCTCGCCATTCTCATCGAACAGCCACTGCATATGGCCATCCACGATCATGATGGGTTCCTTGTAGAGAGCGAAGAGAGACGGATGGACGTAGCGTCCCCGCATCTGGAGGATTTCCTCCCGGCTCGGTCCGGAATACGCCGGTGGGACATAATCACACGGTGCCATTCGGGCTCCAGCTCGTGTTTCCGTGGACAACATAGCGACTCCAATTAAATGATTATGACTCGTCCCTTATGGCCGGATCCGTCCCCCCAGGTGACACCATCAGCGCCAGATAGACCGCCCCGGCAATAAACAGACTCACGAACCATGCATAAGTGTAGATGGTGTGGAAGATCCCCGCGACATGGATCGCACCGCCGGAGGCCTGTGCCAGAAAGCCGGGTACATTCGGCAAAATGCCAGCGACTGTGGCTACAACAGCCCGGTAATTGACCCCGGATCCGCCATAGCTATACGCACCGTTCTCGAGGTACAGATCATCCAGAATGAGCTTTCTCCGCCGGATGATGAAATAATCGACGAGCATTACGCCGGCGATGGATCCCAGAAGCGCGCTGTACCCGATGAGCCAGGTAAAAATGTAATTGGAAAGATTGGTGTATAGCTTCCACGGGAAGATTATGACGCCCAGGATGCCGGTAATCAGCCCGCCCATCCTGAAGCTGATCCGACGGGGCATGAGGTTTGAAAAATCGTTGGCGGGCGAGACCACATTGGCTGCAATATTGGTTGACAATGTGGCGATCGTAAGACCGAACAGGGCGAACCCTACGACGAACGGACTCTGGAACCGACCGAGGAGCAGGACCGGGTCCCAGATCGCCTCTCCGAATATCAGGACCGACGCGGAGGTGACGGTGATACCGATGAACGCATACAACGTCATCGTCGTCGGCAGTCCTATGAATTGTCCCCAAATCTGGTCCCGCTGTGAAACGGCGTAGCGACTGAAGTCAGGGATATTGAGAGATAATGTTGCCCAGAATCCTACCATTGCCGTCAGATTGGGCCAGAAAGCAGCCCAAAAATTATACTCGGTACCCAGGGATCCACGAACCTTGGCGACCGTCGCGTCCGAGAGTACAACAGCGAAGCCCCCGGCTTCGGAGACAGCCCAGAACAGGAGCCCGAGCCCTACCAATAGAAGAAACGGAGCGGCCAGGGTCTCCAGCCACTTTACACTGTCGATTCCAGAGAGAATGATGGCAATGTTGAGCGCCCAAAACAGGAGAAAACTGGCAAACTGA
The DNA here is from genome assembly GCA_964383365.1 of uncultured Rhodothermales bacterium. Classification (GTDB taxonomy): domain Bacteria; phylum Bacteroidota; class Rhodothermia; order Rhodothermales; family UBA10348; genus CAYLHF01. Next base: position 130,836 of record CAYLHF010000002.1, on the reverse strand, counting down.
CCCCATGACAGGCCTATAATCGGTAGCATGTCAGCCGCCGTAGCCGGTTCGAATCCAAAAATGACCGAGTGAAGGGTATAGATGGCTGAGCCACCGATCCACGTCTGGATTCCAAACCATCCACAGGCTACGAGCGCGCGCATCAATGCAGGGATATTGGCACCCACGGTACCGAATGATGCGCGGAGGATAACCGGAAACGGAATGCCATATTTCGTCCCCGCGTGGGCATTGAGAACCATAGGCACCAGTACAATCAGGTTTCCCAGTGCAATCACGAGGAGGGCCTGGCCCCAGCTCATTCCCTGCGAAATCATTCCGGCTGCGAGGGTGTAGGTCGGAATATTGACCGCCATGCCAACCCAGAGTGCCGCAATGGCCCACTTTCCCCATGATCGATCCGACATGGCGACGGGAGCCAGGTCCTCATTGTAGAGAGCAGAATGGAAGATTTCGGAAGAAGCCATACGGAACGACGGGTAAGTGGGTCGAATCGTGCGAGCGCAAATGGTTGCGTCAGGGTCTGGAAATGGCCTCGTAGGAATCCGGCCTGCGATCCCGGTAGAACTGCCAGACGTTTCTGACCTCCCGGATCAGGTTTAGATCAAGATCTGCCGTAATGATAGCGTCCTCGGTTCGTGGTCCCTCGGCAATGATCTGACCTCGTGGACTGGCGAAGTAAGACGTCCCGTAGAACTCTCCAATATTCCAGGGTGCTTCCATTCCTGGACGATTGATGGCACCTACATAGTAGATGTTGGCGCATGCGGCTGCGGGCTGTTCCAATTTCCAGAGGTACTCACTCAGTCCGGCAACCGTTGCCGACGGATTGAATACGATTTCAGCTCCATTCAGGCCGAGCTCCCTCCACCCCTCCGGGAAGTGCCGATCATAGCAGATATAGACACCGACCTTTCCGACTGCCGTATCAAAAACGGGATACCCCAGGTTTCCAGGCCGGAAATAAAATTTCTCCCAGAAACCGGGATGGCAGTGCGGGATATGGATCTTCCGGAATTTCCCCAGAAAACTGCCGTCAGCGTCAATAACCGCACAGGTGTTGTAGTACAGCCCCGTCAGATCCTCCTCATACATCGGGACGACAATGACCATTTTATGCTTACGGGCAAGATCCTGCATGAGCTTTGTCGTCGGCCCGTCCGGAATGCGCTCGACCATGTTATACCACTTGATATCCTGCTCCGCTCCGAAATAAGGACCGTAAAAGAGTTCCTGCATACAGAGGACCTGGGCTCCGTTCGAGGCAGCTTCTTCGATGAGAGCAACGTGCTTGTCTATCATCGAGGCCTTGATCTTCTCGGTGGAAGATCCGGTGCTTTCAGACAATGTTGCCTGGACCAGCGCAGCTCGTACAATTCTATCTTCCAAATCACACCTGCGAGTTAGATTCACGTAGTCAATTCTCTGTCGGAAACGGCCAATTTAGCCATACGGGTCAAAATAGCAAGCACGATCCGGGTTATCGGCGTCCGAATACCAGACCGGCGATAAGAGCCGTCACTATAGATGGGGCCATTTCTCCCATCAAATCGAAGTAGTGTCCGTATGCAGGTAGGGACGGTAGAACGAATTTGAAGACGAGTATAGACACGAATCCGGTAATCATCGACGCGAGCGCACCTCTGGGTGTGTAGCTCTTCCAGAACAACGACAGAAGCATCACCGGACAGAATATGGCTGCGATTCCGGACCAGCCGAAGATCACGAACCAGAAGATGGTACGATCTGGAGACAGGACGGAGACGACAACAGCAATGGCCAGTGAGATGAGGGCCATCAGAATGGTCGCAAGACGGGAGAGGCGTGTCAGGGTATCGTTACCGATTCCCGGGTGCCACAGTTGTTGGTAGTAATCCCTGACGATTGCGCTCGACGCGACCACCAGTAATGAGTCGATCGTCGACATAATCGCCGCCAGCACTGCGGCGATGTAGAGCCCGACAATGAGGGATGGAAATAAATGAGAGACCATCATCGGAAGAACATTTTCCGCGGCGCCGCCCAGAATCCCTTCAGGTGTCACTCCAGGGCCGGCCAGCAGATAGCGCCCAAGCATACCGGTCAGTACGGCACCGGCATCCGTCAGGAGAGTGAATACAATCGCTACCCACCGACCCTTCTTGATGTCCTCGTCGCCGCGAATAGACATAAAACGGACAAACACCTGCGGAGAACCAAGAAAGCCCAGACCGATGGCGGCATAGCTGATAATCAGCAGTGCATTTTCGAGTGAAAATCCTCCCAGACCCCAGATATTCATGAGGCCGGGATCAATCTCAGAGAGACCCGTTCCGAGCGAAACGTTGTCGGCGATCGCAAGCCAACCAAACAGGGGAAGGGCCAGCAGTCCGGCCAGCATGAGTAGCCCCTGAAACAGGTCAGACCACGCAACGGCTATAAAACCGCCGCTAAACGTATAAATGATGACGATTCCAAACCCGACGAGAATCCCGACATAGTAATTCCAGTCCAGAAAGCTCTCGAAGGCCTTTCCGGTGGCATCGATCTGAGCGCTGACATAGATGGTCACAAAAACAGCGAGCGCTCCGGCTGCAAGGGAGCGAATCAGTCGGGCGTCACGATCGGAACCACTCCTTGAAAAACGGCTGACGAGATAATCCGGAATCGTGACCGATCCATAGCGATCCGTGTGTTCCTTGAAAGGGCGGGCCATGAAGAACCAGGCAAACGCCACACCCAGTACTTCGCCGACAACGACCCACATGGCGCTGAGGCCGACCATTGCCCCGAGGCCCGTCAATCCGAGCAGAAGCCAGGCCGATTCTCCGGTCGCCCTTGCAGAAAAAGCGACGACCCAGTATCCGAGGCGTTTTCCACCGACGAAATAATCCTGCAGAGTATGGATTCTGCGTGACGCGACAAACCCGATTCCGAACAAAATCAGGAAATAGAGAGCCAGAACCCAATACTGAATGACCATTCGCCAGTCGACTAACAGAATAACAGCGAGGCGGAATAAGACGGCGGGAATATACGACGCAAAACGTGGTCAGCAGTTGTATCGGCGTGATCGAGTAGCCTGCCTTCTGTCGGAAAGCGTTCCGGGCGTAACTTTACTTGAAGCGACAACGCTGACATCGCTGGCTTTACGAAGGTGAGATGATACCGGTTTCGACGGTGGAGATTCCGATAAAACCATCGTTACGCCAGGCAAATGCAAATGCAACCGGATCGAATCGGACGAAATAATCCGCTCCGAGAGTTCTCCGCCAAATACATCGGCCAGGCGCTCGACAATCCGAAGACGTAGATTGATCGCCGATAATGTGTGCTGATCATCGCCATCATCCCAGATTGTCTCGACCCGGGAGGAGGGCCATGAGAGGTCTTTACCTTCGAGTCCTGTCAGAAATGTAAGATCACATGTCGTGTCGTCTTTCTGCTTCCAGCCTACGACCAGTGATACGGTCGCGCACTTCGAACTGATCAGTCCCGCCCACAACAGGGTGTTCAGCATCTTCTTGAGCTTCGATTCATCCAGTACCAGAACATCGGGGACATCGGGTAACAGTGAGAGGCGGACCATACGGTCTGGAAACGACTTGTTCAGCATCCGTATCACCGAATGTAGCACCGGTCGTAATTCGACGAAAGAATAATCGGGCTCCAGGCTGGTGGCTTCAAGAAAGGAGCCGAGAAAAATTTTTTCCCCGAAGGGTCGGAAGTCTTGAGCAGAATGCTCTCCTTTGACATCGTTTTTCTGGACGTATTGAGACATGACCTCAGATAAACCGATCACAGAAGTCATCGGCGCTGATGCGTTAAAAGAGAGTCTTTCAGAATCGGCGAGATTCAGTCTGGAGTGGTGTCGATATTCCTTTGCCAGTCTAAGGCGCACAAGTTCACGGCACAGGACATCAGATGAAACCTGTTCGCCTGTTAGTTTCAGGTCTGCCCGATCAGCGACGCCAAGAACAACGGGGCGATTTTCGTGTGCGTCCAGGATCGCGATTGAAACAGTCGTTCCGGCACGATCGAACACCTCGGAGTAACGGTCCAGTGCTCCCGCGTCAACGCCACACAGGTCGATGACGAGGTAATCAATGGAAAGCGTTTCCAGTGTCCAACAGGCTTCCGCTACCCCGGCGGCCATATGTCTTTCCTGTTCGAACGCCGTGATTCTCTCCAGTTCGCGTCGAATGGCTAACGCATTCGGACAGTCGTTATCGACGAGTAGCACTTTGTATTTTCGATCCTGATCCATAGGGTCGGTGTTTTACACGGCGCAAAGCTTCATTCGACTCGACCACTCAGACACGGTGGAATGCCGAGGAGATCTTCACCGGTCATAAAAATCGACGACAGGATCAACAAAACCACTACGTAAATCCATGTAGAATATATACTTACACGAAGAATACGTAGCACCACGTACTTGGCTACGCAGTAATACGTCAGGGATTTCCCCACTCCGCTCCGAGTTTCAACAGACGGATTCAGGAATTCTGGACTCGCCAAAGACTTTCCTGACCTCGGGGAGAAGACATTCGAGAAGTTCTGACTTGGCAATGAACCCGGAAGCACCTTCCGTCAACGCTCGTTCGGTATAGACCGATTCGTTCAGAAGGGAGAGCATGATGACATGAGTCTCTGGAGAGACGGACTTTATGGTCGGCAAGGCGGTCAGACCATCGACGGGTTTCATTCGGATGTCCAACAAGACCAGTTCCGGGTGTAATTTGGAGGCAGCCTCGATGGCAGCCCCTCCGTCGGAGGCAGATCCGACGACAGTAAAAAAACCAAAGGTCTCTAGAAACCGGATCAACTGAGTCCGAAACTCATCATTGTCATCGACAACCAGGGTAGAAATCGACTCGGATCGAACCGAAAGGCCTACTGTCTCTATCGCTGACTCTCCAGAGGGGAGTGTGATCCCGCGTTCCAGAGCAAAGCGAACCAGGGATCGCTCATTGTGAATGTTGAGTTTCTCCATCAGATTGGACCGGTGTTTATCGACCGTCCGCTTGCTTATGAACAACCTTTCGGCGATGTCTGGCCCTGCGAGTCCATCGGATATCAGAGAAAGAACTTCTCGCTCCCTTTCGGTAAGGGTATCGTACGGATCGTCAGGTTCACCGACTCTGCAGGATGTCTTCTGAAGCACGGATTTGCTTAAAAAAGTTCGTCCCGCAACGACGTCTCTTACCGCTCGGATTAACGCTTCGGCACTATCGTCTTTGACTACGAACGCCTTCGCGCCATTTTCCATGGCCCGCCGAACATAGGCCTCCTGGGTGAACATGGACTGAACGACGATGAGCGTTTGAGGAACGCGTCGGGTAACCTGGCTGATAACCTCGAAACCGCTCAGTCCCGGCATGTTTAGATCGAGAATCAGGACGTTCGGCTTCAATTCTTCAACGCGCCGAACACAGTCCAGGCCATCGCCGGTTTCACCGATCACAGAAAACGACGGCTCGCTTTCAAGCAGACTCCTTAAGCCCTGTCGTACCATGACATGGTCATCTGCTATCAGAATCGTAATCATTCTGTCCTGGCTCCCGTTTTCAGGCGATGAAGAGGGATGCGGACCCGTATCCGGGCTCCGGCTCCCGGGGAAGATTTGATGTCAGTAAAGCCATGGAGTAATTCGGCTCGCTCGATCACGCCGGAAAGACCCATGTGATCAACATCACCGACGTGGGATGAGACGTCGAATCCCGATCCCGAATCTGAAACCTGGATCATGATTATATCCGTTTCGACATTGACCGCGACGGATGCTGAGTCCGCTCCGGAATGACGGGCGATGTTCGTGAGACATTCCTGGACGATCCGAAAGGTTGCTGTCTCTATTTCGCCGGCCAGATTGACATCATCCGGTATACTGATCTTCGATTCAATGTCGATCCCTGACGTCTGACGGAAGCGATTCAGGTGTTCTTCCAGAGCGAGCTTCAGTCCAAAATCATCGAGGGTCGAGGATCTCAAAGAAAGTGATAGCGAGCGGACCTCTTCCGAGAGTTTCTGGATGAGACGATATGATTCCTTCACGGCGGACCGTGTAGAGAGGTCATCCGCCGGAATCAGCGACAGGCTGAGTTGGATCGATGTAAGAAGCCCGCCTACTTCGTCGTGCAGTTCCTGGGCAATTCTTCGCCGCTCGCTGTCTTGCGCATTCAGCAGACGCACGGAGATCTCCCGGGTTCGATCGAGGAGTTGCTCGTTTTCCAGCGCGACCAGCGCCTGCGAGAGGATGCCGCCCAGCAGGCCGTGATCGGATTCCGAGAACGACGGCGTGTCGCGACCGTTTACGACTACCAGGAGACCAACGAGTCTTCCCTGTAGCCGGAAGGGTGTTATCAAGACCTCTCGACCGTCGATATGCAGGCCCTGATCGGACAATCCCCAGTCAGAGGCGCTGAATTTCGACTCATGATGAAGGCCTGTCAATCTCTTCAGCTGCCGTACCAACCTGGGCGACAGGTTCTGTGAAAGATCCGGTACCGAGTCACAATGGTTCGATCGGCACGCGGCTACCTTCAGCAAATGTTCGTCGATATCAACGGAGAAGGCAAAGACGGCTTCACACGTATCTATTAACTCATCCGCGATCCGAACCAGGCGTTGAAGTACCGGAATTTTCGAGAGTTTACTCGACAATAAAGAGGCTGCCCGCAGCAACCGTTGCAACTCATGCGTTCGATTCTTGACTCTACGCTCGAGATCCTGATTGAGCGCCAATATCTGCCGTGCGTCTTCCTTCTGTCTGGTAATATCTGTTGCCAGGATGGCAACGCTGACTCTTGCTCCATCCTGGAGGACTGCACTCGTGCGACACAAAAAGTGGAATAATTTATTATGTCGAGCAAAATCGATTTCGAACACCGCCCTGTCCCCGGAACGAAACGTTTGCTGAATAGCTATTCTGGCTCGTTCCCTGTGCGCAATCGGGAGACGATCAAGAAACGAATTGTCAACAGAATCCGGATTTGTCGAAAGCGATCCAGCGTGATTTTCGTACGTGATACAGAAGTTTTCATCCACCATGAAGATAAAGTCCGGCGTTCCTTCGACGACGCTCCTGAACTGTTCTTCAGACCGTTTGAGTTGAGCCGTTTGCTCTCGGACCTGGTCTTCGAGTGATTCCTTATGGAGACGAAGTTCTTCCTCCGTAAATTTGCGGGGGGTAATATCTACTAAGGTCCCGACAACCGCCACAGGCCCCGATTCGTCCGTAATCCGACCACCACGGCAGGAGAGCCATATTACCTCGTTCGTGATCGTAGGCAATCTGAGATCCATCTGAAACGGATGCTCCGACTCAAGGGCCGAATTCAACTGGGAAACCAGCATCTTGAGATCGTTCCCGAGCGGAGCCGGGAAGAACGCCGGACCCGCCAGACTTTTCTTCGCCGGATCCAGATGAAGAATCTGGCTCGGGGTTCCGCCGATTGTTAGATAGTGATTCCCTTCGTGCCACTCCCAGATTTTGACGTCGGCCCGTGCAATGGTTTTCCGGATCCATTCCAGGGTGAGGGCCGAGTTATTCGCGGAAACAGCTAATTCTGCTTCAGGGATTGAGTCTGGCGTCTCCCTTTTGATCGCGACCACCGTCGAATCGCCTGTGGATTCTTCTCGCATAACTTCTTCCAACCATACACGCGGAATATAACCAGATACGATAAATGTCACCCGATCATTTAAGCAATACGACTTTTCTCGTATTTTTGCCGTCATCGGAGGACAACAGAATGTAGTAGACCCCGTCCGGCAGAAATCCCGGTCGCCATTTCACTGTGTACGATCCGGCATCGAGGTGTCTGTTCAGCAACCTGTTTACGCGACGTCCAAGAACGGAATAGACATCAACCTGTGTCTGGCCGGGTGCAGGGAGATTGATGACAATGGTGGTCATCTCCGAGAACGGGTTCGGAAACGGTGGCTCAAGACTTAACAATGAGGGAATATTCTCGTCCGTGCGCGTTGCCGCAAGCGATTGCTTCACGGAAATCTGCACGGTATCGACGACGGTGGCATGATAGATGTCTTCAGCAGAGATGAATACGGTGGCGTTTCCCGGGTGTCTGGCAATGAATTGTACCGATTGTCTGGCCACAATTTGTACCTGAATGATCGAACTATTGGTCGATCGAGCAGAATAGAGAAGTATAGAATCGTCCGGATCAGTGAACCGATCCGACAGATCGACGAGTACTGAATCGACGCCGGCAAGGAGCTCAAAATCTCCGACATCGTCTACCACACCGGGTGGCAGGTTCTCCTTTACCAGGACGTCAAAACCAGCCGTGGACGCACCTCCGCGGCCGTCTGTAGCCGTCATGGAAACCCGGGCCGCCCCCGACATCATGGGAGTGACTCGTAGCACATTTGAGGTCAGCACGACGGATACGATAGACGGATCGTCAGATGATACCGAAAAGCGTAACGCATCATCGTCCGGATCCGTAAAGATGCTATCTAAGCGTGTTTCGAAGATCGTAAAGCCGAGAACCAGTGTCCGATCGGTCGGGGAATCCGTGATGGCAGGCGCATGATTCTGAGTAACGTGGACGGTGAAGGCGGCGGACGAGGAGGCCCCGAGATCATCCAGTGCAGTGACGGTAATCCGGGATTCTCCGGAGCTACGCGGCAGAATTTCCATGGAATCAGTGGAGACCGAGACACGAACGATTGTCGAATCAGAATTGGCGACAGAAAACTGAAGCGGGTCCCCTTCCGGATCAAAAAATCTACTTGAGAACGGAACGATAATCCCCGCCTGTCCCTCTCCGAGTATCAGGTCCTCAAATTCAATTGCAATTTCCGGTGGCGAATTTGGTCGAATCGAATAAAATGTGCGTGTCTCCGACCAGGCACCAGGCCCCTTCGGATTCGTCGCCCTGATCCGCCAACGGTAGGTTTTTCCTGCGGCAATTTGCATGCGCACGTCGGTAACAGTCAGTCCGAACCGTTGCACCGGGGTGGTGAACTGAGCGGTTGTATCGACCTCGAGATCGTACGTAGCGAAACCGGACCTCGCCCACGAAAATGTCACACTGTCTGCCGATACGTGGTCTCCATTAGCGGGAAACAGCGGGTTTACCTCCCGGACGTCCGGAACGAATGCCAGATCTCCGGTAGATGCGAACAGTAGCCGCTGAAGCAATTCGGACGACTCTTCCTCACCTGAAATCGACCCGGCAGTAACGGTCGAGACGACGACCCCGGCTCCCCCGACTCGGAACGCATAGGCAGCAGTTTGATCTTCGTTTGGATTGCCAACGAGGAGGGGCTCCGTCGAACCGGTAGGCGTGAGGGCAGAGACCGAAGAAGTCCGGGAAAGATCAATCAGAAAACCGGCGGTGGCTTCGTTGACAGGAATGCCTGCAATCCGGTCGAGACCTTCGTTACTCTGATGGACATCAATATGGAGGAGAACTCGCCATTCTTCGTTGGTAAAATCGGCCATCCGTTCGCCGAGAACGAGCACGTCCTTCCCCGATGAAATAAGCGATGAGAGTTCCTGAACCTGCTCGTTCGTGACCGACTTGGCATCGTGCAAGGATCGTATGACAACATCATAGGAGTTGAGCAACTCCGTCCGAATCGGCCCGCGGATATCGGTTTCCCAGAAGTCTGACGGGACGCCGGCTCCGGCCAGAGCGGATAGATGAGCTTCCGTAGCCGACTCCGACTCAGAATCGGCCAGAAGCAGGAGCGAATTCTTCTTCTCGAAGCCCGAGCCGCTGAAAAAACGGTCTGTCGGAAAAACGATCTCATTTCCGAGTCCGTCGGATACGCGAATATCCATTCGGATATCGTTTTGTGTCGTCGCCAGAAAGCGGGCTCCATACAGCCCGTCTCCGGCCACGGCATCTCGGTGCCCGCCCAGATCACCGTCGTCATAGAGACGCGCCTGTTGTATGATGCGCGCAGGATGAAACCGATCCACGAAGAGCGCTGTTGGGTCTACCAGACCACTTCCTTCCAAAAAACTAACGCTGATACCGACGCCATCGCTCTCGGGGCCCCGAACCCCGTCCTCCAGAAAAACCACCGGAGGTATGCGGTCTGAACCCGTAACGGGAATTCTGAGCGTGTCGACGAGGACGAGCTGCTCATCGTCTGCGGCGACGCGTAACGGAATGCGCACCAGATGTCCCGGCGGAGTATCCGAGGAAATCCAGAGCAGGGGTATTCGCTTCACGAGGCGCCCTCCTCCCAGATCCGCTATCGTCCAATCCGGGCTCAACTCCAGCAGCCGGTCGGCTTTGAGACCGATATACGGCGTGACATTCGGGTCGAAATCGAATTCGAGTTCTACGCGACCCCGCCCCAGTGGCACGGTTGCCGTGGTAGATTCATTGAAGAGAACCGAGGCTCCGTAAACGCCTCCGGGAGCGAGCGCAGATTCTGGCCGGGCCCCGATGCCTTCATTGGCGTGCAATAGATTAGGACCACTGAACAGCTCATATCCGAGGAGTGAATATCCCGAGTCGGCCTCGAAATCTGCCCGCTGGTTCGAATCGATGACTTGGACCTCGATTGCCTGAGTCGGAAATGTGACGTGCGCACTCTGAGGGGTGACGGTATACGATCCGGGTTCGAGATTGGCGAAGGAATAGACTCCGTCAGGCGTTGTGCTTGTCGTCCTGAATATTCCCCCTGAGAGTCGCACCTCGATCCTGTTCAGACCGACACCACCGAGGCTCAGACGTCCAGAAATGGAGTACGTCTGGGCGATCTCGGGAGTCGTTATCGATCCGATGAGAAGCGTAAACGCCTGTGTTCCGATCTGTGAACCGGATACGGTTGCCGTGTAGGTACCCCCGGTAACAGCCCGACCAGCTACCTGTTCGACGTTGTCCCTGTGGTTGATCGCATGATTGGCGGCCGAGGTCGGAGATGACGGATCGAGTACCCAGGGCAGAAGCTCTCCATCCGGACCCGTAACGGAAAGGTCCAGGTCGTGTATTAACCTGGAAATGGGGCTGTCAAGAGCCGGAGTCCCCGCGTCGGCGGCCGGGTCCGTCCAGGTCAATGTGGCCCGGATTTCATCTCCCGGTTCGAGCGAAAAACTGAATGATCGAGAACCGGTACCGGAGAGTGTCTCTTCTTCGATCCGTGCGGTACCTCCGGGAATTGTGGACGCGTTCAGAAAGGCTGCCGCCGATGCGACATCGATCATTCCCCAGCCGAATCGGTAGTCGGGTCCCGGCGCATCTCCGGCTTCCCTCGCGGTGTGAATCAGGACTCCCTTGAGTAGCGAGGCGCTCGGATAGGAGTTGCCATGCGTCCGGCGGTAGAGTTCGGTCAGAAGGGCGGCTGACCCGGTCACCGTGGGTGCTGCCATGGAAGTTCCCGTCGATGTACCGTACGCATCGGATGCCCAGGCCATGGTTGACATGAGTTGAACACCGTTTGAGACCAGATCGGGTTTGATGCGTCCGTCGTCGGTTGGCCCCCAACCACTGAATCCGGTCATTTTGACGTCGTCAGCGGTTCGATATCCCCAGGGAAGATCTCCGACAGCTCCGACGGTCAGGACGTTTTTCGAAACGCCACTGTCTGTGATGGTGTCAAATCCGCTCACCCCCCCATCGTTCATCCTGGGTACGGTCGTCAATTCCCATTTGGTTGTAAAAAGGTAGTACGGCTCCCCCACCCGGGCACCCGAATCCTCTCGTTCATTTCCGGCTGATTTGACGATCAGGTAGTCCGGAGCGGCTGCGACAATGGCATCCCAGTCGTGAGCCTGTTCACCATAAAAGCCGAACTTGAAGTCCTCCCCGGCATCAACGTCGGGTGCCCCCATCCATCCCCAAAGACCATCTCCGAGTACGTTCCGGACCCAGCCGGCAGGTTGTCCATAAGAATGATTTGAGAGCGTCAATCCCGTTGCTGCTGCGAGCGCCATCTCGGCCGCGTCATTGTTCCAGTCCCTGGCATCCAGAATTGCCTCGTAGGCCATCCCTCGAACGATATCGAAATGACCTGCGGCAATCAGGGTGCCTGCCACATGCGTGGAGTGATTCAAGACCTGGAGGACGGTGTCACGTTGGGTGACGCGGTTCTCGAACTCGATATGATCCAGCCGCACTCCCCCCCCGTCCCAGATTCCGATGCGAATATCCTTCCCGGAGAGGTCGAGTCCCGACCTGCCACCGACCCATACGTCAGACACGCCTGTAGACAGTGCCGCCGATCGATTGTGGGTCGAATAAAATACAGGACGGCCACGCTCTACGCCTACCAACTGAAGGATGGTACCCGATGAATCTGTAGTAACGGGAGGTCGGTGCCATGCCGTAGAAAGGGAATCGACGACAGACCGCAGTCGAGCATTCGTGAGATTCTTCTCGCGGGCCAACCTCCGGAGTTCAAGTTGGTCTCTTTTCGGGGCGGATTGTCCCACGGCTGGCGCAGATGAGACCAGCAGAATGAATCCCCACACGGCCAGACGGACTATTCCATGTGGGTTGGAAATCATTGGGATATCTCACTTCGGGTCTTCGACGGGACGGTCTACCAATAATAAACAACCATCGGGCTCATATTGCAGTTAATTAACGAGTCGAAATGCGAGTTTACGAACCGGATAGTTAGATGGAATCGTGTTTTTAGACCCTGTTCAATCTTGAGTCGTCTCGCGCACGGACGGCTGATGCCATGTCACGACGATATTTCTTCACGTTTTTTCGATCGGTGTTCACTCCTCTGGTCCTGATCGTTGTACTCGGGAGTTGCGGGGATACCGTAATTGATCCGTTCAGAAATGACGGGAAATATTACACCGTATACGGATTCCTGGATGTACTTGAAACCAGCCACGCGGTCCGAGTCATCCCGGTTACACGTCGGGGGGAGCTAATCAAGGATCCGACTGATCCGGATGCCCGAATAGACGCACGCGTATTCTCGACGGACGTTTTCTCAGGAACGAGATCGGAATGGACGCACAGCCTGGAGCAACTGTCGGACGGAACGTACGGACACATTTTTACGGCAAGATTCTCTCCCCGGGCCCGGCGTACCTATCGACTCGAAGTGATTCGGTCCGACGGAAAGATGACCGTCGCCGAGACGACGATACCTTCGATTGACGGCGTTTCTATTCTGCAAAGAGGGCCGGTTGTCTATTCCGTGGATTCGACGGAGGTCTATCAGGATATTGTCATACCCGGCATTTCATCGCCCTGGGGAATCCAGGCCGAGTATGTCTGGGGATTCTTTACCAACAACAGAACACTCGTCAATTACGGGCGCCGCGGAAAACGGACCCAGAGCGGAGACTGGATGGTGAGAATGACCTATTCCGCGGATCGAATTCCGGTTCAGGAGCGGGTACAGTGGTTCTTCGATCGAGGCATCCTGACAGAGGCCACGCCTCCAGGCCTCGTCGCGGTGGGGCTTAAAATCCGGATTCTGGATCAGAACTGGGATCCTCCACAGGGTGTATTTGATCCGGAAGTTCTGGCGCAGCCCGGAACACTGTCGAATGTAGAAAATGGATACGGGTTCTTCGGTTCCGTAGGTTTGTATGCTGAAGCCTGGGGTACGCCACAATTGGGTCCGGTTCTGGGTTTCTGAATCATGAAGATGAAAACCGCGTAGTGGGTGAGAGTATCCATACCCAAAGACCGCTATGTCTCTTTTCCGCAGGTTTACCAGAGCGCTAAAATCCCGATTGTTCTTCTGGCGACGTAGTCGATTCTGAGGAGAAAGGTAGAATCAATGACCCGTAGTATATTGCGCGGTATTGTTCGCCTACCACCAGAGGAATGATTGACTGGATTACTGATCCTCAGGCCTGGGTCGCTCTATCGACCCTGACGATTCTGGAAATCGTCCTGGGTATCGACAATGTCATCTTTATTTCGATTCTTACGAATCGTCTTCCGGAAGAACAGCGCGGGAAAGCACGCATTGTCGGTCTGGCACTTGCGCTGTTTGGTCGCGTCGGTCTGCTCCTGTCCCTCGCGTGGATCATGCGTTTGACTACCAGCCTGTTCATCGTACTGGGCACCGATATTTCCGGTCGGGATCTTATTCTACTGGGAGGGGGGCTGTTTCTGATTGCGAAAAGCACGCACGAAATACACCACAAGGTGGAGGGGGCCGTAGAATCGGCGCCAGCGACGGCGGCAAAATCATTCGCGTCGATCCTCATTCAGATTCTCCTGTTGGATCTGATTTTTTCTCTCGATTCGGTTATTACGGCGGTGGGAATGGTCGATCTGGTCCCCGTGATGGTCATTGCCATTGTGCTCGCTGTGCTCTTTATGATGGCGAGTGCCAAAGCTATTTCTGAGTTCATCGAGGAGCACCCGACGGTGAAAATGCTCGCGCTCTCATTCCTGTTGATGGTGGGTGTAGCCCTGATTGCAGAAGGGCTGGACGTGCATATACCTCGCGGCTACATCTATTTCGCGATGGCATTTTCAGTATTTGTGGAGATGCTGAATATCCGCTCCGGAGATCGGGGAAAAGCCCGGAGGAAGGGGTAAAACCGTTCAGGAATTGCGCTTCACAACGACGACCGTCGCGTCATCTTCGAGCAGATCAGATTCGTGCTCGAATTCGAACGCTCGTTCGAAAATACACTCGACCAACTGCTCAGCCGGGAGCTTCTTGTGGTCACTGATGACTCCGATGAGACCGTCTACCTCGAACGGCTCGTTGGTCGGACTGACGCGTTCGGTTATTCCATCGGTAAACAGAACGAGCATGCCGCCCTTTGGAATATGTGCGTACGCCCGATCGAGCGGAAGCTCAGGGATCGCCCCCAGAATCATCCCTGTGGGTTCGAGCATTTCTACCGTCCCATCGGCATCAAATAAGAGTCCGGGTACGTGACCGGCATTGACATAGAGGACGTTGCCGTTCTCTTCGAGCTCCGAATAGAAGACAGAAATAAACCGTGTAGAAAACGTCGTCCGGTGAATGACCGTATTCAACTTCTTCATGGTGTAGAGCATCTTCAGATGGGTGCCCATACCCATTCTTATGCCGACAATGACATCACGAACGAGTAGTGCGGCAGAGAGTCCGTGGCCGCTGGCGTCGCCGATGGCGAGGCCGAGAATGTCGTCTGACAGCGAAATAAAATCGTACAAGTCTCCGCCCACTGCTTCAGCGGGTCTGGTTCGACCGGCGATATCATATCCCGAAAACACCGGCGGTCTTTTGGGCAGGAGGCTTTTCTGGATCGCAGCCGCCTTGTCAAGATCGCTCTCAGCAGCCAGTACCTTCATCCGATTCAAGAGCGCAAATCGAGTCCCGTTCATGCAGAATGAGATTTCTTCGCGGTCCCATCCGTCAGCCAGACCGTATACAAAAACCCACTTCCTCACGGGAGGCAGCGAGATCAGAAAGGCAACGGGGGCGAGATCGGCCGGCCTCGGCGGAGCATAGAGTTCGGGACCATCGTTCGGGCTGTCGAAAATGAATGTTCCGTGCTCGATCAGGTTGAGGGCCGTTAGAGACGTCGACGAGAAGGAGTCGGAAAAGAGTATTTCATCACCGACGGTCACGCGGAGTACGAATTCGCCATTGACCTCCTCATAACAGTGCCCTCCCCTGAAGTGAAGTTCGTTTCCGAACTGCAGTTCAATTTCACCCAGAATACTCTCCAGGAATTTGTCGTCTGCGTGCTCGCCGGCAATCCGGGTCACCAGGCGGTCCATCTTTCTGTAGAATGATTTTGGGTCGATCATGGGGCGAAGCGATACAGTGGTCAGTTGCCAGTATTCTGATCCTTTTGCTGCATACAGGCCGTCAGGCCGGTGCAGGATGCTAGAATGGGGCACCGTCCGTGGGTGGGAGAGCTTTCTGCTCGTTGCCGTCGATCTCGCGGGTCTCCCCGGTTTCGACATAGTCGGTAGGAGCGTAATACGTGGTCAAATTTTCAAACCGTGCATGCTGTTTTGCGAAGGCGAGCGTCACGTCCCCAATGGGGCCATTTCGTTGCTTCCCTACAATAATTTCAGCCAGTCCCTCTGTGGAATTTCCGTTTTCGTCGACGGAAATACCGTAGCGCTCTGCCCGATAAATGAAAGCAACGACGTCCGCATCCTGTTCAATAGATCCCGATTCTCGCAGATCAGAGAGTTGTGGTCTCTTGTCTCCGCCGCGCGTTTCTACCGCCCGGCTGAGCTGGGACAGGGCGAGAACGGGGACATCGAGCTCTTTTGCGAGCGATTTCAGGGAACGCGAGATGTGCGCGATTTCCTGCTCTCGATTCGAGTTCTTATGCAACCCAGAGCCATGCATAAGCTGCATGTAGTCCAGAACCACCAGCCCGATATCATGCTCGGCTTTGAGGCGCCGACACTTGGCCCGGAGCTCGAGGACGGTAAGGCCCGGTGTATCGTCGATGAAGACCGGGGCTGCCGACAGGCGCCCGGCGGCCCGCGCAAGTTTGGGCCAGTCTTCGTCTCTCAGACGGCCGGTACGAGCTGCCTGAGCGTCTACGCGGGCTTCGGAGGTGAGCAGCCGCTGCGCAAGTTGCTGTGCGCTCATCTCAAGAGAAAAAATGGCGACTCCGGCCGGATGCTCGGGATGCAGCGCCGCATTGCGTGCCGCCGCCAGCGCGAACGCCGTCTTTCCCATCGACGGTCGGGCGGCGATGATAATAAGGTCTGAATTCTGCCACCCGCCCGTCATCTGGTCCAGACGGGAGAATCCACTCGGTACACCGGTAATACCGCCCTCCCGGCCGTGAATGGATTCCAATCTCGAAAGCGTATCCTTCAGCACCTCGTTCATTGACGAGGCGGATTTCCTCAACTGGGTATCGGAAATCCGGAAGATGTCGCCCTCCGCCTGATCCAGAAGTTCAAACGCGTCAGCCGAAGGATCGTACGCGTGTCCGATCAACTTCGTCATCGTCTCGATCATTCCACGAAGGAGTGCCTTTTCGGCGATGATCCGGGCGTGATACTCCACGTTGGCCGCAGATGCCACCTGTGTGGTCAGTTCGGTCAGGTAATACACTCCGCCCGTCTCATCGAGCTCGCCCCGACGCTTAAGTTCATCGGAAAGCGTTATCAGATCGACGGGATTTCCCCGCTCGAACAGGCTCAGCATGGCCACATAGATTCGCGTATGCTTGCCCGAATAGAAACTGTCTTCGGGTAGAATCTCGATGACCTTCGGAATCGCCTCTCGCTCGATGAGCATCGCACCCAGAACAGATTGTTCAACCTGGGTTGCCTGTGGCGGGACGCGACCTCCGGGAATGGGAAGATCGGGTCTCGGGACTACGGGCATACGGGCTCCGGAAGGGGCTTCCATGTAACAAATATCCGGGTCTTATCGGTTATAGTCAGTGATTACGGGCGTTCAGGACTCAGAATCTGGACCTATTGGAGTACGTCCGCCCAGTTCGTCGTATCTCTTACGCAGAAGCTGAACGTCTTCCCACGTCGGTCGTTTCCAGTTTGAATTCCTGAGGAGTGCCGCCGGGTGATATGTGACCAGAACCGGCAGTCCGTGGTAGTCATGAAACGTTCCTCGCAACTCTTTGAGAGAGGTGTTCATATTCAGTAAAGACGTACCTGCAGTCTTACCGACGCACAACAATAGTTTCGGCTTAATGAGGGCAATCTGCCTGTATAAAATGGGAATATGAGCGTGAACCTCATCGGGCTCCGGCCTGCGGTTGTCCGGAGGACGGCTCTTGAGAATGTTAGCGATGTATACGTCCGAGCGGGCAAATCCAATAGCCCCGATGATCTGGGTGAGCAGTTTGCCCGCTCTCCCTACGAAGGGCTCTCCCTGTCGGTCCTCGTCTGCACCCGGCGCCTCGCCGACGATCATCAGATCGGCATCAGGATTTCCGACACCAAAGACAGGTTTAATTCGCGTTTTATCCAGGGGAATAAGAACCGTCTGTTCCACATACGACTTGAGTTCGTCGAGGGAATTCATTCCGGCCATGGGCGAGTTCGGTTTTACAAGCGCGGAAATGCGTTCGTAGGGCGATCTTTCGACCGGTTTCCCGGTTTGCTGACGGTTGGTTGGTTCCGGCTCGACAGGCTGCTGCCCGGTTGACTGCATGTTGATCGAATCCGGAGAGGCGATTGCTGTTACCGCACCCGAGGCGGCCAACTTATTGGGGTGCATGGAGTCAGAGTCATCTGGATTTGAAATAACCACCGGGCCGAACAGAGAAATCTGTTGTTCTACGATGGTCCGAACTTCGCGAAGCAGCGTTACAGGATTATCAGACATGCGTACGGATGACGATCAGGAGATCAGGTCTGAGATCAAAGAGGGGTCTCATCATGAGTTCGTAACGGTCACCGGCCGTATGCGAATCCGTGAAGAGAATGTAGGACTCACACTCGGATCCGGCCATGCCATCTGGAGGGTAACCATAAACAACTTTCGCACGGCTACACCGTGATGATTCCACAACTTCCTCACGATTGGTGCGAGCTTGTCATCGCACCCCACACAAACACCAACCTCCGGTGCCCTCCTGCCTGACGAAGCTCACTGTTACGAGCGTAAGAAATCCGGTAATTCTACTCCCGAAATGATATCCAGGAGTGTCTCTGCAACCACGGGTTTCTCAAGGACAGGAAGAGAAATAGCCGGTCCTGATTTCGAGATGATAATGACGCGGTTGGTGCCGGTTCCGAATCCTGCGCCGTCTTCTACCGGATTGTTCAGCACGATCCAGTCCAGATGCTTTTTCTCCAGCTTTGTCCGGGCATTCTCTTCTCCGTTGTCTGTTTCGAGCGCAAATCCGACGAGAACTTGATCGGACCGCCTGGTTTGTCCGATTCCCGCCAGGATGTCGGTAGTGGAACCGAGCTTGATGGAGAGCGCGTCTGCGCCCTTTTTTATTTTTGCCGATTCGATCCTGGTCGGTGCATAGTCGGCCACTGCAGCTGCCATGACGATGATATCCGCGCCCGCATGTCGCTGTACCGCCGTGTTCATCTCTGCCGCTGATTCGACGTCGGTTCGGTGCACGTGTTCGGGTGTCTCCAGCGCCGTCGGGCCGCTGACGAGCGTAACGGACGCTCCGCGACGCGCTGCCTCTGCCGCAATCTCGTACCCCATCGTACCGGTCGAATGATTGGTCACGTACCGAACCGGGTCGATTCGCTCGCGCGTCGGTCCGGCAGTCACCAGGACGGTTTTTCCTGAAAGGAGCCCGGATCGCTCGTCGGCTCTTGCCTGCATGATTTCGACTGCACGGGCGCCGATAGACTCCACCTCGGGCAATCGTCCCTGCCCGACGAGCCCACTCGCCAATGGACCGAAATCCGCATCCATGAGATGATAACCCATCGACCGGAGTGTGTCCATATTCGTTCTTGTCGCTGGATGCTCATACATGTCGTGATCCATGGCGGGACAGACCAGGATCGGGCAGCGCGCCGTCAGGGCTACGGCAGTCAGCATCGTGTCGCACATTCCCGTCGCCAGCTTGGCCATCGTCTGGGCCGTAGCCGGGGCGATGATGTAAATATCTGCCCAGAGGCCTATCTGGACGTGTTTGGTCCAGCTTCCGTCTTCATTTGCCGGAAATATCTCTGAGAAAACCTCCCGTTCCGAGAGCGTCCCGAGCGTCAATGGTGTCACGAATTTCGTGGCGTTCGGGGTCATGACGACCTGTACGTCCGCACCGGCTTTCTTGAAGAGGCGAACAAGCTCGGCCGTCTTGTAGGCAGCGATTCCGCCGGAAATTCCCAGCACGATTCTGCGTCCGTTCAGTCTGTCAATTGCGTCAGGCATCACTGCTCTTGATTCTTCACGAAGATTGCTGTGAGATGGGCCACTTCATCGACTGCTACGTTCAGATCATCGTTTACTACGACAACGTCAAAACGGTTCGCGCGTGCCAGTTCGCTCTTCGCCTTCTCGAGTCTCTCAATGATGACCGGTTCTGCGTCGGAGCCACGTCCACGGAGTCGCTTTTCCAGGACATGAAGCGACGGCGGGCGGATGAACAGCGCCAGAGAATGATCCGGAAAGAGACTCTTGATATGTTCGGCTCCGTCGACATCGATGTCCAACAGAACGGGTCGGGAAGGATCTGAATCTTCGATTTCGGTTCGAAGCGTGCCATACCAGCACCCGTCATAGACTTCTTCATACTCGATGAGTTGTCCTTCGTCACGGGCTTTCTCGAAGGCTTCGAGCGTGAGGAAATGATAGTGGACACCGTCGGTTTCTGAATCGCGCTTTTTTCGCGTCGTAGCGGAAACTGAGAAGTGAAGCCCCGGAATGCGCTTGAGTAAGGCCCGGGCGATACTGGTCTTGCCCGACCCACTCGGCGCCGTCAGTACGACGATGCAGGGATTCGCGTAATTACTCAACGTTCTCGACCTGTTCCCTGATCTTTTCGAGGTCTTCCTTCATCGACACCACCACATGAGACAGTCCGGCGTCGCTGGCTTTGGAACCAATGGTATTGACCTCCCGATTCATTTCCTGGGATAGAAAATTCAGTTTACGCCCAATCGGATCGCCACTGGAAATAGCCTCCCGGAATAGATTCAAGTGCGAATGGAGGCGAACACATTCCTCGCGAATATCCAGACGGTCGGCCAGTAGGGCCATCTCAAATTCCAACCGGTCGTTGTCGATGCGGCCGTCTGTGATGACCTCTTCGAGGCGTGTCCTGAGCCTGACATGGGCGCGAGGGATGCGTTCTGGAGCTTCTTTCTCCACGATTAGAAGACTTTTTTCAATTCCGTCCAGTCGGGCTTCGAGTTCCGTCTGAAGAGCCTTCCCCTCCTGTAGACGCATCGACCGCATGGTACGACACGCGCCGTCGAGCGCCTCGGATACCGCAGCCCACGTGTGAAGCGCGCGGTCCGTATCTTCTTCTGCCGCAAGAAAGATGTCGGGGTATCGAAGGAAGTGATCCAACGTGAGAGGCTCGTCGACGCCGGCAGCCGTCTTCAGGGACCCGAGCAGATTCCGATACCGGGCAACGGCTTCAGTATCGAGGGTGAGGACAGTTTCCTTATCCGCGGGAGATTCAACCTGAATCTGGACACTGATTCGGCCTCTGGCAAACGCCTTCTTGACGACGGCCTGTATTTCGCCGTCTTTGTCAGAGATACTGCGCGGTGACCGAATACTGACTTCGCAGTAGCGGCTGTTGACGGACTTGAGCTCTACGGTCGCTTCAAATCCTGCGGCGGAGGCTTCACCCCTGCCAAATCCTGTCATGCTTGCGATCATGGGCGCGTTCGTTCGATTCTCTGAGGAGGCACCGGTTTTTCAGAAAAGGATGCCTGATGAATGATATCTACCGTCAGTTGCCGACGTGAAAGATACGGAACCGGCCCTAATAGGTACTCAGTTCATTCAGGCTTACTTCCAGAGCGCTTCGCAATTGAGGTTCGCCATGTAGAATCGAGTGAGGCTGGCAATCAAAGACCTGGTCGGAGGCCGCTGCATAGGTGGTCCGCTCCGTAGGTCGAAGAGCGACGGTAACCAGCAGTTTCGGAAGGCGAAAGAAATGCGTCCGGGCGGAGCGGTGAATTTCGGTACGAGATGCGGCTCGCTCCGCTCGCCTCCCGGTTTTTCAATTCCGTCCCCGTGTGAAAGCGAGCTTCCAACGGGTCCCGAATTAAAAAACCCCCGTCCGGATTTCGGACGGGGGTTTGTCTCATGCGGAGAGGGTGGGATTCGAACCCACGGTACCGTTTAACACGGCACACTCGCTTTCCAGGCGAGCCCCTTCAGCCACTCGGGCACCTCTCCGGTATTCATCTCCCTCGAAAAAAGAGATCCAAGTATGCGCGCACGGGCGACATGTTTCTGCGCATAATCCGGTGCGTCGTGAAGCGTTGCGTAATACAGAATCAGACTTCCATGATCTCGGCTTCCTTGTGGACGAGCATCTCGTCCACTTTCTTGCCATACTCATTCGTGAGGTTCTGCAACTTTTCCTCGCTCTCATAGGCCATGTCTTCGGGTAGATTCTCGTCCTTCTGAGTGGCCTTGATCATTTCTTTCGCCGTACGGCGGACGTTTCGAAGAGAGATCTTGGCCTCCTCCCCCCGGGATTTCACGGTCTTGACCAGATCTCGTCTACGTTCCTCAGAAAGTGGTGGGACTGGCAGACGGATAAACGTACCGTCGTTCGAAGGATTAAGTCCGAGATTGGCCGACAGGATAGCTTTCTCGACATCTGCCAGTACGGTTTTGTCCCACGGCTGGATAAGGATCAGGTCCGGTTGGGGGGCATTAACACTCGCCATCTGGTCAAGCGGAGTCTGCGATCCGTAGTAGTCGACCCGAACGTTTTCGAGCATACTCGGGTTTGCCCGTCCGGCCCTGATACTTCTCAGTTCGTGCATAAAATGCTCGATGCTGTGATCCATGCTCTCTCGCGCATCATCGAGTATCAGTTTCAGGTCTTCGTGTACCATGGTAGTTCTACTGATTTCTGTTGACGAAATGACCGGTCAGGAGACCGGTGCGGCCTCGGCGTCGTTCCAATGGACGAGTGTCCCTGCCGCCTGGCCCGCGACAATCTGTTTCAGATTACCGGGGATGTTCATGTTGAAAACAATGATGGGCATGCTCGAATCTTTACACAACGTAAAGGCTGTCATATCCATCACTCTCAGATCCCGGCGAATAACGTCCGACCCGTGGATACGGTCGTATTTAACGGCCGATGTATCCTTCTCCGGGTCGGTCGAATAGACGCCGTCTACCCGCGTCCCCTTCAGAAGTACGTCGGCGTCTATTTCCAGTGCGCGAAGAGCCGCTGCAGTATCGGTCGTGAAGTAGGGGTTCCCTGTTCCTGCACCGAAGATAACAACTCGTCCTTTTTCCAGGTGCCGGATGGCCCGACGCCGGATAAATGGCTCGGCGATCTCGTCCATGTTCAACGCCGATTGAAGCCGTGTCTGAAGACCGGCCAGTTCGAGGGCGTCCTGGAGCGCCATGGCATTGATCATCGTGGCCAACATGCCCATGTAGTCTGCATGAGCACGTTTCATACCGGTCGTTGCATTGTTGACCCCCCGGAAGATATTCCCACCCCCGATGACGAGAGCGACTTCGGTGCCCGAATGAACGATTTCGCGAATCTGAGCAGCATACCCCCCGAGCACTTCCTGTTCGATCCCGTAGGATTTCGAACCCAACAGGGCTTCACCACTCAACTTGAGCAAAATACGCCGATACGATGGGTCTTTTTCGGAGGATTCAGGCACAGTAGCCTCGGTAGGAAAATGATCGGAGAGACGATCTCAAAAGATCAGAGCAAGCTACAATCGACGGACATGAGTATCAATTTGAAAGGGAGCCCGCTGATCGAATTGCCGACCTTCCCATCGGGTCCAACCAGAAACGACAGACTTGCCTGGCGTCAACGCGTAATAAAAAAGGGGGCTCGCAATTGCGAGCCCCCTTAAAGCTGGATACAGTGAAGGATCAGTCTCCGAGAGCAAACCGGATGAACGATGATACGGTGGATCCAGAATCAGTCAGCATTTGGGTCACCGTCTGAGAGGAGTCCTTCACAAACGGCTGCTCCAACAGCACGTTGTCCTTATAGTACCGTTCGAGTTTACCAGTCGCGATCCGGTCAAGAATCTGCTCGGGCTTGCCGTCCAGGATGGCGGCCTCACGTGCGATCTGCATTTCTTTCTCCTTCACTTCATCCGGGACATCCTCTCTGGACGTGGCCACCGGATTAAGAGCGGCGACTTGCATGGCTACGTCGCGGCCGACCGACTGTAAATTCCCGTTTCCAGACATATCTACCAGAACGCCGAGACGGGCACCCGGATGGATATAGGAGACGATGCTACCGGACGAGCTTGATGCTACAACCATCCTGCGGACATCGATCTTTTCGCCGATCTTTCCTGTCATCTGGATGAGCGCATCCTCAAGAGAGGGGTTTCCTGCGAAGGGCAGTTGGAGTAGTGCAGCCCGATCAGCCGGGCGGTTCTCCAGGACCAGATCGGCGATGGATCGAGCAAAACTCTGAAAATCATCGTTCCGGGCCACAAAGTCTGTTTCACAATTCACTTCTACGAGGATGGCAGTCGCACCATCTTCTGTCGAAGCGGTTGCAATTACCCCTTCCTTCGCTTCCCGGTCGGCCCGGTTGGCAGCGACCTTTTGTCCTTTTTTCCTTAACAGGTCAATTGCTGCGTCAAAGTCGCCGTCGGTTTCGACGAGGGCCTTCTTGCAGTCCATCATGCCGACACCGGTTTTGTCGCGCAGTTTCTTTACATCTTTTGCTGAAATAGCCATATCTATACGAACAAATTATCTTTTCAGAGAGGCATGGATACCGGGCGAGACCGGGACCATCACCTTAAAATCGTCTTCAGAGGATTACTCGGCCGAGGCTGCGGGCTCGGTTTTTGCTTCCGCCTTGGCTGCTGCTTCTGCAGCAGCAGCGGCTTTCGCGGCTGCCGCAGCTTCCGCTTTTGCCTTCTTGCTTTTCTCTTTGGCAGCTTCCTGTTCGGCGCGCTGTTTCTCCTTGATGGCCTTGGCCTCCGCTTCTTGCTCCTTGCGCTCCTTCTGGCCTTCGATGACCGCATTGGCGATGACACCGGTGATCAAATCGATCGACTTTAGCGCATCATCGTTTGCAGGGATCGCATAATCGACCAGATCCGGATCACAATTCGTATCGACGATAGCAATAACCGGAATGCGAAGCTTCTTTGCTTCCTTGATGGCGATGTGCTCGCGACGGATATCAACGACGAAAAGCGCACCGGGAACCCGGGCCATCTCCTGAACACCGGTCAGAATCTTCTGCAGCTTCTCGAGTTCGCGGCCTTTCATCAACCGCTCTTTCTTCTTGAGCTGATCGAGCGTGCCGTCTTCTTCCATCCGGACGAGTTCTTCCATTCGGCGAATACTCTTCCGGATCGTGGCAAAATTCGTCAGCGTACCCCCCAGCCAACGTTCTACCACGTACGGAGAATCACACGATTCCGCATGCTTGCGGATGATGGCCTGAGCCTGTTTCTTCGTACCGGTAAACAGAATCTTCTTCCCGCGCCTGCTGAATCGAGCGACCGCATTGGCAGCCTCGTCCAGGTACTGCTGGGTATGATTCAGGTTGATGATGTGAATCCCATTCCGCTTCATGAAGATGTGCGTCTTCATCTTGGGATTCCAGCGGCTGGTCAGGTGGCCAAAGTGCGTTCCCGCCTTCAGCAGTTCTTCGATCGACGCCCTGTGTACGGGCGTACCATTCTTTTCTTCAGTCATTATATGTAGGGTTATGTCCGCTACGCCGTTCATTTACAGGAAGAAATCCCGAGGGATCACCCCTCCCCGTATCCAGGCGTATGAGTCGTTTGAGGTAGGAATCCTGGAAAAGTCCAGGACTCCGGCAGATGATTAACGTTTCGAGAACTGGAATCTCTTGCGAGCTTTCGGCTGTCCCGGTTTCTTCCGTTCGACCATACGAGGATCCCTTGTGAGAAACCCGGCATCCCGAAGCGGTTTCCTGAATTCCTCGTTGAACTCGACGAGAGCCCGAGAAATACCCATGCGGATCGCTTCGGCCTGTCCGGTTTGACCACCACCGGTAGCATTTACCACCAGATCAAAGGTGCCGGCAGTCTCGGTAACATCGAACGGGGAGAGTATGGATTTGCGCCGCCAGTCCAGAGGGAAATAATCTTCCATGGTTCTCTTGTTTACCACCGCCTTTCCGTTTCCGGGGCGAAGATATACCCGGGCGATGGCGTTTTTCCTTCGACCGACTGCACTGTGCTGATTTATTGCTGTTGCCATTTCAAATATTGGGTGTCGCTGATTCTAGAGCGATAATTCCTGAGGTTGCTGTGCGCCGTGCGGGTGCTCGCTTCCGGCATATACTTTGAGCTTTTTCATCATCTGTCGCCCCAGCGGTCCTTTTGGAAGCATCCCTTTCACGGCGTTTTCGACCATGAATGTAGGTTTCTTCGTACGGACCTCTTTCGGCGTCCGGAGGGTCACACCACCCGGATATCCACTATGCCTGAAGTATTCCTTATCGGTCTCCTTGGCACCGGTGAATCGGACCTTGTCCGCATTGATTACGACAATGAAATCGCCGGTATCAACATGAGGCGTGAAGCTGGGCTTATGCTTTCCTCTGAGGATGGAGGCCACGCGGGACGCGAGTCGACCCACGACCTGATTTTCAGCGTCAACCACAAACCAGGCACGCTCAACGTCGGCCGGTTTGGCACTGATTGTCTTGAAACTGTTTATGTCCATAGGGACTCGGGGGCCGGTAAAACCGGTCAATAATATCTTTTAGGTTCGAAAAGGCGATGCGTTGGTGGTGGGCCATCACAAAGCCACAGTCGCACAAAATACGCACAATCACGGGACTGGTCAATGTTTTCAAGCCGTATGACTGTGTAGACGCGTTTTGTACGCTACAAAATGGCGGTCATAGACGATGAGTAACGATTCTGGATTCCGTTTGCCAAAATCTTCTGCCATTTTTTACAATATTGTTGTTCGGTTTTCGAATGAAGGGTACTCTATATGGTTGTGCACGCATGGTAGCACCCACATGTTTTCATGCGACAGACCCCGATTGCAGAGTCATCGACTAACCTGTAACTGAAGTGCAGGAAGATCTGGACCATTTGAACGGATTGATTGATACACTACCGTTTCGACTCCATGATGCCGAAGCAGTAAATGACTATTTCTGTCGCCACGTTCGACGACCCAGGCGTCGGACCGAGGAGACCATCGCTGTGTGGACGTATTGCTACATCCGCCGTTATTACACCGTAAAATTTTTAAAAGAGTCGGGATTTCGTTCGTCCGAACTGGAGCAGATCGTTGAAAAAGCCTATCGAAAAGTGGACGAGAATAAGGCGAAAATCGAACGACCTGACCACTATGCTCAATGGGTGAGCGTCGTATGCCGAAATACGTACATCAATTTTGTCAAGCGGCGAACATACGTCCTTGAGCTCGACGACGAGGTTGCCCAGGCTACGGGAAGCCCCGAATATGATGCCGTCGAAGATCCGGCAGTGCTGTATATGACGATCGTGCGAGCGATCGACCGCCTGCCGGTATTCCTGAGATCCTGCGCGCGAATGCGATTTATCGAAGACCTGTCCTATGATGAGATAAGTAGAATGACGGGCATTTCCATTCCAACGGTCCGGGCCTATGTCCACAAAATATGCCTTCGATTCAGAGAGGACCGTGCCCTAAAGAGTGCCGCCGAGCGATATCCATGAGAGCGACCCCTGACGAACACGAAAAATATTACTCAAACGAGGTTATGTTCGGATTGACGATGTGTCTTACGGGTCAAAATTGCAACAAATGCCACCGGGGAGCATGAGTACAATGGAGACTTCGCCATCAAATGATTTTCGAGACTACCCACAGCGAGACGGGGATCGGCCCGAGTCCACCGAAGAACTCATCGAACGACTGCTTACCGAGTATCCGGCGCTCGGCGAGGAAGACCGAGATCACCTTTCATCACTGGTGGCAGATCGACCTCAGTACGCAGAGTGCGTGCAGCAAGCGCGTCGATTGGATCGATTACTGAGAGACGCGCGAACGTTGAATAATCCGGATGAGGATACACATGTTCTTCCGTGGGTCGTGTTGGAGGCGACGAGCCTGGAACGGTCGCAACGGAAGAGGACGACGTTTGAGGAGGCTTACCTGGATGGCCTTCGCCGCGTATTGGATCGGGCGCGTCGTTCGGATCCGGCGAAAGCAGCGTTAGAAAGGATCGAAGAGAAGACACATGCTTCGGCGTCCGGGGAGTCTCTGGAAAATCACTTCTCGAGAGTTACGGGCCATTCGGCGGCGACTATCGTGCGACGTTTTCAGATCGGGAACGGATTTTTCAACCCGGAATCACTTAAGACTGTGATGGACCACCGGGTGACGCAGCGTGTCCTCCAGATCGGAGTAACCGGTCTCATGATGTTTGTAACGCTGTTCTCTGTGAGCCTCGTTCGAGACCACGGCTTCACACGGCTGGCCCAAATCGGGAGCAGTGACTATTCATGGACGCAGGTCGGAATCTCGAATCGCGGGGAGAATCCTGAGTGGTTGCATGATCTGAAAGAGCGGTATCAGTCGGCTGCAAGAATGGCTCAGTACTCTCAGACAACAGTCCTGGGATTGTTTCCGGCATACGATTATCGACGGCTGTCTCTGGCCCGAACCATGCTCGAGAAAGCCATCAACATGCAGCGCGAAATCGAGACGGTTCCGGCCAGTGCCCATCTG
The DNA here is from genome assembly GCA_964383365.1 of uncultured Rhodothermales bacterium. Lineage (GTDB taxonomy): Bacteria > Bacteroidota > Rhodothermia > Rhodothermales > UBA10348 > CAYLHF01. The sequence goes on along the minus strand of CAYLHF010000002.1, from coordinate 102,618 downwards.
CTGCTCGCAAAAATATACTTTCACCTCGGACAGGTGGACTACTGTCGGGCGGAATTGGAACGTGCATTAGCGGGTCGAAACGCTGATCGGGCCCGGGCCTCTACGTTCTTGAACGTTTTTGAGAATGAATATGGCCGCTAACGAGCAGTGAATCAGGCGTAGGTATTGAGCATGACAGGCATGATCAGCATCATCATGTTCTCGCCATCACGCTGTTCTACCGGAGTGACGACTCCCGCTCTATTCGGGGATGAAAACTCGAAGAGAACGTCGTCACCATCGATATTATTGAGCACCTCGGTCAGATACACACCGTTGAATCCGATAACCAGTTCGTTCCCTTCATATGCGCACGAAACATTCTCTTGCGCAGAACTGGCCCGTTCGAGATCCTCAGCGGAAATCTGTACGTGATCTGAATCCATGGACAATCGAATCTGATTGGTCATCGTAGACGAATAGAGCGCCACACGCTTTACAGCCTGGAGCAAATCGCTCCTGCTAACCGTCAGGCGCTTATCGTTTTCTACCGGGATGACGGCCTGATAATTTGGGTATGGCTCGTCGATGAGTCGGGCCAACACTCGGGAATCTTCGAATTCGAAGCCGGCATAGCCACTGTCCACAATTAGATCGCATTTTCCGTCCTGGGCTACACGTGCGGCCAGTGCCATCGCCTTCTCGGGAACGATAAAATCAGTTTCTTCGCTCGAAGCCAGCTCGTCCATGGACAGCTTGACGAGTCGATGTCCGTCCGTAGCGACGGCTTTCATTCCATCACTCCCCACCTGAAAATAGATACCCATCATCGAGGGGCGGAGCGCATCGCGGCTGACAGCGAACCCGGTTTTCTGAATGGCGCGTTTTAAAAGAGATCCGGTCGTTTCGATGCGCGTACTGTCTGAAAGCTCCGGTAGCGCCGGATAGTCGGCTCCGTCGTAACCGACCATCTTGTAGTGTCCCTGATCTGTTCGAAGTGACACATTAAAGTCTCCATCCCCTTCAAATTGAACAGGAAGATCCGGAAGTGCGCGAAGCGTATCGATGAGACGCTTCGCAGGGACGGCTATTCTAGACGGTCCCTCCGATTCCACCGGCATCGAGAGACGCTGGACGATGGATATCTCCAAGTCTGTGGCGCTCAGTTGCAAACGCCCGGTATCGGTCTCGAAAAGAATACACTCAAGAATCGGGAGCGTACTCTTGGACGGAACGGCTCCGCTTACGGTCTGTAGCGCTTTCAGCAGTTCGGCACTCGATGCGGCGAATTTCATTAGGCAATACGCAGTTTGAGGTGATGGTGCAAAGTTAATCGTTGCACCATAGCAAATCTATACCGCTCTGGTAAACGGAACCGAATTATCGGCTTCTTAAATCGATCTTTCTCCGGATCTCTTCGATGAGATCGCGGAATTTTGGATCGGTGTCCAGCTGATTTTCGACACTCTGGTTCGCATGAATCACGGTCGAGTGGTCACGGCCACCAAAATGGAGGCCGATCGTTTTGAGCGAATGCTGGGTGAGCGCCTTCGAAAAATACATGGCAACCTGCCTGGCCTGGACCACTTCTCTTTTGCGGGTCTTTGCCCGTACCAGGTCTTCCGGTATGGAGAAATACTCACAGACCAGTCGCTGAATCTCTTCTATGGAAAGGGAGACCCGGGTGTCTTTGATGAGGTCGCGGAGCACTTCTTTGGCCATCGGGAGATCGACTTCACGCTTGTGAAGGGTGCCGTACGCAAGGAGTCGAATGAGTGCGCCCTCCAGTTCCCGAATATTCGATTTAATGTTATGGGCCACGAATTCGAAAATGTCATCCTGCATCTCGATTCCGTCTTCGACTGCTTTTCGACGAAGTATGGCTATTCTGGTCTCAAGATCCGGAGACTGAAGATCTGCGGACAATCCCCATTGGAATCTAGACAACAGACGCTCCTCGATTCCCTTGATGTCCCGCGGAGGACGGTCGGCTGAGAGGACGATCTGTTTTCCACTCTGATGGAGGGCATTGAAGATGTGAAAAAATTCTTCCTGCGTTTTCTCCTTTCCACTGAAAAACTGGACATCGTCAATGATGAGCAGGTCAATCTGGCGGTAGAAAATCGAAAAGTCACTTACGCGATTGTGCTGAATAGCCTGGACAAACTCGGTTGTGAACCGTTCGCTCGATACATACAGAACTGCGTCGTTCGGGCGATTCGCCTGGATGTAGTTTCCGATTGCCTGAATCAGGTGCGTCTTTCCGAGCCCGACACCGCCGTAGAGGAGAAACGGATTGAAACTGGTTCCACCCGGCTGTTGAGCGATCGCCAGAGAGGCGCTCCGGGCGAGTCGATTACAGTCTCCCTCGATAAATCGATCAAACGTATACCCGGGATTGAGACGGCTGTCCACCTGAGCCTTTCGGATCCCGGGGATGACAAACGGATTATTGACGGCAACTTGCGTCTGACCGGACTGTGCATCAAGGTCGAACGGATGAGCCAGGTGCGGTTGCTGAGAACCGGACGCCCCGCCGTCCATCTGTGGCCGGTATCCCGGTGCCAGAGGTACCTGAGCGCGGGGTTCATTGGCGGGCTGTCTCGCGGGCAATTGGACGGACGTTCCGTCGAAGCCGGTTTCAGAGTTGTTTTGTTCGATGACGATGTCGTAAAACAGTCGCCCCGAAGGCCCGAGCACCTTGGTAATGGTCTTTCGCAGTAGAGTAAAATAATGCTCTTCAAGCCATTCGAAGTAGAATCGACTCGGAAGCTGAAGTGTAAGTTTCAGCAGTCCATTTTCATCTTCCAGACTTACCGCTCTGAGCGGGGAAAACCACGTCTTGAAACTCTGCCTGCTTATGTTATCGCGAATGATTTCGAGGCACTCTTCCCAAACTTGTTGCGGACTTCTGTTCATCTAATTCAACTACTGCCTTTGCGTCCGAATTCTGGACGCTCACACGTTACTTCGAGACATCTCCTCTTCAATCAACTTCCAGCAACAATCGAACCCGGAATACGGTTAAATCGAGGCGTATCGCTCGATCAAATTGCATACTTATGAACGATTTCCTCACAACTGCTCTCGGGTCTTGGCGAGGTCGTCAAAACATGCTCAACGATTCGCAGCACCATTCGAACAATTTATCAACAGAAGCAAGCTGAATGTAAAATGTTGGAAACAAAGAATTTACACAACACATATTGCCAGTCACCAACACACCCAGCATGAGTACGGATCACCATCAGCAGGCTCTTCGTACCATCTTGCGGAAGATTTGCCCCGAAACCAACAAGTTATTCACAAGGGATAGCTTACTGGTGCCCTCGGATCGGCCCCACTCAGACGTGTTAACAAATCCGAGAGTGGGAGGGCCGATGAGACGAGAATACTTTATTGCAGAATCCCACAAAATCCGTATGCGAAACTAATTTGCTCGGACTCCGGAGACTCTCGTTCGATGGTAACTATTTCACGATTCAAGTTCAAGCATTCGATTCTCATTTTCTGTGTTATTGTCGCGTTGCATGATTCCCCCTGGAGACATCTATAGAAAGAGTTTTCCTTCACACGTATTTCGGCAAATCTGTACCGGGTGTTTACTTGCTTCAGCACCCAGATAATTCGTATAATTGCGGTTCTGTGGTTGTGCGACAAGTGTGACTGATTCCATGTTGCAGATTGACATCCAAAATCTGGCCGTCGGGCTGACAGAACTGGAGTTGACTCCGTCTGCCGAAGACGTAGATCTGGATCCGGACGTGTTCAGTGATATTCGGGTTCAGGCCCGAATTGATTTTGACACCCATGAGGCCGTTGTCAGTCTGGCATGTTTTGCAGTCGCGTCCTTGACGTGCGATCGCACAGTTGTTGATTATGAGCAACCGGTGAGTGGAAAATTCACCGTGCTGTTCGTGCCATCGAACCGGGCATCCGGGGAAGAAGGCGAAAGTTCGCAGGAAGTCCGTCCCTTGTTGGCCACGGACGAAGAAATTGAAATAACGGATATTGTCAGAGACACGTTACTGCTCTCGATTCCGATTCGAAAAATAGCACCTGGTGCTGTTGACGTGGACGTTCCGACTGAATTCGGGACGCCCAAGGAATCAGAGTTGGATCCGAGATGGGAAGCCCTCAGGGCCCTCTCGAGTCAGGACGGCGACGGATTAACTGACAACCAATAGAAGCCTGTTCCGTAGAACGGTCATACCATGGCAAATCCAAAACGGAAGAATTCAAAAGCTCGTACGCGCTCTCGCCGCGCCAATTATTATGGCCGCCTCAGTGCGCCAACTACGATGGAGTGCCCGAATTGTGGCGATACAAAGCTGCTTCATCGGGCCTGTCCCAATTGTGGACATTACCGCGGCAGAAAAATCGTTGAGCGAACCGACGTCGGCTAGACATCATCGAGATCACCTCGGTCCTGTCTTCACACGTGCAATTCTGAATACGAGTCCATTCAGTATCGTATCTTCGTCCGCTGAGTAATTACGAGTTGCGCAGATCCTCAGGATTGGCGCCCGACATTTTGTTCATCCGGTAGAATAGCATATGTCCATCCGAGTTGCCGTAGACGCAATGGGGGGAGACCATGCACCCGAGGTGGTGGTCGACGGAGTGATGAGTGCACTCGAGAAAAACCCGGAAATTGAAATCTTGCTGTCGGGTCCGCTGTCTGAAACCGAGTCGAGAGTAGAGCGATATTCGCCGAGTCATCCGGATAGATTAAAACTTATCGATGCTCCCGATGTCATCTCGATGCACGATTCGGCTGCTGTTGCGCTAAAAACAAAGACTCAATCCTCCATACATCTCGGTCTGGGTGCCTGCCGGAATAAACAGGCTCAAGCCTTTGTGTCGGCGGGAAATACGGGTGCGGTCATGGCTGCGTCCCTCTTCATTCTGGGCCGGCTGGAGCGTGTCCGACGCCCGTCTCTGATCGGTTTTTTTCCGACGCTGAAAGGACACTGCATTTTAATCGATGCCGGTGCCAACGTAGATTGCAAGCCCGAATATCTCGTTCAGTTCGCCCAGATGGGTTCAGTCTACGTCGAACGGGTAATGCACAGGCCAAACCCGATTGTGGCTCTGATGAATATCGGAGAAGAGCCCGGGAAAGGAAACGAACAGGCTAAAACCACATTCGATCTGCTGGCCCAGGCCCCGCATATCAACTTCGGCGGAAATATGGAGGGTCGTGATCTGCTCGGCCATGCGGCAGATGTCGTCGTTACTGACGGCTTTACCGGTAACATCCTTCTGAAATTTGGAGAAAGTGTTGCCACCGTATTGCCTTCAATGATCGGAGCTGAAATGGATCGTCTCTCCATGACGAAGGATGAACAACAGACGGTATCACGCGCGCTGAAAGGAGTTCGTGATCGTTTTGACTACCAGATGTATGGTGGTGCCCCGCTCCTCGGAGTAAACGGAACAGTGATAATAGGTCACGGCGGGTCCAATGCCCGGGCGGTAGAGAATATGATCACGAACGCTGCGGAAATGGTTACCCAGGATGTGGCAGGCTCCATCGTTCGGGCCGTCGCAGACGAGCGGTAACAAAAGCGGATCCCCCAAGCGATCGAACACAACCCTAATCCCATGAGACACGCCGCCATCACGGCAGTCGGGCACTATTTACCCGAAGACAAAATTACCAATGCCGACCTCGAGAAAATGGTCGACACCAATGACGAGTGGATTGTATCCAGAACAGGAATACGAGAACGTCGCATCTTGAAAGATCCGCAAAAGGCGACGTCATTTATGGCGATTGAAGCGGCCAGGGAGATTTTGAGGAAGAAGGATCTGGATCCTGAAGACATCGACGCTATTCTTGTTGCCACCGTCACTCCGGATATGTTTTTCCCGTCGACGGCCTGTCTTGTTCAGGCAGGGATTGGAGCGGTAAACGCATGGGGTTATGACGTTTCTGCGGCATGCTCTGGTTTTTTGTTCGCCCTCGCTTCAGGAGCCCGACTCATCGAGACCGGACACAACAAAAAGGTTCTCATCATTGGTGCGGACAAGATGAGTTCCATCGTCGATTATACGGATCGCTCGACTTGCATCATCTTCGGTGACGGCGCAGGTGCCGTCTTGTTGGAGGCCGACGAGGATGGTTATGGACTCCTGGACTCCGTAGAACATATGGATGGAACCCAGTGGCAAATGCTGTGCATGGCCGGAGGAGGGAGTCTCAATCCGCCAACCCATGAGACCGTCGACAAAAATATGCATTACCTGTTCCAGGACGGGAAGCATGTCTTTCGGTATGCCGTCAAAGGAATGGCAGACGTTGCGGGCGAAATCATGGATCGAAATGGACTGACCGCTGACGACATCCGTTATCTCGTTCCGCACCAGGCCAATCTTCGCATCATCGACGCGACCGCCAGGCGAATGGGAATCGGGATGGATAAAGTAATGCTCAACATCGAGCGTTATGGAAACACGACCGCCGCAACCCTCCCGCTCTGTCTGTCCGACTGGGAGAACGAGCTCTCGCGCGGAGACAATCTGATTCTCGCGGCATTCGGCGGAGGATTTACGTGGGGATCCGCCTACGTGAAGTGGGCCTTTGATAGCCCGACTACTCGCAAGTCCTGATTAACATCTTTGCCGTATAATATGTCAGACGTCGCTTTTCTATTCCCTGGCCAGGGGTCCCAGCTGGTAGGTATGGGTCAGGACCTGTACACCGGGCATCGTACGGCTCGGGACGTGTTCGATGCAGCAGACGAGCAACTTGGTTTTAAGCTCTCGGACGTCATGTTCGGACGGGAAGATGATCCGACGGAGGCAGCGAACCGCCTCAGGAAGACGGATATTACTCAACCCGCGCTGTTCGTTCATTCGATGGCGGCCATGGCCGTGATCTCAGCGTCCGGACTAACGCCGCAGATGATGGCCGGCCACAGCCTGGGTGAATACTCGGCCCTGACGGCCGCCGGTGCCTTGAGCTTCTCTGACGGACTGAAGTTGGTCCGGCTCCGCGGTTCTTTAATGGCTGAAGCAGGGACGAAACAACCAGGAGGAATGGCAGCGATTATTGGTCTTGATGATCGGATCGTGGAAGATATCTGCGCTGAGATTCGAGCAGCGGGAGTCGTCGTCCAGGCAGCCAATTATAATTCGCCTGGACAGGTCGTCGTGTCAGGAGAGACGAAGGCTATCGCCAGCGTGTGCGAAAGGGCCACCGCAGAAGGTGCCCGCAGGGCGCTGGTCCTACCCGTGAGCGGTGCGTTTCACTCGCCCCTGATGTTGTATGCAAGACAAGGGCTTGAGGACTGTCTGGCGGGAATCGAAATTTCGAAACCTTCCTGTCCTGTCGTTCTCAACGTGACCGCTCGGCCAGCCTCATCGACCGAAGAAATTCGGGAGATGCTCCTTCGGCAGCTAACGGCACCGGTGAAGTGGGCACAATCACTCATGACGATGGGGGATATGGGTGCCAGAAAATTTGTCGAAGTCGGGCCGGGTCGGGTGTTGTCCGGCCTCGTTCGGCGAACGCTGGGAAGGGATTACCTGGCCTCTGCCTCGGGCACCGCGGATCAGATCGAAGAATGTATTAACAACCTGAGCTAGGAGGCTAGCATCATGAGCCTGGAGTTTGAAGGAAAGCGCGTTCTGGTCACCGGGGGAAGTCGGGGGATCGGCCGCTCGATAGTAGAGGCATATTGTATGTCAGGAGCAGATGTGGCCTTCACCTACCGATCGTCAGATACCGAGGCAGAGACGCTGGCTTCCGATCTGGAAAAAACTGGCTCGAAGGTGCTTTTCATCAAAGGCGATGCAGCCGATTTTGAGGCTGCCGAGACCGCTGTCAAGCGCGTGCTCACTGACTGGGGAGGAATAGACGTGCTCGTTAACAACGCCGGCATTACCCGCGACGGGCTCATGCTCCGCATGTCTCCCGATGATTGGGAGTCGGTGATCAATACCAATCTTCGAAGCGTTTTTAATTTCTGCAAGGCGGCCTATCGTCCCATGATGAAGCAACGCGCGGGACGAATCATCAATCTGTCATCGGTCGTGGGCGTGACGGGTAATCCAGGACAAACCAACTATGCCGCGTCCAAGGCTGGTATCATCGGATTTTCCAAGAGTCTTGCCAAGGAGCTTGGGAGCCGCGGGGTCACGGTGAATGTGGTCGCTCCGGGATTCGTTGAAACCGACATGACCGCAGCGGTTTCGGACTCCGCCCGAGATGCCATGCTGGGAGCGATTCCACTGGGACGCCCCGCCTCTCCCGATGAAGTCGCGCAAGCTGTTCTATTCCTCTCGTCCGATCATGCTGCATACATTACGGGGCACGTACTTCACGTGGACGGTGGTCTTGCCATGTAGTCATTCTCATGAATAGTTCGCTCATCTGTCCCAAAGGAGTACGTTTAACCCGCGTTCATGAGGTACATTAGCGGGCTTATTGCTGCTCCTCATTGCAAACCCGATGTCCGCAGAATCACCCAAAAACAGATACACACAGGTCGTTGACCTGACCTCACGGGCGCAGAAAGAGCGCTCGGACGAGAGAATCCAACAGTCCTTTACGGAACCGGACCCGGCTCTACCAGACGTCACAATCGACGCACTGCCGGCGGAGCTCAGGGATTCAGTCGCGGCTGCTGGGTGGATAGACTTGATGCCCGTCCAGCAGAAATCGATTCCATACCTGCTTGACGGGAGGGATATGATTGTCCAATCTCGAACGGGGTCCGGAAAGACTGGCGCATTTTTACTACCGCTCTTCCGACTGATCGACGAATCTGATCATGTCACTCAGGCTTTGGTTCTGACACCGACACGGGAACTGGCAAAGCAGATCTTTGACGAGTTTGGGAGAATCAGGGGAGAGTCGGATATCGATGCGGCAGTCATCTATGGTGGTGTACGCTACGGGCCACAGCTCAAGGCGCTGAATGAGGGCGTTCAGATCGTCATTGGAACCCCAGGTAGAATTCTCGACCATCTTCAACAGGGCAATCTCCGGCTCGATCACATCCGGATGCTGATCCTCGACGAAGCCGACGAGATGCTCTCGATGGGATTCTATCCGGACATGCGAAAGCTTCAGCGCTACTTTTCAGGGAAACGACAGTCCTGCATGTTCAGTGCGACAATGCCCAGACGGGTTCGCAATCTCGCAAACGAGTTTCTCGACGACCCGGGATTTCTGTCGCTGAGTGTCGGTCAGGTCAGCGTAGACGAGATTGAGCACCGGTATTACAAGGTTGATGCGATGCAGAAAGATCGTGTGCTCGGAAGACTCATAGAACTTGAGAATCCCGATAGCGCGATCATATTTACCAATACCAAGCGAGAGGTCGAATACCTCTCCCAGTTTCTGTCCAATTTTGGATACGATGCTGCAGGCTTGTCGGGTGATCTGTCTCAGAAGGCACGGGAAAAGGTGATGGGTCGCATCCGATCCGGGCAACTAAAATTTCTGGTTGCCACAGATGTGGCCGCACGCGGCATAGACATAACGGACTTGAGTCACGTATTCATGTACGATGTGCCACAAGATCCAGAGTATTATGTCCACAGGTCCGGAAGAACGGCGCGGGCGGGTAAGACCGGAACGGCCCTGGTATTAACTACGATCGATGATCAGCGAAACCTGCTGGCGATCGGCCAGAAATATGGAATAACAATGATCAATAGCGAAGTCCCAGAAGAAGAAGACGTCACACGCAGGGTTTCCGAGCGCCTGACCGTTGCACTTGAATCGAGGCTGAGAGAGCTTTCTAACCTCGAAAAGGAAAGACTGAGTCGGTTCTTACCTCTCGCACGAGAGATCGCCGAGGAGGAGCCAACGCTCCTTGCCATGCTTCTCGATGACATTTATCACACGATGCAGCACGGAAAGCAGTCCGCACCGGAAGCACAGGATTTCGGTTCAGACCGTGCAGAGAAGCCCGGAGGCGACCGGCGGGGTGATTCCCGCCGCGGCCGTCGCCGCTGAGTAGCCCTACAATCAACGCAGTTTCGCCGCTTAACCCGAGTAACACATGCCTGCATTCCTACTGATACTCTCTATCGTCATGTTCGGCGCGCGCGTCGACACCGTCAAGGTTACCGAAAACGACTATCGTGTCTATCGCTCAGATGGGACGCCGGCCACGCTGGAAGACATTTCTGAGGCGATGAAATCCGTCGACGTCGTATTTGTCGGCGAATCTCACAATGATCCGGTCGTACACAGTCTTCAACTTAGAATTCTTCACATGGCACATCATCTTCAGATGCATGAAGATGGAAAGACGCTGGCGCTTTCGATGGAGATGTTCACGAAGGATAATCAATACATAGTCGACGAATACCTGGGTGACCTGATCACTGAAAAACAATTCAGAGCCGCGAGTCAGCCGTGGCAAAATTACGAGACCGATTACCGGCCCCTCGTAGAATTTGCTAAACAGCACCACGTTCATGTAGTCGCGGCCAACGCGCCGAGACGGTATGCAAACAGGGTTTCGAGACTGGGAAGAGCGTCGCTCCAGAACCTGTCGGATCGGGCACGGTCATATCTGGCACCTCTACCGTATGGGAAGGCATCGGATGCGTATACCGAGCAGTGGAACAAGATCATGGAAGAATCCATGGCAGAAATGATGGCCGCTGCTTCTGAGGCGGACTCGGTGGATGCTGACGGTAAAGGGGCCGAGATGCATGAGCAGGCCGAGAAGCACGAGATGCACGAGCAGGCCGAGAAG
>CAYLHF010000002.1:80136-91815 GCA_964383365.1 uncultured Rhodothermales bacterium | reverse complement strand
ACGAGATGCATGAGCAGGCCGAGAAGCACGAGATGCACTCCGATTCGACCGGGACTCCGTCCGCCATGAGTGCCATGTCGCATGGCATGGGGCACATGCTCGATTCGCAGTCTCTCTGGGATGCAACGATGGCGTATTCCGTCGCAGATTACCTGACACGCCATCCCTCTTCGCTGGTTGTCCACGTAGTGGGCGGGTTCCACGTTCAGACCGGAACAGGCATTCCTGAGCACCTTGAACGATATCGCCCCGGAACGGGCATGTTAATCGTTCTGGTGGAGCCTGTAGACGACATCGAGGCGTTCGATTCCGTAGAACACACCGGCCTTGGCGACTTCGTTATCCTGTCCGACAACGCATTACCCAGGACATTCGACACGGAAGAATGAGGTTTTTTTGATCTCCGACTGTTTCGCTAATCAATGGTGCGATGAAATATAGAGCGATTATTTTGAGTCTGGCCGGGATACTGGCCTGGAGTGGATGTAAATCAACGTCCGATTCTGGCGACTTCTCGTGTGCGGCATTCCTTGCAGAATCAGCCAACCCTACAGACACTTCCCTGAATCTTTCTGCAGACGAAAACGAAACGCAGCGCATGCTTGCCAAATACACGTCATTCCGGTTGACTACAAACCTCGATGTGCTCTCCGAGTCGGAATGCAGAATGATTCCGCATCTGATAGAAGCCGCGAAGGCAATGGATGAGATATTCTGGATGCAGGCGTACGGAGACAGGGACGCGTTATTGAATGATATCGAAGAGGACGGCCTCCGAACATTCGCGCGAATTAATTACGGACCCTGGGATCGACTCGCCAACAACGCCCCGTTCATTGACGGCGTAGCCGCCAAGCCGGCCGGAGCCAATCTGTACCCGAGGGATATGTCCAAAGAAGAGTTCGAAACGGCAGTTAAACACGATCCAACGCTGTCTTCTCTTTATACCGTTGTCGTGCGGGATGCAGATGAAAAGCTGAAATCAGTTCCGTACCACGTGGCGTTCGAGGATCAGATGAAGCGCGCATCTGCGTCATTGCAGGCCGCCGCAAAACTGGCCGAGGATCCTGGACTGAAGAACTACCTCGACTTACGCTCGCAGGCCCTCGTGACGGGAGAATACCAGGAAAGCGACCTTGCCTGGATGGATATGAAAGACAACAGGTTAGATATAGTGGTCGGTCCGATCGAGACGTATGAGGACCAGTTGTTCGGATATAAGGCCGGAGCGGAAGCCTACGTTCTCGTGAAAGATATGGAATGGAGCGACCGACTCTCTCGGTATGCTTCCTTACTCCCGATGCTCCAGCGCGGACTTCCGGTTCCGGAGCGTTACAAGCAGGAGACACCCGGTACCGATTCCGATCTAAACGCGTACGATGTAATCTATTACGCGGGTGATTCGAATGCCGGGTCGAAGACGATCGCTATCAATCTGCCCAACGATGAGGAAGTGCAGCTCTCCCGTGGGACCCGAAGACTGCAGTTGAAGAATTCGATGCGGGCAAAGTTTGATAAAATCCTTGTTCCGATCGCCAATCTGCTCATCGATTCCGAGCAGCGGAGTCATGTTACGTTCGATGCCTTTTTTGCCAACACCATGTTTCATGAAGTGGCACATGGACTCGGGATCAAGAATACCCTCGATGGAAGTTCAACCGTCCGAAATGCCCTGAAAGAGCATGCCTCAGCGCTCGAAGAGGGGAAGGCAGATATTCTCGGACTCTATATGGTGACGAAGCTTCAGGAGGAGGGAGAGTTGGATGTCGACGTAAAGGATAATTTCGTGACGTTCATGGCGAGCATTTTCCGCAGCGTGCGGTTCGGAGCGTCCAGTGCTCATGGCAGAGCAAACATGATCCGCTTCAACTTCTTTACCGAGATGGGTGCCATTACCCGAGACTCGGATACCGGAACGTATCATGCTGACTTCGAAAAAATGACGACCGCGATGAATGCGTTGTCAGAGAAAATTCTGACCTACCAGGGTCATGGCGATTATGAGGGCGTGCGTGATTTTGTGGCAGAGTACTCCAGAGTTGGCGCGCTGCTCGAGTCTGACCTGGATCGCCTGTCTGCCGCAGGAATACCCGTCGATATCGTGTTCGAACAGGGCGCCGAAGCGCTCAGTGCCAGATAATTAATTGACTGCCCCTTAAGTCTCGTCCCATTGTGTCGATACCGTCTGTGCATCCTCTTCAAGTTCAGAAGAGGAAGCACCCCATAAAATTATGAGGAGACGAAGATGCAAGTCGACGAATATGTACTGGCCGGTTATATCTCCGGAGATCTCTCGGCGGAGGAAAGAAAGAGTGTTTCGCTCGAGTTAATTCGGAATCAGCACCTTCGGGAGTGGCTACACCTGGCGTGCACGGCGCTTTCAGCCGCTGGCGATGAGCGTCAGGAAGGACCCAGTTTGCGTCTCCTGGACTCGATGGAGCCGGCAAGACCCGGTGTCCGTCATGGTGACCGGAGTTCGGTGCCTTCGACCAGACAGGTCAGGCAGGCTATATAGCGTCTGAGGCGGCTTTATGGCCGACGAAATGTCGATCGAATTGGCGGGATCTGCAGTAGGCAGATCCCGCTTTTTTTTTGCGGTTCAACGTGCGTCAGTCATCGGTCAGTACGTAGTCTCAATCCTGGCCGTTCGACACAGGAATCCGGGTACGTTCCCGGAGTGAGGAGGCAATAAATTCGGGATCGATTCGTTTGGAGAAAGCACGAAAAATGCTATAAGTCGGAACAAAGATCGCCCTAAACCAAAAGAGTGACTTTCCGGACCATTTTTCCTTTGTCCAAACAACTTTTGACGATTCGATCGCGATGATTGAAATTCAGCACCTGACAAAGCAGTACGGGACCGAACGGGCTGTGGACGACATATCATTTAATGTCCCGGCCGGTGAAGTGCTCGGTTTTCTCGGACCCAACGGGGCCGGGAAAACAACCACCATGAAAACCATCACCTGTTACCTGCCGCCTACCTCCGGTACGGTTTTGGTAGACGGCGACGACGTGACGGCGGACTCGCTGGCTGTTCGAGGGAAAATCGGTTATCTGCCCGAGAATACGCCCCTTTACCAGGAGATGACCACGTACGATTATCTGCAATTCGTCGCCTCCATGAGGAATATTGATCTGACTGATCAAGGTTCGCGGATAGCCGAGATGGCCGATGTGTGCGGCCTCGAAACCGTACTCGGAAAGCGAATAGATGCACTTTCCAAAGGATTCAGGCAACGTGTCGGGCTCGCTCAGGCGATGATTCATAATCCCCCCATTCTGATTCTGGATGAACCTACCACCGGATTGGATCCCAATCAAATTGTTGAGATTCGCGAACTGATTCGTCGAATCGGTGAGAAACGTACCGTCTTACTTTCTACCCATATCCTGTCCGAAGTACAGATGTCCTGCGATCGGGTACTCATCATCCACCGCGGCAAACTCGTCGCCGACGGAACCCCGGATGAATTACAGGCTGGTTTTACCGGAGGTCAGCGTATTCGGTACGGTGTTCTGGCCGAACCGGAACCGGTCCGATCGGCGTTGTCGGGAATGAATGGGATCACGATCGTCGATCAGAACCAACACGATAACGAAGAAACCCTTCTCACAATCGAGACGGACCGGAAGGACGACCTCCGACCTGCTCTGTTCGACCTTGCCGTAGAGAGTGGGTGGACCATGACAGAGCTTGTTCGCGAACAGGCCAACCTGGAGGATGTCTTCCGGCAGCTGACGTCCAATTGAGAGCCGTCGGCGGACACTGAAACCCACAACTTTTTTCGACTACGAATCATATCGGAGGAATCAAACCCATGCGAGAGACATGGACGCTCACAAAACGTGAATTACGGTCCTACTTTGACGGACCCTCTGCGTATGTGATACTGAGTGTTTTCCTGCTTTTTACCGGCTGGTTTTTTGGATCTACACTCTTTCTCGAGAACAAGGCCTCACTCCGGTCGATGTTCGATATCGTGCCCTTCATTTTTCTGTTCTTCATACCGGCGATTTCCATGCCTTCCTTTTCAGAGGAACGCCGCTCGGGCACGCTGGAACTGCTGCTTACCATGCCGGTGAAGGATTGGCAGGTCATAGCCGGAAAACTATTGGCTGTGGTGCTGTTTCTGAGCTCGGCGATCGGGCTCACGCTTGTTTACGTGATGTCTGTAGCGAGTCTCGGTGACATGGATTTCGGAGCCACTTTTGGCGGGTATCTGGGTCTGCTGCTACTGGGGACGGCGACCGGTGCGGTGGGTATCTTCGCATCAAGTATCACCAAGAATCAGGTGGTGGCATTCATCCTCGGGTTTGGTATCATTTTCACGCTGTATCTCGTCGATAAAGTAACCGCGTTTGTGCCCGGATGGATGGCCGGAGTGCTTCAATATCTCGGTACCGATTTCCACTATCGGAATCTACTTCGTGGCGTTATCGATACGCGCGATATTCTCTACTACGTCAGTCTGACTGTTTTCGCGTGTGTCCTCACCTCGTACACGTTGTCGCGCCGGCCGGAGTGATTTCAATCTCAACCATTTTCTTTCATCTTGACCAAATGACCCATGAAGCGTGATTGGACATCTCGATCCGCAATCGTAATCATCGGACTGATACTCATCGCTCTGAATCTTGTCGGCCTGAATCTTTTCGGACGTCTGGATCTTACGGATGATGGTGTCTATTCCTTGTCCGGCGCATCGATCGATGTTATCGAAGGACTCGAAGACCCGGTAACGGTGACGGCTTATTTTTCGAACGAACTCCCGGCACCGTATAGCAGCAACCGGCGTTTTCTTAAAGACAAGCTTGACGACTACCGGGCATATGGCGGGAGCAACTTCCAGTATCGGTTTGTTGATCCTAAAGATGATGCAGACATGCAACAGGAGGCGCAACGGAGTCAGGTTCCACCGGTGCAGATTCAGGTGGTCGAATCCGATAATGTGCAGTTAAAAAACGCGTATATGGGTGTTTCCATCCAGTATGGAGGAGAAAAAGAAGCCATTCCGGTTCTGCAGGATCTCTCGACACTCGAGTACGATCTGACCAGTGCGATGAGGAGACTCACAAGAAGCGACACGCCGACCGTCGGATTCCTGGTAGGACATGGAGAGCCGGATCTTGCCAAAGGCCACGCCAACCTCCAACAATTGCTCTCGCGCAACTATACGGTTTCCGAAGTCACGGTCAAGGATGGCGCGTTTGAGAATCCCCCGGCAGCCCTGGTCGTGAACGCCCCCACCGACTCACTACCTGATGCCGATCTTCGGGCCCTGGATAGCTACATCATGACCGGTGGTCGAGTTGGATTCCTGCTCAATCGGGTGAGTGCAGATCTTCAGGCCGGGCAGGCGTCTCTCCTGTCTACGGGACTGGAGACGCTCCTGAAGACGTATGGAATGGGACTGGAAGATAATCTGGTGATGGATCAGAAGAGTTCGGTCGTAACGGTTCAGCGAAGGCAGGGCTTTTTCAATGTTCAGCAGCAGATCCCGTATCCGTTCTTCCCGATTGCCAACTCGTTCAATCAGGATAATACGATGGTGAGTCGACTGCGCGACGTGGTATTCTATTTTGCCAGTTCCGTGGATACGTCTCTCGCTGTTCCGGCCGGAGTTACACGGGAATCGCTTGTGTATTCTTCGCCGCAGAGCAGTACGCAGAAAGGGTTCTTCTTCATTCAACCAGTTTTCGAGCAAGCGTCATATAGCGAGGGTCCCTTTATTCTGGCATCTTCATTTTCTGGCACCTTTCCGAGTGCCTACACGTCAGGTCTTATCAGTCAGGAGACCCGTCTGGTTCTGGTGGGAGACGGCGACATGTTGAATGAATCGGTCATCGGCAACGTGCCCGGAAACAGTGAGTTTGGTCTCAATCTGGTCGACTGGCTTGTCCAGGACGATGCCCTCCTGAGTATTCGCTCGAAGAAAATCGAAGCCCGTCCGCTGGAGGCCGTTTCAGAGAGTTTTCGGCCGATTGTCAAGTACGGCAATATGCTCGGACCCGTCCTTCTGGTATTCCTTTTCGGTTTTCTACGGTGGCGCCGTCGCAAGACCCGACAGATCATTCTGGCCCGATAGATCATTCATCCCCATCCGCTCTGAACCCATGCAACAAAAGCAAATTCTGCGCCTTGCCGCTGTACTTGCACTTCTGCTGGTAATCGCCTACTTCACGGGTGCTTTCGAGTCTGCACCCTCCACCGTCAATGTACCTGAGTTGTCAGTCGATACCAGTGCTATCGACCGGATTACCGTCGAGCAACCCGGGCTTTCAGTTTCTCTGCAGAAAGAGAGTGGGTCATGGCGACTGGTCACCCCGATTGCTGCTCCGGCAGACTCCATTGTCGTGGCCGGGCTCATCAAGGATATTTCCGACGCGTCACTCGAATCGACCGTGTCGTCGAGACCGGAAAGATATGGCCATTATGGCGTCGATAGCACCGGCACCCAACTTACCCTGGCCGGAAGTTCGTCGAATGCGGTCTGGACACTCAGCGACAAGGGACCGGATTTTTCGTCCGGTTATATTCGAGTCGACGAGGATCCCAATGTATATGTAGCGACGCCCCGAATATCGCTGCCGACGACGCTTGATCGGTGGCGCGACAAGCGAATCATGAGTTTCAGTCCGCGAAGTGTTCTGGAGGCGAGCGTAATGACGCCGGAGTTCAGCTATACGGTGACCAAGGGAGCAACCGGCTGGACGCTGAAGGAAAAGAACACGGATTCAATTGCTGATTCGGCGGCCGTGTCGCGCTGGTTGAAGACCTTTTCACCCCTCCGCGGCGATGGATTCTTCTCAGGGTCTGATGCCCTCACGTCGACTACCCATACATTCTCCGTCCGTCTCTCGGATGGAAGTTCAGCCGGACTCGTTCTCGGACCCAACGGATCCGACATCGCGGCTCTGCCCTCCGGAAGTACCGGGACGGTTTACAAGCTGTTTTCCAGTCGGATGACCGCTCTATTCCCGGATCCCAAGACACTGAAACAGAGCGTCTCGAATTAGTGTGAGCAAGCACTATCAGCCCAATAATCACATTTTTGCCCGATTTGAACTGCGAATAGATTCATGACTACTAAAACCACTCCTGCTCCCGAAACGTTTGAATATCGGGCCGAGATGAAGCAACTCCTTCATCTGATCATCCACTCGCTCTATACACACAAGGAGATATTTCTCCGCGAATTGATTTCAAATGCATCCGATGCCCTGAATAAGATTCAGTTCAGGATGCTGACGGATCGGGATGTACTGCAGCCGGAAGCGGAACGCAGAATTGACCTCAAAGCTGACAAGAACGAAAACACGCTGACGATCATCGATACGGGGATAGGCATGTCCCGGGAAGACCTCGTCGAACGACTGGGAACGGTTGCCAGTTCGGGTACCGAAGCCTTCGTGCGCGAACTCAAAGAGTCCGGCAAGACCCTCGATGCTCAGATGATTGGACAGTTTGGCGTTGGTTTTTACTCTGCATTCATGGTAGCAGAGCGCATTACTCTCGAAACGCGCGGACCCGATACGGATGGGAAGGGGTTCCGATGGGAGTCAGATGGTGGCGGCGCCTATTCCATCGAAGAAATAGATCGGGAAGAGCGCGGAACCGCGATAACGCTACATCTAAATGAGGACTCGACCGACTTCGCAGAGACGTGGCGGCTCAAAGAAGTCATTCGAAAATATTCGAATTTTGTGGACGCCCCGATCTACGTGGATGGAGAACAGGTCAACACCGTCCGGGCTCTCTGGCACAAGAGCAAGAGTGAAATCGAGGCGGAGGAGTTGGGAGAGTTTTACAAATTCATTGCAAACGACTACGCCGATCCTCTTGGAGACCTGCACCTGCATATTGAAGGTCGGGTCAACTTCGATGCGCTGCTCTTCCTGCCCGGAAAGGCGCCGCAGGGACTGTATCGGGAAGACTACGCATACGGGCTCCATCTGTATTCCAGCAACGTCTTTATCCAGGACGATTGTAAACAACTCCTTCCGGACTACCTGCGCTTCATCAAAGGAGTGGTTGATACGGAAGATCTACCGCTGAACGTGTCCCGGGAGGTGACCCAGAACAGTCCGGTCATGGCGAAGATACAGCAGATCCTGACCGGGAAGGTTCTGGGAATGCTGAAAGAGTGGTCGCTTGATGACGTGGAGAAATTCGATACGTTCGTAAGAGAATTCGGTCCTCTTTTCAAAACCGGTCTGGCATCTGATTTCGCGAACCGTGACGATATCATCGAACTCCTTCGGTACGAATCGACAACTACGGATGCCGGAAAAACGACGTCCATTTCGCAATACGTCGATCGAATGGAATCGGGTCAGAAGGAAATTTATTACCTGCTCGGAAACGACCGGACGACAGTAGAGAAAAATCCTAATCTGGAGTATTTCACGAGCAACAACCTGGAAGTCTTGTTGATGCTCGACCCCGTCGACGTCTTCACCATAACGAGCATTCCGAAGTATAAAGACTTCGAATTGAAGAGTATCGAGAAGGCCGATCTGGATCTGACCAAGAAGAAGAAGCGAAAGAAAAAGGGAGAGGTTTCGCTGACGAAGCATCAGCAGAAGAAGATCATCGAACGGTTCAAATCTATATTGGGAGATCGCGTCGAAGATGTGGTGGCGTCGAAACGTCTCGTCGACTCTGCGGCGACATTGGTCGTAAGCAAGACGGGAATGGATGCTCAGACGGAGCGGATGATGCGGATGATGGACGAGTCGTTCTCCGGTTCGAAGAAAGTCCTGGAGATCAATACTGACCATGCCCTGATCCGGAATCTTGCCCGACTTCGGGGAGATGCCGATCGGGATGCCCTCGTGGAGTCTGCCGTATTGCAACTCTTCGAAGGGGCATTACTTGTAGACGGCTCCCTGTCTTCACCGGCAGACTTCGTTTCCCGGATGACCAGCCTCATGACTGAAGCCACGGGAACGAGTGACGAGCCTGAAGCCGGTTCGAAAGCGGAAGGAACCGAAGGTACTCCAGAGGAATCCGAATAAGAGATTCCGACGTGACCAACGGCAATCAGCAACAACGGCGGTACTCGTGCGTCTGAGGCCATCGTTATGACATCTCTTTCTCGGGGTACGTATCCCGGCCGCCACAAGTCTGAACCGTATCTGATCCTGTTTGCTCTCTGGCTGATGGTTTTCTCGTCCAGCAGCCAGGTGATCATCATGTCACCGATCCTGCCGGAGATCGGCGAATCGTTGCAGATTCCGGAGGCAATGTGGGGGTGGCTGATCACATCCTATGCCCTCTTTCTGAGCATCTTTGCCCTCATCGCAGGACCCATTTCTGACAAACTGGGAAGGCGCCATGTTCTCCTCGCGGGCTGCGGATCCATGGCCGTGGCCCTCTCGCTTCATGGAATAGCAGACAGCTTCGAATCTCTCCTCGTAATGCGGGCTGCCGCAGGCGCCGCGGGCGGCATGCTCAGTGGTGCGGCTGTGTCGTATGTCGGAGACTATTTTCCGTATACGAAGCGGGGCTGGGCCAACGGCTGGGTCATGAGCGGGGTTGCATTTGGTCAGATATTCGGCATTCCGGTCGGCATTTTGCTCGCCGATTCTTTCGGATTCAAGATCGCGTTTCTGATGTTCGGAGCGACGATGATCCTGGCAACCGTATTGGTTTTTGTATTCGTTCCTCAGCCGGATGTGGAACGCGATGCGCATCCGCTAACGATCTCGCGGGCAATTGCAAACTATCGCGAACTCCTCTCGCGCCGGGTCGTGATTGCAGCCTCGGCGACGTACTTCCTGATGTTCTTCAGCATCGGTCTCTACGTTATCTATCTGCCGACCTGGCTGGAAGAGCACCTCGGGGTACATGGCCCGGAGATCGCCTCGCTGTTCCTGGTCGGTGGCATTGCCAACGTGGTGTCCGGACCGCTCGCCGGGCGGGTATCGGATACCATCGGACGCAAGCCGCTAATCGTCTGGTCCTGCATCGGTTTCTCCGTGATTATGTTTGCGACGACGATAGTGACCGTTTCCATGTGGATCGCCTATCTGCTGTTCGGTCTCGCAATGGTGATGATGGCGATGCGAATCAGTCCTCTGCAGTCGTTGATGACATCACTCGTAGGAGAGAATCGTCGTGGAGCGCTTTTAAGTCTGGCGATCGCCATCGGACAGGTCGGAATTGGACTCGGAAGCGCGATCGCTGGAATCGCCTACACGACGTTCGGTTACGCCTCCAACACGATCGTTGGAGGCATAGCCATCATCGGAATGGCCATTCTGGTCCGGTTGGGACTCCCAGAGCCCGATCGGAGCGGCAACTTGATGCCTGTCGCATCCGAAACGCCGCCGCGTGCGTGATTAAGAGTTCATAACGACGAGGAATTCGTCGTTGGCCCGCGTGCCCCGCATTTTTTCGAGGAGGAACGTCATGGCCTGAACCGGCTCCATATCCGCGAGGAGTTTTCTCAGGATCCAGATTCGTTGAAGTTTGGCCTCCGGAATCAGAAGTTCTTCTCTCCGAGTCCCAGACTTTACGATGTTGATTGCCGGGTAAATCCGACGGTCTGCCATCTCCCGGTTGAGCACGATCTCCGAGTTACCCGTGCCTTTGAATTCCTCGAAGATGACTTCATCCATTCGAGAACCCGTATCGATGAGGGCCGTACCGACGATCGTCAGCGAACCACCCTCTTCCACATTTCGAGCCGCTCCGAAGAAGCGCTTGGGGCCGCGGAGTGCCCCTGCCTCCATTCCTCCCGAGAGTGTCTTGCCGGTAGTCGGAGTTACTGCGTTCGATGCACGTGCAAGACGGGTGATTGAATCCAGCAGAATGACAACATCCTGTCCGGCCTCGACCAGCCGCTTTGCCTTGTTGAGCACGATCGTAGCGACTTCCACGTGCTTTTCGGGTTCCTGGTCAAATGTCGACGCGATAACTTCTGCTTCTACGTGGCGACGCATGTCGGTCACTTCCTCCGGTCGCTCGTCTACGAGCAGGATGATGAGGTGACACTCCGGATGATTGGTCGTTACCGCGTTAGCAATCTTCTGAAGCAGGATGGTTTTACCTGTTTTCGGTTGCGCGACAATCAGCGCGCGCTGACCCTTTCCGAGGGGTGAAAACAGATTCAGTACCCTTGTGCTGTACTCGCCACCCAGGGTCTGCAGATTCAACTGCTCCTCTGGATATAGCGGCGTCAGGTATTCGAAATCAGGACGCTGCTCCAGATCGGCGGGATCTCGACCGTTGATCGAGTTGACCTGTATAAGGGCAAAAAAACGTTCCCCTTCTTTCGGCGGTCTGACTTCCCCATCCACGGTGTCGCCAATACGCAGGCTGAACCGCTTGATCTGGGAGGGAGATACGTAAATATCGTCCGGGCTCGGGAGGTAATTGTACTCGGCTGACCGAAGAAAACCGTATCCGTCGGGAAGAACCTCTAGGACTCCGATTTTCCGAATCATACCCTCCAGATCCGTGCCGCGCGGATCATATTCTTTCATGTACGCCGGTTTGTCCTCATAAACCCGCTGCCGTCTCTCCTCTCGAGACTCCCTGTTTCTACCCCGGTTCCGGCGGTTACCGCGGCGCTCATTTCTGTCACCACGATCGCCCCGGTCGTTACGATCTTTACGTCCGTCGCGATTTCTACGTCCGTCTCTGTTCCCCCGGTTGTCGCGGTTGTCGCG
>CAYLHF010000002.1:38238-80036 GCA_964383365.1 uncultured Rhodothermales bacterium | reverse complement strand
TGTCGCGTGAATCTCGGTTGTCGCGTGAATCTCGGTTGTCGCGGTTGTCTCGCGAATCGCGGTTGTCTCGCGACCCACGGTTGTCCCGATCATCCCTGTTGCGTCGATCGTCACGCCCTCTCCGGTTGTCCCGGGATCCACGACCTCGGTTCCTGTCGCCCCGTTCGGATCGGTCGCCACGTTCAGACCGGTCGCCCCTGTCACTTCGTTCGGACCGGTCACCCCGGTCACTTCGTTCGGACCGGTCATTCTGATCTCCCCGGTTTTTACGCCGGTCTTCTCCTTTGTTATCGGATGAAGAGCTTGAATCAGAATTGTCGCGACGGTCATCCCGGCGATCCTCTTTGCGCGAACCCCGGGAACGATCCCTGCCAGAGTCGCCACGACTTCCGGACGACGAGCGCGACCCGGATTCACTGTCCCGCTGGTCGGCACTGCGTGAACTGGATTTCCGGTCGTCTTTCGAGCCGGATTCCTTCGTGGAAGGATCCTTATCGACCGTCTTGGTCGATCGACCGCGTCCCGCGGATTTCGGTGAATCTCGACGGGAAGTCGACGCTTTTCGGCTACCATTGCCCGCAGCTGCCTCGGCGCGTGCCTCAAGAATTAAATAGACGATGTCCTGCTTGCGCATGGTAGAAAAGCCATGCAGGTTCATTTCTCGGGCCATTTCCTTAAGCTCTGCGAGCTTCTTGCCCTGTAGATCTGCGATTTTCATTTACAGATGATAAAAGTTCGGATGTATAGAGGTGTTTGTGTGGGGGGTGCCTTCGTGGGCTATGGAGATCGCCTCGTTGGCGTCTGCGGATTCAAGCGCGCTCCGGTTCATAACTCGGTTAACGCTGCCCGACCTGAACAGGAGGGAGGTCAAAAAGTGTTTATTGAGACCAGTCAGATAAAACTACTGGTTTAACTGCGTCTGTCCAGGAGAGGAATGCGGAACCGCAGTAACGATTGCACACGGTCGTATGCGTCGTCTGACCGAAATATACCACACACGCTCCAGAATTCCAGACTTTATCACTCCCGGGTATGAATATTGGACTGATTGTCGTGATCCAGCTTCCACGTCAGTGCTTCGGATGCGAGGAGGTGGGATCCCGTTACAAGAATCGTCTGGTCTTCATCGAAGTCTCGAACCGCATCGTCCAGGTGTTCCGCCAGTCGCAGCTGTGACGGTCTGGCCGAAACGCCGTGGCGCTCCAGATCCAGGGCCAGATCTCTTGCCGAGTATGCTCTGGGTGAGGTCACCGAAAAAGTCAGGACCGTCGCTTGCAGAGCGCCCGTTTCCCGTAAAAAGGCCAATACACCGGCGAGATCGGAAACGTTCTTATCCCGAAAAAGGGCCAGTAGCAGTACGATTGAGGTGTCATACCGGGTGGCCACGGATCGGATCGAGCGCTGTATCGCGTCTGCATTGTGCGAGACGTCAATCACAATGTTGGGGTGCTCGCACAGCACTTCGAGTCTCGCCCTCAGTCCGGAGTATGACCGAACGCGTGTGAGACCATCCGAGACATTGGCGCGCATGTCGCCAATACGATCTGCGAATGCACATTCGAAGGCCCGTGTTGCCACGACGGCATTGGTCACCTGGTGTTCGCCCGGAAGATCGAGGTCCAGTTGCGGACCGTCCACGGAACGAATGATCCCTGATCTGTCAACATATTCTGTTTTATCGACTACCGTAAGAGGAGCACCGACCTGATCTGCGATCTCTGATATTATCGATGCTGCAGCCGTCTCTACCGGACCCACGACTACCGGAACCCCGGGCTTGATAATTCCCGCTTTCTCGGCGGCGATTTCTCTCAGGGATCCACCTAGAATATCTTCGTGATCGCGTGCGATTCCCGTGATGACAGAGACCGTTGGGAGGATCACATTCGTTGCATCCAGCCTCCCGCCCAGGCCCGTCTCGATGATGGCTATGTCGACCAGATATTCCTTGAAATACAACAGGCTGAGAGCTGCCGTCGCCTCGAAAAAGCTGACCCCGCCATTCCGGAAAGCGTTCTTGTACCTTCCGACGGCATCGGATAGCCACTCTCTCGTCGACGGAGTTCCGTCGATCCTCATACGCTCACCTATATACAGGAGGTGAGGAGACGTATGAAGACCCGTTTTTATTCCTGCCGACGTACACATGGCGGCTACCATCGACGCGGTCGATCCCTTGCCGTTGGTACCCGCGACGTGAATGGTAGGATACGAGCGATGAGGTGAGCCCATCTTTCGGAGGAGATCGGTCATTCGGTCGAGCCCCGAATTCAGAGCGGTCGCTCCGGCCGTCGAAAACCGCGGGAGTTCGAGGAGAAGTGACGTCGCTTCGAGGTATGTCACGTGACTGCCGGGATGTCGGCGTCAGAACGATCTCGTTTCGCCATCGATGTCATAGGTTCATTTCCAGATCGTAGCGACCGACTCAAGGCCGGAGGCTTATCCGTCTCGATTCTTTGGAACGGTGCGTGATATGTATTCGGATCGTGGATAACGGAAGGTCGTCTTCGATTATTTCCGGCCACTCGATGACGGTGATGCCCTGTCCGAACAGGTACTCGTCCAATCCGAGACGCCTGGCTTCCTCCGGCCCGGAAATACGGTACAGGTCCAGATGGTAGACGGCAATGCTGGATTCGTATTCGTTGATGAGTGTGAACGTCGGGCTGGTCACGACCGATGGATCGGCTCCTCTACCCGCGCAGATGCCTCGGACGAACTGCGTCTTGCCAGCCCCGAGATCTCCGTAGAGTGCCACTACTGCGCCAGCCGAAAGTTTTTGCCCCAGACGCCGACCCGTCTCAACGGTCTCTTCGACCGATCCACTATCTACAGGGAAAAGGAGGTGAATCTCTGATTCCGCGATCATCAAAGGGCACCACGATCAAATTTTCTGGGATGCATGGTGACGACAGGCAACAGCATCTCTTCGAGAGAGATTCCTCCATGCTGCATGGTATCCCTGTATTTATTCTGATACTTGTGGAAGTTCGTTGGATAAACGAAATAATAATCTTCCTTCGCAATGATATAATTTGAGTTTCGGTGTCCCCCCGGAAGACCATATCTCGGTGGGTCCGAAATGTACAGGGCGTGTCGATCATCACACTTCAGGTTTCTACCATATTTATATCGGAGGGCAGTCGATGTCTCCCGGTCTCCGATTACCTTCGTCGAATGCAGACTCCGAATCGCCCCGTGATCCGTCGTGACAATAATTGTACAGTTCTCTTCAGCCAATTGTTGAAAGACCTGGAGGAGCCACGAGTGCTCGAACCAGGTGCCGGTCAGCGCACGATAGGCTCGTTCATCAGGAGCCAATTCTTTCAATACGGCAGAATCCGACCTGCTGTGCGCCAGGATGTCGACGAAGTTGACCACGACGGCAGAGAGATCCTGTTGCAGTAGTTCTCCGGTTTTCTGTGCGAAATCCCTTCCATCTTTACCCGATACCAGTTTGTCGTACCGGAGACGGACATCGAAGTGACCACGCGTTAATTGATCTGAGAGGAACTGTTCTTCATTTCGATTACGGCTGGATTCATCGTCTTCTCCCTGCGACCAGATCGACGGATAGTCCCGGGCAAGATCGCGGGGAAGGAGGCCACTGAAAATTGCATTGCGCGAGTATGGGGTCGCTGTCGGAAGAATGGAATAATGGAACTGTTTTTCGGTGGAGAAAAGCGGCGCCAGAAAGCGCTCGAATTCAAGCCACTGATCGTATCTCATACAATCGATCACAAAAAAGACGACCGGCTTTTTACCCGTCAGTTCCGGAAACACAAATTCACGTACGACCTCATGGGAAAGGACCGGCCGCTCGTCGTTCGGGGACGTGGTAATCGCTCCTATCCAGCGTACGTATTCGTCAGCGACAAATTTGGAAAAAATCCGGTTCGCTTCCTGAAACTGGTCCTCGAGGACCTGTCTGATGCCATCTTCAGGCCCAAGTTCAGTATCTACCCCGACCAGTTGCTGATACAGATCCACCCACTCCGAGTGGGACAGGGGTTCCGATAGACGCCGGGTTATGTCAGAAAAGGACTGAAGATAGTCCTGGGATACCCGTTCTGTTCTGATACGCGCACGATCCAGCAATCGTTTGCACGTCATCAGCACCTGGCTGGGATTTACGGGCTTGGTGAGATAGTCTGAGATCTGACCGCCGAGAGCCTCCTCCATCAGACGCTCTTCCTCACTCTTGGTAACCATCACGACGGGTACATTCGGGGCAGCGTCCTTGATTTCCCCCAGCGCTTCCAGTCCACCCATTCCAGGCATCTGTTCATCGAGAAGAATAAGGTCGAAAGCGGACGCTTTGACCTGTTCGACCGCGTCGGCTCCGTTCGAAACACTCACGACCTCGTACCCTTTCGTCTCGAGAAAGATGATGTGTGGACGGAGGAAGTCGATCTCGTCGTCTGCCCAAAGAATTCTGGAAGGGTTCGCCATGGAAGAGTCCCGTTTTTCGCTTATCAGTGAATGGACAGTAGCGGTATCTCGGGGGCGGGATGGATTGAATAGGAGATGATAGTGAGAAGTCAGGCAGTCAAACCCGCAGTATAACAGATTGATTCAATGTATCGACGGTCGAAAACATCCAACCCGGTGCCGGCGTTCTACCGCTCCAGCACGATCGAGTCACATCAACGGAAGAACAGCGATTGCTCATGAATAATAGAATCGAAGACGCTATCAACGCTCAGATTCAGGCTGAATTTCAGTCTGCGTGGGACTATCTGGAGATGTCATCACGCCTGGAAGAGCTTAATTTCAAGGGTGCGGCTCGATGGATGCGGACACAGTGGGAAGAGGAAACGATCCACGCAATGAAGTTTTTTGATTTTCTCGTCCGGCGTGGCGGTCGGCCGAGACTATCTACTATGGACAAGCCGGAAATTGCGTTTGAGACACCTCTTGAGGCGTTTCGGCTTGTGCTGGCACACGAAAAACACGTTACGTCGCTGATAAACGAACTCTATGACCTGGCGGTGAAGGAGCGGGATTATCCCCTTCAGACGCTTCTTCACTGGTTTATTGACGAGCAGGTCGAAGAGGAGGAAGCGGCCGAGGACATTATCCAGAGCCTTCTTATGGCCGGTGATTCAGGTCAGGGACTGTTTTTGATCGACCGGGAATTGGGGCAGCGGATCGCTCCCGAAGAGACCGCCTGACCCGGAAGGACTTTAGTCAGGGGTCACTCCCCTCCCCCCGGAGTCCAATCGATAAATCTCCGTTTTTCATCTCCGCATGGATCGGGTTGGGCAAATCTTTACAAAAAGTTTAACCATATGGTTGAACTGTATAGTTACATTGGCGTACGCGGTTCAAAACTACCCGACAGCTGTCAGTAGCGGCTATAGACCTGGATCAAAATGACCGATCAGTTTCGTCATACGGATTCCCGCGTCCTGTTTACCGGGACTGTGGATTCAGAAGAACGGGTCGAAAAACACTCGGCGACGGAGGAGCAGATCTTCGATGCGGCACTCGTCGTATTCTCCCGGAAAGGGAAAGATGGCGCTCGGATGCAGGAAATCGCTGAGCAAGCCGGAATCAACAAGGCCCTTCTTCACTACTATTTCAGGAGCAAGGAGCGGCTCTATCAGGCCGTTTTTTCGCACGTTTTTGGCCAGTTTATGACCGCTCTCCGGGCGCCGCTCCAGGCAGACCTTCCTTTTCCGGACATGCTCAAGGCGTTTATCGATGAGTTCATATCCGTCCACGCAGCCCATCCGGAAATATCCCGACTCTGGATTCTGGAGAACCTGTCGGGTGCGCCGGTCCTTGGACCGGTGCTACAGCGCTTCCTGAAAGAGAATCCAGACAGCGCACCGCGAAAGTTTATATCACGGGTCGCCCACGGTGTCGAGGCGGGTGAAATTCGAGATGTGAATCCGTTCCACACCTTCGTGACGCTCCTGGGTGCCTCAATTTTTCTATTCCTTTCCTATCCGACGATGTCCGTAGTCAATCCCGAACTCGTTGGAAATCGGGATTCGACGATCGAAGATCGAAAGAAACACGTATTCGACATTCTATATCATGGTCTCGCGAAACCTTAAATCAGTTCGACGCACCGGAGCCGGGGCAGGACGGGTGTCCAGGAATGGCCACTACCGCCTGATCATATGTTCTGCCGCGTTCGTGGGGATGCTTGCGGTATCTCTCTCCGGATGTACGCTTGCTCCCCATGTGACCAGGCCGGACGCGCCGGAGAAGCTTCCCGATGTGTATACCAATCCGTCGCGCGGGGGCGCTGAGAGTGAGGTGGAGCCGACGGTTCCCGGCGATGAGCCGTCCCTAGAGAACAGGCCGTCCGAAAAGAACAGGCCGTCCGCACAGAATGGGCCGAGAGAAGAGAACGCATCATTGTACTGGTGGCGAAGCTACCGCGATCCGGTGCTGGAGACCGTGGTGGACTCTGCGCTGAGCCGCAACCTGGACCTCGAGATGGCGGTCCAGCGAGTTCTCGAAGTCCAACAAATGCACGCGATTACCAGGGCCGGGCAGTACCCGTCACTTGGTCTCACGGGCGAAGGAACCAGGCAGAGTACACCCACGAATTCGGGGGCGACGGGAAGATTTTCTGAAAACATTCCCCTGTTTCCGGACCGCTTCGACATCCTTACATACAGCGCATCCCTGGGCCTATCGTATGAACTCGATTTCTGGGGAAAAGCCAGGGCCGGGGCCAGGGCAGCGTTTATGGAGTATTTGGCGACGAGTTCGGATTATCAAACAGTGAAGCATGGAATTATTGCCGAGACCATCGGAACGTATTTCGAAGTCCGGGATCTGAGCAAGCAGATCGCCCTCTCTCGCGCCAATGAAGAGCTACTCTCCGAGAGGGTCGAATTGACGGAAGCCCGATACAACCGGGGGCTGGTCTCTTCATTTGAACTCTATGCGGTGAGACAATCACTCGACGACGTCCGCTCAACGACTCCGCTGATCAACAGCCGGGAAAATGATGCGGTCGGTCGTCTTGCGGTACTCCTGGGCACCGTTCCCGACGAAATCCGGCTGATACTGGCCGGCACAGAGGCAACATCGCTCAGTATGGAGCCCGTCAAGGCAGGCCTTCCGTCCGAACTTCTTGAGAGAAGACCAGATGTCCGGGCCGCGACCGCACGGCTCGAAGCGGCGAGGCAGCGAATTGGTGTCGCCAGGGCCGAACGTCTCCCTTCTCTGTCCCTGACAGCAGCCGGTGGAACACAGAGCAGTGACCTGTCCAAGCTGGTGGAGACCGGTCAGCGCTTCGGAAGCATTGCCGGATCTCTGGTCGCGCCGATCTTTCGTGCGGGAGCACTCAATGCAAACGTCAAAGCGTCCTGGGCCCGTTATCGACAGGCGGAAGCACTGTATGACAAGACCGTACTCCTGGCATTCAAGGATGTATCCAGCGCCCTGGTCGAGAGTGATGCCGAATGGCAGCGACTTCACGCCGTTCAACGCTCGCTGGAGAGCGCCGGATCAAGTGCGGAGACCCAACTTCTTCGATATCGGAGAGGGATCGGCGACTACCTGGCCTTGCTGGATGCACGGATAAATGCCGTTCGCGTTCGGCTCAATCTGGCTGCTGCCGAACACGCTGCTGCCGTTTCCAGACTGGGAATACACCGGGCTATCGGTGGGAGGTGGACGGAGTCCTCACACGAGCCGGGTCGATCAGGCACCGACTGAGTAACCAATTGTCTTTCAGAAGAACATGACACAGCATACCTATAAACCATTTTTCATCGGACTTGGAATTCTCCTGACCGGGGTGGTCGGTCTGATCATACTGGTCGCACTCAAGCCGGACCCGCCGAAAGAGTCTCCCGTTGTGCGAGCACCCCTTGTCGAATCCATTCCGGTCCTGGGGCATTCGGGAAGCCTGGACGTGTCGGGTACCGGTATCGTCGCACCCTCCCGGGAAGTCAATCTTGCAGCCGAAGTCGCAGGACGCATCATACATGTTCATAAATCGTTCGTCACCGGCGGTCATTTTGATCGGGGGGACACGCTGCTGACGATCGATCCGTCCGATTATCTAAACGCGGTAGCGGTCGCAGAGGCCGAGGTTACCCAGCGCCACCTCGAACTTCTGCTCGCCGAGGAAGAATCATCTATCGCCAGGGATGAGTGGGAGAGATTACGCACACGGGAAGGGCAGTTACCCGACCCCCCGCAGACAGAACTTGGCAGTCTCGTATTGAAAGAACCCCAGATGAAACTGGCCAGAGCGGTTCTGGAAGGGGCGGAAGCCCGATTGAGTGATGCACGCGCACGTCTGGGCCGAACGGTCATCACCGCGCCATTCGACGGAAATATTCGGGCGAGAATGGCAGAGGAAGGACAGTTTGTAGGCCCGGGGTCTGTTGTTGCGTCATTTTATGGTACGGAGCATGTCGAGGTCGTTGTCGCACTTCGTACCGAGAAAATGGCCCTGCTCGGCGCGACAGGGGGGGGACTGACGGATCATCGGGTTCCTGCGACCGTCTCCGGACAAATTGGAAACCGACGGCCCGTTTACGAGGGATACCTCAGCAGAATTGAGGGCGCAGTAGACCCCACCACCCGGACCTACCGGGTAGTCGTCCGCGTAGATAACCCGTATAACGCCGGCGTTTCGAGACCCGCACTCTTCGTGGGTACGTTTGTGGACGTGTCTATCCGCGGAGAATCGCTCGAATCTTATTATGAATTCCCGAGAGAGGTCCTTCGAGACAACGATACCGTATGGATCGTCAGCGACGGAAAGATTCGAATCAGTCCCGTTAAGGTGCTTCAGATCGTTGAAGATCAGGTGTTTGTAACGACCGGCGTCACCGAGAGCGACAGGCTGGTTTCAACTCCTCTCCCGGTAGTCTCGGATGGGATGGCTGTCCGGGTCCGATAGCACGTAACAGATCCTAACCCACCGAATATGCTTGCCTTATGAAAGGTGCTATTGAATGGATGGCCCGCAATTCCGTTGCCGCCAACCTTGTAATGCTTCTTTTCGTGCTGATCGGAATCGTTTCCGTTTTCAATATCGTTCAGGAAGTGTTTCCCGAAGCCAGTCTCGACGCGATCCAGGTGCGGGTTACCTATCCGGGAGCCTCTCCGGAAGAAGTCGAGGAAGGGATCGTCCGGAAAGTCGAGGAACAGATAGAGGGCGTAGACGGCATCAGACGAATCAGTTCGGTCGCCGCAGAAAACGCAGGGGTGGTAACGGCTCAACTGAAACTTGGAGAGGATATCGCGTCCGTCCTGGATGACATCAAGGCGGAGGTAGATCGGATTACGACGTTCCCTGACGATGCGGAGGAGCCCGAAGTGACCGAGATGACCAACCGGCGCCAGGTTATCCAGTTGGCGCTCCACGGCTTCGTCTCAGAGTCGTCTCTCAAGGAATTGGCAAATCGGATAAAGGATGATATCTCGGCGATGGACGGTATATCCTATGTCCGGGTGAATGGTGTCCGGGACTATGAGATAGCGATCGAAGTACCTGAGGTCAATCTCCGCGCCTACGGCCTGACGCTGGACGCTGTCGCGCTGGCCGTTCGGAGGGGCAGTCTGGATCTACCCGCCGGATCAATCGATACGCACTCGGAAGAGATTCTCGTTCGGACCAAAGGGCAGAACTATGTCGCGGCCGATTTTTCGGAGATCATTGTATTGGCCAGACCGGACGGGACAACCCTCCGACTCGGAGATATCGCAGACGTTCGGGACGGATTCGAAGATGCAGACCTGATTACACGATTCGACGGGGAGCCGAGTGCGCTTGTGGAGGTCTACCGCACGGCCGATGAGCGGGTGCTCGATATGGTCGAAGACATCTATGCCTATGTAGAGGCACTCGCGGTACCGGCCGGCATCGAAGTCGATGTATGGCAGGACGAGGCCAAATTGTTGGAGAGTCGATACGAATTGATGTTAAAAAACGGCCTCATGGGGTTGTTACTGGTTGTTATCGCGCTCGGCCTGTTCATGAACACGCGGCTGGCGTTCTGGGTGTCAACGGGCATTTTCATCTCTTTTCTGGGGACATTCGCGATGATGTTATATCTGGGGGCATCCCTGAATATGATTTCGCTCGTGGCCTTCATCCTGGCACTCGGAATCGTTGTCGACGACGCCATTGTCATCGGTGAAAATATTTTCAAGGAACAGGAGAGTGGGCTACCTCCACTGGAAGCCGCGGTGAAGGGTGCGACCAGGCTCTATGGTCCGGTCGTGTTCGCGGTTCTCACGACGATGGCAGCATTCGCTCCCCTGCTCTTCGTCCCGGGGATAATCGGCAAGTTCATGCAGAATCTTCCGGTGGTGATCATCACCGTGCTGGCGGTCTCCCTCGTTGAATCGCTATTCATCCTGCCTGCCCACCTGTCTCATCTCAAGGCGCTTCGTGGGAAGGGGACCAAGAACCCGGTCACGCGTTTTATCGAGCGTATTCAGGGGCGCGTCGCACAGGCGCTCGAGTGGAATATCCAGGGGCCGCTAACACGTGTGCTTCGATTCTCCACCGAGCACTATCTGATCGTGATCGTGTCGGCGATTTCTGCAATTCTCCTGTCGGTGGGTACCGTCGCCGGAGGCTTTGTTAAGTTCAGCTTCTTTCCGGATATAGCAGGTGAAAATGTTATTGCGCGGCTCATAATGCCAGAGGGTACGCCGGCGCATCGAACCGAGGAGGTGGCTGCTTTTATCGAATCGAAAGGACGCCAGACCTATAAAGAACTTCAGGCTGCTCTCCCGGACGATCATCCACAGCTCGTCAAGCACATCTTCTCAGAGATTGGGAAGCATCCTTCCCTGGCCAATTCACCCAGAGGCCCGGTCGGCCCGGGCCTGATCCAGGGAAATATTGCCGAGGTCAATATCGAGTTACTGGAAGCCGAAAACAGGGACATTCCCACAGAGGTGTTTGAATCCCGATGGCGCGAATTGGTCGGCCAGATCCCGGGCGCCAAGTCACTTCAGTTCCAGTCCTCTCTGTTCACGCTTGGGAAGCCTGTTCAGTTGGAGGTGTCGGCGGTAGATCCTCAGGTCCTGGATCGGGCAGTCCACGCTCTGAAGGCAGAACTACGTCAATTTTCCGGTGTTTTTGAAGTCGAGGACGACAGGCAAAACGGGAAGCGCGAGATCAAGCTGGATCTGAAGCCGGCGGCGCGGACGTTGGGGCTGAGCCTGGACGATCTGGCGCGGCAGGTCCGCGCCGCCTTTTATGGTAATGAAGCACTCCGAATTCAACGAGGTCGCGACGACATAAAGGTCATGATTCGACTTCCGGAAAACGACAGAAATACGCTGGCCGACCTCCAGGACTATCGGATTCGAACGTCGCAGGGAGCCAGCATACCGTTCTCAGAAGTGGCGACGGCCAGTTTCGGATTCGGTCCGGCCGCCATAAACCGACGAGACCGCCGCCGCGTGGTGACCGTATCGGCGGAGGTGAATGAAGAGGTGGTCGCGGCACAGGATGTGATCGATGAGGTTGAAGCGGTCGTCGTTCCCCGTTTGCAGGGTGACTATCCGGGTCTCCGGGTCTCTTTCGAAGGAGAACAGCGTGAGCAGGCCGATACCATTGCGGCGTTGAAGGAGGGTTTCATAATCGCCCTGTTCCTGATCTACATGCTACTCGCCATTCCCTTCAGGTCGTATACCCAGCCGTTTGTCATCATGGCATCTATCCCATTCGGCATCATCGGCGCAATATTCGGGCACGTGTTAATGGGGCTGAGTGTGGGAGTTCTGAGTTTATTCGGCATCGTGGGTCTGGCAGGCGTGGTGGTAAACGATTCGCTCGTCTTTATCGACTATGTCAATAAGGAGGTCCTGGGTGGTAGACCAATCGGTGAGGCCGTCGTCGCGGCGGGGCAGGTCCGGTTTCGACCGATCATGCTCACGTCGCTTACGACATTTCTGGGCGTGCTACCGCTCATTCTGGAAAAGAGTCTGCAGGCTCAATTTCTCATACCGATCGCCGTCAGTCTGGGATTCGGAATCCTCTTTTCGACTGTAATCGTCTTGATTCTAACACCTGCTCTCGTCATGTTGGAGAACAGACTCACCGGATATGTACGATGATTGTTAAACCGGGGGACCTGACCTCTCCGCTCGATGTCGAAAGCCTGTATTCGCGACGGGGGCCTCTCGTAGTAGAGGTCGGATTCGGGGATGGTCGATTCACGTCCGAGCTGGCGCGGGAGCATCCCGACTGGAATATTTTCGGGGCCGAGATATCGTTAGGGTCTCTCTGGCGGGCCTATCGCCGGATGATTCGCGAGTCCGTGCCGAATGTCCGACTGTACCGGGGTCACGGCAGGATGATTGTCCGGGATGTGGTTGGAGAGCAGAGGTTGTCCCGGATCTACGTGAATTTTCCAGACCCGTGGCCTCGAAAAAAGCATCAGAAAAACCGGCTGCTACAGGAAAGCTTCTTTTCCCTGCTGTCGACACGCCTGGTCGATGATGGCCTGCTTTCGTTTACGACCGATCACGAGGAATACTTCGGATTCGCGTGCGAGGAAGCCCATCGTAGCGGTCACTTCAGCGTGGTCGTCGGAGCCCCCCCTGCAGCCGCACTTCAGACAAAGTATGCCCTCAAGTGGCAGGGCCAGAACAAACCTATATTCCATGCCGAATTTATCAAGACGTCCGAGGCGAATCCGCATCAGATTATCAACTCGAGCATACCCATGCAGCATGCTACATTGACCGGGAGTATTGATTCCGTAGGAGCGTTCGAAAAAGTTGTGCACCCGTTCGACGGCGGACACGTCATCCTGCTCGAAGCCTTCCGAGGGCTCTCGGAGGACTGCCTGCTATTCCGCGCACGAGTAGAAGAACCGGACCTGATGCAGGAAATTCTCGTTCAGGCATGGCCGAAAGATGACGGCGTATTTGTCAGTCTCCAGCCATTCGGAAACCCTATGTTCACTCGGGGCGTCCGGGAGGCGGTCCGAGCGGTCGCGCTGTGGCTGGAAAGCCAGGGCCTGGTTTTGAGAGAAAGCTGGATCTGAGAATCCCGGAATCCGAAAAATTTTTCAAACGCCGTACCTAGCGTTTTTTCTTTCGTCTCAGCCTCCACGGGCTGAATTCGGATGGTGGCGTTCCGTTAGATGAAATCCTGTGTCCAGCCGTCTCCTCCATAAATGTCGGAGCCGCGTGGGCGAGCGTCTCGAGTAATCCCGGATCAATAGCGTCGAGGTCGGTCGCGTCAAAATGATCCGGGACGAAATGGGTTGAAAACGATCCCGACTGAAATCCCTCGTGCTGCATTACATAAAGGCAGAACGAAATGGTTGACGGTACCCCCGCAATCTGATACTCAGACAGGGCACGAATCATTCGTGCAATCGCCATGTGCCGATCCGATCCCCAGACCGTGAGCTTGGATATCATCGGGTCGTAATGGATCGGAACGGAATCTCCTTCTTCGACGCCTGCGTCGATCCGGACACCGGGCCCGTCCGGAGTACGATGCCGGAGGAGTATTCCCGGGCCCGGTAAAAAATCGTTCGACGGATCCTCTGCGTAGATTCTGCACTCGATGGAATGTCCTGACATGCGGACGTCAGCCTGCCCGACGGTCAATGGGTGACCCGTGGCGATGCGTATCTGCTCGGCCACCAGATCCATGCCGGTGATCCACTCGGTGACGGGATGTTCTACCTGAAGTCGCGTATTCATCTCCATAAAGTAAAACGCACCACCGGCGTCGAGCAAAAACTCGACCGTTCCGGCTCCTGCATACGCACACGCTCTGGCAGCACGAACTGCGGCCCGGCCCATCTCTTCCCGGAGTTCACTCGAAACGGCGACCGACGGCGCCTCCTCAATCACTTTCTGATGCCGTCGCTGAATGGAGCATTCCCGCTCGAAAAGGTGAACGGTATTCCCCTGTTGATCGGCCAGGATCTGGATTTCGACGTGACGCGGGCCGACGATGTATTTCTCCAGAAAGAGACGATCATCGCCGAATGCTGCAGCGGCTTCTCGGGTGGCTGCAGAAAAAGAGTCGACCAGACTATCCTCATTCAAGACGATACGCATCCCCTTGCCGCCTCCTCCGGCAGCCGCCTTGAGGAGCACCGGATATCCGATTCGGGAAGCCTCGGTGACAGCCTCTTCTGCCGATTCGAGCGCATCCTGGGTTCCGGGAGCCATGGCAACACCGGCATCAGACATCAACTTTCGAGCAGCTGTCTTATCTCCCATAGTCCGTATGGCCGAGGCATCCGGTCCGATGAAGAGGATGTCATGCTTTTTGCACGCTTCGGCGAACGATGCGTTTTCAGACAGGAATCCGTAACCGGGATGAATCGCGTCCACACCCGCGCGGTGTGCCACAGAAAAAATGGCATCCTGATTCAGATAGGATTCAGTCGACGGAGCCGGTCCGACACCGTACGCTTCATCCGCCATGCGGACGTGAAGGGCGGTTCGGTCGGCATCGCTGAATATCGCAACAGACGCGATGTCCATCTCCCGGCACGTCCGTATGATCCGGACGGCGATCTCGCCCCGATTGGCAATCAGGATCTTTTTGATTCGCTGCGGAGTCGATGTCTCGTTTTCGCTTGTTGCTGGCACGATATCTGCGTTGGTAAACGGATAGGACTGCGGAGCGACCGTCTGTCGAAATGGCAGAAACGCCTCCAATGTCCGAAAGAAAGCACGAAATGCCCAGAAGATTCTTTTTTCTGGATCGAAAAGGTACATAGACGGAAGAAATCAATCCGAAGACGAAATGGCCAGGAGGAAAGATTATTACAAGATCCTGGGTGTAAAGGAAAACGCTTCCACGGGCGAGATAAAGAAAGCCTACCGGAAATTGGCGCGAAAGTATCATCCAGATAAGAATCAGGGGGATCGAGCGGCCGAGGAACGATTCAAGGAGGTACAGACTGCCTACGAGACGCTTTCAGACGACAAGAAGCGGAAACAGTACGAATTCGAGAGAAAAGGACCCTTTCCCGGAGGATTCTCCCGGTCGATGAATGACGGTGGCTCCTTTTACCAGCGTGCCGACGGACGCCGGATGCATATGGATCCGGGTGGCGGTGTCGGTGGCATAGAGGATATCATCGGCCAGATTTTCGGTGATACGGCCCAGACGAAGCCCAATCGACCGCGCCCCGTGAATCTCGATCGAAAGAGCACGGTCCGGATTGCATTCGGAAAGATGCTCGAAGGTGGAAAGATCGAAGTCGAGTCGGGCAGTGAAACCCTCCGCGTACCCTACCCCAAGGGTGTCAAAGACGGGCATCGTGTGCGTCTCAAAGGGAAAGGAGATACCGACTCGTTGGGGCGTCACGGCGATCTGTTCATCACCTTTCGTGTACGGGAGCATCCCAAATTCAAGCGCGATGAAAACGACGTCCACATCGATCTGGGAATTCAGATGATGGAGGCCGTACTCGGGACGGATAAAACGGTCCGTGATCCGTACCGGAAGACCATAAAGTTAAAAATCGCTGCCGGCGTTCAGCCTGGCGAAATCCTTCGGGTGAAGGGGCACGGTATCCAGACCGATAACGGGACGGGAGATCTTCTCGTTCATGTAGGCGTCTCCATTCCGACAGACCTCACAGATGCCCAAAGAGAAACGCTCAAGCAGGCCGCTGGTGAAGCTGAAATAGAGTAAAACACTTTATCAGGCGGTACACCGGTCGATAATGAGGACGGATAGCTGTAACAACTCACTCCGCTCATGTCGACATTCCGACGATCAATACCGTCTTACACGCCCTTTGTACTTCGGCGCCTCCTTGTGGTGGCCGTGGTTATGTGCGGCCTGGTGCTACCGGCGATAGCCCAGAATCCGTACTGGAGCCCGGCTCCCGGTCCGTACGGAGGCGCTGTCGTTTCCTCTCTGGTAACGCTGTCGGATGGGACTATTCTGGCTGCCTCGCGTGGAGGGGTTTTTCGCTCGGATGATTCCGGAAAGACGTGGAACTCCGATGGCGAGGGTCTCCAGATTTCAGATGTCCGCGCCTTGCTGAAACTGGACAATGATCGTGTCATCGCAGGGACCCATGGTGGGGGCCTGTATGCCCGCGGCTCCGGTCAGTCGATCTGGGTGCCCGTGGGTCCGGCGGGGCAGTTTGTAACGGCTCTTGGACGAACGGCTACAGGCACGTTGCTCGCCGGGACGATTGGTACGCTTCTGTCTTCCGAGGACGACGGAATAACGTGGATTCCCCGGC
Source organism: uncultured Rhodothermales bacterium (assembly GCA_964383365.1). Lineage (GTDB taxonomy): Bacteria > Bacteroidota > Rhodothermia > Rhodothermales > UBA10348 > CAYLHF01. The sequence goes on along the minus strand of CAYLHF010000002.1, from coordinate 63,849 downwards.
CGCTGCTGGCTGTCAGGGCATTGGCCTCGTCGGCCCAATACACATTTGCAGCGACGAGTGAAGGGGTATTCCGATCTGTAGACAATGGCTCTACGTGGGAGTTCTCGGTCCTCGGATTTCAGGAATTCGACGTGCTCTCACTGGTGGTAAACGGTAAAGGAAGTGTTTTTGCCGGTGGAAATCCGACTTCCGGAGCATGCGCGATTTATCGATCCCGGGGAAATGGAAATATCTGGACGTGTGTCCAGCCGCAGACCGACCCCATCCTGGTGAGCACGATGATCGTAGATGATCAGGACCGACTGTTCGCGGGAGGATATCGTACCGTTTTATCGTCCGATGACGAAGGGGATTCGTGGATCGGCCACAGCGCCGGCAATTCGAGTGTTAACGCCCTGGCATCCAGTGGACGAACGATGATTGCGGGCACCTTCGGGTTCGGTATTCTCCGGTCGGATGACGGAGGAACCAATTGGACGGCGTCCAACACCGGCCTGCGGAGCCGCGTCAAGGATCTACTGGTCGACGCATCCGGGACGCTCTATTCGGCTACGGATGGGGGTGTCTTTGCCTCGTCGACTCGTGGAGAAACGTGGTATCGCGTAGGGGGTGATAATGCACTGGTTCAACCGGTAACTACCCTTCTTAAGGACGACCAGGACAGGTTACTGGCGGGCACTTCCAATGGGTTGTGGCGGTTCTCCGATGCAGATGGTTGGGAGGAACTGGGTCCGCCCGGCAGGCCCACCATTCAAGCCCTTACGCTTGGCAGTGGTGGTGAACTGTATGTCGGATATTACGGGGGGTTGTACCGATTATCCGGAATGGCATGGGGATCGATTCCAATTATCGGAGCTGACCAGGCTCCGCGAAGTGTTGTTGCGGCAACGGCAACCGCCGATGGATCGCTGCTGGTCGGGTCTTCCTGGGATTCTTGGCGCAGGTCACCCGGGGAATCGAACTGGTCACTGCTGGCGATGACAGGAACCTCCTTCTTTGAAGTCACAAAATTCGCCAGGACAGAATCTCAACTCGTTGCCGGGACCCGCTTTTTCGGCGTCCTGGAGTCGAACGATCAGGGGAGAACCTGGCAGCGTCTGGGGACCGGACTCTCCGGCCAGGAGGACGTTCGGAGTATCGAATATGACGATGCGGGTCGTCTTCATATCGGTACATTTGGAAGTGGAATCTTCCAACTCAATCCGTGGACCAACACGTGGATGCCCATGGATACGGGCCTTGAAGGACACCACCGGGTGATGGCTCTGGCATTTTCACACGGTGGGGATTCCTATGCAGGGACTTTTGGTGGTGGACTGTTTCGTCACCTCGGAACGGGAACGGTCGATACGCAGGACGATCCTTCGATTCCGGCTTCGACCCTGCTTCAGTCGATCTACCCGAATCCAATGCGCGGACCTGGAACGATCCGGTTCTCACTTGCGTCAGCCGCAGAAACGCAGATTGACGTTTTCGATATGCTTGGTAGACGCATCGAGCGACCGTTGAGAGGACGCAGGAATGCCGGTCAAAACGAAGTAAGCATCGATACAGGATCGTGGGCCGAGGGTGTGTATGTGATCCGGCTCACCTCCGGTCAGACGACACAGACCGGCACAGTGGTTCATATCAGCAGGTAGGCCGGTTACCGGGCCATTGGTGTTATTGTTGAAAAATACTTATGTTATTTCAACAATAAATGATTCCTTCAGGCCTTATGCACCATAGCGACACTAAGTGGATCACCGATCCCGACCAGATGCGATTGCTCACATCTGCACTTCGTCTTGAAATCATCGATACGCTGCTCGTAAACGGTCCAAGCTCCGTATCGGATCTGGCCCGTGAACTGGCCCGACCAGCAGATTCCCTGTACTACCACGTCCACAAGCTACTCGCAGGAGGGCTACTGAGCAAGGAAGGATGCCGGAAGACGTCCCGGAGGGATGAGGTGCTCTATCGTGTAGATGCAGGGCGCGTTCGGATGCGCTACGACACGAAGAATGAAGAGGCCAAAGAAATCATCAAGAAAGCAACCCGCTCGATGCTCCGGACGACCAACAGGAATTTCGACGATGGACTCGATTCCGATCACGTCGTTACCGAGGGATCGGGACGAAATATCTGGGCGGGACGATTCAAGGCGTGGTTATCGGAAGAAGACATCTGTACCGTAAACAGTCATCTCCAGCAAGTGGTGGACATTTTACTTTCTTCCAGGCGTGAGGAGGAACACCATCTGCACGCAGTGACGATGGTCATCACACCGCTCAGAGAGCGTTCGGCAAGGCGATAATTTTCTTCGTGGGGGACAAAAGCCCGGTGCCCGTAGGGGCGCCAATCCGCAAGAAGAATGTTATTTCCCCGACAGAACGAACATTCTCCCCGAGTGAAAACCGTTAATCGAACTCCATGTAGACGTGACAAGAAAATCCACGACACCATCCCCGTCTACGTCTCCCATTCCAGTTGCATCGAATCCGAGCGTTTCTCCAGGGATCTTACCCGTAATCGTGCGCATCGTACTGCCGTCTGACCCGGAAAGAATGTAGATCCTGCCTCCCGATGGGGCCACAGATGAGTATTGCCAGGCACCGACGATGAGATCATCATGGCCGTCCCGGTCGACGTCTCCCGCATCGGCCACTCCGATACCGAATCCATCACCACTGTGGTCTCCGGTTCGGGCAGACAATCGACTCCCGTCTGTCCCGGAGAAGACGTATATCCGACCTGTAGCCGGCCCTTTACTGCCATCGGAAAAATCAGAGACATAGATATCCTGGATGCCATCGGCGTTTGTATCACCGACAACGGAGATAAACATGCCACCGAATGAATTCGATGTCGAGTCAGGAGCAAGCGCGGCGGTTGGACCGCTGCTGAGCTTCCGGTAGAGATAGGCGAGGCCCCCGTTCCTGTCGCCGGCATTCGGCGCTCCGACAACGAAATACAACTGTCCATCGACTTGTCGTCCGGCAACCGCTGTCCCGAATCCATCCCCGGCTTTTCCTTCTGTGAGTTCGAGGAGTGAAGATCCGTCGGCGCCGGAGAAGACGTGGGCCCTACCCGGATGAGCGGTAGATCCATTGTTGACAGGTGCGCCAAAGATCTGAAACGGCTCACCGATGAGGAGATCACTTTTGCCGTCGGCATTTACGTCCCCGATACCCCTGACTGACGTTCCGAATCCACCCGTTGAATCCGAGCCCTCCAGCGTCAGCAAGATGCGTCCGTCCCGACCCGAAAGAACCAGGACGGTATTTGCGAAAGGGGCACCGGCTATGATGTCCTGCGTCCCATCTCCGTTTACATCTCCGGCCGATTCGACACTGAATCCGAGTTGTCCTCCTTCGCGCGTACCTTCGAAGGACCAAAGGATCTGACCGGTTCGGCCGGAATAGGCGTATATTTTCCCGGCTCTCGCCGCACCGCTGCTGTTGGTCGGGGCCGATGTAGAGAGGTCGTCAATACCGTCCCCGTCTATGTCGCCCACGTTTCTGGCGACCCACGAAAATTGATCGCGCGCATTCTCACCTACCCACTGATGGATAATCGTAGTCTCTTCTACGAAAGGATCGGCATAGTCGTTGGCTGTTGGAAAGAGCCCGGGGTATCGCGAATCCTCTTTCAATACGCTCGCGGCAGGTCCGGCCATAACGGAATTCATATCTACCTTTCCGGTTGCACGGGCCCTGCCCAACCAGGCGAAGGACGAGTCGAGGCTTCCTGTCAGAGCGTACCCAATGCCCACATTGAGCATGGACAGGGGAAGTCCTGGTTGTAGATCCAGGGCTCTAAGATACGATCGAAGTGAGGCCTGTGCGTCCCCGTCAGCCCGCTGGGCAGTAGCGAGCAGGTTCCATCCTCTGATGGCTTTGGGATAAACGGTCATGAGTGAGTCTAGCAAGTGCCGACTCGCTTCGATATCACCGTTCCGGAGCATAATCGCAGCCCTCCGGATAGAAGAAGAGGGCTCATTCTGTGCTCTCAGCGTTCCCGTCGTAGAAACAACCATCAATAGTAGGAGTGCGAGACGTATATGCATCGAGACGGTATAGCTTCGATTCGAGTTTATTCCTTGCAGCCTGCCGGACATCGCAGTCACCGGTCCTGGTTAGAGCGGGAAAAATATCTTAACTCCCGGCTTTTCGAAAGGCACACGCGAGTGGACCGGGTGCATTCGCGTTTCGGACCGCCGCCGCTTAACCCCAAGTGTATGTGCAGCCACGCTATGAAGAGGCCGTCTGCGCTGCCTTCTTGCGATCATGTGGATTCATATGACGCTTTCGTAGCCGAATAGATGATGGCGTTACTTCGATCAGTTCATCTTCCCGAATGAACTCGATCGATTCTTCGAGCGAAAACCGGCGGGGCGGGATGATTTTTTCGAATGTGTCGGCTGCCGCCGCCCGCATATTGGTCTGCTTCTTCTCCTTCGTTATGTTCACGTCCAGGTCGGCATCCCGACTGTTCTCACCGACGAGCATGCCTCCGTATACGGGTTCACCAGGGGCCACGAAAAGCACGCCCCGTTCCTGCAGGTTGACAACGGAGTACCCCGTCACTTTTCCTTTTCGATCGCAGACCAGCGCGCCCGTTGCCCGGTGGGAGATCTCGCCGGCCCAGGGACGGTAGCTGTCGAAGATGTGCGTCAGGATTCCCGTTCCTTTCGTGTCCGTCATAAACTGAGTACGATACCCGATCAGCCCACGACTCGGAATTTCAAATTCCAATCGAACGCGTCCGGATCCATGATTGATCATGCGGGACATAATGCCACGCCGATCTCCCATTTTTTGTACAACGGTCCCCATAAACTCTTCCGCCACGTCAATCAGGGCTAATTCGAACGGTTCATGTGTTTTGCCGTTGATCTCCCTCTTGATGACTCTTGGCATACCGACGGCAAATTCGAAATTTTCCCTTCTCATCTGTTCGATCAGTATGGCCATCTGCAATTCTCCCCGGCCGAAAACGACAAAGCTGTCAGCCGAATCTGTTGCTTCGACTCGCATCGCCAGATTCGTCTCTACTTCCCGGAACAGGCGATCACGGAGATTTCTCGAGGTAACATACTTGCCATCGAGTCCGCTGAACGGTGAATCATTGATCCGGAACTCCATCGACATCGTAGGTTCATCGACGTGCAGGGGGTCGAGTGGCCGAGGATCCTCTGCATCCGCAATACTCTCGCCCAGGCCGATTCCGGACATGCCTCCGATGGCAATGATACTCCCGGGTCCGGCATGTTCGATTTCGGCACGGCCCAGTCCTTCGTACTCAAAGAGTGCCGTTACCGAAACCGGAGTCGTGGTGCCGTCCCTGTGACAGATAACAACCCGTTGCTTTGCGGATATGGTCCCGTTCATGACCCGGGCAATAGCGAGGGGACCCCGGTAATTGTCTGGCTGAACATTGGTAACGACTACCTGAAGTGGTCCATCGGCCTCCCCGACGGGTTCGGGAACCGATGCGACAATCGTTTCGAGAAGAGGACGGAGATCGGTCATCTCTCCGTCGAGTTCGGTCTTGCACTGTCCGTCCTTCGCGATGGCAAACAACACAGGGAATTCGATCTGTGATTCCGATGCGTCCAGATCGATAAAGAGATCGTACACTTCATCGAGGACTTCAGCCGGTCGAGCGTCGGAACGATCGATCTTGTTGATCACGACGATGGCCGGGAGTCCAAGTTCAAGCGCTTTTGAAAGCACAAACCGCGTCTGCGGCAGGGGTCCTTCCGCCGCATCCACCAGCAGCATGATTCCGTCGACCATTCTGAGTGTGCGTTCCACTTCCCCGCCGAAATCGGCGTGGCCTGGCGTATCGACGATATTGATCTTGACGTTACCGTAGTTAACGGCCGTATTCTTGGCCATGATCGTGATTCCTTTCTCACGCTCAAGATCCATTGAGTCCATGACCCGCTCGCGGATGTCCTCATTATCCCGGAAGATTCCACTCTGCCAGAGCATGGAATCGACGAGCGTCGTTTTGCCGTGATCGACATGGGCGACGATGGCTATATTTCTGAGTTGCGTGCCGGACATGTTTCCTTACAAATGGTTTTTGGAGAGCATAATAGAACGCGCGATCGACCGGACGGATGCGGATTAGGCAAAAATCAATAAACGGATACAAATGTGACAGAAAGAACACATCGACCACTCTATTCGTACCCAACATCCGTGATGAAGCGCATATTAACAGCTTGCAGCATCGCAGTCTTACTGGGCATCGTTCAGGGGTGCGACAGTTCGACGGCTGAGAATCCACTGAAGGATGGCATCCTTTCAACATTCCAGGTTGGGTCGAGTCAATTCAAAATCTGGGTGACTAATACCACGACAATCGAAGAGATATTTGCACTGCGACGTGGTGAATCTCAGGCATCCATTCCAATCGGGATCGTTCTGCGCGGAAGTGGCGATGGTGGTCACAATGAGCCCTGGTCGTGGCATATTGACCCAGAGCGAGTCGCAATGGCAGAGATTACTATCGAACTCTGTGACGCAGCACCCGGATTTGTCGAATCGAATCTGGACGCCTGGATGGAGAATGTGGGACAGTACTGTCCGTGGTCGGCTGAGTTGACCGAAATTCAAGACTTCAGATAACACGCTTCTCCACATAGATTAATGACTCATATACAGACCGAGAAAAAGTGTAGATTGAGCCAGGAAGCCCCCCCCGGTTCCTCATCACCAGCCATTTTTCAGCATCATGAAAATCCTACAGAGTGGGTCACTCGTCTTTCCCTTGATGGTTGTCATCGCAGTCGCCGGATGTGATTCCGGAAACAGTTCTGATGGCACGGAACCCGTTATGTCCACGCGGGTCGTGTCCTCCAGACTCATTCAACGAGTCTCAAAGGCTGAAATAACAGCGTTCCAGGTGCCGGTTACACCCCAGTACGATGTTGACCTGTACCAGATTGTATACAAGACGACCGGACTCGACGGTGGCGAGACGACGGCGTCCGGGGCGGTGGCCATTCCGGTTGCCTCCCTGGGAAATCTCCCGCTCGTCAGTTATCAGCACGGTACGGAGGTCAAACGCGATGAGGTGGCGTCCGTCGGCGGAATGAGTGTGGCGGAGACGCTCGTAGCCGTTCTCTTTGCCACTTCCGGGTATCTTGGCGTCATGCCGGATTACCTCGGGCTCGGTGTGTCGACGGACCTGCATCCATATACGCATACCGCGACACTGGCATCGGCGACAGTCGATATGCTACGGGCGTCCCGCGATTATGCTGCGGAAAAAAACGTGACGCTTTCCGGAAAAGTTTTTCTCATCGGCTACTCGGAGGGAGGATCGGCGACTGCTGCGACGCAGAGACTGATAGAATCATCGTTTTCAACCGAGTTCAACCTGGTGGCCTCGGCACCGATGGCCGGATCGTATGACATGTCGGGCGTGATGGTGGACGTGATGGAATCGGATAACCCGTTCCCGGCGACCTATTACCTACCGTACCTGATGCTCGCGTACGATGAGATCTATGGCCTGTTCGATGCCCCGTCTGAGGTGTTTGTTGATCCGTACGCCGATCAGATTCCCGGACTGTATGATGGTACACACGGAGCCGGAGACATCAACAACGTACTTCCGCGTGTCCCTAGAGCACTGCTTCAACCGGCCTATCTGGCCGCCTTCGATGCCGATGCCAATCATCCTCTCCGGGCTGCGCTTCAGGACAATGATCTCTACGACTGGACGCCGAAGACTCCCACCCGGATTTACCACTGTACGACGGACGACACCATTCCATTTTCGAATTCGCAGCTCGCTTTCGATACGTTTGTTTCGAACGGGTCTACGTCCGTCGAACTCGTCCCGCTCGCATTCGGGAGCCATGTAGAGTGTGCCGCTCCGGCGCTCATTCTGGGAAAATTCTGGTTTGACTCCTTCCTGACATCCGGCTCTGTACCACCGCCGGTGGCCGAATTACCGGAAGATTCAGGCCGTTACCGGACGTGGCTTTCGCTCAAGTAACGACCCTGTCGTATGTTGCGGGCGACTGAATTCTCATCGATTCATACTTCGCACCCATGGACGCTAGTATTCTGGATACCTCCTTCTTTGGACTGACTCTACTGCGGTGGAGTGAACTTCTCGCCGTCTGGATTCTGACGGCAGCCGTACTGTTTCTGATCCGACATCTTTTTCTGGGCAGATTCACCCGGCTTGCCGAGCGAACCACCAATCGAATCGACGATGTGATCGCCGTGTTGCTTCGCGGCACCAGGCGGTTTTTTCTGATTCTCATCTCTCTCTATATCGCCGTAGAGGTGTTCACCGAGGACGCTCCCGCGATACCGATTCTCCTCCGGATTGTCTTTCTCGGGTCCCTGTTTCAGGTGGGATTATGGGGAAATGAACTGATCGCTTCCAGTGCGACATGGTATACGGAGAGAGACGGAACGGATGGAACGGATAATCTGACGGCGGTCGCAGCCATGTCTCTGATTGTGCGTGGTGTGGTCTGGTCACTCGCATTGTTACTCGCGCTGGACAATTTTGGGGTTGATATTACGGCCCTTGTTGCTGGACTCGGCATTGGTGGAATCGCTATCGCTCTCGCGGTGCAGAACGTCCTTCAGGACTTGCTGGCCTATATATCGATCGTGGTAGATCGGCCGTTCGTGTACGGAGACTTCCTCGTCGTTGGAGACTATTCGGGGACGGTCGAGCACGTCGGAATCAAGACGACGCGGATTCGGAGTCTGTCCGGAGAGCAGATCGTTTTTTCGAACGCTGATCTTCTCGGAAGTCGCCTGAGGAACTACAAGCATATGGCGGAGCGCCGCGTGGTCTTCAGTATCGGGGTGACGTACGATACGTCTCACGCAACGCTTGGTCGAATTTCGGACATGTTGCAGACGATCGTCGAAGCACAGCCCGATATACGGTTTGACCGTGCCCATCTGAAAGCATTCGGAGCATCGAGTATTGACTACGAGGTCGTCTATTACGCCGTCAAGCCGGATTACGCTTTCTACATGGATACGCAGGAACAGATCAACCTTGCGGTCTTCAAGCAATTTACAGATGAAGGGGTCGAATTTGCGTTCCCGACGCAGACGGTACATGTTGCTTCCCTACCGGAGAGCGGGACTTCGCCGCAACCCCGACCGTAACGCCACTGGAAACGGTTTCTTCGAGGACGCCTGTAGTCGACGTACGGTTCAATCGACAATCATTTCCTCAGTCCCGCAAGGCCAGCCTTATCAAATCTTCGGCCGTGGTGGCGTTCGGGTGCTTGCGCCTGACGGATATCAGGGCTTTATCGGCGGCCGAGCGCGAGAGGCCAAGGGCCTCGAGCGCTGCCAACGCATCGGTATCGGGACTATCTGACGGTGACGTGAGGTCTCCGTCGCCGGGTCCCAGGGTCTCGAAACGATCCCGTAGCTCGACGATCATTCGCTCCGCTGTCTTGCGTCCTACACCGGGAATTCGGGTGAGCATCGCGGCGTCTCGCGCCACGATCCGATCACGAATTTCAGACGGACGCAGGGCCGAAAGGGCGGCGAGGGCGAGTTTCGGACCGATGCCGGAGACACTCAGGAGTAAATTGAAAACAGTCCTTTCGCGGGCGCTGTGAAATCCGAACAACAGGAGGGCGTCTTCCCTGACGTGCTGATAGCAGACCAGATGTACGGGCTTCCCGATGGCAGGGAGGCGCTCGAAGGTCGACGTGGGGATCAGCAGCCGATATCCCAGACCGTGGACGTCGATGACGGCTTCGGTCGGCTTTTTCGATGCCAGGTTGCCTGAAACGTACTCAATCATGCGTCAAAGGATACTTGTGTTCGGTGCGTGTGTTCGTGTTGGTCGGCCTGTTCTATATCAAATCCCGGTGTCGTCGATTCCGAACATCGAAGAGACGTCATCCCGGTCGAATCGCATGACGATGGGCTGCCGGCGTCCGGCTCCGAACGCTTTTCCGCTGACCCGAAGTCCAGGCGGGGCCTGGCGTCTCTTATACTCGTTTCGATCGACGGACCGTAGGACATCCGCGACCAGTTTCTTCTCAAATCCGGTCTCCAGCGTGATCCGATCCACGTCTTCCCGAAGTTCAATATAGCGCCGGAGAATCTCATCAAGGACTTCATACGGGGGCAGGGAGTCTTCGTCCTTCTGGTCGGGACGAAGTTCGGCCGACGGAGGTTTCGTAAGGGTACTCTCCGGGATGACTGCTCTTCCCGCGCGTTCGTTGATGAAGATCGACAGATCGTAGACCTGGGTCTTGAACACATCAGAGAGCACCGCGAGCCCGCCACTCATATCGCCATAAAGCGTCGCATATCCCATGGAGAGTTCACTCTTGTTTCCGGTCGTGAGAAGCAGATCGTTGAACTTGTTCGAGATACCCATCAGCGTCAATCCGCGCGTTCTGGCCTGGATGTTTTCCTCGGCGATGCCGGGACCGGTGCCGTCAAAGAGCGGCCGGAGCATCTCCTCGAATGCATTCACTGCAGGATGGATCAGAATCTCATGAAAAATGATTCCAAGGTTCTCGGCGAGCATTCTCGAATCATCTCTCGATCCCTCTGACGAAAACTTCGAAGGCAGGGTCACCCCCACAACACGGTCCGCTCCGAGCGCTTCCACGGCGAGGGCGCACGTGAGTGCCGAGTCTATTCCGCCTGAGAGACCGATAAGGGCGCGATCAAATACACCGGTTTTGTCAAAATAGTCCCTGATTCCCAGGACGAGGGCACCATGAAGATCAGAAATCGGGTTGTGGTTCGGCGCCGGGTATCGTTTCAGATCCTCGGACTCCCAGATGACCAGGGATTCCTCGAATGATGGAGCGCAGACGAGTATGGCTCCATCGTCTGAGTGGACCCGGCTGTCCCCGTCAAAAATGACGTCCGTGTTCGCGCCCACTTGATTTACGAGTACAAACGGCGCATCGTACGCCCGACAGATCTCGGGGATGATGTCGTTTCGAAGGTCGTGCTTACCCAGAGAGAAAGGGGACGCGGATATATTGATGAACATATCAACGCCTCGTGAGGCGAGTTCTTCGAGTGGATCGCGGGCATAGGTATGATATTCGGCGTACTCATCATTATTCCACATGTCCTCACAGATATGAACCCCGAGCCGCAGCTCTCCAAACACGATGGGGTGTTGTTCCGATGCCGGCTCGAAATATCGGTACTCGTCGAACACGTCGTACGTGGGAAGGAGCATTTTGTGGACCTGGTCAACGATGCGACCCTCATGAAGCAGCAGAGCGCTATTCAGGAGGCGTTTCCCTTGAGGTTCAGGATTTCTGATCGGCGCCCCGACGATCGCTCCGATCGAGGCGGGAAGATGCCCGGCAATCCAATGAATGGCCGCCTCCGTCGCCTCGATAAACTTTTCACTGTGGAGGAGGTCGAGAGGGGGATATCCGGAGATGCTCAACTCGGGAAAGATGACGAGTTGAGCGCCCTGTTCCGCCGCATTCTCGGCAAAATGTACGATCTTCTGGCTGTTACCGGTTAGATCTCCTACCGTGGGGTTTATTTGCGCGAGTGCAATTTTCACTGCGGAATGATCACGTGTTTAACCGTATGATGACGTCCGGGCAAACGATTCTGTTCTTCAAACGCCCCTCGCGGAGAGAGGATGCCGTGAAAGGAAGATACTCGTTTCTGTGGATCGCGATCCGGTTCGTACGCGGGTCTATCCTGATCTCGGCTCTCGTCTAATCTGTAGACCACTTGCTGAACGTCGTTCGCAGTAACGACTGAAAATGGTGGACCCCGGCTTCGGCATCTACCGAAAATCGGCCGCGATCGTAGGCTTTCGAACCGAGACCACGCTGTACGTATTCGCAGATCTCGATATCTTCCTGTTGAACGAGATCGGCGAACTCATGGTCCTGTCGAATCATTTCGAGAGTCAGCTCGGACGATAGATCATCATAGAAGTAATCGAAAATGACGTCGCATTCTTCCGCTGTTCGTTCTACGATCCGATTTACCTGCAGTCGGCCGGGCATGATGTTGAGCATGATGTTCGGATAGACGAAATAGTAAAACGCCCGTCCGTCCGAATCTCCGTATAGATTCTCGCCTCCCCTGAACGGGCTGTGTTGGAGAGAATACCATGTACTGCATTCGGTCTGGTAGGATCTGACATCGATCAGCTTACACAGTTCAGGATGAACCAGTGGGATGTGATATCCCTCGAGATAGTTATCGACATAGACTTTCCAGTTGCACGCGACGGTGTCTATCGTCCTCGAATGAAACTGTTTGGAGGAGAGATCGATCGGTGCAATCCGTTCGTTGATTCCGGCCGTGAGATCGGAGAGAGACGGTGCACACCCGGGTTCGAGTCGGACGAAAACAAGCCCCGACCAGACATCGACGTCGATGGATCTGAGTCCGTAATCCCGCTTGTCGAATAGATCCGTTCGGTCAAATCGGGGTACGCCGCGTAGGCTTCCATCCAGCCGGTAGGTCCATCCGTGGTACTTGCACTGAAGCATCGATGAGTGGCCGCAGGGTTCCATTGCAAGGGGTCCACCCCGGTGCCGGCACACGTTGTAGAAAGCGCGGACGTCACCGTCGTCCGCTCGAACGACGAGTACCGGATTCCCGGCGATGGTCTCCGTCAGAAAATCTCCCGGCTCCGGTATCCGGCTCAGGTGGCCCGCATATTGCCAGGACCGCTCCATGACTGCTGCTCGGTCAAATGCGTGGAAGGCCGGATGGACGTACCAATCGGACGGGATGGTGGAAGCACGTTCGAGCGCCTCATTTGCGAGGTCTCCTCCCGTAAACGAGGGTAGATTATGTGCGGTCTCCCTGAGGGCATCGTCGGTCATAGCTATTCAATCGGGATGGCGTTAAGGGGTTCACACTATGGGACCTGATACGGCAGAAAGGGCCGTTCGGGCCGTATCCATGGGCATATCGGTTCCGGTCCACAGTCGAAATGACGCGCCGGCCTGTCCGAGAAACATATCCAGGCCACTGATCACCGAGGCTCCACGCTTCTCGGCCTCTCGCAGGAGTCGCGTCTGCCGTGGATTATATACGAGATCATAAACGACCTGCTCCGAATGGAAGCAGGTGGGAGATGCGCATGGAGAATCGTCTACATGCGGCCACATCCCGAGGGGCGTGGTATTGACCAGCAGGTCGGCCTCTGCGGCAATGTCCCCCTGTTTCGACCACGGAATGATCGTTAGCCCGGTTCCTGCCGATATCGAGTCGTAATCAATAAAGGCTTCCGGATTTCGCACGACCACCGCAATACTCGACACACCGACCTCATGGGTCAAGGCATAGACAACCGCTCTCGATGCTCCGCCGCCTCCCCAGACCACGGCGCGAGCTCCAGCGAGCGCCTCTCGATATGGTTCGAGTGGCGAAAGGAAACCGGCCACATCGGTATTGTCTCCCAGAATTGAAACCGAATCCGGAGGCCCCGAAAACACGAGCGTATTCACGGCGCCGACGGCCAGAGCCGTCGGCGCCAGCTCGTCTACCAGAGATACTATCGCCTGTTTGTGGGGAATTGTCACATTCGCCCCGGCAAAATTCAATGTTCTCATTGCCGTAACGGCCTCTGCAAGATATTCGGGTCTAACATCAAGCGCCACATACCGCAGATCGATTTCGGAGGCGACAAAAGCAGCGTTCTGAATGTGCGGAGAATGGCTGTGTGAAACGGGATGGCCCAACAGCGCAACCAACCGCCTGTGATGTTTCTTCGACATGACAGCGATCTGGAGTTGAAAATGTAACCAGAAGATAGTAGCCTTTCACCGACCAATCACAGTTACGCCCCCCGGGCCGGAGGAATAAATGTCCAACCCTATCAGTTTTCTCGATCAGGTTAATCGCATGTTCGAGAAAGCCTCCACGTATACGACGCACGATTCGGGCTTGTTGAGTCAGATCAGAATCTGCAACAGCGTGTATCATATGGAATTTCCACTCAAACGAGACGATGGCTCGATTGAAGTGATCAAGGCGTGGCGGGCGGAACACAGTCAGCACAAACTGCCCGTGAAGGGCGGAATCCGGTTTGCACCCAATGTGAATGAAGATGAGGTGATGGCGCTGGCATCACTCATGACGTACAAATGTGCCATCGTCGACGTACCCTTCGGAGGGGCCAAGGGAGGCGTCCGCATCGACCGGCGGAATTATTCTGAGGCAGAAATAGAGCGCGTTACGCGGCGCTATACCTACGAGTTGATCCGGAAAAATTTCATTGGACCCGGCACGGACGTACCTGCTCCCGACTACGGAACCGGTCCGAGAGAAATGGCCTGGATTCTCGATACGTACACGACCCTGGCCAGCGACCAGCTCGATGCCATCGCCTGCGTCACCGGAAAACCCATCGGTCACGGTGGCGTGCGCGGCCGAAACGAAGCGACCGGACGGGGGGTCTACTACGGAATTCGAGAAGCCTGCTGTCCAACAGCCGACATGGCGGAACTGGGGCTGAGTTCGGGAATCGAAGGCAAGGACGTTGTCATTCAGGGACTGGGAAACGTCGGATACCATGCCGCAAAATACATCCGGGAAGGTGGCGGAATTCTGGTAGGCATCGCGGAATACGAAGGAGCGATTCATAATCCGGACGGGTTGAATCTCGAGGACGTCGTGTCCCATCGGAAAGAGACCGGTTCGCTGCTCGGATTTCCCGGAGCGACCGATCTGAAGAAATCCTCGGATGCACTCGAGCTACCCTGCGACATTCTCGTTCCCGCGGCTCTCGAAGGCCAGATCACGAAAGAGAATGCCCCCCGAATTCAGGCCAAGATCATTGCCGAAGCCGCCAATGGACCGGTTACTGCGGACGCGGACGCCATCTTGCTCTCCCGGGGTGCCATCATCGTACCGGATGTATACCTCAATGCCGGGGGCGTAACGGTATCTTACTTCGAGTGGCTGAGGAATCTTTCCCACGTTCGATTCGGTCGAATGAGTAAGCGGTTCGAACAACGATCCAATAAAAAAATAATAGAAGCGTTATCGAGTGCAGCTGGAGTTTCCATCTCGGACGAGGTGATGGTCGATCTGGCCCACGGCGCCGAAGAGGTCGATCTCGTCAACTCAGGACTGGAGGAGACCATGATTACGGCGTACGGAGAAATTCGGGAGTTGCGGCAGAAACACGGCACCGATCTTAGGACCGCTGCATTTGTCAATGCGATCGATAAAGTGGCCGTCGCCTACAAGGAAATGGGCATCTTCCCGTAATCTGGAACGGAGTTCAAGCCCGGTATCAACGATCCATCGATTCACCGGCCCCATGTATGGTTCGGACGGCCTCGGCGTAGCATGTTTCTGTTTCAGAAATGCGCACCCGCACCGTATGGACGCGGTGGGCGAGAAGGGCGTCGCGGTGCTCAGTGGTAGCATATTCAGCGGCAAAGACGCACATGTTCTCGGCCGTCGAATCATACGGAAGAACAAAGTGCTTCCAGTCTCTCTCTTGCAGGACATTCAGGAGTTCCGTGTCGTGCTTATCTACGACGGTGGCATGGTCCCAGGCGTCGACAAGATCGACGAAACAGGCCTTTAAATCCTTGAAATCCATGAGCAGGCCTCGTTCGTCCTGCTCTCCTTCTATTTCTACATGCATCGTATAGGAGTGGCCATGCAGGTTTCGACAGAGTCCTTCATGCCATGGCAGGCGGTGGGCACCCTCCCAGCGAAAGCGTTTGGCGATCTTCATTCGTCTCTGGCTCGAATCAATTGGGGTCAGACCCGGATCCTTCGTCCGGGGCGCCTTCTACGGCTGGTTCGGCATTCAGATTCTTGAGCATTTCCTTCAAGACCAGATCCATTCGCATATTCAGTACGGCGGCATCCATACCGGCTCCGAATCCTTTTTTTCGAAGCTGATTAAGCCGTTCAAGCCTGAGCAGTCCTGCCTCTGCGCCAGCCATTGGTGCTTCCATTCGAATCCGGATCTCTTCGATCGTAGAGCCGTGTTTCTCGGTTTCCTGCGTTAACATAGCTCGACTGCTCTTGACATCATCCGCCCAGGTGACCAGGTTCAGGTCTTCGATTTCTCTGGCTACGCCCGCCATCGTATCCATCGACCAGAGCATGCCTGATACCGAGTCCATTTCCAGTCCCAGGCCGTCATTGATCGTGAATCGATAATGTGCTCGTATTCCGGGATCCGATTCAGTAGCGGCGGTCTCTGCATGATCGGCGAACGCAAGCAGAGCCGAAATACGCGAACCGACCCCTTCGAGGGCTATTCCTGGTGGTCGCTTCGGCGCAACGAGAGTAATGCCAGAGTCACTCTCGTCGATTTCGTCCGATTCCGGCAGGGGAAGTGCCTCTGAGAGCGGTTCCATTGAAAACTGCAGGACCATTTCAGCTTCTTCCGGCGAGAGTCGTTCCTGGTTCGTCGAAAGATTGAGCACGTTGGCGGCGATGGTTTCTACCTGATCCGCCGGCACCTCATTGGCCAGTACACGGTCCTTAAACCGATCAAACGCATCTGCTATCTTTGCCTTGCTTCCCGGGTCGTCGACGAGTCGCACGAGCCGGTCTCCGATTGCATCGAGCGAGTACGAGAGAATGTCTTCCTTGTGCTCATTCACATAGAAATAACCGCCTACCGCTACGATGAGTAGGACAGCAATCACCCCGTATTCATGCCAGATCTTTTTCATGGTCTCCTCCTTGAAGTCTGTCCCAGAATACGATAAAAACGGGAGTATATCCCCCGTGCCGCTCCATAGACGCGCGAGCGTGTTCACGAGCCATGGAGCAAGAACGACCTGCCACTGATGATTATTATCCAGTCTATTGGTTGGTCGTGAGGACGTGCATCACCGTACTCTATGCTACAAAAAAATAGCGCCCGGCGGTCCCACCAACCACCGGACGCTCCCCGTTGACCGGGCCGCTGACTGAAGCAGCAGCCCTGAGGTGTACTCTACGGGATAGTCATCATCCGCATCCGCTCGTACCTCCGCAGTTGGGACACGAGTAGCATGCTCCGGACCGAACGGTGATCGATCCGCAATTCGAACAGGGCGGTGCGTCCTCCTGATTACTGAATGTGCTCGTTTTTGCCTGCGTGGCAGCCGCCGCAGCTACTGTCGCCGTGGCCGTCGGCGCGGTGACGGTGGCCGTATCTGCGCTCCCCCTGTCCAGGAAGACATCGACCGTACTGCCGACGAGCGGATGTACTATCTCGGTTGGCTCCGTGAACATATCTATCTGCTCCAAATCGGAGGCGCCGTCGGCGTCCGAAATCGCGTCCTCCACCACCTTGTGCTCCGCGACCGGTTCTTTACCCTGACCAAGGAACTTGAGCGACAGGTACCGGAAGATGTAATCCATGATCGACTTGGCGATCGGAATCTGCCGGTTGTTGGTGAACCCGTTGGGCTCGAAGCGCATGTGGCTGAACTTGTTACACAGATCCTCAAGCGGCACGTTGTACTGTAGCGCCAGCGAAATAGACGTCGCGAATGCATCCATCAGACCGGAAATCGTCGAGCCTTCCTTGGCCATGGTGATGAAGATTTCACCAGGCATCCGGCTGTCCGGATACAGTCCGATGTGGAGGTAGCCCTCATGACCGGCAATCGAAAACTTGTGGGTGATCGACGGACGCTCATCGGGAAGACGATGCCGGACTGACTTGTGGACGATTTTCTCGACAACCCGTTCGACAATCTGCGGTTCGGCTGATGTGGCCATGCCATCACCCGATGATGCGGCTTCGCTCGATGCGGATGCCTTCGTGTTACCTCCCTGGGACGTAGCCAGGGGTTGGCTCCGTTTCGAATTCTCTCTGTAAATGGCAATCGCTTTCAGGCCGAGTTTCCATCCCTGCATGTACGCATCAGCGATCTCTTCGACGGTCGTCTGCTCCGGCATGTTGACCGTCTTCGATATGGCCCCGGAAATAAACGGCTGGACCGCCGCCATCATCTTGATATGCCCCATGTGATGGATGGAGCGCTCTCCGTTAAACGGTTTGAAGGCGCAGTCGAATACGGGAAGATGTTCATCGCGAATGTGCGGGGCCCCTTCGATCGTGTCATTCTCGTCGATGAAAGCCAGGATTTCCTTGCGCTGCTTCTTGTTGTATCCGAGCCGTTCGAGCGATTCGCCCACGGTCTGGTTGATGATCTTGAGCAGGCCGTCCCCCTTTCCTGCGAGCAGTTTGTACTTGACGAGCGCGATGTCGGGCTCGACACCCGTGGTATCGCAATCCATCATGAATCCGATCGTACCGGTCGGCGCCAGTACAGTAGATTGGGCGTTTCGGTACCCGTACATCTCACCCAGCTTGAGCATCAGGTCGGCTGACTCCTGCGCGGCCTCCTTCAGGTACGACGGGCAGTTCTCGTCGATATCTCCTACGGCATCCCGGTGCATGCGGATCACTTCGAGGAAGTCGTCTGCGTTTTCTTCGTAACCGGCGAAGGTCCCGATCTTCGGATTGGCCGCAATTTCTGCGCTCCGGGCATACGCCTCGCTGTGTTCGATCGCCATGATCGCTCCGGCGACCGCGCGACCCTCGTCGGAATCATACGGGAGACCCATCGACATCAGGAGTGCTCCGATATTGGCGAAACCAAGCCCCAGCGGCCGAAACAGGTGGCTATTCTCGGCAATGGTTTTCGACGGATATCCGGCATTGTCTACGAGTATTTCCATGGCCGTGATGAAGATGCGAGCCGCCGCCCGGAACCGATCCACGTCGAATGATCCATCTTCCTTCTGAAATTTTCTCAGATTCAGAGAGGCCAGGTTACACGCTGAATTATCCAGAAACATGTATTCGGAGCATGGATTGCTCGAATTGATGGGCCCTGTCGTTTTACATGTGTGCCACCGCTGGATCGTATCCTCATACTGGAGTCCTGGATCACCACAGACATGCGTCCCTTCTGAAATCTTCTCGAGCATCCGGGCGCCGTCAACTTCTTCGACCACGTCGCCTGTTTTCACAGTTCGAAGTCCGTACGAACTGTTCGTGTCTGCTGCCGACATGAAGGCATCATCGACCCGGACCGACTGATTGACGTTCTGGAAGGCAATACTCCCGTAGGCCGGACCATTGAAGCTGCCATCGTACCCCTCTTCGATAAGAGCCCACGCTTTCTTCTCCTCTTCCTGCTTCGCCTCGACAAACTCAAGGATGTCCGGGTGCCAGCTCTTCAGGGTCTGCATGATAGCGGCCCGGCGGGTCTTACCACCCGACTTGATGGTCCCACCCGTGGCATCCTGCACGCGCATGAACGAGACCGGGCCGGATGGGGTACCTCCACCCGACAGCGTTTCTCTCGTCGACCGAAGCCGGGACCAATCGGCGCCTACGCCTGATCCAAATTTGAACAGCCGGGCGCTCTCTCCCATGAGCTGCCAGATATCATCGATGGAATCTTCAACGGAAATAATGAAGCAGGCCGACGCCTGGGGTCGCTTGTACGGGTCTACCGGTACTGCCTTTTTCTTATTTTCATCCCATCCAAAAATGGTCTTTCCACCCGAATCCTTTATCCCGTAGGCATGATTGAGGCCTACGTTGAACCAGGTAGGACTATTGAATGCGCCGTACTGGTGGACACACATCCAGGTCAGTTCATCGTAGAAGCGCTCTCCATCTTCAGGCGACGCAAAATAGCCCTGTTTGACGCCCCAATCAGTAATCGTGCGTGTGACGCGATGAATCAGTTGCCGGAGGGAGTGCTCACGTCCGTCTTTCGACGGATCTTCGCCGTTTTTCGAGACGTCTCCGTAGAAGTATTTCGAGGCGACTACATTTGTGGCGAGCTGGCTCCATGAGACCGGAAATTCGACATCCTTCTGCTCAAAAATAGCCTCGCCCGTATGATTCCGGATCGCCGCGTCCCGCGTATCCCACTTCACCGAGTCGAACGGTTTCTGACCCTCTGTCGAGAAGACTCGGTCAATCGAGAGTCCCCGGGATGGATCAGCAAGGGCCTGATCTTCTGCAAAGAGTGGCGAAGTGGCGGCGTCGGGCATAGCTATTCTGGCATTTTTAAGGGTGTAAGTGACCGTAAGTAGTGCGCACAGGACTCCTGAATTCGGCCAGGCAGGGTGGGGTCCGGACCAGTAAGACCGGAACGAGTCTACGCCTGAAGGAACGTCAGATGAGTCTCATTGCCGCCGAAAAATAACGGTCTACGTCTTCGAAGCCGTAAACCGTCTGGGTAAGGGCGGCAGTGGGTGCGGCTACCAATAAATCGGATAAATGACCGTTATGCAAGCACAAATTTTCCACAATCATAAATTTATTTCAACAGCCTGAATGTGGATCTCCTGGACTGAAAACAGAATCGTTGAACGGCTCAGGAAATGGAATTGAAATACTTATGTCCGTTATTGCATCGACTCTGACAACCACGTCTTCGTGAGACACATAAAGTTATCCACAATACACATCACTCCATCCCTCAAATCACCATCAAACACGGAACAATAACGGTTATTAACAAAAACAGCGATTCCAATACAATTCACAGGATTCTTGGCGAACCCGCGCGCGCGTCCCTCGTTGAAGACGCTCACTACCGGGGGTGCCCCGACTACAGAGAACGGTTATCCCCCTCTTTCCCACCCGTCAATTTGCATCGCATCCAGTCATTCATGGAACTCAACGAACGAAGCGCATATCCCCACCCAGGTGATTTCAAGGTCATGAGGCCCGAGTACACCGAAATGGAAGACGGTTTCCTGACCGCGACCATCACAATCACACCGTTCAAAGTCTCTGGTAAGAGTTCCTCCATGCCAGGTGCACGGAGGGCCGCCCTCTACGAAGCGGAGAAGATGTATCGTTCCTATCACCCGTCCTACCGGTTGTCGAACCCGTACCCGGCGGAATTTGAGGATAACGAGGGTGTCACGTGGAAACTGCTCTCACCGGCGCAGAGGGAGAAGTTCGGCGACTATTCCTTTACGGATGCGGATGGAGAAGAAGACTACGCAGACATCGACACCATGCTCATGTGGGATGTCCGGCCCGTTGCCATGGCATCTGAATAGGCACGAGTCTGCTATTTATCCGATGCGATGATCCAGATCGCGTGAACGAGGCCCGGGATGTAGCCCATCATGGTCAGCAGAATGTTGATCCAGAAATGCAGCCCGAATCCGACCTTGAAGAAGACGCCGATCGGCGGAATGATGATCGAGAATACGACGCGGATAAAATCGCCCATGTGATTACGAGGTTATTGTTCTGGAGACCAGTGCATCAGCCCATGCCGAAATGCATCAATTGGGCCCCATACATTCTGTATGTTGGTTCCGATGTCTGACTGATCTCTACGATGGTATTCGCCGCGGGATTCAAAACCTTGTTTCACCGGTCGGGATCCGATTCCGGATCGACGCTCATTCTGGCGTTTCGGATAGGTCGTTTCAGCGTGCTTACTGGTGGTGCAATGAGTAACAAATGGTATTCCAGTCACTTCTGATCTGAAAGTATCTCGTCCTTGATTTCCATCAGATAGGCAAAGGCGGCGTCGTGTTCGTTAGGGATGCGGCCATCTAGAATCGCCTCGCGGACCGCTTCTTTGAGCGTACCCACCACGCGGGACGGCTCAAGGCCCAGCGTCTCCATGATCTCCTTTCCGTCGACAGGGGGCTGGAAAGAACGCAGGTGATCACGCTCTTCGACCTCTGCCATCTTTTCTTCCACCGAATCGAAAGCTCTTAAATACTTTCTAACACGTCGGTCGTTTTTCGATGTGATATCGGCGCGGACAAGCGTCATCAGGTCATCGATATCTTTGCCCGCATCGAAGAGCAGTCGCCGGACGGCAGAGTCAGTGACGCTGTCGTCGACAAGCGAGACCGGCCGGTGGTGGAGCCGAACCATTTTCTGGACATACTTCATCCGCTCGTCGTGCGGCAAACGCAGATGCCGGAAAATCCGAGGAATCATTCGAGAACCCTTGTCTTCGTGTCCGTGAAACGTCCACCCCGTTCCCGGTGCAAAGCGCTTGGTGACCGGTTTCCCGATGTCATGCATCAGAGCCGCCCATCGAAGCCAGCGTGTGTCCTCCACGGATCGACTGGCAGTCGCAATAGCCAGGTTGTCTACAACCTGCAGCGTGTGATAAAAATTGTCCTTGTGCGCCTGACCGTTGACGGTCTCGACACCTTGCAGTGCTACGAGTTCCGGGAATATGATTGCCAGTACCCGGCATTCGTGCAGCAGACGGAAACCCACCGAGGGGAGCGGGGCACCCATTATTTTTTGTAATTCGTCTTCGATACGTTCCGGACTCACGATGGAAATCCGTTCGGCCCGATGGCGCATGGCCTTGAACGTGTCCTTTTCGATCTTGAATCCGAGCTGTGAAGCAAAACGCGCCGCCCGAATGATGCGAAGCGGATCGTCGTCAAACGTTTCGATGGGGGGGAGTGGCGTTCGAAGTAGCTTCGACTCCAGATCGGTAACACCACCAAAAGGGTCGATCAATTCTCCGAATCTATCCGGCGACAGGTGGATCGCCATGGCATTGACCGTGAAATCGCGCCGGTTCTGATCGTCCTCCAACGTGCCGGGTTCAACGTCCGGTTTCCGGGAATCCCGGGAGTAGCTTTCTTTCCTGGCAGCTACAAATTCCAGCATGCGCTCCTTGCCGTCGGTCCGGACACGAACGGCGGCGGTTCCGAATGTGGCATACACGTGTACCGTCGTTCCACCGAACTCAGAGGCTACGCGTTCAGCCAGACGGATACCGGAGTCTTCTCCAACGCACACAAAATCGATGTCTGATGTGCGTCGGTCGAGGAGTACATCGCGGATCACTCCCCCGACGGCATATGCTTCGATCCCTGCTTCCACCGCGATCGTACCGACCGATCGAAGGAGGGGCGCGAATGCGTGGTTCGCGATACTGGATGAGAGATTCAGTGGCATGGAAGTTCGTGCTCTCGAGAGCCCGCTGTCGTTGTCGATTCAGGGAAGCAAACCCTCTACCGAATGCGCTAATGATCGGATGGAAATCGGAGTCGGCCAATGTATCCGGGCCCACCGGCCCAGCCGGCAGCAGGGCTGTTGAACGCCACAGACCAGAAATTGGTCGAGTCGATTCGGGTCCAGGTCGATGCGTTATCTGTTGAGAGGTCTGTTCCGGTTGGTGCTACCGCGACTATCGTGGGCGTTTCCGCTCCGGGAATATACGCGGCACCGAAGATAGAGCCCCCGAGATTACTCTGACCGCCAAGCGTCCAGTTTCGTCCGCCGTCCGATGTAAGTGCTACGTTCGGACTGATCAATGAATCGGGAGCCGTGTATTCTCCACCGACGGCAATTCCTCTAAAATCATCCAGGAAGGAGAGCGAAAAAACACCTGATGATGACGAATTACTGGCAATGGGGGTCGGGGCGTCGGTCCAGGTTTTCCCGTAATCGGTCGTTCGTATGACGCGGGTGTCTACTCCGGATGCCCCGGTCGAGAACCAGCCCAGCCCACCCGGACGAGTGACGACACACGTTCCGCTCGACGCGAAAGCTCCTTCTCCGTCTCGCGCCGGTGGTACGGACTCTGGGGCTACGCGCGTCCAGGTATCTCCTCCGTCTGTTGTTCTCATCAACCGGAAGACTCCTTCATATGAATCACTGAAGGCGATACCGTGACCTCGATCCCAGAACGAGAAGCAGTCGAAGAAGCTATTCTCATCATCATTTTGAAAAACCAGGTCCCAGTTCGTTCCACCGTTACGGGTTCTATAGAAGCGAGAATCAGATCCGGATCCGACGGAGAGCAGAAACGCTTCATCCACACTGAAGGCGTGGACGTCACGGAACTGTACACTGTCGGCACCCGGAACGCCGCCGCCGTCCCACGTCGATCCGCCGTCTCTAGTCCGGACCCATTTCCCACCGGATCCGGCAGCCCACACCACAGAATCGGACACCACGTCCAGGCCGATGAACGTGACCGTCGAGTCCTGATACTGGATTTCCCAGTAGGGAAGCGACGTTTGCTGTACTCGAGAGTTAGTCTGGCAAGCCGACAGGACCCCGATCAAAAAAACAGGAAGGAGAGCACGCATGGCGGATGAGTGGGTGACGTGAATAAGAGAGTGGATGCTAACGAGGGTCTTCTTGAATTTCAAGTTGACGGGAGGCGAATATGGAACCTTTGAAACCGTGGGTGTTTTCCGGTTTGAACGAACACAGGAACAGGAGTCGTGAATATGAAGAAGATAATCACCGCAGTCGCCGGAGTCGTACTCCTCGCTCTGGTCGGGTTCATGTTATTTGTCAGTCCGTCGGGTGACAGCAACGCAAAGACGGTGGTCGTGTATAAATCGGCCTCGTGTGGCTGTTGTGGTGATTGGGTTGCCCATATGAAACAGGCCGGCTACACGGTCGAAGTACGGAATATGGATGACATGAATGCGGTAAAAGCCAAATACGGCATCAAACCGCAGTTTGCCGCGTGCCATACCGCACTGGTCGACGGATATATCATCGAAGGCCATGTTCCGGCCGAGCAGGTCGAACGGCTACTTGCCGAGCGTCCGGCCGTTCTCGGGATTTCAGTCCCTGGCATGCCTCTCGGGTCACCCGGCATGGAGATGGGAAACCCTTCAGATTACGCGGACTACGACGTTCTCGCATTCGACGGAAAGGGTCGATCGAGCGTCTTCAAGCATGTCAAGGCCGGTCCCTGAGTCCGGATTGATCCATCAGAACCTTCGCCAATTTAATTGGCACGGCCAGACAGGACGGTGTGCGGCAGGTTCAGCGTTCCCGGATCCGGATATTCCGGTAGGAGACCGCCGTGTGGTCGCCCTGGAGGGCGATATGTCCTGTCTCGTTTAATCCGTAGTCGGGATGGTTGGCCCACTTGCTGCCGGCGACCCGTTCGTTCCAATCGTCGGTCCAGAGTTCATACTCCACGATCTTGACACCGTTGAGCCAGTGCTCCACATGGGGGCCATCTGCGACGAGCCGTACGTGATTCCACTCGCCTGACGGTCTTGTAACGTCCTCTGTCGGTGCGTCTACGTCGTAATTCGAACCTGCGGTATTCTTGAGATGAGCGCCGTCCGGGTGGATGGCGTTATCGAGCACCTGCATTTCCGGTCCCGTCTCCCATGGGTAGTCGTGGTCTTCGGAGACACGAAACATGATCCCACTGTTTCCGCCCTCAGGGACTTTCCAGTCCAGCTCAAGCTCAAAGCTATCGAACTCGTCGCGCGTCACAATATCTCCGCCGTGGCCGGGCTCTCTCATGACCATGGCACTGTCCTCGATCTGCCACCCGGTGGGCATCGTCTCCTGTTTATATCCTCGCCAGGCATCGAGAGAGGTTCCATCGAAGAGAGTAATCCATTCCGAGAGTTTCTTTTCGCTCTTATCAGATGTTTTCTGGCCTGTCAATTTTTCGCTTTTGTCGGATTTGTCGCTGTTCTGGCACCCGGTCGATAGGAGGAGGAGGGTGAGAATAAGGTAGGCTGTGTTTTTCACTGTGTAATCAAGAACTGTGTTGTCAAGAACTGTGTAATCAAGAACTGTGTTATCAGAAACTGAATGTTATCAGAAACTGAATGTTATCAAGAACTGTGTTATCAAAGACTGTGTTTCAAGAAGGGGGGGCAGGCCCTACCG
>CAYLHF010000002.1:13763-38138 GCA_964383365.1 uncultured Rhodothermales bacterium | reverse complement strand
TCAAGAACTGTGTTATCAAAGACTGTGTTTCAAGAAGGGGGGGCAGGCCCTACCGATCGGTATCCTGCTCGGAGAGTCCTGCTCGAACCCGTTCGAGGAGGGCTTTCGTTGCCCGGATTCCGGCATCTTCGCTGATTTCATTTCCTTCGAATTCGATACCCAGGCGACCGTGATATCCGGCTTCCAGGACGATTTTCATCATGCGGAAGTAGTCGATCTCTCTTTCGTAGCCCTCGATGTCGAAGACGTGTGTCTTGGCGCTGACGGCTTTTGCGAACGGCATCAGTTCGGTGAGGCCGGTGTAGCGGTTGTACCACTTTCCGGGTTCGATCTGGAAATTACCGAAATCGGGAAGCGTTCCGCAGCGAGGGTGGTCGACCTGCCGAATGACCGAAGACAACCACTTTCCATTACTTGAAATACCGCCATGATTTTCAACAATTACGTTGATGTCATGTTCGGCACCGTACTCGGTGAGACGGCGGAGACCGTCTGCCGCGAGATCACGCTGTATTTCCCAAGAACCCTCACTCGCGGCGTTGACACGGATGGAATGACAGCCGAGATACTTCGCGGCCTCCACCCAGCGGTGGTGGTTTTCGACCGTTTTTGTTCGCTCGGCTTCGTCCGGATCGCCGAGGCGTCCTTCCCCGTCACACATGATGAGTACACTCTCGACGCCCTCGCCGTCGCAACGCCCCTTCAGCTCTTTCAGGTAGGTCATGTCGCGGGCCTTGTCCTTGAAGAAGGAATTGACATACTCGATTCCGTCAATGCCATACGTCTGCCTGGCAATCGTGGGAAAATCAAGATTGGTCATTTCACCTGCACCAAGGGCGCGGTGGAGGGACCACTCTGCGAGAGAGATGGAAAACAAAGGTTCTGACCGACTGGCTAGTCGCTTGCCGGACGTCGTGGGAGTTGCCATTCCGGTCAGGACTCCCGAGGACGTCAGCGCAGCAGCACCCAGGCTTGTCGTGATAAAATCTCTTCGTTTCATAAGGCTATCAGGTGGCTTATCCGTCGGTTTCTACATGATCATTGAACAGGACGGCAAAGAAGATGAGAATCGCAGCAGCGAAGAGTGCAGGTACCCACCAGAAGGACTGCCACGCACCAACAGTCAATACGGACGCATCCCCTTTATACAGATTGTTGAGCCAGCCGGCAACCTGGGCGCCGATGAGCATACCCACGCCGTAAGTAACAAGAACCAGGAAGCCCTGTGCCTGTCCGCGAATCGCGGCAGTGGATTTCTTGTCCACGTAGATCTGACCGGTGACGAAAAAGAAATCGTAGCACACGCCGTGCAACAGGATGCCTCCCATAATCATCCACACGACGGCTGATGGGGCGGCCATGGCGAAAAGGGCATACCGCACGACCCACGCCCCCATACCGATCACAAGCATCCACTTCACGCCCAGTTTTCGGAAAAAGAACGGCATCGCGAGCATGAACAGCACTTCTGACATCTGCCCAAAACTCATCTTGAAGGCAGGATCCGTCAGGCCCAGGTCGCTTACGAAGATGGGAGCGAAGTTATAGTAGGCGGCGAGCGGAATGCTGACGAGGAATGACGAGACGATGAAGACTACGAATGAGCGCGACCCGAGGTGCGAGAGAGCGTCGAGGCCCAGTATTTCCCGGGCGGACATTTTGGTTTTTCCAGCTGCCGGAGGTGGGGTATGGGGAAGCGTAAAGCAGTAAAGTCCGAGGACCAAACCTACCGAGCCGGCCAGGTAAAACGGTACGGCTGTCTTTTCGGCGTGGAGACCCAGGCTGATGACTACGCCCGCAACAATCCATCCTAGCGTCCCGAAGACCCGTATCAGTGGAAACTGCTTTTCCTGATCGGTTATGTTGTGAAAAGAGAGGGTGTTCGTCAGCCCCAGCGTCGGCATATAGCAGAGCATGTGGAACCCCAGCAGCATGATGAACAGGGTCGGTCGCTGCGCGAATGAGGGCGCGGCCAGAAGGGCCGCGCCACCGAGTAGATGCATGACACCCAGTACTTTCTCGACATCGAAGTATCGATCCGCGATCAGGCCAAGAAAAAACGGAGAGATGACGGCAGCGAGCGGACTGACGGTATACGCCCAGTGGGTAATATCTCCCATACCGTTCTCTCCCATGAAGATACCCACCGTGACGTACCAGGCTCCCCAGACAAAAAACTGGAGGAACATCATCGCACTGAGGCGAACACTGATCGACGAACTTTGCATAGGAGGCGGCGTCTGATGAGAGTGGCGCACCTATTTAACCGTCAGACTCGGAAAACACAAGATCTTAGTTGCCCATATCGGGTTCGGGAAGATCACGCGTCACCATCTGTGCATCGCGACGAACGGAGAGATCGAAAATGTCGCCACGCCCGTAGTGCCCGGCCACGTCGAGTTGAAACCGAGGACCCCGGTAGTTGGCCGGATTGACTTCGGCGTACAGAATTTCTTCTTTCTCCAAGACGGGTTCGACAAGAAACTTGCCATCGGGATCGATAATCGTACTGCCACCGGGGTTGAGCCACTCCATTTCAGGGACGTACTCTTCTCGGAAATCGTAGATATCGGGGATGTCGGCACGGCGAACCGGACTACAGCACCCGATTACGTAGACACGTCCTTCCTTGGCAATATGCCTCAGGGTGGATACCCAGGGTTCCCCGCGATCCCAGGTCGGCGCTACGTAAATCTGGACACCGTCGGCGTAGAGAGAGTACCGTGCGAGCGGCATGTAATTCTCCCAGCAGATCAGGCCGCTTAGTTTTCCGAAATCAGTATCGAAGACGTCCAGCGTGCTCCCGTCTCCCATTCCATGGATGAATCGTTCACCCACGGTCGGGACCAGTTTCCGGTGCTTTCCGAGAATATGTCCGTCCGATCCGATATAAAGAATAGTGTTGTAGAGTGTCCCGCCACTGGCCTCGGTGTTGATTTCATTTACCCCAATCGCGACGGTGACCCCTGCTTCCCGTGCCGCGTCGCAAAGAATGTCTGTCTGGGGAGACGGAATCGATACGGCGTTCGACATGAGGGCATCATAAAGAAAACGGAGGTCATGTGTCTTGTACGTCGGAATGAACCAGACCCACATCGGATAGGTGGGAATGAATCCCTCTGAAAAGACGGCGAGACGGGCTCCATTACGGCCTGCCTCGGCGATGAGTGAACAGGCTTTTTCGATGGATGCGTCCCGGTCGAGAAACACCGGCGCCGCCTGAACAGCTGCTATTTTGAAAGGAGTCTGATCCGATTGAGACATTTCGTCCTCGGTTTTGAGGGATGGGAGTAGTTTAAGCACCGGGCATCGTGCGGAGGCGGGTGCCGGCAAAGAGTAAGATCTAGTCGACCGTCGCGAGGCACTCGATCTCCAGTTTGGCGCCCAGCGCAAGAGCCGTGGCTCCGAACGCGCTACGGGCCGGTTTGTGTTCCGGGAAAAACGTGGTATACACGTTGTTCATATCGGTCCACTCGGACATATCGTCCATCATGACCGTACATTTGACCACACGGTCCATGGTAGAACCGTACTTTTCGAGGGTTGCCCGAATGTTTTCGAGCGTCTGGACGGTCTGACCCTGAATCCCTCCCTCGGCCAGGGTCAAGGTACCGGGAAGAACGCCGATATTTCCGGACAGATACAGCATATGGCCCACTCGGACGGCATCAGAGAACGGTAAGTCCTGTTCGGTTTTGTCTGGAAACACGACTTCAGGGGCTGCATCAACCGGTGGAGTCGGTGCCTGACAGGAAGATAGCATAACCAGAAGGGTCAGCGTCAGAGTCTGGATATTGCGCATGATAGATCGGTTTGGATGGGTGACCGGGAGCATGTCCCGGAGGCTCGATCCAATAAACCGAAATCTGTGTCGAAATGCCAAACGGTAAATACCGATGTCAGGCAGACTTTTCGAGTTTTACGGCCGTTCCGTAAGCCACGAGTTCAGCAGCGCCGGTCATCACCTGGGACGTAACGAATCGCAAGTTTACGACGGCATCGGCGTCCATCTGTTCGGCCTGTCGGCGCATCCGGAGAAGCGCCTCGTTGCGGGCTTCGGTGAGCATTTCAGTGTATTCTTTTATTTCACCACCGACAATCTGGCGAAGCCCGGCCATGAAATCCTTGCCGATATGTTTGGCTCGTATGGTGTTTCCGCGAACTAAACCCATGTGCTCGATGATGGTATATCCCGCAATACGGTCCGTAGTTACAACCAGCATTGGTATTCCTCTGAAAAATGATAGTCAATCGTCGTGAAGTGAGCGGTCGTAATCCCTCTCTCTGGTCCGTTCAGCAAACAGGGATGTCATGATCAGCAGGAATCCGAAGAAAAGTGCCGCGATGGCAAACTGGACGGGTCCCGGAAGCGAGCGGAAGTAGGGCCAAATGGCTCGAAAAGGAGTAATCAGGTAGCTCAAAACGATCAATAGTCCGGTCGCAATGAGTGCGTAGCCGACGTGTCGAATCTGCATCATCATCTTGGTTCACCATCGAGAAATGATTATCCCGATCCAATGTACGTAGAATTGCCCATTAGGTTATACCGGTTCAAATGAGGCTGTGAAGTGCCTCAACCTGAGTGGCTGGGTCGAGATGGTTACCCCCCTGATATCCTGGCGACGAACGTAGATATCCTCAAGACAGTCAACCACATAGTCGATTTGACTCTTCGTGTAGACCCGACGCGGAATGGCCAGTCGAACGAGGTCAAAATCAGCAAAGGTTTCCTTCCCCGTTTCCGGGTCGGGACGACCAAACATCACCGACCCGATTTCCACGGCTCTTATTCCGCCCGTTCGATACAGTTCAACAACCAGGGCTTGTCCAGGGTACTCGAATACAGGAATGTGAGATAGAAGTGCGCGCGCGTCAATATAGATCGCGTGTCCTCCGGGTGGCTGGACGATCGGAACACCAGCCGCCGATATTTGATCACCGAGATACGATGTGGAAGAATAGCGATACGTCTGGTACCTGAGATCCAGCGCTTCGTAGAGTCCCACAGCGATGGCCTCAAGATCGCGTCCGGCCAGCCCGCCATAGGTCGGGAATCCTTCCGTCAAAACCAATAATTCTTCTTCCTGACGCGCGACCACATCGTCATTCGTACACAGAAAACCACCAATATTGACCATACCATCCTTCTTGGCACTCATCGTACATCCATCGGCATAGGAGAACATCTCCCGGGCGATATCGATGAGAGTCGATTCGGCGTATCCGTCTTCGCGTTCCCGTATGAAAAAGGCGTTTTCTGCAAATCGACAGGCATCGATATAAAACGGAATACCCGCTTTCCGGCAGATTCCCGATGCATCACGGATGTTTTGCATGGAGACAGGTTGGCCTCCCCCACCGTTATTTGTGACGGTGATCATCGCAAACGGAATGGCTCCCGGATGTTCATCGATCGTCCGAGAGAGCGCGTCGAGGTCTATATTTCCTTTAAATGGATGGGGTCTCGACAGGACGGCAGCCTCCGGGCAGGGGAGATCCAGCGCCACGGCACCGGCAGCCTCCAGATTGGCACGCGTCGTGTCGAAATGGGTGTTGTTTGGAACGACATCTCCTTGTTTCACCATCGTTGCGGCCAGGATCCGCTCAGCTGCCCTGCCTTGATGGGTGGGAATGACGTGCGTAAAGCCGAAGATGTCCTTAACACTAGCCTCGAAACGCTCGTAACTGGGGCTACCGGCATACGACTCGTCCCCTCGCATCATGGCGGCCCACTGTGCGGAACTCATCGCTCCGGTACCACTGTCTGTGAGAAGATCTATGATGACTGCATTCGACGGAATCCGAAAGAGGTTGAATCCTGCGTCGGTGAGGCATGTCTCCCGTTCCTCGGGGGTGGTCATTCGGATGGGCTCGACCACCTTGATCCGGAAGGGTTCGATGATTCTGTCAGTAGGCGATTTCATGTTTACGCGTAGTGAAGTCGGCAAATTGTTTTGAGCTGAAACGGGTAACAGGACAAGATTCTCTTATTATACCATTGTGATGTTTTACAGGGTGCTCCGCGATTGGATTTCGCACTAATTTGGTCTGAATATGAGTTCGCTGAGCCTTACGGAACCAGCCTGGGTTCAACGAGATCACCTGCCGGACGGTAATTACACCGGGGTGTGACCATATATATCGATTGGAGCATCTGTACTATACCCGAATGACCATACCATGAAACCACTCACTCAAGGGTTTTTCCTTGCTGCAATCTGTGCGCTGTTAATCACCGGAGCGGGCTGCGATAGTGGCGGCGGTACAGACGGCATTGCCGGAGACGCCGGTTCTGGAGAAAACGGAGGTGGGGGCGATCCGGGTGGAGGTACCGGAGGCGGTTCACTACCGGCGAGTTTCCCCACCTACGCCAGTGTGTCGCTGTTCTCTGCAGGTGGGATTTTCGATCAACCGATTCCACCAACACCGGAAATTGATCCTGCCTCATCGACGCTGATCGGAAGCATTCTGCGTTCCGGAGGACTCGTGATGAGCGTCCGTCAATATTCGACGACCGTGTTTTTTGCCGATGCCTCGACGCCTCGTCACAACGTAAAGATCGAATGCGGTCCGGCCTGGGAGTTAGGCGTCAGCCAGATGTTGAACGTTCCAATTCCCGATTTCGCCGTCCCCCAGTTCGATACAGACGGGGCCAGTAATCCGCCGGTCGGATGCGGAGATGCGTCCGACCAGGATAATTTTATGGTGATTCTGGATACGGGTTCGCGGTGCGAGTTTGATTTCTGGCAGGCCCGGAAGAGCAACGGTTCCTGGGCAGCGAGTTGGGCTAACCGGATCTCTCTTGATGGAAGCGGTGTGTTCGCCCGGGGCCTGTCCAGTCGCGGATCTGGATTTGCATTCCTGGGTGGTGTGATCTGGCCCGATGAACTGGTGAGTGGGCGAATCGAACATGCGTTGGTATTCAACTATCCGTTTACGAAGGCGGGAGGACCGGTAGCGCCGGCGACCGAGAGCGATGGAGAGAGCACGGCCGCAGATGCCATTCCGGAGGGGGCACGACTTCAGCTCGATCCTGCACTCGACCTGACAGGGCTGACTCTTGCCCCTTACGAACGGACGATAGCGCGGGCTATGCAGGAGTTCGGGTTACTGCTCGTAGACAATGGAGGGGATGTCGGAATCGGACTTTACGCAATCGATCCAGGTAGCGTCCAGGGGGATCCATACGGCGGAATTCTTCCCGCGGACGATTTCGTCACGCTCCCGAATATTCCCCTGAATCAACTTCGCGTCCTGAAACTTCCCCCTCAAAATGCCGATTTTCAGGCTGGTCTGGGAGTCGAAACCAATTCCTGCGCCGTGATGCAGTAGCGGTCGACTCCCGGCGGCTTTTGCCGCCGGGAGCTA
This sequence comes from uncultured Rhodothermales bacterium, assembly GCA_964383365.1. Classification (GTDB taxonomy): domain Bacteria; phylum Bacteroidota; class Rhodothermia; order Rhodothermales; family UBA10348; genus CAYLHF01. The sequence goes on along the minus strand of CAYLHF010000002.1, from coordinate 30,770 downwards.
ATACCAAGACCTACTTCAACAGAATCATGGTTCTCACCTTGCTGAACGCACCGGCGGTCATCCGGTAGAGATACATACCACTCGGTAGCGTCCCTGCGTCGAATCGCACCGAATGGGTCCCGGCCGAGAGATTATTGTCAACCAGCAATCGTACCCGGCGTCCGAGCACATCGTAGACCTCGACTCGGACATCCGAGCGTTCAGGTAGTGCGAAATTGATCGTAGTGACCGGGTTAAACGGATTCGGATAATTCGTAGACAGGCTGAATTCGACCGGAATCTCCTCGATTTCCTCAGCACCGAGTATATCCGATGCGAGTAGATCGGCCTCGACAGCTACTTTACCAGCGACAGGAATGTATTTCTTGACGCGATTCCAGGCCTTCCGAAGATCATCCAAGGCCTTGTCTGGCTTCCCTTTGTCGATATCCTTCTGCGCTTTGGCCCGGTCCTTAACCGCCTTCGACAGATTTTTCGAACACTTACTACCGGTGCACTGAATGGAGTCCAGCGTGAAGTCAACCAGCTCGACATCGATTTCGAGGATCATCTGAATCAATGAATCCAACTGTGCTTCATGCGCAGATGATTCTTCTGCCGCATCCTGGAGCTCTTTGATGGCGTCCTTGTCATTGTCAAACAGGTCCTCTCCGTAATCGACAACGACGTGTAGCGAGTCCTGCCAGTTGGTGGAATCTGCATTGGGATATAGCTTGTTGAACGCTTTTGTGAGAGCATCCTTCAGCTTTCCATCCTCTTCTTTCGAACTTTTTTTCGACTTCGAACTCTTATTTGATTTGGAGCTTTTGGTGCTCTTCTTCTCCTGAAGAGCAAGGATGAGTGCATCGACGTCGACATCGAGTTCGGTGAGAATAGTTCCCACGGTACGGACGGCTTCCTGACGTCCGTCATGGACTCCGTTGGCATCGTCATCAAGGTCCGCATTGTCCCCTGTACCGTCTCCATCGGCATCATACTGTTCAGTGGGATCAATCGGGAAGACATCGTTGGCGTCATCTACACCATCTCCGTCTGTATCTGCGAGGAGAGGATCGGTGATTCCGTTGACCTCGTCGTAATCGGAGAGTGTATCTCCATCGGTATCCGGATTATTGATATCGGTCCCGGCTGCTGCCTCGGCATTGTTGCCCAGCCGGTCGTGATCCGGATCCAGATGTTCGCTTGGATTGAGCGGGAGATCGTCCAGTCCGTCGATGTACGAATCGCCGTCCGTATCCCGGTTATTCGGATCTGTACCCAGTGCAAGTTCGTCTTCATCCGTCAATCCATCCCCGTCGGTATCGACACCGTTGGATGCGAACGAAATGACCGAAACGTCATCCGATCCGGAATTAACGACGACAGCAACCTCTGCTTGAGCGCTGAAGACCACGGCTTCTGGATTGTCTCCAACCGATATAGTGTTAATCTGCGTGAGTCCAAAACTTCCTGTTGCTGCACTCGTCCCGTCCGTTGCACGCGCTCCGAAAGCATAAATGGAAACCAGTCCCAGATCGAAATTAGTCACATACACGAGTCCTCCGTCGGGGCTGACTTCTACTTCCCGTGAATTCGAAGAGGTCGAGAGTCTGGCGATCGCCTGCCACTGAGTGGTCTGATCAAACGACGTAGGAATACGGAAGACGTTCAGTGCGCCTGCAATCGAGGTGGAAAATACCACGCCGCCATCCGGGCTTACTTCCACATCGCGTGCGGGCCCGTCTGTAGTGACTCGCGAGATCGCTGCGTTGGGGTCGTATATACCGGTGTCGGTCAGCTTGAGAACCTGCAGGCCAAGATCGCCAGTCGAGAAGAGCAGCGCTCCGTCCGGACTGACCTCAACATCCCGATTGTTTGTTGAAGTGGTCCGACGGGCGATAGCCTTGTTAAACGTACCGCTCGACTGATCGATATCGATGATCGTGATACGCTTACTCGTATACTCGGCCACATACAGCTTCGTACCGTCGGGCGATACGGCAAGTCCGAACGGATTAAGTCCAACCTCGATGGTCTGCACGACCGTCTTGGCGACGACGTCGATCACGGAGACTGTATTAGATCCAAAATTGGTAACAAACGCCCTGCGGCCATCCGGGGAAAGAGCAATCTTGAGCGGGGCGTCGCCTACCGGGATTGAACCAACCTGACTTCCTGTCGCGATATCAAGAATGGTTACCGTATTCGTTCCGCTATTAGTTACGTAAGCGGTACCTCCGTCAGGACTGACCTGAACATCACGAGGAGCTCCGTCGGTAGTCCTCCGGGCAACAGCCGGGTCGACGAGAGGAAGCACATCGTAGATTTCAAAGTCGATCGATGCCGAACTGGAACTCACACTATTGGTGACTCCGACGGGTCCAGTCGTGGCTCCTTCGGGGACGACGACCGTAATGGTGGTCAACGTCGCGTCGACAGGAGTCACCGGGGTTGGATTTCCGGAAAACAGCACCGAATTGTTTGCCGGATTACTGTCAAAACCAACTCCGCTCATGGTGACGACGGCACCGGGTATGGCAACAAGCGGCGAAATCGTGTCGATCCGAAGTTGAATCGGACTGGGAGCAGTCGTGAACGAGATGGGTCCTGGAGGGGTAATTGCGTTGCCCGATCGATCCGTGATTGTACTCGTCACCGCTACCGAATAGAGGGTGCTATATGCCAGAGGCTGATCGGGACGAAAGACCAGGCGCTTGTCATTTTTCAGAAGTTCTGCGGTCCCGGCGACCGGGCCTGCCGGACCGGCCATACTGATCCCGGCTATGGATCCGGCACTGAGTGCCTCGCTGAACTCGTAGAAAACGGACGTCCCGATCGACAGACCCGTGGCTGCGTCGGCCGGTCCGAAGGCCACGACCTGCGGCGCTCCATTCGTCTCCGTAGAGAAGGCGACCGCGGTCGTAGCGGCAAGCGTATTGCCTGTCATGTCCGTGATGACGGCGCTATCGAAGCGAAGCTCATACGCAGCACTCTCTTCGAGCGGGGTCGAGGGCGTAAACATGGCGATCCAACCGGGGATTGTGGGATCTGCAGCACCTACGATCGTAAACGTGCCACCTACCGTGGGTCCAGACAGGCACGCGCTCGTGCAGACCATGGAGAACCCGGACGAGAGCGAAGTCTGATCGATGGCCTCTGAAAACGTCATGGTAACTTCAGCGAGCGTCGGAATGCCCGTTTCCGCCGCCGCAGGAACCGTGCTCAGCAACGTCGGTGCGACGATATCCTGCGGTTGGACCGTGAACTGTTCGGTGAACGTGCCCTGCTGGACGTTGCCTTTGATATCGACGGCCGAAGAAATTTCGATTCTGAAGCTGGCCTCATTTTGAAGAGAGAGTCCGGCCGGCAGGTCGAATGTAGCGACGAGACCCTGACCACCGACCGTCGTCGATCCGCAATCGATGCCGTTGCAGACTTCTGTATTCGATGCGGTGTCGAAGAGATGGATCTGCAGACCGTTGGCCTGAATGGGCTCCGAAAACGTTGCCGCTATGTTGGGTCGCGTCGAGACTTTGGATCCCTTTGGACTCGCTCCATTGACGACCGGAGGAGTTACGTCCTTATTCGTGATGAAGTCCGTTCCTGTTGTCAGGCTTCCTGCAGAAACCGATACGTCTGCGGACGTATTGGCGCTTTCGACAGCACTTTCGAGCGATCCGGACCACAACTCCTCGGTGAATGATGTATTGTTGGCGACCGTGCTGAGGTAACGGCTCACATTGGCCGGAGTCATTCCGGGAATACCTTCAACGAATCCGTCCAGAGGTTGGATACCCACCCGGTATGACCCTGACACGAGGCCGGGTGACAGGTAGTTGCCATTTTCGTCAGAGTAGGTATGAATTCTCTCTCCTGTCGCAACATTTTCCAAAATCACGAGGGCGCCGGCAACGGGAATGCTGGGTGAGACCTCGCCGTCCATGATGGTTCCAGATATGGATCCCCGGTTGGTCGCGTACGTCGGACGTGGATATCGGAATCCAATCCAGGCCACGTCATCTTCCTCCAGTGTTCGATATTCCGTTCCTGACGGGACGGAAAAGAACATGGTCGATGACGGGAGTCCACTGTGTCGCATCCCCATCGTGTGACCAAATTCATGGGTGATGACGGACTGAACGTCCCAGATCTGGGGCGCTGCATCCGTTCCGAGCCCGCCGTTAGCGCTCAGAAAACTCGGATTGAACAGTACGTCGGCGGCGATAATCTTTGCGTCATCGGGGGTAGCCCCGACTTCTATGAGCTTGGATGCAACTGCGAGTGTGCCCGTACCGAGCGGGAACGAAGCGTCCGCCAGTGTGACAAGATTGATGCCGTCGGAAATATCAGGGGCCGTGACTCCGGCTCCGGCCAGTCCGCCATACGAAATCTTTGCCGCGGCGTCGGCGTCAGAAACGGCATGCCACGTGGCAATTGCTGCCTGGACGGCGGCCTCGAACCCGGGAGTTGTCAGTAGACTCTGGCTGAGTACGAATTGAAGATGATCCGGTGACTGGACCGTCTGGTTGGGCGGAAGGTCTGCGTGAAACACGCGTCCATTGGACGTATCGGTAAGAAATACATCCAGACCCGTTCCGAGTGCGATTCCACTACTGGATACATCCGTAATGAAAGCTCCAAGAGCCAGTGACCCGACCGATCCGGACTCCACGCCCGACCCGGTCGACACATAAATTATCTCGTCACCGTCGACGACGATTCCTGCGGGCGAGTCGAGTCCGGAGAAGAGTTCGGTGACGGCATTAAGTCCATCAATTCTCGCAATACGACCGTTTAATGGGTTTCCCGAATCCAGTAGCGTCAGATACACATTCCCGGAAGGGCTGACAGCCAGTCCTGATGCGGTGAGGCCACTCGGAAGATTGGCGACTGCACTGAGAGCACCCGTTCCGCCGACCATTCGGAAGACACTTCCGGCATTGGTTTCAGCAAGAAGGAGATCCGTACCGTCAAAGACGATCGCATCGGCAGGAGACCCGGTACCCACGACACTCGTCGTTCCTGTCGTCAGATTAATCGCCGTAATTCCTCCTGTACCCGCTACGAAGAGCGTATTGGCGGCTTCGTTGATGGTAAGGTCTGAAGCTCCGACTATTCCGGAAGCAAGGATCTGAACAAATGTCCCGTTGGGGTCAAATTCTACCACCTCTCCGCGGGCGGCGTCGGACACGTACAGGCTTCCGTCCGATCTCACGACAACGCCCGAAGGATCAGAGAACCCTCCAACATGGGCCGCCGACGCATCGTATTCCTGGATTACGTAGCCCGTGGGCACGGTCGGCGGTGCGGCTGCGATCGGTGCCGTTATTTCCAGAGGAGCCGAAAACTCACTGGTGTTGCCGTTGGCATCGGTAGCTGTCGCTACAAGGAAATCTCCCAGAACAGTAGCGGTCGACGAGACGTCAAAACCGTTCGAGCCCAGAATATTGCCAGTGGACGTCAACGAGACCGATCCGAGAAACTCTTCTCCCTGTTCCGTACTCGCATCTGCCCGGAAAAACTCTATGGTTACGGGAAACGACGTGTTGGGAGCAACAGAATCGAGCGTGAATCCGGCCGTCAGCGATGTGCCGTCCAGGACAGCCGAATTCAGATCCGGGAAATTCTGGAGATTGTTGCTTCCGGTGTCCGCGTCCCCAGGATCATTCGGCGAGAGCCCGTCCCCGCTCGGCCAACTACCACCGGTGCAATTGGCCGTCGTCCCCGTATCGCAAACTGTCGTCGCACCCAGATCAATGCCCAGTGCGCCGTTGTCATGGATCGAGTTCAGTGTGAACCGATTTCCCGTGGACTCACTGGTGAAGGCCGGACTCTGATCGCGTCCCGAGATGACGGCGATTCCCGCATGACCGTTGAATGCGATTTCATTCTGGCGGACGGTATTACCGGTAGAGGATTTCTGTATGAAGACACCGACATGTGAGCCGATTCCAGCTCCGGCGGCGTTGATACCGATTCGGTTCTGTTCCACCAGCGCCCCGTGTTCGTCTGGCAACTCTATTCCGAACAGGGCATACCCGCCCACTGTGTTCGCTCGAATGATGGTGCCCGTACTTGTCGTCGACAGGATGCCTACGATATCCGAAGGAAACGTTGAGGATCCTTTCAAGACGGTGCCGCTGCTGGAGATGCCTACGTAGTTATTCTCGACTATGGTTCCGGTTGCTCCGATAACGGCAATATTGGTCGCAGCGCGTGGGGCTACCGAAAGGTTGCCATCTTGAGGCGACGGGCCTCCGATGGTATTAGCAGCGCCCGTACTCACAACCAGGATGTTCTCACCGCCGTTTTCGATAGCCACGGTTCCCGTGGCATCCGTACCCAAAAAATTGCAACGGATGGTTTTAGATCCATTGCCGGAGATCACGATGGCGGCCTTCGAAAAGGAGTTGATCACCAGACCCTGAATCGTGGTTCCGTCACTCGCAGATCCCAGCGCAAACGCATTATCGCTCACCGGCGGCGTAGCAGTAAACAAATCTCCCGACAGGACGACGGGGTACGACCGAGCCGACATGTCGGCCGAGCAGGTAGCTCCCCCATCGACGATGACGGCGTCCGTAATCGTGGGAAGCGGGGACGTAATCAAGATCGTTTGGGGAGCAGCGCCGGAAAGCGAAAAAGTAATCCGATCGGGTACCGATCCGTTGGGCGAAGCGTTTGCCGCTGTGATGGCCGCTCGGAGCGATCCCGGTCCGCTATCTGCAGTGGTTGTCACCGTAAACGGATTCAGCGGGTTGAGCCAGGTGGATAACGAGGCAAAGTCCCCGACGAGCGCGTCCTGATCGCCGTCTCCATCCAGGTCTGCGAAGGCAGCACTTCTTCCTCCATTGGCCGGAGGTGTGAGAGAGGCGGTAAAGACTCCCGCTCCATCGTTGAGAAAAAGAGATTGAAACGGGGTCGACCCACTGATTTGAAATCCAGCCACCAACACATCGATATCGCCATCTCGGTCGGGGTCTCCGAGCGCAATATCAAAGCGTACATGGCCGTCGACCCCGAATGTGTCGAGGAGAGTCGGTACCATTATCGCAGGTGCCGCAGAAAAACTCCACGCATAATTAAAATCTGAAGCAGATGACCCGATGTTGGAACCCCCAAGCACAACATCGTCGCGTCCGTCCCCGTTCAGGTCGGCAGCGTGTATTCTTGACGGGTTCGGTGGTAGCGGTGAAAGACTTGCCACCTGGGTAAACGTGACCGTGGCTCCACTACCGTCCCGGCGATAGACCGCACCATTGGAGAAGGCGAGATCCAGATCGCCGTCTCCATCCAGATCACCCACGGCAACTCCCCTTCCGCTCCCTCCGGCGAATGTGGTACCGGGCGCAAAACCATTCCAGGTTCCGGCCGTCACACCCTGGTTGAGGAAAATCTGTGACGGTGCACCGATATTCGCGACGACGAAATCGGGTCCATTGACTCCATCAAAATCTGCCACTTCTACGGTCCACGAACCGTTGTTCAATCCGTCTGTCCACCCGGACACAAAATGTCCCGTCCCGTCGTTGAGCCACACGCGATTGTTCTGGCAGGTGAACGAGTTGCAATTGAAGTTGTTGGGAAATGCGTTACCTACGATGGCGTCAAGATCGCCATCCCCATCGACGTCGGCGAGTTGTGTAGATATACTCTGCTCACTACCGAGAGTCTGTCCGCTGTTCGTCAGCGTTCCGTTGGCGCTCCCGAAGAAGACCCGATTGGCGCTCCCCCGGCTTGGTGCGAAGACGTCCAGAAACCCATCCCCGTTTAAGTCTCCGGTGGCAATTCCATACATGTTTCCTGATCCCAATGTCTGGGAAGGGGCGCTATTAAACTGTGCACGTGCCGGACTGGAGGCGAAGAACACAACGAGGGCAAAGACAAAAAAAGCGGTCGATTTTTCAGTTAATCTGAACGTGGTAGAAGAATACATACAGCAGTGCGCTTGTGGAGTTGAAATTCAGACGACGATGAGTTACGGGCGACCCGGTAGAGCTACCAGTCCCGGTTTTTGAACTCACGGATGAACGTATCGAGTCTCATGTGTTTGCCCGTCCTGGCGGATGGCGTGTCGGTCGATTCGGATGGAGTGCCCCGAAGGAGTGCCTCAGCTCCTACAACCGTCTTGACATGGGTTACCGGATCGTCAGATATGGTGAGTTTTCCAAGGGAGCCTCCTGCCACCACATTCACACCCGATGCGTGGCGCTCAACGAAAACCACAGACTCTTCCCCCTCGGTGAATACGGCCATATCGGAGACTTCATGGACGATGTTACCGACCCTTCCACCGGGCACTATGACAACCGTTTCTCTCGGTGTACTGCCCTGAATACGGTCATCGATATCCAGAACGACACGCGTCAGAATGGCCGAATGGTTCTTGTTCCAGTAGCTTTCCACCGTTCGGGTGCGAGCTACGACAATGGCGTCAGATGCGTCTGCAAGATCCGAGATCGTGGTGCGAAGAGCTTGCCCGTGAATGGGCGTAAAATTTGGGCACAATAATGTCACGGCAGCGGACAGCAACGCCACCGCGCGCAGGCGGAAGTCTTTCATGATTCGTTCGGGTTAAACAGCCGTCCAATGAGGGAGCTGCTCATTATGGTGATCGAAAGAAGCGATCACCTGGTGGTTTTGGGTGGTATCCCGGGATTGCGGGACAGGTCTATGCACATAATACGGAAGAAAACGTCAAATTCATTAAATACATTAACGGAATTGACTATCTGAATTACAGTTAACTCTCGGGATTGTTGGATCCGGTTTCGTTTTGACTATGTCCCGGTAATTCAGACTCGCCCCGGACCGCCCGGAACATCCCGGTTGCTTATTTACCCAGACCCACGAGAACGAAGGGTGCCCAGTAAAAAGGATGGGCGGTCTCGTCTTCAGAGATCAGATCGAGCTTGGCCCCCCGCAGGGCGTCCTCTTTCGACGCTCGATCCGCTACCATTCTTCCGTACATGGCTTGCATCAGTTGGGAAGTCGAAGCATCGGAGACGCTCCACAAGCTGACCACGAGAGACGGCGCTCCTGCGTACATAAACGCACGTGTCAGACCCAAAACGCCTTCACCCCGAATGAGTTGTCCCAGACCGGTCTCGCACGCCGACAGAACGACGAGGTCGGCGTTGACTTTCAGGTTAAATATCTCGGACGCCTGAAGCAGGCCATCATTCCCGTCGTCTTCCGCCGAGAGCGCCAGAGCAGAATAATCGGGTCGGTCATCATTTATGAGTCCGTGTGTTGCGAAATGAACAAACCGGTAATCACCGGACGCGAGGGCGTCCCGGACGGCCGATTCTGTCGCCCGTTCATTCTTGAGTACGGTCGATTTCTCGGGACTGAAGAGCTTTGCGATTCCGCTGACTTCGGTACCGGAGAAAGGCAATGGTGCCAGCGCGGCGTTCCGAAGCCCGCTCCCTGCTTCGGCACCTGAAAAAACCGGGTCCCCGACAGCCAGAACGGCCTCGCCGGTGGCGGGTCTTTCTGCCTGAATTAACTGAGCCCAGACACTCGCAGATTGCTCATACACCAGACTCCGCTCCCGGATGAGATAGGCAAGGTCCGGGTAGGCCGTATTTTCGGCCTGCACCTGGGTGAGCAATACCTCGAACGGAATGTAATGAAGGACGTCGTCGGGAATAATGATCAACCGTGAGGCCTTCGCGACGAGATCAGATGCCGGAGCGACAAGTTCCTCATACAGCTCACGCGCAGGACCGGTAAATGAGCGGACAGATCCCTGCGCAGGATTACTGAGGGCAAATCGCATGAGATCAACCTGTGCCTGTAGATCGGCGCGAGCCGGAAGTCGGTAGATCTTGAGCGACGATGACGAGACGGCCCAGAGCGTTGAACTCGAGTCTCCGACCGCGTATTGCAGCAACAGATCCCCGGACGAGAGAATGTCAGACTGCAGCTTCGCGACATCGATCGGTTTCGGGTACTGGAGCTCGGCGTACCGGGGATTTTTGTCTCTGAGATCCCTCTCTACGCGTTCGAATTCGATTTCCTGTTCGCGCATCATCTGCCGAATCTCATTCATCCGGGCTCGATCCGAGCGGTCAGTCTCGGCGAGTTGTTGGCGCAAAGAGGCCAGGTTTTCCGTCAGAATTTGCTGGTCGGAAAGAAGTTCGGGATCGACACCTTCCTGGACCCCTGCCATCGATTCTGCGATCTGATCCAGGAACGCTCGTGCCTTGGAACGCTCGGCGAATCGAAACGCCGTCTGAGCCCACGTCGGCTCTCCAGAATCGAGCGCCTGATTAGTGAGGAAGTGAATTACATCCTCAAATAGGTATCTGGACTGGGCCAGGTACCCCGCCTTGTCTTCTTCTTCCCTCAGCAGTCCACGGGCATTCTCGATGGTCTCAAACCCCTGTTCGTAATACGAGAGCGCCCCAACGGGATCGCCTGTATGTTCGGCGGCATCTCCCAGGCCGAACAGAATGCCCATGGTGAGATCAGACACGTCATAATCTTTTGATATGTCAAGAGCCATCCTGTAGTCGGCCCGAGCCGCATCGGGGTCCTGGCTTCTGAGACGGGTATTACCACGTGCGGTAAGAATGGTGGCTGTTCGAATTGGATTGCCGAGCGAATCGCTCTCCTGATAGGCCTTTGTAAGCACTGAATCGGACGGAGCAAACTCCCGGAGATCGAAATGAGCGGTACCCAGATTCTGAAGAGCGCTTACCGCAAGGTCTGCTTCACCTATACGCTTCGAGACCTTCTCCGAACGCTTCAGAAATGAGACGGCCCTTTCCGGCCGGTTCACCCATATATAAACGACACCGATATTGTTCAGCGCCTGCGCCAGAAGGTCGTCGAATCCATTCTCCTCTGATATCGAAACGACCTCACGATATTGGAGGATCGCCTCCTGGTAGTCGCCGAGGCGCCGATTCACCACGCCAATGCTGTTCAGGACGAGGGCACGGGTTCGTGGATCATTGATCTTTTGCAGATCCTGTTCGAGATCCAGAAATAGAGAGAGTGCTTCGGAGTGTCGGCCCAGATAATCGGTCAGTAATCCGGCTGCATTATTCCGTTGCCGGATCCAGCGGGCGGTGTCGCCAACGGCGAAGTAGAGTTTTGCTGCTTTCAGATAGTATTTCTGGGCGTTTGAATAATCACCGAGTCCCTCATACGTACGACCGATACGCGGAAGAAGGCTGCTCATGGCAAGTGAATCACCTATTTCTTCCCGTATATCCTCGCTTTCAAGGAAATACCCCAGTGCATTCGGGTAATCGCGGGTAACGGCCAGGCCATAGATTCCCAGATCATTGAGTGTGTTACCGATCAAGCGTCTGTCGTCCAGGAGCCGTCTCAGTGCCAGGGCCTCCGTGTTATAGGTCATATAGGCAGGTCGATCCAGATACCAGCTTACGAATCCCAATCGACCTCTCGTTTCAGCCCGGCCGGCTGTATCCCCCAAAAGCGTGTACAATGAATCAGCTGACTCATACAATTCCCGGGCATCAGGCCTCCTGCTTTTCTCGCGGCGAATAGCATCGGCTTCCTTGAACAGGCTGTCTGCGGCCTGTTTGATTCGAAGTTGTTCGGACGACCATTGTTGAAGTTCTGAGAGTCTATGGCTCAGTCCCTGTTCGCCGAATGCGGTCTCGAAGATCTCCGCGACCCTTTCAAGTGCGCCATACAGTTCTTGAGAGGGCAGGCGCTGACCGGACAGAACGGCTCTGACATACGCCTCCTCGAGCCCCAGGTAGGATTTTTTGGTTTCGAGTCGATTCGACCGAATGAGTCCTTCGAGTTCTTCAGTAGTTCCTGTCTTAGAAGACTCAATGATGGCTTCTGCGGCTGTTTGTGCCTCTGCCATCGATGGTGCCATCCACAGAATCAGAGCGATTCCAAACAAGAAGCCGGTGGCGGTAAAGCGATTCATAGTGAGTCTCGGTTCCTGGGTGATCGGTACGAAGCGGAAAGTCGCTGATTCGGAATCAGGTGCGTGGAGGGAGGCGAGGGCGTTGGGTCTGGGTCAACGCCGTACCTGTCAAAATGTACGTAAAGCATTCGTTCCAAACCCCTGACCACTCAAGCAGACAATAGCCACAGTACTGTGACACTTCTGACACAGTTTCCCGGTGGCCCCGGCCGATATTTGGATTGAACCCACACCTGGATTCACTAATCATCGAGAGAACGACATGAAATCTATTATTGGGACTTGTCTTGCCGCCGCAATTATTACCGGCTGCTCGTCTGGAATTTCGGACGATGGGATAGAAACCTCTTCGCAGGCCAGTGTCGCTGAACAATTAAATCTGCCGGCCGAGCCATTAGACTATGAAGGATTGAATACCATTGCTATGAATCTGGATTCTGGTGTTCTCGGGTCCACCGTGTCTCTCACTGGCGGGGCATCCATTACGAACGAAGGCGCGACACTTGGCCGCGTCCTCTTTTATGAAAAACAATTATCTATAGACGGGACCGTTGCCTGCGCGTCGTGTCACCGACAGAACAATGGGTTTGCCGATTCGAAGCCGTTCAGCGACGGCGTCAATGGAGGGATAACGTCTCGGAATGCCATGTCTGTGGCAAACGTACGCTTCTACAGAAGTGGACGGATGTTCTGGGATGAGAGAGCGTCCAGTCTCGAAGATCAGGCCTTACAGCCTATTCAAAATTCAGCCGAAATGGGTCTTACATTGGAAGAGGCCGTTGCAAGAATCGATGCCCTTCCGTACTACGATACACTCTTCGAGCAAGCTTTTGGTGATGCGAACGTAACTACGGAACGTGTCGCTACCGCCATTGCGGAATTTGAAAGATCCATTGTGACCGCCAATCTAGCCTTTGCACAGGGTGGGCCGGGCGGTCGCGGTGGAAATGGCGGCGTCGGAGGGCCGGGCGGTCGCGGTGGAAATGGCGGCGTCGGTGGACCGGGCAGTCGCGGTGGAAATGGCGGCGTCGGAGGGCCGGGTGGTCGCGGTGGAAATGGCGGCGTCGGTGGACCGGGGGGGCGCGGTGGAAACGGCGGTGTCGGAGGACCGGGAGGCCGCGGTGGAAATGGCGGTGTCGGAGGCGTTGGTGGTCCCGGTGGAACCAATCCTCCTACGATCGCTCTCTCGCCTGTCCAACAACGCGGACGACAACTGTTTTTCAGCAACCGGACGCAATGTAGCAGCTGCCATTCCGGTCCGGCTTTCGTCGGTGATATTCCACGGAACAACGGCCTGGATCTGACAACAGAGAGCGATCAGGGGGCTGGAAACGGAAGGTTCAAGATGCCGTCACTCCTGAATATCGAGCTCACTGCGCCGTACATGCACGACGGCCGGTTTCAATCGCTCGAAGACGTAGTGGAATTCTACAACACCGGGATTCAGGCGCACCCGAACCTGGACCGAAGGCTTCGTAGGCGTGGTGGACAGCCCGTTCGCATGAATCTTTCTCCTGACGACGTGAATGCGCTGGTAGCGTTTATGAAGACGCTGACAAGTGAATCGTTAGCTGTCGATGAGCGTTTCTCCGATCCGTTTGTGAATTAGCAAATCGAATGTTCGTCCCGGGACTGGTTTCAACGTTGAGCCGGTCAGTCAGAATTGTTGTGTGGTTGGTGGTTCGGTGCGGGGCAGACCGGTGGTCTGCCCCGCACCACGTTTAGTTGTCATTTACGGGTTTACGACCAGTGAATCGAGCACTATTATTGGGGCACGCAAACTGATTCATATGTCGAGAGAATACATGTCGAGTCTCCGGTTTCTTCGCGCCATCGTTCTGAGTCTTGTTCCGCTGCTCTTGACACCCCTGGTTTTGGCTCAGGCCCCCCGGCCAGCTGATGTATTCGGATTCGAACCGGGGGCGGACTACAAGCTCGCGACCTACGAGCAGATGTTGGATTACTATGCCCAGCTGGATGCGGCCAGCGAACGGGTACAGGTGAGAGAGATCGGGACCACTGTACTCGGTCGAAAGATGATTATCGTCATCATCTCGTCGAAAGAAAACATGAATCGGCTCGGTGACTACCGTCGAATCTCGGAGCAACTGGCCCGTGCCCGCGTCAATGAAAAGGAGGCCGAAAACCTTGCCGTCAAGGGCAGATCCATAGTCTGGATCGATGGTGGACTCCACGCTACAGAAGTGGCTCATGCCCAGATGACGCCACTACTGGCCTACCGGGTGGCGACCGAAAATAGTACCGAAATGAGAAAAATCAGGGAGAACACCATTCTTCTCCTGATGCCGGTCATGAACCCAGACGGTCTCGACATTGTTGCCTCGTGGTACAAGCGAAATCTGGGGACACCGTATGAAACGACCTCTCCACCATGGCTCTACCACCACTATGTCGGTCATGACAATAATCGGGACTGGTTCATGAACAACATGCCCGAGTCCCGAGCAGTTACAGAGGTGCTATATAACGAGTGGTATCCGCAGATCGTGTACAACCACCATCAGTCGGGTCCGAGTTGGACGCGAATTTTTCTTCCTCCATTTGCCAGTCCGGTCAATCCGAACATTCATCCGGGCGTCACGACCGCGGTTAACCTTGTAGGAAGCGCGATGGCCAATCGATTCGCCATGAGGAAGATGCCCGGAGTGGTGTCGAACGTCACGTTCAGCATGTGGTGGAACGGAGGCATGCGAACCGTTCCGTATTTTCACAATATGGTTGGAATCCTGACCGAAACGAGCCACGCCACGGCCTCTCCAAGGTATTATGCCCCGGATTCCATTCCGTCGACTGTTGCGGGTCGAGGCGGTGGGGGTTATCCGACCACCGGTACAGACATTTTCTACCCGTATCCCTGGAAGGGTGGAGAATCTCATCTCAGTGACCCGATTCGATACATGATGACGGCGTCGATGGCCGTCCTTCGTGTGGCGGCTGATCGCCGTGAACAATTCCTGTCCAATATCTACCGGATGGGTCGCGACGAAATCACGCAGACCGTCGACAGCACGTTCGCATACCTCATTCCGCCGGGACAATGGAATTCGGGAGAGGAAATCAGTCTGGTTAACATCCTGAGAACGGGGGGGATCGAAATACAGCGGGCGAAAGAATCGTTTACGGCCGGCAATACAGACTATCCGGCCGGTACATACGTGATTTACACGGCACAGGCATTCCGTCCGTATCTGGTCGACCTGATGGAAACACAGGAGTATCCAGACCGTCGGAGTACTCCCGGAGGTCCGCCTGATCCTCCATACGATCTGGCGGGTTGGACCCTGCCGTTGCAGATGGGAGTCCAGGTAGACCGGGTCTATTCGCCGTTTCAGATATCCGGAGAGACGGTAGCCGACAACACGTCGGCTGAACGCGGCATCCTGTCCGGAACGGACGGCGCGGGCTATCTATTCTCACATCGACCGAACAGTAGTGTATTCGCGGCCAATCGATTCCTCTCGGCCGGTGCATCGGTGTCGTGGCTCGATGAGCCGGTGACCTCGGACGGTCAGCCTTTCGATACTGGAACCTATTATGTCGAATCCGGGAAGGGTGTCGACAGGCTGGCCGATGCGCTCGCAGATGATCGCGGGCTAAATTTCGTCGCTGTCGCGTCCAAGCCAGACGTCGAGATGTCTGAGCTTTCCGTCCCACAGGTTGCCATCTATAAATCCTGGCGCGCGGGCGCCGATGAGGGCTGGACCCGATGGCTGCTGGAGAATTATTCATTTGCACCGGACACGCTCCATGACGCCGATATCCGGTCGGTCGATCTGACCGGTTACGACGCGATTATCCTGCCATCCCAATCGGCATCGTCCATCTTGCTCGGCTACGCAAAAGGATCCATGCCGGACGAGTATACCGGAGGTCTGGGACTGGAAGGCGCACTCGCGCTGGAGCAATACGTGAAGCAAGGGGGGCGCCTGATCGCCTTTGATGCGGCATCTGATTTTGTGATCGATCAGTTTGGACTCCCGGTTGCAAATGCCGTAAAAGGGCTCTCGAGTCGACAGTTTTTCATACCCGGTTCGCTCATTCGGATGGACGTTGATACGGCCAATGTGCTCGCCTACGGGATGGAGGAGGAGGTTGCGGCCGTTTTTGACCGGAGTCGCGCGTTCAGAACGCTGCGGATGCCGAGAAAAAGAGAGGGAGGAGTCGAAAATTTACCCGCTGCTCCTGCTCCCAAGACGGAGACGGTATCAACCTACGCCGATCATGATATCCTTATGAGTGGATGGGCGCTCGGAGAGGAGTCACATCTGGGTGGGAAAGCGGCTATGATGCGGGTGAAATACGGAGACGGAGACGTGATATTGTTTGGATTCCGTCCTCAGTTTCGCGGTCAGCCGAGAGGGACGTACAAACTGCTGTTCAATGCGATCCAGGGGGCGACGGTAGATCGTGATTGAGTTCATTCCCGCACTCGATTACTCCCTGAAACGAGCCGATACACGTTATGTCATATACCCTGGAACTGGGCGCTACGGCTCCCGACTTTTCACTTCCTGCCACAGACGGCCGAACCTGTTCACTCGATAGTTTTTCAGATGCGCGTGCGCTTGTCATCTTCTTCACGTGCAACCACTGTCCGTACGTTACGGGGTCGGACGAGGTGACGCGCCGGACAGCCCTTGCGTATGCCTCGCGCGGCGTCGCATTTCTCGGAATAAACTCAAACAGCGCTAACACGTATGCTGAAGACAGTTTCGAGCACATGGTCCGCAGGATGAGTGAGCATAGATTTCCGTGGGTCTATGCGCATGACGAATCGCAGCAAGTGGCTGTTGCATACGGAGCCCTGAAGACTCCTCATTTTTACGTATTCAATGAGGAAAGGAAGCTCGTGTATACAGGTAGAGGGGTTAATAACCCTCGCATGGCGGAGCAGTCAACGGAGAACGATTTGGAGCGTGTCCTGGACGAAGTTCTCTGTGGACACGCGATCAGTATCCCCGTCACCAATCCCATTGGATGCAACATCAAGTGGGAGGGGAAGCCGCCCCACTGGATGCCCGCCGAGGCCTGCGATTTGGTCTGGTAAATTCAGTTTTCCAGGTCGCTCAACGAAAGAATAAATGCGATCG
>CAYLHF010000002.1:7500-13663 GCA_964383365.1 uncultured Rhodothermales bacterium | reverse complement strand
GCAGCGGTGTGCGAAACCCCCCGAATTGCTCCTAAAACAGTTGCTCCGCCGTGCCATAGCGGTGACCTGGGTTGTGGATCGTAGTGTGACACGATCAGGTCGATTCTTGGATCTTTCATGTGTACTGGAACAAATTATTATTGTAGGAATACCACTGTGCTGATCAAAAAAAGATCATGACTACTCGGCGATCGCGCGCAGGCGCCAGCCCATCTGATCGTCAAATCCCGAGTCTTCTCTTCTCTCTCCCGTCGGCGGCGCGCCCCCGCGGGTCCTTTACTTCCTCGCTCCGGTAAATTATATCCGGAATTTGCGAGCGCATTTTTACCCCCTATTACTTGATTACTTTTAATGACCTGGGACTCATCGAGCCCCTACGAAGTGCCGTTGCGGCCGAAGGCTACACGACACCCACGCCCGTTCAGGCAGCCGCCATTCCTCACGCTCTTGAAGGTCGCGATGTTCTCGGCGTTGCGCAAACAGGAACAGGCAAGACAGCAGCCTTTACGCTGCCCATTCTGCAGCAGTTGGACGCCACAAACTACCGGCTGACTCCCTATTCTACCCGGGCGCTCATACTAACACCCACCCGGGAATTGGCCATCCAGATCGGGGAGAGCCTCGACACCTACGGTCAGAATCTTCGACAGCGGCATACCGTCATTTTCGGCGGTGTCGGACAGAACCCACAGGTTTCCCGAATGCGACGAGGCGTCGATACGCTCGTCGCTACTCCGGGTAGACTCCTCGACCTGATGAACCAGGGCTTCGTTCGGCTCGACCGAGTCGAAACCTTCGTCCTCGATGAAGCCGACCGTATGTTGGACATGGGTTTTATCCACGATGTACGAAAGGTCATCGCACGACTGCCCGAGCGTCGCCAGACACTCCTGTTTTCTGCGACGTTTCCCGAAGCCATCTCGAGCCTTGCATCTCGGATTTTGTATGATTACGAGCGGATCGATATTGAGCCGACCACGAAGACCGCGGATAAGGTCAGGCAACACGTCATGTTCGTGGAAAAAGCCAACAAACGGGAATTGCTGCGGCAATTGTTCAGGGATCCTGAGATGGAGCGTGCCATCGTGTTCACTCGTACCAAACACGGCGCGAATCGAGTCGCCAAGTACCTCGATAAACGAGGTGTTCGATGCGATGCCATTCACGGAAATAAATCCCAGACGGCGCGCCAGCGTGCGTTGGCCGGGTTCAAGGACGGCCGGGTTCGCGCGCTTATCGCCACAGACATTGCCTCCCGGGGTATCGACGTTGACGACGTAACCCACGTCATCAATTTCGATCTTCCCAACGAGCCGGAAAGCTATGTGCACCGAATCGGAAGGACCGCACGGGCCGGAGCCGAAGGTATCGCATTTTCGTTTTGCGATGCGGAAGAAGTCGCCTACCTGCAGGCTATCGAACGAACGATTCGGCAGAAAGTAGACGTCGTCGATTCTCATGCCTTTCACGAGGACAGAATCGAGCGGTTGAATGATTCTCCTGCCCGTAAACCCTCCCCGCGAAATCGTTCTAACAACAGAACTTCCGGCAGACGGCGCTCCCCGAGAGGACGCAGGTAGGTAGCGGGCGGCTGGTCCGCGCGTGGGGATCCCACCGGCATCTGTGTTACGTTACCTCGGTCAGAAACTGAACAGTCCTTGTTTCAGAGTAGAAGCTACGGCCGTTGTTGAATCCGACGTGCCCCCCGCGGCCGGGGATTTCAAGATGAAAGAAAGGGCTTTTCCGTGCTTCTGCTACCGGGAAACACTCGGGTGCCAGGAAGGGATCATCCTGTGCGCTGACGAGAAGCGTCGGGATCCGGATTTCCGGGATAAATTGCCTGCTACTGCATTGCGTCCAGTAGTCTTCTGCATCTCTGAATCCGTGAAGGGGCGCCGTATATCGGTCGTCGAAATCTCTGAAGGTTCTCACGCGTGCATATCCCGTGTCATCAACCAGGCCCGGAAAGAGTCGCATCTTGGCCTGGATTTTATTGCGCAATGACACCAGAAAATGCTTCATATAGATCCGGTTTACGGGTCTGGCGAGTGCTGTCGAACTGGCTGCAAGATCACACGGGACCGAGAAAACCGCGGCGGCGGAAGCCCGGGTATTCGGTCCCATTTCCCCGAGGTGTTTGAGAGTCAGATTTCCACCGAGACTGAAACCCACCAGTGCGATCGTGTCATAATCATCCGCCACATGGTCGATGACCGTCTTGAGGTCGCGGCTGGATCCGCTGTGATACGAAGAGAGCCGTCGATTGGGCTCTCCCGAGCATCCGCGGCAGTTCCACGCGGCCACATCCCATCCGTGCCGGTTCAGCGCGGAAGCCATTCCCTTGATGTACGCCCGCTGACTGGATCCTTCCAGGCCGTGAGAGAGTATGGCGACACTGGTTCCCCGGGTGGCCCTTGACCATTGGTCGGTTCGGGACCCCGGTGTAGCCGGGGACTGCCTATCGGGACGGGACCAGTCGATGTCGAGAAAATCCCCGTCGGGAGTGTCAATTCGTTCCCGCACATACCCTATATCACGTGGAAAACGCATTTTTGACACACACACGGTGTGTACATGGGCATTCCTGAGCCAGATGGGTGGTCGATAATCAGGAGTCTCCAGGAGTGGCACGGGAGTGCTCCGTCAGGATTGAAGTCGGGCGAGGGCGTCCAGAACTTCCTCACTGTGAGGTTTAGGACTGACACCGATAAACGTGTCTCCCACCACCCCGTCCGGACCGATGATGAATGTATTGCGAGCGGAGAGTTGGATGCCGGCAGCGTCTCTGAGCGATCCGTAGGCTCTCGAGACCACTCCTTCTGTATCTGCGAGCAGTTTGAAACTCAGTCCTTCCTTGGCGCAGAAATCCCGGTGCGAATCCGCGTCATCGACGCTCACGCCCAGAATGACCGTATTTTTGTCCTCGTAGAGCGAGAGGTCGCGCTGGAAGTTATGTGCTTCTATCGTACATCCCCTCGTGAAGTCTTTCGGGTAAAAATAGAGGACGACCCAGTCGCCCCGGTAGTCGGCGAGGGATACCTCGTTTCCTTCGTTGGATAAAAGCGTAAATGCAGGCGCGTTCTCGCCGGCGACAGGCGGATCGCCTGCGGGGGAGAGCAGGATCCATGCCATGACAAAAAGAGCGGCAAGGGCCAGAGGTACGGCGAACAGGGTACGTTTCATGGAATAGATGGCATAATTCTGGGTTGGGGTGCGTACGGATTCAGCCAGTCATTGTTCAACTGAGACGTACCGCTCATACGTGTCGTCCGGAATTATATGTGCCCTGATGAATTGATCGATTCCTCTTGGTGAGGAGAGAAAAAAATTTCTATCATCCGGGTCCCTATGATGTGGCCGTCCGCCCGAGCGGCGGCGCAGTTACGATAGTGTCAGCAGGCCTCCCGGATGATGTTCACGCTTCTGTCAAATGCCAGTGTTTTTGCGCCCGAGTACCTGGGCGTGCGCCACGTGCTCGTCGCGGGGGACCGCATTGTGTACATCGGACAGGATAAGCCTGATCTCGATGTGAGGCTGGGTGTAGACGAGGTTGATCTATCTGGCGCCCCGTTGATCCCGGGCTTCATCGATCCACACGCGCATGTAACGGGAGGTGGCGGAGAGGCAGGGTATGAGACAGCGGCACCCGCACCACTCCTCTCCGAATTCACACGAGCCGGTGTTACGACCATCGTTGGGCTCCTCGGAACGGATGATCTTGTCCGTACGACATCCTCGCTCGTCGCCCGGCTGAAAGCGTTGCGGAAGGAAGGTCTCTCGGCGTTTGGATATACCGGCGGATATCATCTTCCCCCGCAGACCCTCACCGGCTCCGCACGGAGCGATATGGTGCATATAGAAGAACTCATCGGAGTGGGAGAACTGGCGATTTCAGATCATCGGTCCAGTCAGCCGACCCTCCCGGAAATCCTGCGTATCGCGAGCGAAGCTCACGTCGCCGGGCTGATGACGGGAAAGGCAGGGGTTGTCCATTTTCACGTCGGTGACGGTGAGCGGGGCCTGGGCCTGATTCGGGAGGCGATTGTCGGATCGGAAATCCCGTCTCGCGTATTTTTTCCGACCCATGTCAACCGACGGAAGGCATTATTCGAGGAGGCATGTGCCCTGACGGCTGGTGGCTCGACCATCGATGTGACTGCGTTTCCGGTCGCAGATGGTGAAGATGCCTATTCGGCTGAAGATGCCGTAGAGCGGTATCTCGACGGCCCGTACTCAATGGATCGGATAACGGTCAGTTCTGACGGTGGAGGATGTCTACCGGTGTTCGACGACCGGGGGGAACTGGTGAAGATGGATTTCGCCCGTGAACAAGCGCTTTCTGACACGCTCGCGTCGTTACTCGCGCGGGGGCGGAAGCTTGACGCGGTGCTCCCCGTCTTTACGTCCAACGTGGCCGATATTCTTCGCCTCGCCGGCAAGGGACGATTATTCGTTGGAGCCGATGCCGATCTTGTCATTCTCGACGAAGAAAACCTGCCATCGAGCGTGATGGCACGAGGTCGCTGGCACTACCGGGACCATCAATCTGTAATTATAGGCACGTTCGAATAGACCATGCACAGACGTCCAGCCCTGAGTACAGGCGACAGTAGACGGGGGTACCTGATCCCGATCGGTGGCGCCGAAGAAAAGGAGACGGATCCCGTTATCCTGAAACGATTCGTCGATCTTTGTGGCGGATCGCATGCCCATATCGTCGTCATCCCGACGGCATCCCGGTTGGCCGATACGGGGTCGCTCTATGTCGAGTTATTCGATGACCTGGGGGCGGAGAGTGTGAGCTTCATGCAGCTCAAAACCCGGGAGGACTGCGAGCGCCCGTCGAATCTGGACCGACTCGATCACGCCACGGGTATATTTATAACGGGTGGTAATCAGCTTCGTCTTTCGACTATTGTCGGGGGGACGGCGATGGCCGGTAAGCTCAGATACCTCAATGCCCACGAAGTCCACATCGCGGGTACGTCTGCCGGAGCAGCCGTCATTCCGGAGCACATGATTGCGGGTGGAGATCCGGGGCCGTCACCGACGCAAGCCGGCGTGACCCTCTCCCCGGGACTGGGTCTGATCAATACGGTCATGATCGATCAGCATTTTAGGCAGCGCGACCGTATCGGGCGTTTACTGACAGCGCTGGCGTACAATCCGTACGCCTGCGGCCTGGGGATTGACGAGGACACAGCCGCGTTTATAGACCCCGACGGCGTGCTGGAAGTGGTGGGTAGCGGCGCCATCACAGTTGTAGATCCGACAGATTTGACGTATTCATCCATCGCCAGTGCACGTCGGGGCGAGGCCATCAGTCTGGTGAATGTGCGGATGCATATTCTCACAACAGGTGCCCGGTTCGACACGATCACCCGCGTTCCCACCATTGATACCCAGGAGGACGAGTAATGCGGTTTGTCTCTTCTAACGTTTATGTAGGGCCGAATCTTTACGCCCATTTTCCGGTCATCCGGCACGTCGTAGATATCGGCGTACTCGAGGAATGGCCGACGGCCAAACTCGGCACGTCGTACATCGATAGCCTGCTCGAGAAACTTCCGGGTCTCGGCGAGCACGGTTGCTCCTACGGAGAGGCCGGAGGGTTCATCCGCCGAATGCGAGAGGATGAGGGGACGTGGATGGGGCACGTGCTCGAACATGTCTGCATCGAGCTCCAGATTGTCGCCGGTTCGGACGTCTCCTTCGGACGGACCCGATCGACGGGCAATCCGGGCGAGTACAACATGGTCTTCCAGTACAAGCAGCGGGACGTGGGGCTGGAGGCTGCTCGGCTGGGTCGCAACCTGCTCATGAGTCTGTTGCCGGAAGAGTTGTGTGCTCAGCTGGAACAATCGCTTCCGTCAGACTTCGATTTCGACGAAGAACTGACCGATTTTGTCCGGTTTGCCCAGCGGAAGGAGTTCGGTCCGAGTACGCAGTCCCTCGTCACCGCCGCCATCGAGCGTGACATTCCCTGGCTCCGACTGAATCAGTACAGCCTGGTGCAGTTCGGTCACGGAAAGTATCAGAAACGCATCCAGGCGACCATCACGAGCGAGACGCGCCACATAGCGGTTGAAATTGCCTGTGACAAGGAGGACACCCATCGGCTGCTGAATGATCTGGGGCTTCCGGTTCCGCAGCAGGATCTGGT
>CAYLHF010000002.1:0-7400 GCA_964383365.1 uncultured Rhodothermales bacterium | reverse complement strand
CGGGTGCCGGGCCACGTGGTCGGTGACGGAAAGAGCACGATCGAGGAACTCGTCGAAATCGTGAATAGCGATCCCCGGCGTGGTATCGGCCATGAAAAGGTCCTCACCATGTTGGAATTCGACAAGGCAGCTATCGATCATATGGAGGCTGCGGGGTACACGCGCGCGAGTGTGCTGGTAGATGGGGAAATCCTGTATCTCCGCGCGACGGCCAATCTGTCGACCGGCGGGACGGCCATCGATATGACCGACCTGGTCCACCCTGATAACCGGGCGATGGCTATCCGCGCGGTAGGCGCTGTCGGGCTGGACGTAGGCGGCGTCGATTTCCTGACCGACGATATCTCCAAATCCTACAAGGAGATCGGTGGAGGCATTGTCGAAATCAATGCCGCGCCGGGTTTTCGCATGCACGTCGCACCGAGTGAGGGAAAGCCCAGAGACGTCGCCGGTGCGGTCATGGACATGCTGTTTCCGGCCGATACGCCTCGCCGCATCCCGATCGCGGGAATCACGGGCACCAATGGAAAGACGACGACGAGTCGCATGCTGGCCCACATCATGAAAGGGGCTGGCCACACCGTCGGAATGACATCGACTGATGGGGTCTATATCGATGGACACCTGAGTGTGAAGGGAGACATGACCGGGCCTGTGTCGGCGCAGATGGTCCTCCGCGATCCCACGGTCGACATGGCCGTCCTGGAGACGGCCCGCGGCGGACTCCTGAAGCGCGGCCTGGGGTATCGAAAATCAAACGTCAGTGCGTGTCTGAATATCGCTGCCGATCACCTCGGAATGAGAGGTGTCGATACGCTCGAACAACTCGCCGAATTGAAGCGAATCGTCGTCGAAGTAGCCCAGGACATGGCGGTTCTGAATGCCGACGATGAATACTGTCTCCGGATGGCAGATTATACGGAGGCGAAGCGCCTGTGCTATTTCACCCTCAATCCGAATCATGAACTGGTTCGCGAACATATCCAGACGGGAGGCATGGCGGTGGTGCTAGAACATGGCATCAACGGTCACATGATCACTATCTACGATGGAGGCGCCCATATTCCACTCCTCTGGACACATTTGATTCCTGCGACGCTGGAGGGGAAGGCCATCCATAACGTCCAGAATGCCATGTGCGCGTCCGCGATGGCGTACAGTCTGGGGGTTCCTCTTGAAGACATACGCCTGGGACTCAGAACGTTTGACACGTCCTTTTTCCAGGCTCCGGGAAGGATGAATGTATTCGATGAGCATCCGTTCAAGGTGATTCTCGATTACGCCCACAACCCGGCCGCCGTCGAAGCCATGTGCAAGACCGCAGAACACCTGTCCGTTGAGGGAAAGAGAATCGTTGTTCTTGCGGCTCCCGGGGATCGTCGTGACGAGGACATCGACGAAATCGCCCGGCTCGCCGCAGGTCACTTTGACCACTACTTCTGCAAGGCCGATGATGACCGCAGGGGGCGCGGCCCGGACGAGGTGCCCCGCCGTATCAGTGCCCGGCTGAACGAATGTGGTGTCTCGCCCGACGCGATCGAAATCATTCCGGACGAAGCCGACTGCGTAGATGCTTCGCTCCGTATGTGCCGGTCGGGAGACCTGCTTCTCATCTTCGGAGATGACACCACACGGACGTGGAAACAGATTATCCAGTTCGACGTCGAGGGATCAGATGCTGTGGAAAAGGCAGCGAGTACCCCGGTCCCGTCAGATCTTCCGGATATTGAGACGTACGTGCTGGACTCGAGGGCAGATCTCGTCCGCGATGAACGCGGTGTTCGTCTGGCCCGGGAAGAGAACGATTAGACTGCCGTGGAAATTCAGGATTCCAGACGACTGACCGGACCGAATCTGGTCCAGGACGCTCCGGGTGCGGTACTTGAGGTCACGTTTAGCGATGCAGATGCAGCCGTCGTGGATGGCTGGCGGGATGAAATGCATCTTATTTTCCGACGTCTCGATCTTTGCGACCCGGAACTTCGGGTAAAGAGACAGCAGCGGGGTGCCTGGCTCGTCGCCACCGCAGGTGTTGATCAGTTGTACGCGGTCACCGAAGTCATGGAAATGGCCTGGTCGAGAGCGGTCAGCATCGCTCGGGGTATCTCGATCCCGGAATCGCCCGACATCAGTGGCCTGATGACGGCTCTCGAAGAAGAGGCAAATCCGCGACTCATCGCACTGGCGCGTCTGGCCGAGGCCGAACGGGTCACGTTTCTTTGGGATGACGAAGAGGTATCCCTGGGAACAGGACGGGGGTCTCAGACGTGGCCATCTAGGGCGCTACCGGACCCTGATACGATGGACTGGTCTCGTTTTGATGACGTTCCGACGGCTGTTATCACCGGGACGAATGGAAAGTCGACCAATGTGCGCCTGATCAGCGAGATGGCTGCGTGCGCAGACATCCCGTACGGGAGTACGTCGACCGATTGGATACGGGTGAACGATGACATCCTCGATACCGGAGACTACTCTGGCCCCGGAGGAGCCCGGAAGGTCCTCAGAGACCGACGAGTCGGGATCGCCATTCTGGAAACGGCCCGTGGTGGTCTTCTACGGCGGGGGGCCGGTGTGAATCGGGCCGATGTGGCGCTGGTCACGAACGTGGCGGATGACCACATGGGGCAGTACGGCATCCAGACGGTCGAAGAACTGGCAGAGGCGAAATTGATCGTGCATCGAACGGTAGTTGCTGGCGGTCTGCTGATTCTGAACGCCGACGATGAGATTCTGGTGCGAGCGTCCGGGGCACTACCGGTGATGGACGTCGGGTGGTTTTCGCTCGACCCGAGTCATCCACTGCTCGTGAAAAACCGTAAAGACGGAGGAATCGCCTGTACCGTAGAAGATGGGACGATCTGTTATTACGAGCGAGGAGCACGTTACCCCGTCGTTCCGGTGGTTGACGTGCCTGTGACACTGGGGGGAGTAGCTCGTTATAATGTGGCCAACTGTCTCTCGGCCACTGCGACGGCGTTCAGACTCGGTATCCCGGCGTCCGCCATTCGGCAGGGCCTCAAGTCGTTTACGAGTGATGCCGATTCGAACCCCGGTCGCGGAAACTATTTTGAGGCTGGCTCTATCCGCATTCTTCTCGACTATGCCCATAATGTTCACGGCCTGGAGGCCATCCTCTCGACGACCGCGATGCTGGGAGCTTCCCGGCGAATAATGACGCTCAGTACCGCCGGTGATCGAACGGAGGAAGAAATCCGAAGTCTCGCACGGGCGGCGGCTTCTTCGGATGTGGAGCAGATCCTGGTCTCTGACTGTGTCGGATATGAGCGGGAGCTCGGACCGGGAGGAGTCCCAGACCTACTCATGGACGAATTGCGGCTGTGTCAACAGGGCGCCCGCGTTCTTGGCACTGAACTCGATGCTGTCCGGCACGCGTTCGACATCGCGCGCTCCGGAGACCTGCTTATTCTACTGGTGAAGGCACAGCGGAAAGAGTGCCTGGATGTCATCAGGAAAGAAATGATGCATCGGAGGTAAGATGAGGACCGTACGTTGCCGATTTGCGAGCCTTAATTATTTAGGCAAAACGTCAAAACAGGCAATAATAGTAAGGTACACGGCGTTATGGCCTTAGAATTTCAGGGCTGATTGGGTCAGCACTACAAGTTCTACGAGACAGCAACTTATCGAGTTCATCCTCGTCTCGGATAACAGAACATGTCACTACGACCGGATCAGCGTCCGGGTGTAAACCTTTTAAAGGTATCCGACAGTCTACAAGGCACCCGACCTCCAGCCAATTGACCACTGAGCCACCGTCATGACCGTATCATCCAATCGGATTTCCGCACACAGGAGGGAGAATGAAATACCTGACCGTAGTATTCGTGGCTCTGGCACTGGCATCTCCTGCCATCGCCCAGAACGGAGATGAGGCAATATCACTTCGTGTTTTTCTGGATTGTTCGTTCTTTTGCGACGATCAATTCATCCATGAAGAGCTTCCCATCGTAGACTTTCTCAACGAGCGAACGCAGGCGGATGTCCACGTCCTGTACACGACAGAAAGCACCGGTTCTGGTGGATCCCGGGTGACCCTCGCCTTTCTGGGTCAGCGGTCGTACGCTGCCCTGAGTGACACACTCGTCTATGCGACGAGTGTCGATGCAACGAGTGACGACAAACGACGGGCGCTGCTTCATTCCCTGACGCTGGGGCTGTCGCGTTATCTCGCCCGTGCCGGGCTTGGAGACAAGTTGATCATCAGTTCGGTCAAGCCAACCAGTGGCGAGCAGGAAGACAATTCTATCGAGGAAGATCCGTGGAATTACTGGGTATTCTCGGTCGGTGCCAGTGGCAACGTAAACGGGCAGGAAACCACTAAATTCACCAGGAGAAGAGCCAATTTCTCGGCAAACAGAACAACGGAAGCTCTTAAAATCCGTATTAGTGCGAGCGCGAATGATTCCGAGAACAAGTTCGACACGGGCGACGAGACCATAAAGAGTACGACCAACTCAGAAAATTTTAGGGCACAGATCGTGAAATCGATCGGTGGTCAGTGGGCGGTAGGTGCGACCGGGAAAGTTTCGGCCTCCAGTTTTCAGAATACCGAGTTACAGATGGAATTCGGGCCGGCCATCGAATATGATTTCTTCCCGTACTCCCAGTCGACGAGAAAATTTCTCACGCTGCAGTACAACGTGAAAATCACTCGTCGAAAATACGACGAGTTGACCATATTCGGTCTCAAGGACGAAACCATTCTCCGACATTCGCTCGGCCTGAGTCTGAGTCTATCACAGAAGTGGGGCAGTCTTTCGCTGTCGACGGATTTCAATCACATGCTGACCAATTTTGATCGTAGTCTCACCGACTCCTACAACCTGGGAGTATTCGCATCTGCCCGGGTACGGCTGTTCAGAGGGTTCTCGTTCAACACGTTCGCGTCCTACAACCGCATCCGGGATCAAATCGACCTGCCCGGCGATGCGGCAACCAAAGACGAGATACTGCTTCGGTCTGTCCAGTTACCGACGGGATACTCCTATTTCGTCAATTTCGGGTTTACCTACCGGTTCGGATCGCTCTTCAACAACGTCGTCAATCCGCGGATGGGTGGTGGCGGAGGCGACCAGGTTATTTTCTTCTGACCGAAGCGTTTATCTTGGCGGCGTCTCATCATCAAGACCATCGGAGCCGCACGTCATGTTTGTACTGGAGAGCTATTCGATAGCCGTCATTTTTTGCGTCATTACCATGTTCTGCTGGGGCTCCTGGGCCAATACCCAGAAGCTGGCCGGTACGACGTGGCGTTTCGAGCTGTTTTACTGGGATTACGTGCTGGGTGTGCTGCTGATGGCACTACTTTTTGCGTTCACGCTCGGGAGCATGGGTTCGGACGGTCGCAGTTTTTTGGCGGATCTTGCCCAGGCAGATGCCGCTAATCTGCTTTCTGCCTTCTTTGGTGGTGTGGTATTCAATGCGGCCAATCTGCTTCTGGTCGCCGCAATCGCAGTTGCTGGTATGGCTGTTGCCTTCCCGGTCGGAATCGGTCTGGCTTTGGTCATCGGAGTACTCGTTAATTATTTTGCGGCACCTCTCGGAGATCCAGTTCTCTTATTCTCAGGCGTCGGACTCATCGCGGTGGCGATCATTCTGGATGCCCTCATTTATCATCGACTCCCGAGGCAGAGCCAGAAAGGAGTTGTCCGTGGGCTGACCCTTGCGATACTGTGTGGCGTTCTGATGGGATACTTCTACCGGTTCGTTGCCGCATCGATGCCGGAGGCCAGACCGGAGTTTTTCATCAATCTCCCCGACGGGAAACTGGGTCCGTATACGGCCATGGTCCTGTTCGCATTTGGCGTACTTGCCAGCCAGATCCTGTTCAATTTTTCCGGGATGATTGCCTGGGCGACTGGCACTCAGTCACGAAAGCCTGAGTACTTCACCGGAAGCGTGCGCGATCATCTCTGGGGCGTTGTCGGGGGGATGGTATGGGCGATCGGAATGACGTTGAGTATCATTGCCTTTGGTGTGGCGGGGGGTGCCATATCCTATGGGCTGGGTCAGGGAGCCACGATGGTGGCGGCATTCTGGGGCGTCTTCATCTGGAAGGAATTCAAGGAGGCTCCCTCCGGGACCAATTGGATGATCATCCTGATGTTTATCGGATATATCATCGGCCTGGGACTCATTATCTGGTCCGGGTTGGCTTGATGCCGGATTCTCGAACAAACGAGTGACAAACATGCCCCACACATCCAGTTCGGCGCGAATGGTCGTCATAGGCAGCAGTAATACCGATATGGTGATCAAATCGGATCGCCTTCCGGCCCCGGGTGAGACCGTATCCGGGGGTGAATTCATCATGGTACCCGGCGGTAAAGGGGCCAATCAGGCGGTCGCAGCCGCGCGGCAGGGAGCCCGGGTCACGTTTGTCGCCTGTGTGGGCGACGACCTGTTCGGCTCTCAGGCTATCGAGGGGTATCAGACAGACGGCATTACGACCGACGCGATTCGGTGCGTGGCGGGCGTGGCGACCGGAACCGCACTGATTCTGGTGGGCGGCACCGGTGAAAATATTATCTCGGTTGCTCCCGGGGCGAATCAAGAATTGAGTATCGCTGATATCGATCGTTCTCGCGCTGCGATCGAGGAAGCCGATATCGTCCTGGCCCAACTGGAAATCCCACTCGCCGTAGTGGAGCATGCGGCCCTACTCGCTGCGGACGCCGGTACACCGTTCGTACTCGACCCGGCTCCGGCACCTGAAAGCCACCTGCCTCCCTCGCTTCTGGAAAGGGTGACCTATCTGACCCCCAATGAGACTGAAGCAACCCGGCTGACGGGGATCGTCGTAGCGGACGAACCGAGCGCCCGGCAGGCGGCCTCGCGTTTGCTCGCCTCTGGACCACAAAATGTGCTCATCACGATGGGATCGAAGGGGGTGCTGATAGCCAACGCGGATGGCATGGAGTTGATGGAGTCTGTCGACGTCCATGCTGTCGATACCACGGCTGCAGGAGACGCGTTCAATGGAGGATTGGGTGCCGCACTGGCTACCGGCCTGAGCCTGAGAGCAGCCGTGCGTTATGCAAGCACGGTAGGCGCCCTTTCGGTGACCCGAATGGGCGCCCAGCCGTCGCTACCGACGCGAGCAGAAGTGGAGGCCTTTACCGTCGCTCGGTAAAATCGGAATCCTTGCTCCCATGTAGACAAAGGGTGAAAGCAGAACTAGCCCACGAAAGGCTAGTGTATGAGACTGGCGAGTATCGAACCATCCCTCCGGCCGGACGAAATCCGGCAACTTTCACGCATAACACGCCACATTCCGACAAAAAAAGGGACCAAATACTCAGAAGAGTACTCGGTCCCACTTGGTTGCCCTACTAGGAGTCGAACCTAGAACCTCCTGCTCCAGAGGCAGGCGCTCT
>CAYLHF010000001.1:121491-141512 GCA_964383365.1 uncultured Rhodothermales bacterium | reverse complement strand
CCCACGTCCGTTCTCTGTTTTGGGAAAATGTGGAGAATTAAACCTATCTCACTGTACGGCAGTGGGGTAGGGATTTTTTTTATCTGAACGGCGCTGGCCCTTTCCATGATTGTTGGTGGACTGGTTCCACTGTTGCTTATCTCAGACCGTGAGGTTACTTCAAAGATAGCGATGTCCCTCCCATGAGCATGGGATGTCGGCATCATTCGGCTAAGTAGTGGATCCCCAAGGGAAACGATGAGGAGTCAGGTAATTTGTACTTTGAAGTCTGGTGATCGACCCGGATCCATTCGATTTCATCGTCCTCAAACCATCGAGAAGAACAATGATTCGGAAAGCACTCGTCCCCCTCTTCATGGCAATGTCGATCCTGCCGCAGGGCGTTTTCTGTCAGGATTCGAACACGACTCTGTGGAAAGGTGCGCTCGACACCGGCGGGCGAAAACTGCGCCTCGAGCTCGACATCACCGATACTGGGGGAGCACTGACGGGCGAATTGCGAAGCCTCGATCAGGGCAATGTGGCTCTCGCGTTGGCGGACATCCGTATTGACGAGGACAGTCTGGTCTTTTCCGTTCCTCGGGTGGGCGCTTCGTTCACGGGCGTGTTGACCGAGCACGGCACGATCGCCACGGGTACGTTCAGCCAGGGCGGTACCGATCTTCCGCTGACATTCTACCGGTCAGACGCTACGGCCGCCCTATCTGAGGACGGGTCCGATGGGGAACTCGTTGAGGCATGGGTAGGCAAATTGCAGGCAGGAGCGGTGGAAATGGTGATGCAGTTTCGAGTGGTCAAGATGGCGTCGGGCGAGAAGGGCGTCTACTTTGACAGCGTCACAGAAAGGCAGACCGGTTTTGAGGCGAATCACTCGATGGTCGGTGATACACTGATATTCGAAGTACCCTCCATCAGGCTGATTTATCGAGGGACCCTCAATGAGGCTGGTGACGAGGCCGAAGGAATGTGGAATCAGTCGGGTGGTGAGTTGCCACTGAATCTCAAGAAACAGGCTACCGAATACGACGACGTGAATGTATGGGAGAACCGACCGCAGCGCCCGGTTGGACCTTTTCCCTACGATGCCGAGGAAGTGACGTTCGATAACAGGACCGATAGTCTGACACTCGCCGGAACGCTGACCATTCCCTCCGGACCGGGTACGTATCCGGCTGTTGTACTCATCAGCGGATCGGGCGCGCAGGACCGCGACGAATCTCTCATGGGGCACAAGCCGTTCCTGGTCCTGGCTGACTATCTGTCTCGTCGTGGCATCGCCGTCCTTCGATATGACGATCGAGGAACCGCGGGATCGACAGGTGTATTCGCCACGGCGACGTCAGAGGATTTTGCGCGAGATGCGTCGGCGGCGGTCGAGTTTCTCACGAACCATGTCCGGATAAACCCATCGCAGATCGGGCTGGCAGGTCACAGCGAGGGCGGACTCATTGCGCCGATGGTCGCCGGTCTTCGCGATGACGTCGCGTTCGTCGTCCTGCTGGCTGGCACCGGGGTCGACGGGGTCTCGGTCCTGAGCTCCCAGAGCGAAGCGATATTACGTACGGCAGGCACGGATGAGAGCGAAATCGAGATGGCTACGGCCATCAACCGTGCCGTCTACGGTGTTGTCACCCGTTCCAGTCCGGGACAAGACCTGGCGGCGGATATCGATGCGGCAGTCGATTCACTCATTCAGACGATCGATGAATCCGAGAGGGAGGAGGCGGCAAGGAATGTTCGTTCTGGACTCCGCGGTCAGATGGCCGCGTTGCAGAGCAACTGGTTTCGTTTCTTCCTGTCGTATGATCCCCGTCCCGCGCTCAGAAACATCACCTGTCCTGTGCTTGCCATCAACGGATCGAAAGATCTACAGGTCCTTCCGGATCTGAATCTTCCCGAAATCAGAAGAGCGCTCGCCGAAGGAGGAAATACGGACTTCGAGGTCATCGAGTTGGACGGCCTCAATCATCTCTTCCAGAGAGCGGAGACCGGTGCTGTGAGTGAGTACGCGTCGATCCAGGAAACATTCAGCCCTGCGGCGCTCGCGGTGGTCGGTGACTGGATCGTCAAGCACACGATTGTAGCCGAGTGAGGGCGTTCTCTCGGCGTGCCTGGCGGTAGCCTCGGCCCGTCCTACGCCAGGCGGCACCAGGTTTTTTGACCCAGCTTCTTCAACCCGGCACCTGCCTCGTCAACCCCGCTACCAGTCGGTCCAGATGACCGAGGCGGGTCCAGAGATTGGGCGCGATGCGCGCACCCTGTTCGACGGCGACCGTGAAGATGCGGTCATCGTTCCAGAGCGTGTTGACCACCTCGGCTGACGTTCTCCCCTCGATGGCGACATTCGCAATAGCGCACGACTGATCGTCTCCCAGCGGCGTATTGATGATGATACCGGGGACGTTCTGGACTTTTTCGACCCAGTAATTCTTCAGGAACCGGAGACGCTCTTCCTTTCGCTTTCCTCCTATCAACCGGTGGAAATCGATCGCATCCACAATACTGAGGTTGGCCGAGCACGGATGGGTCCCGATGTGCTCGAATTTTCGGATATCGTCAACCGCAACATGATTGTCTCCAAAGAGCGGCCAGACCCTCGAAATCTTTTCCTTTTTGACGTACATAAGCCCGGTGCCGAGCGGTGCGCCCAGCCACTTGTGCAGACTCGTGCCTACGTAATCCGCGCCGAGCTCAGGGATCCGGTAGTCGAGGTGCGCAAAAGAATGGGCGGCGTCACATATCACCTCAATGCCGCGCGCATGCGCCATGTCGGCGATCGCGCGGACGGGTAGGACCTGGCCGGTGAGATAGATCATGTGGGAGACCAGGATGACCTTTGTCGCGGGCGTGATGGCCTCTTCATAGATTCGAACAACGTCCTCCTGCGTAGAAGGAACGAGGGGGACCGAGATCATCTTGATCTTCAACCCATGACGGCGTTTCCGTTGTTGGAAAGCCTCCTTCATGCTGGGGTACTCCCGGTCGCACATCAAGGCCTCGGCCCCGGGATCGAGTTCCAGTCCAAGTATGATGGTATCGAGCGCCTCGGTGGCATTTCTACAGATGACAAACTCATCCGGACTGCATCCGGCGAATGCACCCATCGCCCGCTTGACTTCCGCTTTCTCGTCCGTCTGGCGGCGGCGCATATAGAAGGACGGCGCCTCGTTGATCATCCGGATGTTGTCGATCCTCGATTCGAGTACGCGCGTTGGTTCCGGGCTGTAGTACCCACTCTCGAGATTGATGAAATGCGAGGACTGTTTGTAGGCTAGCTGTACGGTGGCCCAGAAATCCTCGTCTCCGGCCAATTCAGACGGCGTATGCCGGGTTCGTTCGGTCAACTGCTGACGAATGGAATCTCCAAGCTCCGGGGTGAAACCGGCAAACACGGTCATTCCGAGGAGGCCGGCGCCGGAGCGCATCATGAACGAACGCCGGGACTGTGACATGATTTCGGGAATCTTTTCGGAGGTGAGTATTCAGAATGTACGAAGATTGTCTACCCGCATTCGGTCGTTATGAATCCAGTCCACGACTTTTTCCAGCGAGCCTTCGAGTTCTGCTGTCGATTCCTGAAACGGGTGGTTTGTATTGAATGTGTGCCCGACATCAGGGACGATCACGAGTTTCGCGTCGGTGCCAGACGCCCTTGCCCACGCGACGATGGACTCGCTGTGTTGACTCGGGACATCGTTGTCATCCGCTCCATGAATCGCAAGTATGGGTACATTCAGGCCCCGAACCGCACGCTCCAGATTCCAAACCGTGTCACTCTTCTGTATCTCCGACAGTAGTTCGGCTCCCTGCGGAAGGGCCTGTCCCGTTCGGTTGTTCATGAGATGAAACACGCCTCGTACGTTCCATTCCTCCATCATTGATTCCGGGAAGATGTCGAGTGTACGTATCGGTGCGAGCAGGATGATGCCGGCTACCATGGGACCGGACGGTCTGTCGCTGCCGGCGGCGAATAAGGTAGGAACGACTCCGAGGCTGTGGCTCAAGAGAAATACGGGGCGCTCGACATACGGACGTAGGGTCGGTTCATTTTCCATGCTACGTAGTACGCCAGATAAGTCGGCCGTCTCCAGTCGCATACAGTTCTTTTCGTAGGCATCGAGATCCGTAAACGTATCGTTCCCGCCTCGAACACCGCCATGACTGAAGTTGTAACTGAAAGATGAAATCTGGTGTCGGGACAGATACGCCTGGATGTAGGGAAACATCCCGTAGTTGTAGAATCCGTTATGTCCGTTGGTGATAACAACCAGCGGAGCGTCCGTTCGTGTCGCCGACGGCACGAAGATCCCTGAAACGTGACCGTGGTCGAGATGAAGGTCTACCGGTGTCATTTATTTCCTGTCTGACGGGTTTCGTGCCGGAATATCGTTTACCTGGAGGGAGAGATACAGTTTTTCTGTTACAAATCGTAGGCGAGTGGCCTCCTGACTATACAGGTGCCGCTTTCCCGCGGACCGTCCGGCAGTAACAGGATGTGATGCACGGCCAGAGAGCGATCTCTCAACCGGCATTACATAGGAGAAATACATATGACAGCCGACATAGTCACCCCACACCGTGTCAGATCCGCATTGACGATATCCCGGGAAGGAAATGGGCCTGTTGTGTCCATTTTTGTTCCATTGATGTTTGAGGGGTGTTCGAAATGATGAAGAGAATTATGTGGGTGAGTTGCGTACTGGTATGCTTCTCGTTTACGGCATGCGATACGGCCGATCCGGTGGCGGAGTCGACCGACGAGCAACTGGCCGAATTCACGCAGTCGGATATCGAGTCGGTGAATGTCAGTCCTATTGCCGGGAAAGAGACGACGGAATATCGAATTGAATTGAGGTTACAGGACAACCTGCGGGGAGTCCGCGTTCCAGACGTCATAAATATACTGGCACAGGGTCCCGGGCTCGACAATGTGTCCATATTTGATGACGGACTGGGATTGGACCAACAGCGTGGCGACGGAATTTTCACCGGGGTAATTCCAAGCGACTGTATTTCGAAAGAGACGCAGCGCGGAGGGGCCATGCCGACGTATTTCACACCCGGGTGCAAGGTGCAGATCGTTGGTCCCGGCGGAATTTGCGGCGAGTGGGGAAAGTGTCCGGACCGGGTTCACCGGTCGTTATTCTGGGGGTTGATCGAATATGACACGGACGTTGCCGTATGTATCTGCCTCGTTGAGTGTACCGTTGAGTGGGGATCATAACAGGACGATCGTTGGGCCCGGGGCTCGTCGCCCCGGGCCCACGTCCAAAAGTAAAAGAGGTAATTATGACCGCGAAAATGCAGAAGGTTCAGGTAATCGCAGTATTGTTCATCATCATGGGATTCCTGTCGGCACTGGATTCCTACAACGCTCTCATGAGTGAAGGGGTGCTCTCAATAGGCCTCGAACTGATCCTGTTGCCGGCCGGAGTCGGTCTGTTGAAGAAGAGTGAGCGATGGCGTCAAACGTCCATCAACCTGACATTAATTTTCGTCGGTATCGCGCTTATTCAACCCATTCTGGTCTGGATGATCGGACCGGCCATTCATGTATCGCTGATGGGTCGAACGTTCTCTCCCGACTCGGTCATGGCGGTCGCTTATATGTTGACGTACTCCGGAGTCTTTCTTGCCGCGATGTACTGGATATTTCAGGCACTCCACGATGATGAAGTTCGGCAGGCTTTCTCCGTCAGCCACGGGGAATCAGCGGAGGGTAGCGCGCAGTGAATTCAAGCAGAATGTGAGACAGAACGACGGTGAAGGATCATTTGTCCTGTACGAACGGGCAGATCGCCGGATCTGGTATTCAGCCGAATGGGGGAGAGGGTGGTCGGTCTTCGTCTGCCCGATGGTTGAGCCGGTGCGGTGGTGGACCTGCCCTCGTACGGGACAATTGTGGCCCGCTCAAGGACCGATAGCACCTGGAATAGTTGGGAGACAGACTGATGAATAGAGGCTCGAAAAGGAGCGAAAAATGGATCTCGGCAGGAATTGCCATTGCCCTGATAGGAGCGATGCTCATTCCGCTTCTGGTGCTCGGGTTACCGTGGCACCTGACGAGAGAAGATTCCCTTTCCCGCGAAATGAGGAATAAACTTTCGTCCTGGGTACGGCCGTTACCGGCCCTGATCGTTTTCGACGAGCGATTGAATGCGCGTAAATACCACTTTGTTATCGATGCCCTGATCAACCGGACCGACGCGCCCGTGGTCGTTTTCACCTCGCCAGGAACGGCCGACCGGCTGCGGCGACGTGGTGGCGAGAACGGCCTGGTGATTATCGAAGTCTCCTACAATGACCGGGAGGACCTACTCTCAGGTAAGCATCTTCGCATACTTCGTACACCCTGCGATCGATTTGCGTATCGAAGTGTGCCATTTGCTCCCGAATTCTCATTCGAGACCAACTTCCTCTCGGTTCTGTCGGGGTCGTCGCCACTTGAGCAGGCCGAAACCGATCAGGCTGTACGCGGAGAGAAGACCTATCTCCGTCAGTAAAGACGGGTAGAAGAGGTCGCTTTTCCACACATAAAAAACGACCGCGGCGGACGCAATCAACGTAATGACCTCTACCCATGCGTAAGGCACTGCATAAAACCGACGGACGATAAAAAACAGCATGATCGCCATGATCGCGTAACTGAGCGTGGTCGCCCAGGCGGCCGCAGCCATCCCGTAGCGCGGCACGAGAAAGATATTGAGTATCAGCGCGAGAAAACTACCTACCATCGTGCAGGCGATGAAGTACCGGGTCTTCTTGTTGATATAGGCTCCGGCGGCAAAATGGTAATACCAGCCCTGGAAAACATACCCGAGCAGGGCAATCGGAATTACGGAGAGTCCGAGCCAGTATTGCTCGGCGATCAGGTGTCTTCCGCCGGGTAAGGGAATCGCGACCAGGTCGTTGGCGAAAAAGCTCACCGCGAGGTATACGAAAAGCAGTCCGGCGGTCAGAAACGTGAAGATGCGGGCGAACAGTTGGTGTGCATCGTGGTCCTTCGAATGCTGGAGAAAGAACGGTTGCCAGGCGTAACGAAACATCTGAACGGTGAGTGCCATGATTATCGCCAGTTTGATAATCCCTCCGTAGGCTCCGACAATATGTCCTGCATAGACGCTGGCTCCCTGAATAGCCGCTTTCTCGGCAAGGTCTGTGTTTGAGGCGAGTGACGGATAGAGGGCGAGAATCCGATCGGCCGGGAGCCGCTCCAGAAAGAAAATATTCACTCGTTCCGAGAGCGCATAACCCAGTCCACCCGGTATGAACGGGAGGCCGAACCGAAGCAATTCCTTGAACAGGCCTGAACTGAACGCTACCTTCAGCCTCGCTTGGAAAACGGGAAAAAGCAGGACCAATGAGGTAGCGGAGGCGGCGAGATTAGCGATGAAAATCGATTCGATCCCCATTTCATAACCCAGAATGAGAATCAGGTTCAACGCGATATTAACCACGATTCCTGCGGTCCGGATCGTCGCAAATTGCCATGCCCTGCCTTGCAATCTCAATTCGGCGTAGGGAACAATTGCGAGTGTGTCCAGAAGCAGAATCGCGGCGGCGTAATAGAGTAAATCCTGATTGAGAACACCGAGCCCGAGGACGGCCCCGACGGGTTGCTTCAGGAAGACGATCAGAAGCGAAAACAGCACCGACGTTCCGGCCAGTGACCAGACCGTACTGCTGAAGACCGATGAGCGATCGGCATCATCGGTGGCGTCCGCTGCGTACTTGAGGTACGCCGACTCCATTCCGTACTGATAGACGATGTTCAGGAAGACGAACGCGGCATAGATAACGATGACCGGCTCGAATACGTCTGGTGCGAACGAGTTGGAGTAAAACGGGAAGAGAAGAAAATTAATCAGTCGTCCAAATATCGACGATATTCCGTAAACAGCCGTTTCAGAAATGAGCTTACGGATGCGGGCATTAAGGCTCATTTGACGTGGGCGAGGAAGTACTCGATGGCCGTAAAATATCCCATGATTCCGATTCCAGAAATCTGTCCGATAGACGCTCCTGCCGTAATCGAGTGATGTCGGAAGGACTCACGAGCAGCAATATTGGTAATATGAACCTCGAGTACCGGGGTATGGACCGACGCCATCGCATCTCGAATGGCGACCGATGTGTGGGAATATCCACCGGGATTGAATACAATTCCACCGATATTTTCAGCGTCGGCTCCATGAATCCTGTCGATCAGTTCACCTTCGTGGTTACTCTGAAAGAAGAAGAACTCATGGTCGTGAAATCGCTTCTTCACGTCCTCCTCCAGAGATTCCAGCGTCGTAGCCCCATATTTTTCTGGCTCGCGGGTGCCGAGCAGATTCAGATTCGGGCCGTTCAATATCAACAGTTTCATCGAAATGGATTCGGGTTGAGAGGTCTGCAAAGATACTGCATACGCCCGGCCAAGGGCACTATCAGTGAGTAATTCATCGACTCGATAGGTTGATATGTATAGATATGCCTACATTTTGGCCGATGTGAACGGACAGATTCTGTCGATACTACCGTGGTGAGAATGGGCACCCTCCTGACAATCAAGCAGGCAGCCGAGCGATTAAACGTGCACACGGCGACGGTTCGGCGCTGGGCAGATAACGGGGACATTGCTTCTGTCCGGACCCCGGGGGGGCACCGTAGATTTCCCGTTGAAGCTGTTGATCGGCTGGTATCTGGACGGACCGCCGTCGCGTCGACCGAAGGTGTTGTCCCGACACCACCGCAGGGCATACAGGTATCGTCCCGGGACTTGAAGGGTCACCACGATGAACCCTGGATGGCTCGAATGAGCGAGAATGCGAAAGAGGAAAGTCGCCTTCTCGGAAAGCGTCTCATGGGTCTGTTGATGCAGTACATGGCGGCCGAAAATGGCGACGGGGAGGAGGTCCTTGAGGAGGGACGCGTCGTAGGGCGTATTTATGCGAAAAGTATCATTGTCAACGGGATCACGCTTCAACAGGCCTTGAAGGCAACGCTTTTCTTCAAAGACCATATTCTTGAGTCGGCCGTCATGCTTCCCGATGTTGCCAGGCAGAATCCCGAGGCCAACAAGCGCGTATTCCGTCGCATCAACGAATTTCTGAACGCGATCCAACTGGTCATCGCGGAAACGTATGAACGGGTCTCCGAGTCTTCATGAGCAAGATGGGTCGTGTTTTGGTCGCTATGAGCGGAGGAGTGGATTCTTCTGTCGCCGCCGTCATGCTGCATGAGGCCGGATACGAAGTGGTCGGCATTACGATGAAAACCTGGGACTACGCCTCGTCCGGTGGAACTCCGGGAAAGGTGGTCGGGTGCTGTACCCTCGAGTCCATGAATGACGCGAGGAGTGTCGGGGTCAAATATGACTTCACGCATTTTGTGGTTGACATCCGGGAGGAATTTGGGGACTGGGTAATCAATCGCTTCACCGATGAATACCTGGCCGGCCGGACGCCGAATCCCTGTGTACTGTGCAATACTCATATCAAGTGGGCTGCGCTCATGAAACGAGCCGATGCGCTCGGATGTGAGTTCATCGCGACGGGACACTACGCACGGCTTCGTTTCGACAGCGACCTGAACCGTCACGTGTTGATGACGGGATTGGACCACAACAAGGATCAGAGCTATGCACTCTGGGGGGTCGAGCAGGCTCATTTTGCTCGAACATTATTTCCGCTCGGCGAGCTGACCAAGCCTCAAATTCGCCAGATGGCTTCCGATTATGGGCTGGACAGGGTAGCCCAGAAGCCGGATTCCTATGAGATCTGTTTCGTTCCCGATAACAACTACCGGGGATTTCTCCGTCGGAGGGTCCCGGATATCGATGATCGGATCGGGAAGGGGTCTATGGTTAGAACTGACGGCACATACCTCGGGGAGCACGAGGGATATCCGTTTTATACGATCGGTCAGCGGCACGGTCTCGGCCTCGCACTCGGGTACCCGGCGTACGTCACACATATTGATGCCGACACAAACACCATCACCGTCGGGGAACGAGAGGACCTGCTCCGCCATCGCTTGCGGGCGACAGGCATCAATTCGATCAAGTATGCAGATCTGCGCGAGGAGCGCCCTGCCCTCGGGAAAGTTCGCTATAAAGACGAAGGCGCTCCGTGCCTCCTCTGGCAGGAAGAGCCCAACACGCTGGAAGTAGCTTTTGCTACCCCAAGGACAGCGATCACGCCGGGCCAGGCAGTGGTGCTGTATGAAGGAGAAGACGTACTCGGCGGAGCGTGGATAGACACGGTCGATCCCGCTCGGAACAACCGTTAAGAAACACACCCAGCGGTCGATTCCGATAATAGGAATAACATCGACCGGTGGATGATGACTTTTTCAGGACTCGAGTATGCGTGGCCGTACTTTCTCTCGACCTTCGTTTCGTTGGGAATGATCTCGTACGCCTGGACTCGACGCAAGATCAGAATGTCGTGGTATTTCAAGGCACTCATGATATTTGCAGCCGGGTGGGCATTTTCTTCAGGCATGCACCTTCTGCTCTCAGATATCGAGAGCAAGCTCCTCTGGGTAGATCTCAAGTACGTCTTTGTTGCCGGAATGCCGGTCGCCTGGGTACTTATGGCCGTCGGATACGCGGGTTGGATAGATCGTATTACTGGAA
Organism: uncultured Rhodothermales bacterium; assembly: GCA_964383365.1. Classification (GTDB taxonomy): domain Bacteria; phylum Bacteroidota; class Rhodothermia; order Rhodothermales; family UBA10348; genus CAYLHF01. The sequence continues at coordinate 130,891 of CAYLHF010000001.1, read as the reverse complement.
AGCGGGCCCTGCTTCTCTATATCATCCCCATCTTTACGGTACTCCTGGTCGGTACCAACGGTCTACATGGTCTCGTTTTCACCAAAAGCGTGATCGTTCGGAGTGACATCCTTGTTACAATCGCGCGGGAATACGGACCCTGGTTCTGGATTCATACGGTTTACAGCTATGGCCTGGTAGCCGCCGGTCTCGTCATTTTTCTCAGACAGGTCGTACTTACAACGGGATTTTATCGACGGCAGGCGTTTATTATGCTCGCCGGCGCACTGATTCCATTCATATTCAACGCCGTTTACCTCTCGAATCCCGGTCTGTTCAATCACCTGGATTCTACCCCCATTGCATTCTCCGTATCGGGAGTCATTTTTGCTATCGGTCTGTTCCGGTACGGACTCTTGGATATCGTCCCCATCGCGAGAGCCGAGGCCGTACGTCTCATGGACGACCCCATGATTGTCCTGGATAGATTCCGCCGGGTCTTGGATGCCAATGATGCAGCGGTGCATTTGCTTGGTCTCGACTCCGGGGGAAACGTTGGTGAACGTCTCTATACCGTAGCCCCCTGCCTGAGTGACATAGACCATGCGCTTGCCGGGTCTGAGCGGTATCGGTGTGACCTGCTTATTGAGGCGCCGGACGGATCGAGTGACTGGTTTGACTGCCGATCGAAAGACTTACGGAGTCAGAATGGAGATTTACGTGGTTGGCTTCTGGTTTTCCGGGAGGTGACGGACATGAAAAATGCCGCTTTCCAACTCCAGAGAGCGAAAGAGCGAGCCGAGGAACTGTCGACACTGAAGTCGACGTTTTTGTCCACAATGAGTCACGAAATTCGCACACCGCTCGCGGGCATTATCGGCCTCGCCGACGTGTTGACATCCGAGACGACGGGTGAACACCAGGAGTTCGCGCAGATGATTATGGACGGCGGAAACCGTCTGCTTCGAACACTCAACTCGGTCTTGTCGGTGTCGATGCTGTCTTCGGGCCGCGTTGCCTTCAATCACTCCTGCCAGGACGTTCGTGCGGTCTGCAGAAAATCGATCTCCGGTTTCAGGGAGATGGCCGAAAAGAAAGGCCTTGCGGTAGATAGTACCATGCCACTCCAGGCTGTTATGGCGGATATTGACGAATCGCACCTCGAACATGCGCTTTCTCACGTGATCGAAAATGCGGTCAAGTTTACAGATTCGGGGCGTATTACAATCAAATTGGCGACGTCAGACGATATGGTTGCGATCGCTGTTTCTGATACCGGAATGGGGATCGACGCTCAGTATCTACCGAAGCTGTTCGATGCGTTTACGCAGGCATCGACAGCCATGGAGCGAGAACTCGACGGGTCGGGACTCGGGCTGTGTGTCGCGCGAGGGCTCCTGGAAGAGATGGGTGGAACGATTACCGTCGACACGATTCAGGGGGAGGGGAGTGTATTCACGTTGCACTTCCCGCTTTCACAGAAGCAGGAAAACGATCGACCGGCTATGGCCCGGCGGTCTGAGCGACCGACCGCCGATCGAAAGGCTGACCGTAAATCAGTGTGACGGACGATTCACTGCCGGGCGCTGGCGGGAGACGCCGACATCCGTCTCTTTTTCCGGATGATTGAAAACGCCATCTCGAGTGCTTGTTCACCATTCAGGCGAGGATCGACCTGGGATCGATAGGCCCGGCCAAGGTCTTGTTCTTCCAGTCCCCCCGCTCCCCCTGTACACTCGGTTACGTTTTCTCCTGTCAATTCGAGGTGGACACCACCCAGCGTAGATCCTTCCGCCTGATGAACGTCGAAGGCAAGCTCAAGCTCGGAGCGAATATCTTCGAATCGTCGTGTCTTTATACCAGAGTCCAGTGTGATGGTATTGCCGTGCATCGGATCACAACTCCATAGAACGGAACGCCCCGTCTGCTTGAGTGACCTGATCAAGCCCGGCAAGACCGATTCGATCTTTTCTACACCAAAACGAGTAATAAACGTCAACCGGCCAGGAATTCTATCGGGATCCAGTCGATGGGCAAGTTCACATAGGAATTCGGGCGTTGCACCGGGTCCGACTTTGACTCCGACAGGATTTGCTATTCCCCGGGCGTATTCAACATGGGCCCCTTCGATGTCGCTGGTACGGACGCCGACCCAGGGGAAATGGGTAGAGAGATTGTACGTACCGCCGTGATGCGGATCTGACCGGGTCAGGGCCTCTTCATAGGGCAGCAACAGGGCCTCATGACTCGTGAAGAATGCCACCCGATCGGTGTCTTCAATCGGATTTGGAGAGACCGCTTCCATGAATCTTATGGCGTCCAGAATCGAGTCCACAATTTCCTGGTATTCGCCCCTCAAATCGTCGTGACGGACAAAGCCAAGGTTCCAATACTCCGGGTGATGGAGGTCTGCAAAGCCGCCTTCTCCCAGTGCACGCACATGATTCAGCGTCAGCGCCGAGTGTTTGTATGCCTCCAACATTCGCGAGGGATCGGGCATCCGGTCACCGGAATCGAATCCAGGCTGGTTGATTATATCTCCTCTGAAGGAGGGTAGTTTTGTTCCGTTTCTCGACTCCAGCGGTTCTGATCGGGGTTTGGCATACTGACCCGCAAACCGTCCGACTCTGATGACCGGCATGCGCAGTCCGTAAATAAGGACAAGGCTCATCTGAAGGAGTACTTTCAGACGGTTTTCAATGATAGACGGCCTGCATTCATCGAATCGTTCCGCACAGTCTCCACCCTGGAGCAGAAATCGTTTCCCGGCCGCCGCCTCTGCGAGTCGTTCTCTCAACCGGGTCGCTTCCCACGGGGTGGTAAGCGGGGGGAGTAGCGCGAGTTGATCGTACACCCGGGTTACATCGTCGGAATCTGGATAATCCGGTTGCTGAACCGCTGTTCGGGTACGCCACGATGACGGTGTCCAGGGCGTATCGGGTACCGGTTTCGACTCTTTCATGTGGAATGGTCAATCTTCTTTCGCGGAAAGTTAGTGCGAAATAGAGAAAAAGCTCGGATTATCGACAGAATCCGTCCGTCGTACTCGGGAAATTCTAACAGTGGAATCATCGGGCAATTAGGAATCCTACCACCATGAACGAGAACCCATAATCGATTTCATCGTTCGGATGGGTCAGAACCGTAGAGATATTCACTTTTCTATTCGAGTACGAATGAACCGTTCTCTCCTACCCATTCTCTCTGGCGTTGTCCTGACAATTCTTACTCTGGGAGGTTGCGACAGCGGGACCAGTGATTCGGCAGAGCCCCAGTTTCGGGTTCAGTTTTCCTTCAGTGGTTTGGATGCCCTGCAGAGCGGGTTCCACTACCAGGCATGGTTGAAAGTAGGAAGTGAGATGCTCTCGACCGATGCGTTCAATCTGGATGACGAAGGAAGATTCGTCAACCTGACCGGGCAATTTATTGCGTCGACATTTTTTGTGGAGACCGATATCAGCGGCGCGTCCATGGTGATGATATCGATTGAAGGGAAGGGTGATAACGACACTGAGCCGTCGGGATCGATTGTACTTGCCGGTCCCGTCACGGGCTCGACGGCTGTATTGTCAACGACGGATGCGAACGCGGTGGGTACGGATTACTCGTCTTCTTCGGGTACGTTTGCGCTGCTTACGCCAACCGATACTGATCCTACGAATGAGACGGGTGGTGTCTGGCTTGTGAATCCCGGAATGGGCTCTTCTCTCAGCGCCGGTACTTCGTTGAGCACGCCGCCGTCAGGATGGATGTACGAAGGATGGGTGGAAATCAACGGTGTCATGTTGTCGATGGGAAAATTTTCACGGTCGGACGCGCTGGATACGGGAAAACTATACAGTGACCCCGATGAAATCTCTTATCCGGGGGAAGATTTTCTCAACAACCCTCCCGGCGGGGTCTCTTTCCCACCGGATCTTTCGGGAGCCGCGGTCTACGTTACGCTCGAACCGAATCCGGACGACAGCCTTGACCCGTATAGCTATCGGTTGATGGAAGGCCAGGTTCCGGATGCGCCTTCTTCTCGTCAGGGTTATCCACTTGCGGGTTCGACCACCATACCGTCAGGTACGGCCTCGTTAATCAAGTAAAGGTCGCGAGCCGTCGACGGTTCTATCGACGTCAGGCTCCGCAATAGACCTCAGAGTACCTACTCGATGGCAGACTCGACGATATCGATATCCGTACGCGCTTTTTTTCTGCGATCCCGGAACGATTCGCGCTGCTTTCGCAGTTGGCGCTCGGCCGTCTGGGCAGCACCGGACAGCGCATCCGGGATCGAGTCCGAACGTTGCGTTCCAACTACATTTTCTGGACGATGATACAGGAGGATCTTTGCCTCGTACTCATGGACGGTCTTCTTCCCTGATAGCTGTCTGATGGAGACGTACGCACCGGTTATATCTTTGTGGCCACGTCCCCAGTCGTCAATTTTTTTTCTGAGTTTGGACTCGAGTGAGTCTGAAATTTTAAGGTGATCGAGGTGGAATTCAATCTTGATGGCCATAGACGATCAATGGGTTGAACTGCGGGTGATAGACGATCATTTGCCGTACAGATTGTCGTACTTCGAATGGATGTATTGGATCCAGGGAAAGACAGAAAGACCCGCTCCGGTCGCATCTTTCAGAATGCACGAAGCCGACTTTCGACGCCCGTGCCGGTGAACGTTTACTCTCAGCCACGAGAGCAGATCTCCGAAGGATCCGGAGGCCAGTTTCTCATCGAACGCCGGGATATCCGTCCGGGCCTGATCGAAGAGTTGGGACGACATCAGGTTTCCGAGCGTATAGGTCGGAAAGTATCCGATGGCTCCCAACGACCAGTGAATATCTTGCAGAACCCCCTCCGTATCTCTTCGAGGTCTTATTCCGAGGAATGACTCCATCCGGTCATTCCATGCCTCAGGGAGTTGGTCGACGGTTACGGAACCGTCAATCAGGGCGCACTCCAATTCGAATCGAATCATGATGTGCAGGTTGTACGTCACCTCGTCCGCCTCGACACGCACGAGAGAAGGGGCAACCCGGTTGATGCCCCGGTAGAAGTCCCTGGAAGATATCTGACCGAGGGCCTGAGGAAACGCCGCCTGCGCTTTGGGGAAGTAATGATTCCAGAACAGTTCGCTCCGGCCGATGAGATTCTCCCATAACCTGGACTGGGATTCATGCATGCCGAGCGAAGTGCCGTCCGCGAGCGGAGTCCGCTCCAGATCGAGTGCCACGCCCTGCTCGTACATCCCGTGTCCTGCCTCGTGTAGCGTACCGAAAAAACCAGGGTTGAAAAACTGTTCATCGATTCGGGTGGTGAGACGCACGTCCGAGATCGAGAAGGTGGTTGTGAACGGATGGGTGGACAGATCCTGTCGCCCCGTTCGGAAATCATATCCGAAGTCCCTGATTACGGATTCCCCGAATTCCCACTGTGCCTGGTGTGGGTAGTGGGCGTGAAGGAACGCAACGTCCGGACCGGGTATGCTCGAGAGCTGATGGACGATGGGGACGAGCTGTTCTCTGAGATCGTCGAAAACGCTCGTCACCTCGCTCGTGCGCATGCCCGGCTCGTACTGGTCGAGCAGGGCATCATAGGCGCACTCATCGTACCCGAGAGCCTCAGCCTGTTCGAGTGTGAGATCCAGAATTTCTGAGAGATGGGGGGCAAACGTTGGGTAGTCATTCGTCTCCCTGGCTGTTTTCCATGCCAGTCTCGACATCGCGGCTGCCGTCGCCATGCGAGCCACGAGGTCGGACGGAATTTTTGTTGCCCGGTCGAAATCTTTTCGTGTGATTCGGATCAGATCGTGTTCGAGAGAATCTTCTTCGAACGTGCCCTCGAGATCGTCGAGGAGGCGACGAATGGCATCGTCGGTCAGCATGTCGTGAGCCAACTGCCGCAGGGTGGCAATCTGTTGGGCGCGGCCTGCGGCCGCGCCCTCCGGCATGTAGGTTTCCTGATCCCATTCCAGAAGAGCGGCCGAATGATTCAGGTCGGTGATTTTTCCGAGTCGGGTCTTGAGGTCGGTGAGGGTGTCTGCCATCAATGGTTTCGATCGATCTTTATTCTGTGGTCTGCTCCCTGGAGAGTCTGAGACCGCGTGGAACGAACCACCGCTCGGAAAGATCGAATAGCGCCTGAGCAAGCAGCGCCAAGACAGCAGCCGGAACCGCCCCTTCGAGAATCAGGGACGTATCGTCGAGTCGTATACCCGTAAGGATCGGTTGTCCATATCCGCCCGCTCCTATTAACGCCCCCAGTGTGGCCGTACCAATATTAATGACGGCAGACGTCTTGATTCCGGCGAGTATGGCTCCGGAAGAGAGCGGGAGTTTGATTTTCAGCAGAATCGTTCGTTCTGGCAGGCCGAGGACTTCTGCCGACTCCGTCAGAGATCTTGGGATACCCGTGAGGCCCTCGTGCGTATTTCGGACGATGGGCAGCAGGCTGTAGAGAAACAGGGCGACGAGAGCAGGAGGGCCGCCGATACCGAGAAGCGGGATCATGAACACCAGGAGAGCGAGCGAAGGAATCGTGTATACTGCGCCCACCACTCCCAGAATGATCCGACCGGTAGTGGCATTTCGAGACGCAAGAATGCCCAGTGGAATGGCGAGTGCGATAGCCGCGAGGAGCGAGACTATAACCAGAAACAGATGATCCTTCGTATTTCCAGCGAGCCGGTCCAGCCATGTTTCCGCCCGGTCCAACCCCCTGGTAGCAAGGCCAAGACTACGAACAAACTCCCTCGCGACGGTGGATTCCGCGACGCCGTCAAGTTTCGCCTGGCCATTCATAGCGATCATCTGACGTTCGTCGATCTGTCCCGTAATCCGTTGAAGAGCATCGAGTTTCGTCGAATCCAGATCCAGGCGGTACAGATATATGGCCCGGTATTCCGGGAAATGATGTCGATCATCCTCGAGAGTCGCCAGGTGGTAATACGCGATCTCCGCATCGGTCGAATACAGATCTTTTACGTCGATTGACCCAGACTCCATCGCACGATAACCGAGGTCGTGATCTATCCCCCGGACATAATCGGACGGCAGATTATAGGCCACCCTGAGTGACGGCCATCCATCGTCCCGGTCCATAAACTCATTCGAAAAACCATATCTGAGTTTTGGATGGGCTGGCAGATCGGAAATGCGGGTGATTCCGAGACGATCAGCGGTTTCCTCTCTCATTCCCAGAACGTACGTATCGTTGAATCCCAGTGGTTCGGTCATACCCACGCCGAGCTGTTCAAGTGAGTCCCTCAGCTCGGAAAGACGCGGACTGCTGCCCAGGTGTCCGGAGAAAATTTCCTGGAGGAGCGTCCCCGTGTATTCCGGATAGATGTCGATGTCTCCAGCGAGCAGGGCGTTCCAGAGGATCGCCGTGCCGCCTAATTCTTTTCGATGCGCATCGGCATCGGTCAGTTGAACGGCGATCTCTCCGAGTATCACGTTCTCCGTAAAACTCTTGGAACCGATCGTTTGGGCGTACGAAGCCGGCGGTCGCAGGGCTGTCTGGACCAGCAGGATGGTCGTCAAGCCGATTGCTGGCAGTGCCAATACCTTCCGCCCGAGTAAGAGCATCTGTCTCATGATGCCTGTCCTCCATCGATCCGTATTCGGCGCTGGGCCGAGACAAACGTCGTCACGAATTCCTCGGATGGACGATCGGTCAAGTCCTCCGCAGTTCCTTCCTGAACGAGATGACCGTCCCGGAGCAGAAAGATCCGATCCGCGAACCACGCGGCTTCAGCCAGGTCATGCGTGACCATGATCACCGTTTTCCCAAGTTGGGCGAAAATGGCGTGTAAATCCGTCTGGAGATCGGCTCGAATCATCGGGTCGAGGGCACCGAGCGGCTCATCGAGAAGAAGCAGATCGGGATCGAGCATGAGGGCTCGCATGAGACTCACCCGTTGCTGCTGACCCCCGGAGAGTTGGGAAGGGAAGCAGTCCAGTCGGTCGCTGTCTAGCCTAACCAGCGCCGTCAATTCGACGATTCGATGGGCTATGGAGTCGTGGTTCCATCCCAGATGTCTCGCAGCCAGAGCGACGTTTTCTCGTGCCGTCAAATGGGGAAACAGGCCACCATCCTGAATGACGTAGCCGAGTCGTTGACGAAAAGAACGTAGTCCTACATCGGTCAGAAGCTTTCCGTTGATTCGTACGCTTCCGACCGAGGGCCACACCAGGCCGGTGAGTACCCGGAGCAGCGTCGATTTACCACACCCACTCGGACCGATAAGAACCGATGTTTTTCCGCGCGAAAACCGAGTCGAAAAATGATCGACAGCCGTCTTTCTGCCGAAGCTTACCGATAGATTTTTGAGTGTAATCACGTCTCGGATGGAAGGGTGGTGTTGACGAAGGTCAAAGTACAAAAACCATCTACATCTACTTTCGAGGACCCAATCAGGAGTGTTTCAGTCGAAAATGTCTCAAAAGTGACAGATTATGTCCGGATAAGGCAAGACCGCTCGCCGTACGCTTGTACCCGGTATCGAGATGGATTCCATCACGGTCCCGTCCCAGAGCATCACTAACCCCCGGAACCCTATCGATTGACCTGGACGACACCAGCGTCCGCAATCGGTTAAGAAAACGTTCGTCACCATCGGCTTTCGAGAGACCGCGCGCAGCCGTACGGTTCTCTCGACACCGATTGTGTCGGGCAAAAAGCCAGTTCATCATGCGAAAGCACTCAGGCCGTCCTGATTCAATCACCCGGCGAGCCGGACGAATCTCGAATCCACTCGGCATCCTATTGACCGTAGCAATCTTCCTGATCTGGACCCCGACTATGGCGTTTGCCCAGGTGGCCGGGAATGCGGTGACGTTCGATGGTGTGGACGACTACATATCGATCGCTGATGCGAATACGCTCGATCTTACCAGCACGTTCACGCTGGAGATGTGGATCAAGCCGGCGGCCGGTACCGGGGGCACGATTCTGAGCAAGGATGGTGTAGGGGTAGATTTGACGGGTGCCTACAACGTTGCGTTGCTTTCAACAGGCCATATCGAATACGAGACGAATAATCAGGGCACGGTGACCACGACAGGGGCGGCCGTCATCACCGGTGGATCGTGGAATCACGTAGCCGTTACGTATGATAGCGGCGCTACACCCCAGATGCATATTTATATCAACGGTGTGGACAAGGCCAGCGGTGCGGTCACGGCTCCATCGGCCCTTCCTTCGAGTCTTCTAATCGGTAGACGAGGACCCGCAAGCGGGTTCTTTAATGGACAGATCGACGAGGTAAGGCTCTGGAACGTGACGCGAACGCCCGCGCAAGTTCTGTCCACGTACAACGAGATTCAGTTTCCGACGGCGGCAGGTCTGGTAGCGAATTACCATTTTGACGAGACATCGGGCACGTCTGCGGGAGATACATCCGGTAACACGAACACGGGTACCCTTACGT
>CAYLHF010000001.1:119995-121391 GCA_964383365.1 uncultured Rhodothermales bacterium | reverse complement strand
ATGACTATATCGAGATCGCCGATGCGAATACGCTCGATATGACGAGCACCTTTACTATTTCGGCCTGGATAAAACCACCCACCGGGGTCGGGGGGACGTTCCTGAGTAAGGATGGCGTGGGAGTGGATTTGACAGGTGCCTACAATCTCTCGGTGCTTTCGTCGGGCCATATCGCTTACGAGACAAACAATTCCGGAGGGATAGAGTCTTCCGGTCCTGCCGTTATCAGAGGCGGGGCATGGAATCATGTGGCCGTTACGTTCGACGACACGGCATCGCCCAAGATGCACCTCTATGTCAACGGAGCCGAGCAGGCCGCGGGTAACCCACCAGCACCCACGGCGCTGGCCTCGTCGCTTTTGCTTGGCCGTCGTGGGCCGGCAAGTGGATTCTACACCGGGGATATGGACGAAGTGCGCCTGTGGAATACCACATTGACTGCGACACAGGTACGCACGTTTTCAACGGCTCCACTTACGGGCACAGAGAGCGGACTGGTGGCCTACTATCGACTCGACGAAAGTACCGGGACCTCCGTTGCCGATGCGGCCGGAAACGCGAACACCGGCACGCTCAACGCCGGTGCGGCCTGGGCGACATCAACTGCTCCGGTAACGGGAAAACCGAACGTATCACTCAGTGTGGCTGTGAGTGACTCACACGTGGCTACAGGATCCAATGGTACGTTTACGTTCACAATATCGAACGCAAGTCCTGTAGCAACTGGCGTTACGGTCTCCACCATCGCGAAAAGCGGAAACGTAGCATTCGTGAGTAGCAATCCTTCGAAGGGTTCCTATGACGCCGGGGCCGATCTCTGGACGGTGGGTGTCCTTAAAGGAGGCGAGAGCGCGACACTCGAAGTCGTTTTGACCCATCTGGCAAGTACCGTTCTTACGGTATTCGAAGGGCGCGTAAATCATATGGATCAGCAAGATGCAAACGCGGATCCGAGTCTGGATCTGGATACGCAGGACCTGTTTGCCGGAGGAACCATACTTCCGGGAGTAACAGGTGGCGGAATGGCTCTTTCTCTGGACGGAACAGACGACTACATGCGCGTGCCCCACCAGAGCAAGCTGGATCTGACAACGTCATTCACACTTGAGACATGGGTCAACGTAACGACGGCCAATCACGTCTCTCTCTTCAGCAGAGATGCCGACGGAACGACCACTGACGGAGCGTATTATCTGTATGTTCTGGCGGACGGACGGGTGGAATATGGAGTCAGTGCCCGGGGATTCCTGCAGACTGCAGCAGGTGTCGTGCAACGAAATCGCTGGCAACACGTGTCTGTGGTGGTTGATGACGCCGCATCCAGTAAAGTCAAAATCTATGTGGATGGGACGCTCAGGGCAGCGGGTAGTGTCTCGTCCAATGCACTGACCCTTAT
>CAYLHF010000001.1:115437-119895 GCA_964383365.1 uncultured Rhodothermales bacterium | reverse complement strand
AAAAAACCCACCACCGTATCTGCTTCAGATGACACCTTTGAGGACCAGGTTGAACTGACCTGGAGTCTGAATAATCAGCCGGCCACGCTGGTTCGCCTGTTGAGGGACGGGAAACTGCTCACAACGGTTTCGAGTCAGGCGACATCTTATATGGACAAGGCCGGTACCCCTAATCAGGTCTCGATCTACTGTGTCGTCGCAGAGGATTCGGCCGGAGCACGGACGGTTATCGGATGCGATGGCGGACGTCGCCGACTCTTCGCAGCAGAGGATGTACAGGCATCTGACCAACTGTTCATTTCAAAGGTTCGCGTGACGTGGACCGACCGGTCGATCGCAAACGATGGGTACACGATATTTCGAGATGGCACTCAGGTAGGCACTACGACGGGCAACGTGACCGTATTCGACGATCTGACTGCTTCGGGCTCGACAGCGTTTACGTATTGCGTCGTCCCGACCCAGAATGGTTCCGAGGGCAATGATCGGGTGTGTGATTCAGGTTCCCTGGGAGCGGTTCTACCCCCACTCCTGGTTAGTGCCACGGACGGCGTAATTCCCGATTTTGTTCTTGTTTCCTGGCAGGATCAGGGAACGGGTGCCACTGGTTTTGAAATCAGGCGCGACGGAACACTCCTTCAGTCTCTGGCCGCAACAGCGACATCGTACGAAGACCGGACCGCGGTCTCGGGTACAATACACACGTATTGTGTTCGCCGACTCTCGGCAAGCGGTTCTTCGATCGACGTCTGCGATGACGGAAGTATCAATACGCTCCCGGCTCCGGGAACGGTCGCAGCGACGGACGATACCTTTGACGACCGCATCGAGGTGACGTGGAACGACCTTACTACACTCGAAACGGGATACCGCGTGTACCGAAGTGCCGGGGCGGCACTGTTGTTCGACGGTACGGACGACGTCGTGAGCATTCCGGATGATCCTCTTCTCGACCTGCAGCAGTTTACCGTTGAGGCGTGGGTAAAGCCTCTGGCGTTCAATGCTGCCTCACAGACGATCCTCTCGAAGGGAGATCGGCGAAATTATTCTCTGTTGGTCCTGGGAAATGGACATCCACAGATATCTGCCAGTTCAGCTGCCTGCTCAGCTCCTGTGTCGTTAAGTGCGTCTTCGGCACTCACGCTCAATACGTGGACGCATATTGCGGCTACATTCGATGGGAGTCAGATACGACTCTACATAAACGGGATGCTCGATGGATCGACCCCGCTCTCGGGAGGATTGTGTAATACAGGTAATCCTGTCGTACTAGGCGGCGGCCATACGGCATCATTCGACGGTTCAATCGATGAAGTACGTCTGTGGAACAGTGCCCGGACGACGACCGATATTCAATCACTTCTCTATCAGACTCTCACGGGTGCTGAGACAGGGTTGATTGCCTACTGGCCACTGGATGCCGGGTCTGGATCAAGTGCCCCGGACGCATTCGGCATTCATTCTGGCACACTCACGAATTTTGCACTCTCGACGTCTGTACCCGGATGGTTCGCGTCCACGGCTCCCCTCAATCAGCACGGGAGAGGGCTTGCCGTGTCGCTCGACGGCACGAACGATTTCGTTCAAATACCGGACGCCCCTGCGCTTGATCTGGCCTCATTTACACTCGAAACGTGGGTGAATCCCAGGTCGCTTAACGGTGCCCGGACACAGACGCTTGTCGCGAAGCAGGCCGCCGACGGCTCGGCCCGTAACTACGATCTGTTGATATTGGGGGACGGAAGATTGCATCTCTCCATGTCACCCGCAGACTGTAGCAGTTCCTTCCTGCCGTTTGCTGAGAGCCACGCACCTCTGAGACTCAATCAGTGGACCCATGTGGCGGTGAGCTACGATGGCTCTGATGCCAAGATTTACATCAACGGAGTGCTTGATCGGACCGTTGCTGTCGCCGGCCCCGTCTGTACAAATGCCGAGGCACTTTCCATTGGCGGAAATCACTTCCAGACCCTGGATGGGAGTCTGGATCAGCTCCGGATCTGGAGTACTGTCCGGACCGGGCAGGAGATTGCGGCTAATTTACATGCGATGCTTACGGGTACGGAAACGGGTCTCCAGGTTGCTCTCGGGTTCGATACGTTTTCGGACAAGGCCGTTGGCACCGCAGGATTCAATGATATCATAAACACCGTGGGTACTACCGGAGTCGATGTCTCCGGGGGCCCCGTCCTCATCCCCGGTGTTCAAAACCTGCTCAGCCAGACGGGTCCAGACACCGATTCATTTGTCGACGTTTCTGCACCGCTCAGTGTACTGGCATCGTATTGCGTGAGTACGTTCACCGACAAAGGAGTCGAAACGGCCCTTGTCTGCGACAATGGACGGCGATCGGCGACCGTTACCCCGGAAAATGTAGCCGCGACGGACGGTACGTTCGAGGACAAGATCGACATCACATGGACCGATCCATCCACTCGCACGGCCGTGTTCAAGGTGTATCGGGACGGCGCTCTGATTCAAACGCTCCCCGCATCGACGCTGACGTACACAGATACAAAGCGACCATCCGACGTGGACATCAATTACTGTGTTTCTTCGGTCTCTGCAGAGGGATTGGAATCGCCAAAGGCTTGTGATAAAGGGAAACGTTCGTTCATTCTGCCGACGCAAGTGACGGCGACGGACAGCAAGTTTGAGAACCGGGTTGATCTCACGTGGGTTGACAACTCTAAAATCGAGCGTGGATACAGAATCTACCGACGAACCGTTACCAATGAGACAACGGGTGCGCTTGCCGCGGATTCGGTTCTGGTAGCCACCACGTTACCCAGCGTGATCGAGGCCACCGACAAGGGAGGAATTCCTGCGCAGCTCTACAAATACTCGGTTGTTGCGTATGACGACGATGGCCATTCCAAAGCCGTTCGCGACAACGGTCGACGCCGACTCCTTCCGCCGGCGTTGGTATCTGCGGATGACGGCGTCAGTGAGACTCAGGTTACGATCACGTGGCAGGATAAATCCAATGCCGAGACCGGATACAAGATCTTCCGAAATAACACCGAAATAGGCACGGTACCTAAGAATCGTACCGTGTTTACCGATTCCTCACCGCTCTTCGGCCAGGTCGTCTCGTATGGGATTGCCTCCTTCGATGCTCTCGGATCCTCCGACAAAGCGACCGATTCCGGATCAACAACGCTGCTCGCACCGGGCACGGCCGACGCGTCCGACGGATACAGTGATCGAATAACCTTTTCTTGGGTGGATCGATCGTCGGTCGAATCCGGATTCGTCGTGTTCAGAGATGGGAATCAATTGGCTACGAAACCCGCGAACGCGGTCTCTTTCTCCGAAGGTCCTATGCCTCTGGGTACAACATTCTCGTACTGTGTTGCCACCTATGTCGACACCAATTCCAATGGTAGTTTCGACAGCGGAACCGACATGACGTCCGCGCAGGTCTGTGATACCGGGATATCCCCGGCACCGCCAGTGACGACGGCTTACGTGGGCCTGACAACCCGCATTGCTGCCGATGATTTACAGCAGGGAGACGGTTTCGGGAAGTCAATCGCCGTCGCCGGAAATCAGATGATGGTATCCACCGAAGAGCAGAATAGCCTTACCGGTGCGGTCTATGTGTTCGAGCGAGCTGCGTCGGGATGGATACAGAAAGCGAAATTGGTCCCCTCCGACGGAAGTCCTGGTGATCGATTCGGTCACTCCATCGACATGACCAGTTCGTGGGCGGTTATAGGAGCGTCCGGGAAGGAAGGTGGTCTGGGGCGTGTTTACTTCTTCAAGCGAACCCCGGACGGCTGGGTTGAGACGCAGACTTTTCGTCACGCTAATCTATGCCCCAACGCAGAGTACGGCGGCTCAGTATCCACCGATGGAAACTGGACGATGGTAGGTGCACGTCTTGACGGCAGTAGCGCCTGCGGCACACTGCAGACAGGGAGTGTGTACATCTACAGTCGAAGTGGAGATACTTGGTCGTTATCCGCGGCCCAAGCAGGGGACAACGCAGGTGATCGACTCGGCGATGCGGTGGATATTTTTGATAACTTTGCGATAGTAGGCGCTCCACAGAGCGACTTTCTCAACACCGGGAACGGTTACGCTCGGATATTTCAGCGGTCGGGAAGTACATGGACGGTTCTCGATACCGTCGTGCCAGGGGCATCTGCCGGTACTCAGGCCAGTTTCGGAGACGCGGTAGCACTGATCAACGGCACAGCTATTATTGGTGCCCCACTGGATGATGGGGCAAGTGGTGGGACAGATTCGGGTGCCGTTTACTTTTTTGAAAAAGTGGCCGGATCGGGGTTTGGATTCAAACAGAAAACATGGCCGGCGAATTCACGATCAGGCCAGGCTTTCGGATTCGATGTATCGATGCAAGTCGGCCGATTTGTTGTGGGTTCATTCGAATCGACCCATCTTTTCGAGCTAAACCCGGGGACGGGCGGGTTCGACGAGATAAGAGAATAT
>CAYLHF010000001.1:87591-115337 GCA_964383365.1 uncultured Rhodothermales bacterium | reverse complement strand
CCATCTTTTCGAGCTAAACCCGGGGACGGGCGGGTTCGACGAGATAAGAGAATATCAAAACGGGCTCAATCCGGGGAGTGACCATTTTGGCAATGCTGTATTTATAGGCCCTTCAGGTACAATACTGGTGAGCGATGTAGTCGAAACCGGAGGTGCTAATGGAGGAACTGATGTGGGTGGAGCGGTCTTCGTAAAGGAAACTCTCCCGGCTGCACCTTCGGACGTACTGGCTACGGATGGGAAATTCGAAAATCGCGTGGAAATCAGTTGGACGGATAATTCAGACGATGAGGACGGATTCCGGATCTTTCGGGACAACGTCCTGATCAGTGTAACCGGAGCTGATATCACCAGCTTCGTAGACGCAGACGCTAATCCTGGAGACGTGTCCGAATACTGTGTCCAATCGCTTAAGGCTGTATATGAGGACGTATCGGTCAAGGTATGTGACCTCGGATGGCGGTCTCCTGACGGAGCGATCTCCGGAAAGGTGCTTGCCGGGCAGGGGCAACCGAGCGTTGATATCAATGTCTGTATGACGCCGTCGCCGAATGGATCCGTCATTCTGGATGGCATCGGCGGACAGGCTGTCTCGTCCGAATCCACTCAGATACCCAATTCATTTACTGTCGAGTTCTGGGCCAAACAGTCGGCCGGATCAAGCGGCACCGTCTTCAGCCACGGAACCGGGTCAACAAATCACGGTCTCAATCTGGGGCTGGTTGGTCCGGGCACGGTGCGTTTTGACTTCTGGAATAATACGCTGGACGTGTCGGGTCCGACCGACAGTGCCTGGCATCATTATGCCTTCTCGTATGACGAACCGTCAAACACGCGAAAGACCTACATCGACGGAACGCTAGCAGGATCCAACACCAGTCCAACCGATTATCTCGGTAGCGGTCCATTCTATTTTGGATCCTTGCTGGGATCAGACTTCTTTAACGGTCAGGTCGATGAAATCCGCATCTGGAATCATGTCGTCTCTGCCGCTGATATTGCCTCGCGTCGCTCGGAGACGATCGATGTAACTCTGCCAGATCTCGGGCTTTTCGCCCACTGGTCACTTGATGAGCTCATGGCAGTGGCTTCCGCAAACGATGTTTCGGCGACCGGTCAGTTCTATCTACGGCATAAGACAGGCGTAGCGCCTGCCCGCCCAGGTGCCCCCATGAAATCGTGCGATCTGTCTGACGCTTCCGGGGACTACCGATTCTCAGGAATCAGATATGGGGAGAGCACAGAATTCAATCTGATTCCTGCAGATCCCGGCCAATTGGTTCGAACGTTTGCACCTTCCAAAAAGATTATCACGCTCAGCCGCCAGAATCCCGTTCAAAATGAAGTGCAGTTCGTCGACCTGACACGGTATACCGTCGCCGGGAAAATTCAGTTTGACGGTACGATTTGTCCTGTGGAGGGGGTTGTAATCGACGTAAACTCGGGGGCGGGTCAGGTCCAAACTGATGGAGACGGTGCCTTTGCCGCAGCTATCGATCCGGGATCCGCCACGATTCTTCCCAAGATCCCTTCTAATCCGGACCGCGTTTTTTCGCCTCCATTTATTTCACTCGACCTCACGGCTGACGTATTCGATCAAAATTTTGTTGACCAGACGGTGCATACCCTGACCGGTGATGTCGTGGGATCCGGCATGTGCCGAATTCCCATAGGTGTCGCCCAGGTCCGTCTGCGCGCAACAAATGGTTGTCTTACGCGCGACGTTACCACGGACGCTAATGGACATTTTACGACAGATTTGCCTCCGATGGAATATTCGGCTGAGATCCTCAGTGTAGCCAACGCTGACCCTGTGCGCCGTGTAGACATTGAAAAGTTTTTTCAGGATCGAGGACTTTTTGCAGTCGATCTCACGACTGGAGATCTGAGTCAGGATTTCATCTACCGTCCACCGCTTCAGGTGACCATCGCGGGACTTCCGGCGTCGATGTGCAATACGGCAGATGTACCGGACAATATTCCGGTTCTGGCAAAAGGGGATAAGATCAATCTCGAAGTGAGCGTCGTCGAAGATCTGGGAGGGGGAAGTACGTGTCCGGTCGATTCCGCCACCGTCACGCTCTTCAGTGAGATTACCGATCAGCAAAGTACGCCTCTTGTATTGGCGATCGATTCTGCTGCAGGAGGAAAAGTGGATACTACTCTGTTCGTTGGACAGCCCAATGTACTCGCCGGTCGCGTCGTGGATGGCGTCGAGCGTTCGTATCAGAAGTTCGTAACGGCCGTTGCCGACGTTGACGGAAGGAAGGCAGACGCCACCAGTTGGGCAATCGTTCAGGGTGTTCGTCCCAGACCGGGTGGACAGTTCGCTACCAAAGCGAAGACCAAAATCCCCATGTGGGTCCTCCATGATCCGCCGGGAGACCAGTCGTTTTCCTTCATCCAGAAAGGCTCCAAGTTTTGCAACAGTTTCTCCGCAGGGATTGATTTGACAATTAGCGGAGGTGTGGAAGCCGAGTTTTCTGCAGGAGCAGAGGTGGACCTCGGGGTCACGTTTGGAGGCGAAGCGTCTGCCGTCTTGAAGCAGAAAAATACATTGGGCGTCCATGCGGGCTTTTCTCTTGAAACGGCAATCAACGGCGGTGTCAACATATGCGGCTGGACCGATGAGGAGATTAGTACATCCGATGATGAGGATTTCTTTGGTCCGTCAGCTGACTTATTCGTGGGCACAGGTATCAACTTCACGTTTGCGAAGTCAGATCGAGTGACAGTGAACGAATGTAAACTCACGGTGGATGATGCCCTTGCCGTCGGTCCGGAGTTGGATACAGCATTCATGTTCACCCGGGACCATATTCAGAATGTGATGGTGCCGGAACTGGAACAACTCAAGGCAAACGCGACATCGGTTAGCAAGAGGAACGAGTTCCAGGAGGCGATTGATAACTGGAATCATATGCTGAATACATATGGCCTGCCGACGGATCCCAGTTCACTCGATCCGTTCAAAGACAACACCCGAAATATCTCTTACAGCGCCGGAACAAACTTTACGTTCGAGAGAGGAGACGAGCTTGACAGCTTCGTCGGTATACAGACAACGATCGGTGTAAACGTAGGAGCTTTTGTTGAGATCAGTGCCGACGCCGCAGGGTCGGGCGTTCAAGGAAAAGTGTTCGCAGATCTTGACGCCAAGATTTCGCTTGCATTTGAGCATACCACAGAAAACGGAACGTCATATGGCTATACGCTATGGGATGACGATGTAGGGGACAACTATTCCTTCGATGCGCTCAAGGATCCGGTATTCAGCACGCCCGTTTTCGACGTAAAAGCAGGCCGGAGTTCGTGTCCGTATGAGCCCTGGATGGGTACGCCGTTGGTCGTTGCTCCCGGCGCCTCGGCGACGGGGTTACAACCGAGGACGGCGCCGAGAGATATACCGGTTCTCTCGATCAACCCTCCGCAACAGTTCGGCGTGGATCCGAACGCTCCAGCGCTGTTCACGGTGTCTCTGGGCAATCAATCCGCAACCTCGGAGGAGCGAAACTACCGGCTCGGTGTCTTGCAGACGGCGAACCCCGGTGGGGCCATCTTCGAAGCGGGTGGAAAGGTGCTCAGTACGGGGAGCAATGCACTGGATTTCTTCATCGCTCCGCAGCAGACGCAGGAACTCGAACTCGCCGTCAGACGAGGGCCGACCCGGTTCAATTACGACAACCTGGGTCTCGTGATGTACCCGATTTGTGAAGAAGGAAATCTGGCGCGAGGTCGTCCAAACACGGCAGACACGACGCATGTGAGTGTCAGATACACGGCGCCGTGCTCGGGGATACATATTTTCCGTCCGAAGGAGAACTGGACGCTGACGCGGGTAACGGCCGCTCAGCCGATGGAGATCACACTGGATGAATTCACGTTGGCAGCCTCCGATGTGAGTGCCGGCGTGCAGTCGATCGGACTCGAATAC
Source organism: uncultured Rhodothermales bacterium (assembly GCA_964383365.1). Classification (GTDB taxonomy): domain Bacteria; phylum Bacteroidota; class Rhodothermia; order Rhodothermales; family UBA10348; genus CAYLHF01. The sequence goes on along the minus strand of CAYLHF010000001.1, from coordinate 111,403 downwards.
CGAAAAGTAGGTACGTCGACGTGGCTTCCGGCATTCACAACGACACGGGCAGACGTGATCGCACAGGGCGGAGCGAACGCGACGTCCTACACTGGACAATGGACGTTCCCGGGAGTGGATGGACAGTATGAACTTCGGGCTTTCACAGTCTGTGATTCCGGGCGGAATGTTTCTCTGACCGTGCCTGGAACGGTGGATACCAAATTGCCGGAAGTGCTCGGGACACCTGAACCGGCGGATACCTTCCTGGCGCTGGGTGACGACATCTCGATCACATTCGATGAAGACCTCTCCTGCGCATCCATCATTACCGACGGCCAGAGTCCAAATACCACGCTCACACGATTGGATACCAATCAGACCGTCGCGATTACGGCCGTCTGCGATGCCCGGAGAGTCGTCATAACGCCTCGGGACGTGAACGCGTGGACTACTTTGGAAGGCAAGAGGTTACGGGTTTCCGTGGAGAACTGGACGGACATGATCGGCAACCCCATGGCGGCAGCCAGGACCTGGGAATTTGACGTTCGTCGGTCGGCCTTCACATGGACGCCAACAACGGTCAACATGACGGTGGCGCTGGGCGCATCGGCGGCATTTGAAGCCTCTTTATCGAACGGGAAGACGACCGGTCCGGTCACGTTCACGCTGACCGGGCAGCCTGCCTGGCTCGTTCCAAACCTGACACAGGGGACGATTCCCGGTGCGACGACATCGACGGTGGGCTTCACGGTACTGGACGTCCTGTCGGTAGGAACGCATCAGGCTACGGTTACCGCGACGAACAGTGACGGGGATACGTCGGAACTGACGGTGACGGTCAATATTTTCGACGAATGTATCGCTCCGGTCTGGAACGTCGTACCGTCCAACTTCCAGAGCAATATGACGCTGACAGCGCAACTCGTTATCTCGGGATCGGTATCCAAAGATGCCAACGACCTGGTGGGTGCTTTCGTAAATGGCCAACTCCGGGGAGTCGCCCCGATCGTACCAATCGATGCCAACAACGACACTGTCTTCGATGGGAACCGGGTCAGTCTGGTGATATACAGTAATGCCTCCTCCGGGGAGCAGGTAACGTTCCAGGTGTGGGATAAGAGCACGTGTACCGTGTTCAAGGAGACGAACCTTAATCTGGCATTCGATCCGACTGCCGTACACGGAACACCGGTACAGCCGATAACGCTCCAGGCACCTCCTCCTGCCGTTGCGCCCGGAACGGTTCCGCTCAGTTCGGGATGGACGTGGTTCTCGGTAAACCGTGTTCCACAGGATCCGTCGCTGACGGCCGTGTTCACCGGCACACCCGTCGTTGGGGATGATATAATCAAGAATCAGACCCAGTTCAGTCTGTTCGAACCGACACTCGGATGGGTCGGAACGCTGAGTTCTCTGGATCCGAGAAAAGCCTACCTGATCAGGCTCAATCAGTCCCATACGTTGAGCGTAGTCGGCGCGGAAGTGAATACCGCTACGACCCCGCTGGATGTCGTGCCGGGATGGAACTGGATAGGATACTTACCGCAGGTGAACATCCCGATCGACCAGGCACTCGGAACGCTTCGGCCGTCAACGAACGATATCATCAAGAGTCAGTTTGCGTTCGCCCAGTTTGTACAGGGTGTGGGTTGGATCGGCTCGCTGACGGAGATGAATCCCGGATTGGGATACCTGATACGAGTCGCTTCCGGTGGTCGGATTACGTATCCAGCGACACCCGTAACAGCCCCGCATCTTGACGACTCGGAAATCACCGATGAGACCTCCCGTGGAGAACGCATCACCGCGAAGCGTAGCTCGGTTTCGACCACCGGGTCGACCATCGACAGCGATGCGAAAACGTCGATCATTCCGGGCAAAATGTCGGGGATATCAAGCCTCGATTGTGCCCTGGATCCGACGCGGTATCAGAATACACTCTCGCTCACTGCCGTCATATCGATCGATGGGCAGGAAGTGAGGGGTCAGGACTTCGAAATCGGCGTATTCGGATCGGCTAACGGTGTGACCGAGTGTCGAGGGCTGGGAACGTTCCAGTACGTGGCCACGCTCGATCGATACATCTCATTCGTCGTTGTGTACGGTAATGAAGATGGAGAAGAGCTGAGTCTGAAGATCTTTGACCCCAATTCCAACAGCACGATCGAGAGCCCGGATCATTTGGTATTCGGTGCTAACAGCGTCACCGGAACCGTTCAGGCTCCGACCGTCATACACGCGAGCATTCAGACAGCGACGGCTACGGAAGACGAAGGGGAATTGCCCGTGGAATTCGGTTTGGAGCAGAATTATCCCAATCCGTTCTCGCAGGTAACACATATTCGATACGCGCTTCCGTCGACTACGACGGTCCGGATCACGATCTACGACCTGCTCGGAAGGGAAATCGCGCGGTTGGTCGAAAAGAATCAGTCCGCGGGCCGATATGAAGCCGTCTTCGACGGGAATCGATTTGCACCCGGCACCTATGCGTATCGGCTTGAGGCCGGTTCGTTCTCAGAGACCAAAGTGATGGTGCTGCTACGGTAGACCAGACGTACGATTGACGTTCATCCATCGTTGCCACCGTATCGATTCAATGTGGAATTGATTTTCAGAAATCACATATCAAAATGCCTGCTCGTCCTGGTCTGTGCCGGGGTCCTGGGCTCTACCCGGTCGTTGGCACAGACGGGCATGGCCGTCGTGTTCGCCAATCAACAGGTGAACGGGGCGAACTACACGTTCGATGTGCTCGCTGCCGGAACGGCTGCTGGCTCCAGAATCGGGGATCTTCAGTTCTACGTGAATTATGATTCACAGACGTTCGGGAGCCAGGTCGTGGCTGGCGGGAAGGTAACCGTAACGCCGTCTTCGCCTGTTTCCAATGCGGTCCTCTATCGCGTGCAGCTCCACGACAACGCCGTAAATCGCCTGGCGATTTCCATCGAGTATCTGGACCGTGCCAATCCCGCTAACGGAACGATGCTGAGTGCCGTACCCACGCAATTATTGCACGTTCAGATCGCGATGACGGGAAACGGGTCAGCGGCCAGTCTTTCGTTCGAATCAGGATTGATGACGGCCCAACAATACCAATCGGATGCCACTACAGCGTACGGCAGTCTGTCGACCGGGCCCGCGACAGCCGCCGCTCTTCCAGCAGGAGCACCATCCTGGTCGGTCAACCCTGCTTCTTTTGCGTCTTCGCTGACGCTGACCGGAAAACTGAAGCTCGGGGGTGCCTTCTCGACGAATGCCAACAATGTGATCGCGGCGTTCTCGGGAACGCAGCTTCGGGGAGTCGCACTACCGGTAGATATTGCCGGGCAGAAGTTGTTCTTCATGACAATCTACGCTGCGACCGGAAGTACGGAGGCGATCACATTTCAGGCGTATGACGCGGCGAAGGATGCGACCGTAAATGTGATTGAATCGATAACGTTTTCGGGAAACACAACTCTCGGTTCCATCGTGAGTCCGACTACGCTGACCGGATCCGATGCCCAGCAGGTGCTCTCCCTGGACGCGGGATGGAATCTGATTTCACTGAACGTGACACCCGGAACGAACACTCCGACTGCGGTATTCGGTGGATTGGGCGTCAATCTGAAGTATGTGACGGGATTTGACGGTCAGGCTCGCTTCTTCGATCCAAATGGATTGTCATTCCTCAATACCCTCTCGGCCATCGAACTCGGAAAGGGATACTGGGTGAAGACAGCGAGCGCCGCCAACGTGACCGTGACGGGGACACCTGTTCCAAACGCGCAGACTCTCAATTTGACGGCCGGATGGAACCTGATCGGATATTGGCCGAACACGGTTCAGGCACCAGCTTCCGTCTTTGCCACGCTAATCACGCAGAATAAACTGCAGTTCGTAACGACATTTAAATCTCAGGCGCAGTTTTTCGATCCTACTGGCCTGTCCTTCCTGAATACACTCTCAACCCTCCAGAAGGGTCAGGGATACTGGGTGAAGCTCTCAGCGGCCGCGTCGGGCTTTGCTTTCCCGTCGGCTTCGGGAAAACGCGGATCCGTCAAATCATCGAGGAAACCCCGCCCGGAACTGGCCTTGTCTGTCGACCGGGCAGCCGGTCCGGTCGTGACAGCGACGAACAGGTTCATGTTCGTAGGTGGCTTCGCATTTCTGGACGGGATGCCGGTAACAGAAGGATCCTGGTTGCGGGTTGAGACCGGGAGTGGTCTGGTTGTCGGGGCTGGCCGGGTCGGGCCGGATGCTCAGGTATCGGCTGTCTCGGTGTACGGAGATGATCTGACATCAGATCGGATCGACGGAGCCCTCGACGGAGAGGGACTTTATTTCGCGCTGGAGGGAGCCGAGCGGATCGAATCCAGTCTGCCATTCAGTGCGGACATGTCGCTCCGTCAGGTGATGCTTCAATTCGAACCCGAATCGGGAGAGTTACCCGAGACTTTCTCGCTCGCTCAGAACTATCCAAATCCTTTCAGGGGGTCGACGACGATTCGGTACGGTCTCGCGAAAGACAGCCATGTTCAACTGGAACTGTTCGATCTGTTAGGTCGCCGTGTCTCCGTGCTGGTCGATCGATTCGAAGAAACGGGTTTTCATGAGGCGCGCGTGGGTTCAGGAGACCTGGCCAGCGGCGTCTACTATTACGTATTGAAAGCGGGCGAATTCAAAGAGGTCCGTTCCATGCACAGGATTAATTAGGTTGACGAATGAGAGTACGCGTCAGACATATCATGTTTTTCTTGATCCTGATCGGTTCAGGAACACTACGCAATGCACGGGCTCAGACGACGGTAGGACCGTTCACGTTTACGGCAACCACTCAGTCGGGTGTACTGCAGGGTAAAGCGACTATTTCAGGCGCTGCTGCTGCAACTGGAGACATCATCGGTGTATTCGATTCCAGTGGGAATACGGCCGGTGCGGCTACCGTGATTATCAATGCCGGAAGTGCCTTCATCAATGTGACCATTTACGGAGACGATTCGACCACGCTTGCTACCGATGAAGGCATGAACGGAGGCGAGAATTTTTTCCTGAAGCTCTTCGATGCGTCGAGTGGTCAGACCCTGGCACTGGGGACAGGATTCAGTGGTTGGCAGAATACGAACGGGTCTCCGATGCCCGGATACAACAATCCCAATACGGTCTTTGATTTCCCGGCACCTATTACCACGCCGTCCGCTCCGGTGCTCTCCTCTCCAGCTAATTCGGCAACGGTCATAAATACGACGCAAACGCTTACCTGGTCTACTGATTCCAATGTGTCCACGTACGCCATTGAGGTTGCGACCGACATCAATTTTACGACCGTGATCTTTCAGTCGCCGGCTGTTTCAGCGTCGACTATCGATGCCAATGGGTTGAGTTTTGGAACGCAGTACTTCTGGAGAGTCCGCGGGACAAACAGCGCAGGCACGAGTCCGTGGTCAGATACTCGAACATTTTCGGTCGCTATACTCAATCCACCCGACGTCCCGACCTTACTCGCTCCCGGTAACACGTCTGCGAATAATCCGCTCGCTGTTGCTCTCGATTGGAGCGATGTAAATCAGGTATCCTCCTATGACGTGCAGGTATCCGGGTCGAGTACGTTTTCCTCCTTCGTTCTGAATGCCACGGGGGTCGTTGCTTCGACGAAAACCGTTACAGGATTGTCCTTTCTGACGACCTATTTCTGGCGTGTCCGAGCCGTGAATGGAGCAGGGAACAGTGCCTGGACGGCCCCGGTCAGTTTTACCACGCTTGCTCCTGACATTCCGGCTGTACCGGTCCTGACGACGCCGGTCACGAATGCAACGGGGATAGCCACGAGTTCGACACTGATGTGGGACTCGGTCTCGGGCGCGGACAATTATGACGTCCAGGTTTCATTGGTGTCGGATTTCTCGACGACGACCGCCGTATTCGATGCGGTTACGGCACAAAACGTTCAAGTTACGGGACTGGCCAATCTGACCGCCTATTTCTGGCGCGTTCGAGCTGGGAATGTAGGGGGGAAGAGTTCATGGTCGGCTGCTCATTCGTTCACCACCGTTCCTCCTGACGCCCCGGCCATCCCGGTTCTTTCGGCCCCCGCGGCGGCCGCTACGGGTCAGGAATTGACACTGAATCTATCCTGGAACTCTTCCAGCGGGGCCACGCAGTACGACGTACAGGTTTCGACATCGAGCACGTTCGACAACCTGTTCGAATCCAAGACGTTGACGGGGGCGGTAGCCTACGCGCTTTCGGGTCTATCGAACTTGACGATGTACTATTGGCGGGTCCGGGCCGGTAATGCAGGAGGTAATAGCGCCTGGTCTGCGTCTCGAAGTTTTACGACCCGGGCTCCCGATATTCCGGCTGCTCCCGTGTTGGTTTTCCCAGCCGATCAATCTGGCGGAGCTGCGCTGGCGCTGACGTTATCATGGAGCGCCGTATCAGGAGCCACATCCTATAACCTGGAAGTAAGTAATTCGACCGATTTTTCGAGTACGATCGTCTCGACGGCGAATTCCGGGAATACCACCTTCTCGCTCTCGGGTCTGGCATTCGTAACTTCGTATTTCTGGCGTGTCAGTGCGACCAACGCAGGAGGAACGAGTCCGTGGTCGAATGTTTTCAGATTTCAGACGGGTGCGCCGGCACAACCCGGAAGTCCGTCTCTCACAACCCCTTTGAACGCCGCGACCGGAATCACCACATCACCTGTACTGGCGTGGAACATTCTATCGAATGCAAGCAATTACATGCTTCAGGTGTCCACGTCGGCCGATTTTTCCGCGCCGCTTGTCTCTGAAACCGCTCTAACGTCAACGTCCTGGCAGCTGTCGGGTCTCGGCAATCTTACCGAATATTTCTGGCGTGTTCGAGGGACTAACGCGGGAGGCGATGGGGTGTGGTCCGATACCCGGTCGTTTACGACGATCGTTGCTCTTCCAGGAACTCCGGTACTCACGGCCCCTCAGGACAACGCGACGGATATTCGCCTGCCCATGGCATTCTCCTGGAATGCAGGAACGGATGCTTCCAGTTATGACCTTCAGGTATCCGTGACTTCCGACTTTTCGACCACTCAACTGTCCGACATCGGACTTACGGCGACGAGCAGATCGCCGAGTGGTCTTGCTTTTTCAACTCGTTATTACTGGAGGGTGCGATCGGTCAATGCTGCCGGAACGAGCGATTGGTCGGCGACGATGACCTTTGCGACCGTTGTGGCTCCTCCGGGCGTTCCCGTCCCTGGACAACCCGAGGACGGCTCCATTGATGTCTCTCTGACGGTGAGCCTGATGTGGAGTTCGAGCATGGGTGCCCTGTCTTACTTCATTGAAGTCGCTACCGATGATTCATTCTCGGACATTGTGGCCAGCGGTGGTCCGGTATCGGATCCACAGTTCACTGTGTCTGGACTGAAGAATGATAGAACGTACTTCTGGCGCGTCCGCGCTTCAAATCCCGGAGGTCTGACGGCGTGGTCGACCACGTTCCGATTTGCAACGATTATTGCCGTTCCTGACCGGCCCGAACTTCTCACACCCGCGAACAATACCCAGGGTAGTTCTGAGACTCCGGTGTTGACGTGGCTCGCGGCGCCGAGGGCCACGACATATGAGGTTCAGGTGGCCACGTCCGATGATTTTTCGGTCGTTATCAACACAGCAGCCAATCTCCAACAGGTTTTCTATTCTGTTCCACAACTTCAGACGCTGACCCTGTATTACTGGAGAGTACGCGCGGTAAACAGAGCGGGCATCGGTCCGTGGTCTCTCGTTCGCACCTTTACGACGCGGGCACCTGATCCTCCGGAGGTTCCGCTCTCCATTCTACCGGGAGATGCGGAAGAACACGTCTCGGTTCTCCCAGACCTGACGTGGGCTCCCGCGCCTCGCGCCACCGAGTACGATATTGATATTGCCATCGAGTCCTCCTTTTCTACCCGTATTCAGGAAGTTCGAGGTACCACAGCAACGTCCGTTCGAGCGGCTGAATTACTATTCGAAACCCGGTATTTCTGGAGGATCAGGGCATCCAACCCCGGAGGTATCAGTCCGTGGTCCGCTGTACATTCATTTACGACGGCTGCACTGGAGGCCCCGATCGAAGCGGCGCTGGATTCGCCCCCCGATCGGGCTCTGGATCTGGGCCCAGATGTCGAACTGAATTGGGAGCCACAACCCGGAGATGAGACGTATGACATTCAGGTCAGTCAATTTGGAGCTATCGTCATCGATACAACGGGCGTTCGGGGACCCTCCTTTAGAATGAATCGTCTCGCCGGAGGAGTCACTTTTTTCTGGCGCGTACGCGCACGGAATGTGGTCGGGGTCGGAGACTGGTCGAGTATCTTTGCTTTCACTACAGCCCTGTCGACGGCAGTTGGAGACGAATCCGATCTTCCCGGCGAATTTTCACTGCAGCAAAATTACCCGAATCCATTCCGAAATCAGACCCGCGTACGATACGCCGTAGCAAAGGCATCTGACGTTACGCTGACTCTATTCGACATGAGAGGGAGACTAATCAGTACGGTATTGACAGGAACCCATGCACCGGGGACGTACGAGACGATTATTGATGCCAGTGCTCTTGGTCTCGCCAGCGGATCGTACGTGTATCGAATGATAGCAGGATCGCGTTCTGTATCGAAGATTGTGACGGTGGTAAAATGATAGTGCCCATACTCTCTACATATCTCGATCCATCTGGCGTCGATTCATTCGTTCAACGCGCCACCTGTCGAGTCCGAGTTTGGGTGTTACCACTCATTCTTGCGATCGCGTTCCTGCTTCCCGGACGGGTTTATGCACAGAGTCCAAACTGGAGCGTTGATCCGTCGTCTTTCGAGGCATCAGCATCACTTGTTTCCACCCTCAGCATCAACGATGTCCTCTCGTCCAATCCGAACGATGTCATAGCTGCATTCGTCGGGTCGGAGGTGCGTGGCGTGGCCCGACCGATCGTTTCGGGCGGACGAACGCTCTTCTTCGTCCTTATCTACGCGAACTCGTCCGGCGAGACGATTACGTTCAAGGCGTACGATGCGTCAAATGACGCCGTCAATGATATCCAGGAATCGGTCGTTTTTCAGGCAAATGCAGTCACGGGAAGCGTTGGCACTCCGTTTGCTCTCAACACAGAGAGCAGTGTTGGTCCATCGGTCAATGACTGGTCGGTCGATCCCGAACATTTCGCACTGACCATGAACATCGTATCGACCGTTTTCGTGGATGGAGTTCAGTTGGACGCACTCACTGACCGTTTGGCAGCGTTCGTCGGAAACGAGGTACGGGGCGCTGCGAATGTTGTCCGGGTTGATGGACGTATTCTCTTCTTTCTTACGCTCTACGCCAACAGTGAGGGTGAATCGTTCAGTTTCAGGGCATTTCACTCGGGATCCAACACGGTTCGAGCCATGAATGAACGGATCACGTTCCAGTCCAACACCGTGGAGGGTACGATCGGAGCTCCGATCCAGATTGGCAATACTTCGAGCATTACAGGAAGCCAGCGTCCGGCGTGGTCGATGAACCCTGTTCCTTTTCAGATGACGATGAACGTGGTTGCCGGCGTCACGGTGGACCGAACAAAACTGACGAATCCCAACGACTTGTTAGGGGCATTCGTCGGTGCAGAGTTACGAGGGGTAGCCGATCCGACCCCGGTATCCGGCGGTCAGGTTTTCTTTCTCACGATATACGCGAATCGGCCCGGTGAGGATGTATCGTTCCGCGTCTTTGACGCCTTTTCCCAACGGACCAGCAACCTCGTTCAGACCCTGAATTTTACTCCCAATGAACTCGTCGGAAGTACGGCGATGCCCTATGAATTGTCCACGTCTCTTCCATCCGATCAATCCTCGAATAATGTAGCTTCATGGGTAGTTAATCCGTTTGATTTCGAGATGACGATGAACGTCGTCGGAGTACTGAATTTGAACGGAGTCGAGTCGGTGCGATCTACAGACAAAGTCGCGGCGTTTGTAAACGGGGATGTTAGAGGAGTCTCTACGACGAGTACAGTTGGTAATCGCCAGTTTTTCTTTCTCACCGTTTACGGTAATTCCCCCGGGGAGGACGTATTGTTCAAGGCGTTTGACTCGCAAGCAAGTGAGGTTCGAACGTTATCGAACGTTGTCTCGTTCGTGGCAAACGGGGTTGCCGGCAGTGCTGGATCACCCGTGTCCTTTACAGCGGACTGGCCGGCAAACTGTGTTCCCGATATCCAGGTGGAAGGTGGTCTCGTCCGAGTCGCACGGCCGGGCGAACCCACCGTGCTGAGGATTCGTGGGTCGTTACCCTCCTGCGCGATCGGTTCTCCCCGGCTGCGATACGCCTGGTCGGCAGACGGAGGGACCGCACTCACGCTACCCCCCGGGATAAGTATGCCGACCATTCAGATTCCAGCCGACCGACTGGTCGCAGGAGCTACGCACATCCTGAAAGTGCGGGTTTCTCTTGAGAACAATCCGGCGATATTTTCTGATGCCAGGCTCATTCTCAACGTGGAATCGAGTCCGCTCAGGGCCAGGATCGCCGGGGGAAACCGTGCCGTGAGCCAGATTGCTTCATTCGATGTTGACGCCACAGGATCCAGTGATCCTGATAATTCGCAGACAGCTCTGGCGTATAGCTGGGAGTGCCGGAATTCGGTGACCAGTGCGTTCTGTACGACGCCTACGTTCGCACCCATTATTCTTCCTGCGACGGGACTTATTTCGATTGCTCCCAATCAGCTCAGTCCCGGAATCTATCAATTTACCGTTACCGTATCGGCGGGTGCGCGTACGGCTTCTGCGAGTGTTCTGATTGAGGTCATCCCTGGAGACGCGCCTGTCGTCAGTATGATTGTACCTCCCGGAAAAACGAATGTGGGAGCAACCCTCACGCTGGTTGGATCAGCGGTAACTACGGTCGCCGGTGGCCTCACATTCAACTGGACAGCAACGGGTGGTGTGAATCTGGATGATCCACTGGTGGCTCCCGGCGGGAGAACTTCATCGACGCTGGTTGTCCGCACCGACGGGTTGAGTCCCGCGTCGGATTACAGATTCAGACTGAGCGCTACTGATGGCAATAATCAATCCGGTTATGCGGAAGCTGTGATCAGAACCAATGAGCCCCCAGCGTCCGGGCAGTTCCTGATTACTCCCAATCAGGGAACGGCGCTTACGACGGATTTTTCTTTTTCCGCCACCGGGTGGACGGATCCGGAGTCGCCGCTGAGGTATCAGTTGCTGCACAAGATCGGATCTCACGTTCCAGTACCTCTCGGGGGGCGCGTTGCACTCCCATCTGCTACGTTCAGCCTCCCGGCAGGAGACCCAACTGATAATGACCGGGTAGTCATGATACTACGGGTATTCGACGAACTGGGCGCCGTGAGTGAGCAGCGCCAGGATGTAACGGTCCATCCTCCACCCGCGTCCATACCTGACCTCGCACTGGGCAATGACCAGCCCGAGTCTAACGACGACGGGGACGACGATAACAGCATTCCTCTGGGATCTTCTCTTCTCGTGGATGGATTGATAGAGCTCTCCGGTGTGGACCTGGATCTGAATGGGAACGATCTTCAGATGGGGCCGAATGCCACTCTCGACGAGCAGAATGGTCGGGTCCTGGGCGTTGGCTCTATTTCTACAACCCGCAGGTTGAATGGAACGAACGACGACGATATCGGTGGTCTCGGTGTCGGTTTACATACGGGGGATGATCTGGGAGATACGGTCCTTCGGCGGCAACATAGCAGCGTAGTTCTGCCGTCCGGAGATAACAGTCTTCCGCGAACGTACACTATCGACCCCCAGAATCAACCGAACGGGACGTTGTCACTGACGATTTCGTTCACGGTGGAGGACCTGGCCGGCCGGGATCCGTCAACCATGATCTGTTTCTTTTTCGACTCGACCAACAATACCTGGAGTACAGAAGGTGTGGTCGTCACGGCGCGGACGGCGACGTCTGTCACATGCAATATTCCCCACCTCTCGACCTGGACGGTGGGCCCTCCCGGGGGAACGTCTCCGACGTATCTGAATGCGAAGGTCTTTCTCGAAGGGCCCTTTTCCGGTGGAGTCATGGGGACGGCTCTGAATGGGGGAGGCTTGCTTCCCACAACACAGCCGTACGGCAGTGCGACTTTCAGCGGGACGGCAGTTGCGTACAGTGGAACCGAATCAGTTACTGCCATGCCTGCAACCGCCGTAGATTGGGTAGTTGTAGAACTTCGCACGTCGACGACGGCTGCTACCGTGGCCGCGAGACGAGCAGCGCTCCTGCTGTCCAGTGGACAGATCGTAGATGTGGACGGTACCTCCAAAGTGTCCTTTGCCGGTATTAACGCCGGGGACTTCTATGTGGTGGTCCGTCATCGGAACCATCTACCGGTGATGACGAGCGGGGCTATTACGCTGAGTTCGACGGGAGGTGCGGCCGGAGGCACGCTCGACTACGATTATACCGTAGCGTTGAATCGGGCATTCGGTCCGGTACCCATGACCGCTCTGGCCGGGGGGAAATTTGGAATGGTCGCGGGAGACGCAGACGCAGACGGGCAGATCCAGAACGACGACAAAAACGGCATCTGGAGAGTCGAACTCGGGTCAACAGGGTATCTCCGAAGCGATTTTAATCTGAGTGGTACCGTTCAGGAAGTGGACCGGTCCGGATTTTGGAGTCTACGGGTGGGAAAAGGGTCGACGGTGCCGCAATAAGTATACTGCTTGTGCCGCCCTATCCCCTGTGTTGGTAGCGCATGTATGCGTTGCATCGCATAGAGCCGCTTTTCTCGGTTCGGTTGTTGATCCGGCCGTGTACGTGGTGAAAAATCGGTGAGTAGACGCAATCGGGCTCCAATCAGGCATCCACGATGCCGCCCTCGCCTTGACTCCGCTCCGGGAGCACCCTAATTTCGCACGCTCGCAAAAAGCCAATGTAGCTCAGCTGGTAGAGCAGCTCATTCGTAATGAGCAGGTCAGCGGTTCGAGTCCGCTCATTGGCTCCAGTTAGAACCGCTCCATATGATCTCGTGGTGCTTCTACTTCGAGAGTACTATCTGTCGAGACGCCGAAAAAGATTCTCCATCGGCATGTATCAGATAGACACCGCTGGATAGTCGGTCCCCTTCAAATGTGAACGCCTGTTTGTTTCCGGCGACGAGAAAACCGTCATACAAATACGCTACCATTCGTCCCAGCGTATCGTAGACACGGAGTCTGACTCGTTGCGAGCGCTGAACGGCAATCTGAATAGTAGCATTGTCGTTAAATGGGTTGGGATAGGCAGTGGAGAGATCGTAGCTCCCCGGTAGCACTCCCGAGTCTGCTTCATCAACACGGACCAGGTGGCCACTGACGGCAAACATCCACGTGTCATTAACGTGCTTACCGTTGACGTCCGTCCCTCCAAACAACCAGAAGTCTCCATGCTCATCAACCCAACTCATTGAGGCCCTCCGGGACCCGGGTGTATTGCTCGAAGCAGGCATGCCGACAGAGCCGTACATCCCCATCTGATCTACCTGATTACTACCATTTATCCAGGCCCATTCTCTCGTAACGGTATCAAACTTCCAGAGATCATTCAGCATACCAAAATGACTGTCAGATACTCCTCCGTTGCCACCAAAAAGCCACAGATTGCCGTTCGAATCGGTCCACGTCACAGCCTCTTTTCTGGGGCCGGGATGGCTGCCAGTAGACGGTGTCCCCATGACACCATAGTCGATCGTCCAGAGCGGGTTGAAAAAATCGAGGGATGCCGTTCCGGTAATCCATGTCCACTCGTTCGTTCGAATATCGAACATCCATAAATCATTCATGACGGAGGAAAAAACATTTCCGTTTCCCAGCACGGATGCATCTCCACCGAACATCCACAAGTTTCCGTTCTTGTCTACCCAGCTTTCTGCGGAAAGACGTCCCGCCGGAAGGTTCGTCGGGTCCGCAATACCCTTAGTTCCTTGATTGACGGTCTGGTCGATCGAACCAGATCCTTTCATCCACGTCCAGTTGCCCGTCTGAACATCATATTTCCAGAGGTCCTGTAAATGGCCTGATGATGTGTTGGAAGCATCGCCCAGGCCTACACCTCCGAAAAGCCAAAAATTGCCATCCAGATCCGTCCAACTGGTCGCCAACCACCTGGATCCGGGCGTATTTTCCGGATCCTCGATGCCTTTAGTACCATAGTGACCGAATTTTTGGCGCAGATTACTTCCTTTCATCCAGGTCCAGTATCCCGTCTGAGCATCATACTTCCACAGATCACCATAATTGGCCCCACCCGTTCCTGCGTCGCTACCATCCCCCTCGCTGAATCCGCCGAACAGCCAGAGATTTCCATCGGCATCCGTCCATCCGGATGACCACATCCGAATCCCAGGGGTATTTTCTGGTGAAGCCACGCCCTGGGTTCCAAATACAGATAGTTGCTGGGTTGACGTACTGTCTCCTTTCATCCAGGTCCAGTTTCCTGTGGACTTATCGAATTTCCATAGATCATTAAGCCCGCCTCGTTGAATGGAAGAATTACCCACTCCTCCGTACAGCCAGAGATTTCCGTTTCGCCCGGTCCACGTGAGAGCGTCACTTCTCGCACCCGGCGTATTCGTGCTACCGTCGGCCCCTTTCGTTCCATAGTGTCCGAATTGATCGCTCTGGCTACTTCCCTTGATCCAGATCCAGTCCTGGGCACTCGACGTGTTAATGCCAACCAGTGAATAAAGTGACAGGACGAAAATGACGTATTTCTTAACGGACGATTGCATAGCGTTGTTAGATTCTCTCAATGGTTTTCGGAAAGCATAATCAACCAACCAGGCCTAGAATCGGCGATTCTGATGTCCACTTACGGGTGTGGCGTTGGTCAAGCTGATGATGATAAGAAACTTATTTGGTGTGTGGTGTGAGGTAATGACAAATAAGCAGACCGAAATACGGTATCTAAACGAGCGTCCGTTGGAAAATTGGAATCCGATACGGATCGAGGTGTCCGTAACGCCTCACGTGGCAGAATCAGGAGTTGTTTCCTGACTGTTTTGGACGGATAATGGGGCAAACATGCTCACTAAGTCGTTCCGATCATGCTACGTCACCATTTTCATCTTTCGTCTCTCGCGGTCACTTTCATAGGATTTCTGGTGACCGTCTCATGTGTCAGAGCACAACATTCAGAGACGTCTTCTGCGAGAACCGACTCTGTTGGTGAGAATATTCGGGTTAATCCTGCATTGTATTCTGGTCTCCACTTTCGGATGATCGGCCCGACGAGGGGAGGGCGGGTGACGGCTGTGGCCGGACATGCCCGGACGCCGGGGACTTTTTTCTTCGGTAGCACCGGTGGAGGAGTCTGGAAGACAACGAATTACGGATCTTCGTGGACGAACGTATCTGACGGATTTTTTGCAACAGCATCGATCGGCTCGATCGACGTGGCCGACAGCGATCCGTCGGTTATCTACGCAGGAACCGGTTCGGATGGCATCCGGAGTAACGTCATCATCGGACGCGGGGTCTATCGTTCGAATGACGCGGGTGAGACGTGGACGTTTCTGGGCCTCGGAAAAACCGGACAGATCGGTGCGGTTGTCGTCCACCCGACCAATCCTGAAGTCGTCTATGTCGCGGCGCTGGGTAGTCCTTTTGGTGCCAATTCCGAACGGGGTGTCTACAAGAGCGTCGACGGGGGTACGACGTGGTCGCATATCCTGTTTGTCTCGGACCATACCGGAGCGATCGATCTCGAACTGAATCCGTCCAACCCGGACGAGGTCTATGCGGCCATGTGGACGGCCGAGCGCAAGCCCTGGACCATTCTTAGCGGAAGCAACACGGAAGACGGATTCTATCGCTCGACGGATGCCGGTACGACGTGGACGAAGATAGAAGCGGGTCTTCCGCAAGGCCTCATCGGGAAGATGGATCTGGCGGTGTCTCCCGCCGACCCCAGCCGAATCTATGCCCTCGTCGAGGCGAAACCCGACGATGAAGGGCTCTACCGCTCAAATGACAGGGGCCTGACGTGGCGGCTCGTCAATACGCATAAGGGCATCATGAACCGGCCCTTCTATTACACCAACGTGGACGCAGATCCGTCTGATGCCGACCGGGTCTACGTCAATAACGAAGGATTCTACGTGTCGAATGATGCGGGAGAGTCGTTCGAGCGGGCCTCGACACCTCATGGTGACAATCACGACATGTGGATCAATCCGGACGACGGGAATCTCATCATTCAGTCCAACGACGGAGGAGCCAACGTGACACGGGATGGGGGGAAGACCTGGTCGTCGCAGCAAAACCAGGCGACGGCGGAACTCTACCAGATCAACGTGGACGATCGGTTTCCGTACCGCGTCTATTCGGGTCAGCAGGATAACTCTACCATTTCCGCTCCGAGCCTTCCCGACGTTCGAAGGCCGGGTGGAGTGACCGCATTGTGGGAGACCATGGGAGGATGTGAGACCGGCCCCGCCGTTCCGAAGCCCGGGAACCCCGATATCGTATACAGTAACTGTAAGGGTCGTTTCGGTCGATTCAATCGAAAGACGGGCCAGGAGCAGCAGTACTATGTGGGCGCGGTCGATCTCTATGGACGGAATCCTCGCGAGCTCCCGTTCCGTTTCCAGCGCGTCGTACCGATCGAGGTATCTCCCCACAATCCGGACGTGATCTACCACGGCTCGCAGTTTGTACATCGGACCCTGGATGAAGGGAAGACCTGGGAGCAAATCAGCCCGGATCTGACGGCTTTTCGGCCGGAGCGACAGGTAGTCTCCGGGAGTCCGATTACCCGGGATATAACGGGAGAAGAGCATTACAGTGTACTCTACGTGATCGAGGAATCTCCTGTGCAGGAAGGAGTTATATGGACGGGAGCCAACGATGGGCCGGTTCACGTCACGAGAGACGGAGGAGAAACGTGGAAGGATGTGACGCCTCCGGAAATGCCACAGGAAGGCAGGATTCAGGCAATCGAACCTTCTCCTCATACGGCGGGCAAGGCATATGTCGCGGGGTATCGATATCTCCTGAATGATTTCAAGCCATACATCTACCGAACGGAAGATTTCGGAGAGACATGGACGTTATTGACAACCGGAGAGAACGGTATTCCGATCGATTCGCCGACTCGGGTGGTCCGTGAGGATCCCGATTACGAAGGCCTTCTATACGCAGGAACCGAGTTCGGTCTATTTATCTCGTTTGATGATGGCCGACACTGGCAGTCGTTGCAACTGAATCTTCCGGTGACACCGATTACCGATCTGAAGGTCTATCGGAAGGATTTAATTGTCTCTACGATGGGTCGGGCGTTCTGGATACTCGATGACATCACGACATTTCATCAGATGGCGGCTCAGGACGGCGAGGGAGAGCAAGAGCAGACCCGTCTGTTCAGTCCGCGCGATGCCTATCGCATGCGATACTCATTCTCGGCCGGAAATGACGCTCGTCCAGAGTATCCCGTTCCGGGACCACAGTTTACGTATTTCCTTCCGGAGGATGGGCAAGGAGACCTGACGTTGTCCGTTTCGACGGCCGACGGACAGGAGATTCGCTCGTTCAGTAGCGAGGCGAAAGACGTCGGCGGTGCGTCCGCCGAGCAAGGGATGAGAGGTCCTGCCCGGTCACGTTCCGCAGCGTCCGGCCCAGGGACGCCCAAACGGGAGATACTCGATGCCACTGCGGGCTCTCATCGCTTTATATGGGACATGAGATACGCTGGATCCACCCGGATAAACGGAAACCGGAGGCGCGGCCCCCTGGCCGCGCCCGGAGAATATGTGGCAACGCTCACGATGGGCGAGTGGAGCGAGTCGACCCGGTTTCGAATTCTGATCGATCCTCGCATCGCCAACGACGGAGTCTCGGAGGACGACCTGGCGGAGCAATTGTCATTCAATCTGAAGGTTCACGCGGCGTTAACAGAGGCCACAGCGACAGTCTCAGAGATGGACTCGGTTCTGGCCGCTCTCCGTGAGTCAGAAGAGCAAAACAGGGCGACCGATTCGCGGATCGCCGAGATGCAGGCACTCCGTGCCGAGTTCGTCGACCGGGACGATCAGAGCTACCCGGCCCGCATGTTGATCAGCCAACTCGGATACCTGTCCGGAATGACGTCCAGGGCGGATCAGCGTCCCGGCCGGGATGCCTACGAACGTTATGACACGCTTCGGGCCAGACAGGCTGCGCTGATTTCGAGATGGAATGCGGTTTCAGATCAGTAGGACCTGATGTTTATACGTGTTCCTACGTATTAAGAGATGGCAAATACCCCCGATCTACGCTACAAGTAGAACCGGTAAAATGGCTTCAAAGTGGCCGAAAAAACCTCAAACGAGGTCGGTTTGCCCGTATGCGAAAGGGACGACATATATCTATTCAGGCAAAAATGCTCATGGCAGCTTTTGTCTATATGTGTTTCATCGTTACGTCACTCTACATTTTCCTTCCCCAATTGCTTCGATCTCAACAGGTCAAAGAGTTCGAAGATGGACTGGCTTTTCATACCGAGGCTATCGCGGAGAAGATCGGGGGAGCATTCTCAGGGTCGCGACCCGAACTTTCCAGCACGATAGAGGAATTCGTAAAGAACAGTCCGGAACTCACTTCAGTAGACGTTGTGAACTGGACCGGTGCTCGAATCGCGTCCTGGCCGGATGACTTTTCTCTCTCCTACGACCGGGAAAAAGATGGCATGGTAACGGTAGGTGGAAAATTCGCGGTCTACGGTAAGCCCATACTGTCAGACAATGTCGTCGTAGCCTACGTGTACGTCTCGCAGAGCATGTCGACGCTCGACCGGGCGGTCGATACACTACGGGCAGAGATTATCATTATCAGTCTGCTGGTTCTCATCGTCAGTCTGCTGATTGCCTTTCACCTTTCCTCGCTGATTACGCAACCTCTGGAGGAACTATCCCGGGCTACGAAAAGACTGGCCGGAGGAGACTATACGGCCCGTGCAGACATATCCACGCGTGACGAGGTGGGCCTGCTCGCGCACCATTTCAATCGGATGGCATCACTCATTGAGAGCGGAAAAGAAGAGCTTGAAGAAGCCATCTTCCTTGCGGAATCCGCAACGAAAGCGAAGAGTCAATTTCTGGCCACCATGAGTCACGAAATTCGGTCTCCGCTCAATGGCATTATCGGTATGAGCAGGATTCTCCTCAAGACCGATATGACTGAAGAACAGAAAGAATATGCAGAAACGGTGGCCGGGTCCGGTGATGTGCTGCTGTCTGTCATCAACGAAGTGCTCGATTTCTCGAAAATTGAGTCCGGACAAATGGATCTGGAGAACAGGCCATTTGATTTGAGAAAGAGCATCCGGGCCGCCCTGAGCACCCAAAAATTTGCAGCAACGGAAAAACATCTGCTGCTGACGTCATCGATCGATCCGGATATTCCACCGGAGATTCTGGCCGATGAAACCCGTCTCCGACAGATCGTAATCAATTTGATCTCGAACGCGATAAAGTTCACCTCTACGGGGAGCGTCAGTCTGAGTGTGACGATGAAGAGTCCCGGACGTGAGGAAGCAGATATCATCATCGCGGTGTCGGATACGGGCGTAGGAATCGACGCTGATGGCATGGAAAAATTGTTCAAGTCCTTTTCCCAGGCGGACGAGTCCATCACCAGGCGTTTCGGCGGCACCGGTCTGGGGCTCGCGATCTCCAAGCGAATAGCAGAGATGATGGGCGGGACGATGTGGGCCGAAAGCGTACCGGGCGAGGGATCCACATTCTATGCCCGGGTCCAGATCGGATTGATCGAAGAGGAGTGTGGTGGCTGCGAAAGCATGGAGACGGAGTCGGATCAGGACGCTCCAGTTTTGTACGAGCACGCGACAGATATAGGCGCCGAATCGGAGACCGACGGAACAGATTATCAGGTGGCCGACGCCGGAGAATGCCCACCGGAGCGTCGAATTCTCCTCGTGGAAGACAATGCGATCAACCAACGGGTAGCCAAATTAATGCTGGAGAGTATTGGTTACTCCGTAGATACGGCGGACTGCGGAAGGACGGCCATTCAAGCGGCTCGCCACGTTCCATATGGTGTCATTCTGATGGATCTCCGGATGCCTGATATGTCCGGATTGGATGCTACGACAGAAATTCGAACTGAGTGGAAGTGGGACTCACCGCTTCGCGTTATTGCCGTAACTGCCGATGTGACATTGGAGAAAAAGCATGCGTGTGAGGCTATCGGAATGATAGGATTCATTCCCAAACCCATCACGGAAGAGGCGCTTGAAGCCGTCATTGCAAACGCGCTGGCGACGGACGGTTCAATTCAGGAATCCGGTAACGTGGATACCGAGAGCGATCTCCACCAGGAGCCCGAACACATCGAGCCCGATAGCGAGCCTCGGAAGGCGTATGAATCGAATGAGATCCTGCCGAAAAAGACATCGGGGCCGTTCGCGACGGACCGCGATCCGGTTGCCATCGTCCGAAGATTTCTCGGTGAGGACGACCCTGAGATGATTACCGACGTGCTGAAGGAATTTGTTGCCGATGCCGAGGCGATGGTTAGTGAAGTTCGGAATGGAGTTGATGAGGGAGATTTCGTCGTGGCAGGACGCGCGGCTCACTCACTCAAGTCCACGGCAGCGATGCTAGGGTTCGATACGCTCAGCCTGGACTGCCGAGCGATCGAACGGATCTGTGATCACTCCCCGGAAGAAGATCTTTCCGACCATATCGATCATCTGAATGTTCATCTCCGCGCAATGAAGCGCCACGTCAGGCGATCACTGGGTGGCGAAGCGGAAGCATGAATTCGTAGCCCGGGATGCATGCTGACGTTGCGGGGTGTCAGTCACTTCCAGTGGGAATCTCATTGCCGTCCGCATCGAGATGCCGAATGTCTGCGATACCAAGGCCTCGAATGCCTTCCTCAATCCTGCTCAAATCACCGACGATTACCCACACGATAGCCTCCGGATGGAGAACCTGGTGGGCGGCAGCATTTATCTCATCGATCTGTTGATTGGTTACCCGACCGGGAAACGTGTCGAAGTAATCATCTGCGAGGCCAAATTGGACCATCTGATTGAGCGATCCCTGAACGGCAGCGTTGGTCTCCCACTGTCCCGGAAGCGTCAGCGTCTGGCTCTTCTTCGCCTTGCTGAGTTCTTCCATGGTAACCGGTGATTCTCCAAGGTACGCGTCGATCTCCTTGATTATTTCGCCCATTGATTCGCTCGTTTTATCCGTCTGAACGGGGGCGTAGACGATGAATGGCCGCTGGCCTCGGGCGTCCAGTACGAGTGACAACGTGCCGTAAGACCAACTCTTGTCTTCGCGGAGGTTCATGTTGATTCGGGACGTGAACGTTCCACCCAGAATAGCATTCATCGTTCCGATTTCAATATCATGAGGATCTGATTTCGGAGGAGCAACGTGACCTGCGAATATGATCGACTGCTGGGCGCCGGGCCGGTCCATCAGATACACGGTCGAATGATCCTTCTGGCTCACCTTTGTAATATTTTTTGTGGGGACAGCGCCGGACTTCCATGAACCGAACCGATCGTCCAACATCGGTTTCAGCTCTGACATGGTGATGTCGCCTACGACGACGAGCGTCGCATTGCCTGGCTTGAACCAGGTCTCATGGAACGTCTTCAGATCTTCCCGGGAAATACTGGCCAGTGCGTCCTGCGTGCCGGAACCCGTGAAAGGAAGGCCGTAGGCATGATCTTTCCCGTACAGAAGCCCCGGAAATACCCGCAGCGCCATCTGGATGGGGTTCTGCTGCTCGCGTTGGATGGCAACGGACTGTTGCTGTTTGAGTCGGTCGAAATCTTGCTCCGGGAAAGATGGGTTCAGGATGACATCGGTATAGATGTCCAGAGCCGCTCCGAGATTCTCCCTGAGAGCGGACATCGAGACGGAAGACACATCCAGGTTTGATCCCGATCTTAGCGATGCTCCCAGCAGGGCCAGCGACTCATTGATGGCAAGCGCGTCCCTGGTAGTCGTCCCTTCGTCGAGCATATTCATCGCCAGACTGGCCGTGCCGGGCGTTCCGAACTGGTCGGATGCGTACCCGGCATCTACTTGTAGACTGAATTCGACGAGTGGCGTCGCGTGGCGCTCACTCAAAATGACCGTCAGGCCGTTTGCGAGTCGTTGCCGCTCAAACGCAGGAAACCGGGTGACCGGTGCTTCTCCGAGTGGAGCAAGACGACTCCGGTCGGCGCCCGAATCGGCATTTGTTAACTCGGGAAAGGGCGTTACATCCAGAATCAGGACCCCGTCCGAGAGCCAGCGCCGCGCAGCGCCAACGACATCTTCTTTCGTAGCGCTCTGGATGCGGTTCAGCCTGGTCTCATACAACCCTGCGTCACCCCCGTAAATCTCGTTCTGTGCCAGTATATCCGACTTGCCACCGAATCCGCCGATTTGCTCTGCACCGCGGACAAAATTTGCCAGATACCCGGTTCTGACCCGCTCCATTTCCTTATCGGTTGGTCCATCCCGGAGAAACGCAGCCAATTCTTCGTCCAGCCCCATTTCGATTGTGGAGAGCTTCTGTCCGGGTCGGGCGCTGGCCTGAATCATGAACAGTCCGGCGATCTCGCGTTGCTGAATGAAGGCGCCGACGTCGGTCGCGATCTGGTCGTCGTAGACCATTCGTTTGTACAGTCTCGAGGTCTTGCCTGAGGCGAGTATATCTGACGCCAGATTCAGGTAATCCGCATCAGCGTTTCCCCATTCAGGCGTATTCCACACTTTGTATATCCGCGACTGGGGCACCCGGTCTTGCAGATGCATCCGATGCGTTCCCGTTCGCTTCGCCACCCAGGTGTCGTGCTTCTCGATTGGTGGCCCTGGCGGAATGTCCCCAAAAAACTTCTTGACGCGGTTTAGAGCGTCTTCTGTGTCAATATCACCGGCCACGGCAATGACCGCGTTACTGGGACCGTAGTACGTCTTGAACCAGGTCTGGACGTCTTCGAGCGATGCCGCATCCAGATCATCCATGGATCCGATCACCGTGTGCGAATAAGGATGACCATCCGGATATGTATTCTCGGTGATAACGTTGAAGACTCGACCGTACGGCTGATTTTCTCCCTGACGTTTTTCATTCTGGACGACACCTCGTTGTTCGTCGAGCTTCTCCTGATCTATCGCTCCCAGCAGATGCCCCATACGGTCTGATTCCATCCAGAGCGCACGGTCGAGTGCATTGATCGGGACATTCTGAAAGTAATTGGTTCGATCGTTGTTCGTCGTCCCGTTCAGGTTCGTCGCACCGATGCGCTCCATGACCTGAAAATAGTCGTCGTCATTGTTTTCCGACCCGTTGAACATCAGGTGTTCAAACAGGTGGGCGAACCCCGTCTTTCCACGAACTTCGTTCTTGGATCCGACGTGGTACCAGACATTGACGGCCGCGATCGGAGCCTTATGATCTTCGTGAATCAGTACGGTCAGTCCATTATCGAGCGTGAACTTCTGGTATGGTATCTCGACCGGACTCTTGCGATCGGGTTCAGGCAGATCAGGATCATCCTGCGCCCGTGCAGGGGCGACCAGAAGCATGCCAGCGGTCAGAATCAGAAGGAGGGAGAGGAGCTTGTTCATAACGAAGGGCGAATGATATGGAGGGGATTCGTTCGACACAGCAGTTCGACACGGGTCGGTGTCACGGCCCGAATTCAACAGGTGAAGTCGAGCTTCCATACTACTGATTCCGAAGACCAGAGTTGCGCAACGTTGAAATTCCCCTCATGCTGAATCGGAGGGCACGAGCGGTGCCCGTTCCAACGGCGCATATTCATACGAAAAATGTAGTAGCACATGTCCGGCGCGCGACCGTGGG
>CAYLHF010000001.1:83645-87491 GCA_964383365.1 uncultured Rhodothermales bacterium | reverse complement strand
CGGCGCATATTCATACGAAAAATGTAGTAGCACATGTCCGGCGCGCGACCGTGGGGCATATCTCCAGAGAGAACACTCATCCCTTCGAAAGCAATTCCTGGCTTCTGGCGCATAACGGAACGATCGGTGCTATCGAAGGTGTGCGCCCCCGTTTACTCGAGACGATGTCGGCAGGGCACCGGAACGAAATCGCCGGAGATACCGACTCCGAACTCATTTTCCATTACCTGCTTTCGCTTCGCGAGCAACTGGCGGACAAATCCTTACCGTACGTCGTCGCAAAGGGACTCAGTACCATCGACGACCTCTCGCAACAGGTCGATTCTGGCGCGGAGTTGGCGTTGAACATCATTCTCACGGATGGACGAGAGACCATTACGGTGCGGCGGGGCCGGACGCTCTGGACGACGCATCGAGATGCTGTGCATCCCTGCAATGTCTGCGGCGGAGAAAAGCACACCCATGATGGAAACGAGTCGGGATACCGCGCCCTGGCCGTGGCATCTGAGCCGGTGACCGATGATGAGTTGTGGAATGAGGTCCCCGAGGGAACGATCATCCATATTCAACCCGATATGAGCGTCACACGAACCACGCTCTAACGCGAAAGGACATCAGGCACTCCTCTCATGCTGAAACGCCTGGCAAAGAATCCGGCCATCGGGGAGTGCAGGATGAGGCCCACCAACAGGATCTTCGGGAGTGCCCAGATCTGACGGCGTCCGAGATACATGTTGAACGATGCACGTTTCAGAGCAACCGACGTGGCGCGGCGCCGGGATGACGTGTAAGCGACCGCCAGAGAATGAAGCTCCTGGTTGCTCATGAGTGATGGGTTCTGATCTCTACCCGTCGGTGCGATCCGGGAGGCGAGTTCCCGTGCATCCATCCATCCCAGGTTCATCCCCTGCCCACCGATGGGGCTGATGATATGCGCCGCATCACCCGCCAGAAATACCCTGCCGTCAGCGTAGGGTGCGGCCATGCGGTGCTGCACACCGAATGCACTGATCATCGTATTCGATTCGGGAGCAGGTTTACGCCGGGTACGGGAATAAACGACTGACGATAATTCCTCCGGTGTCAGGTCTTCCTGCAGGTGTTCCGTTTTTACTACCCATCGTCGACGTCCACCCGGTAGCGGGAAGGATTCTACGAGGCCGTCTCGATGCAGAAAAATGGCGGCATCACTTCCGAACGACGTGTTGTCCGAATAGTCGCCCATGACATAGGTATCCGGATAACGACCTCCTTCCCATCGGATAGCCGCAAGCGTTCGGACGGTGGATAAAATGCCATCGCACCCGACCAACAATCCCGATTCTATCGTTTTCGCTCCGTCCGGATCATTGACCGTTGACCGGACGCCCGTTTCGCCGATCGTAAAATCATGCAGGGTCGTATCTCTTCGTATTCGACCGGGAGCGAGTTGTTCGAGCCGCTCCTCCAGAATGGTCTCTGTCACGTGTTGGGGGAGAGACAGGACGAATCGGTACGGCGGTGGACACGAAGCGAAAGAGAGCCGGCCCAAACGATGGGTCGATCCGAAGGCGATACCACCCGAGACTTTAATCCCGGCAGCGATAAGCGAATCTACGATCCCGATCTCCTCCATCATTTCGAGAGCAGGAGGGTGGATTCCTATAGAGCGGCTGTGCCGGGTCCTTTCCGCCCGTGATTCGACGATGACGAAGGAAATGCCGCGCTGAGCCAACAGGCACCCCAGATACAGGCCGACGGGCCCCGCGCCTACAATCAATATGTCCGGTCGGTCAGTCAAGGGGTCTCCAATAAATCAGGTTTCTGAAGAGGGCCATCCGTCGGACCGCCCATCCGGCGGGCAGGAGTGGCTCCAATTCCGATGGCGTAAAGCTTCGACGGATCGAGGTAAGTCCATCTACGGTGATAAAGGATCCCGGGAAGAAGGGCAGGGTCGACAGAAATCCGGCGTAGGCGAGATCGTCTCGCCTGATATCATTGTGGATGACGAGCCTCCTGGCGAGAGCGGAGGAATCATCCAGAAGTGCCATGAGGTCTGAGTCACCCAGGTGATGGAGGAGATGATTCGACAGGACCAGATCGAAGGAAGCCCCCTCGCGTACGAGATCACTCGTGGTGACGGCTCGGAACGTAATGGACCGGGGAAACACACGGGTCGAGATGTACTCAAGCGCTCGTTCGTCGGGGTCAATTCCGGTAATTTGAACCGGGAAGCTGTCCCTTGCAGCCCATTCTGCCAGGCGTCGAGTTATGTCACCACCTCCACAGCCCACATCCAGAATACTCGTCGCACCCCCCGACAGTTCTGGCCGGACGTACTGGAGATAGATTCGTCTCCAACCTGAGATCAATCGGTTGATGATGTGGAATCGGTCATATGTCCGGAACAGCATTTTCCGGTCACACAACGGGTCGTCCATTCGTTCGACGAGACCGGGATTCCTGTTTCTGAGGATCAGATTCATGGCAATCTGAGCATGGTGAGGTCAGGCTCGTGTCAGGAGGCCGGATTCTACGGTGAGACCCGGTCCGAAGGCCAGTGCACATAGCCGATCTCCTTTACCGACGTCCGGGTCGCACATCATGGCATTCAGTACGAAAAAAATCGTGGCACTACTCATATTTCCGTTTTCCCGGAGAACCCGGCGGGGCGTATCCAGCGCCTTTTCCGGTAAAGAGAGGGCTTTCTCGATCTTATCGAGAATGGCTCTTCCCCCCGGATGGATCGCCCAGTGGTCTACATCCGATGGATGGATCGCGGATCTGCCGAGTAAATCACCGACCATGCCGGCCACATTTGCCTCCAGGATGCGCGGGACGTAGGTGGAGAGTACCATTTCAAAGCCACGATCACCGATGGTCCAGGCCATATCTGCTTCGCTGTCCGGGGCAATTGTCGAGGCAAGTTCGTCGATGATCAGCGAACGGCCAGCTCGAGGTCGCTCTCTCGAACTCACGACCGCGGCGGCCGCCCCGTCGGCAAACACCGAGCATGCGATAATATTGTCCAGGACTTCGGATGGCTCGAGATGGAGTGTACAGAGTTCCACGCTCACGATGAGCACGACGGCGTCGGGGACGAGTGCACAGATGGCACGGGCCATTCTGAGAGCCGTAAATGCGGCGTAGCATCCCATAAAACCGATATGGACCCGCTCCGTCTCCGGCCGAAGGCCCAGGTCTCTTACCACATAATAGTCAGGACCGGGCGCAAAAAAGCCGGTGCAGGAGACCGTTATTACGTGCGTCACGTCCTGTTTCGAAAACGTCGAATGATCCATACAGGCGGCCGCGACCCGGGAGAAGAGGCTCCTGGCTTCATGGGTATACAGTTCATTTCGTGCCCCCGTGCCGGGCGAGAGGAATCTACCTTGTTGCGGGTCGAAAAAAATACCCTCACCGGCGTTGGGATCACGCTCCGATCCAGGGGTCCTTGTTGAATGGTCTCCAATATGTTCGCGACCGATTCCGACGGGGGCGTAATCCCCGATCACGCTGTGCCGGGTGTCAATCCCCGAGTGTCTGTAGATGCGATTCAGTACGCGCTCTGTCTTACCGCCCGACGGGAGATGACTCTTCATTATTTCCCCGATGAACGCCTGACTGTACGAAAATTCGGGAACGAGTGTCTCGATGTGGTGAATGGCACAACTCAATAATTTGGATTTCCTCAATCAGATGAAAGGTCTAAAAACAGTGAAAACAGATGCTCCCAGATGCCTCTGGGTGACGTCAGGAGCCTCGATCGTTTCACGGACGTACTGGAGATAAGCCTCCGGATGGGTGTTGGAGTAGTCTTTTCGCACCTCGCCCGCTGCACCGGGCACCTCGCCCATTGCCCCCTGC
>CAYLHF010000001.1:63613-83545 GCA_964383365.1 uncultured Rhodothermales bacterium | reverse complement strand
GCCCGTAGCACTAATTCATGAAGAGGCGGGGGCCCTCGTCTACTACAACCTCCACATCCTGTACGGCAAACCAGGATTCATTCTCTTCGCCCGAGCTATTTTTATACGGAACGTCTGGGTCGCCTGTCGAAATATCGACCACGTACACCAGATCTTTTTGCATGCCGTCAGCGACTTCAACGCTTGCGGCGAAATCGGCGACGCGTCCTTCGACCGTTCCTACCGCGATACCGTCGCGGCTATAGAGATGAACGCGAACCCGCTTTCCAATCAATTCGTACACAGATGGCCTCTTAATGTGGAGACAGAAAAATACACACCATCGATTCGGCTTGCTAATGCGAACGGTCATCTAGACCTTGCACGCCGACATCGAGAACCTCCGATACCTGTTCACCTCTACTCACGTCCACCATGCGATTTTTCTCAACGGCGATTCTTGTCATCCTGCTAAGCTCGATCTGGTTCGGTCTGGATACGTTAGCCTCAGATTATCATGCCTCGGACCCATCTGTCTCGAATGATTACACGGGGAGCACCGCTACCTCATTCACGGCGCAGTCCGATGATCCGCTCTGGCTACGATATCCGGTCATCACTCCGGACGGAAAAACAATCGTGTTTTCGTATCAGGGTGATCTCTTTCGGGTCGAAGCCTCCGGAGGACTGGCGGTGCAGCTGACCTCGTATTCGGGACACGATTTCATGCCGGTCATCTCCCACGACGGACAGACTGTAGCATTTGCATCCGACCGATTCGGCAACTTCGATGTTTTCGAGATTTCGATACATGGAGGGCAGGCCACAAGGCTTACGTTTCATTCATCAGATGATTTCCCGTCCACATTCTCGGTAGATGATCGGGACGTCTACTTCTCGTCTGCTCGACTCGACGATTCGGCAAGTGGTTCTTTTCCGACTTCCCGTCACCCGGAGTTGTACCGGGTCGGAGTACATGGAGGTCGGGTCTATCAGGTGCTTACCGTCCCCGCCTACCACGTCCAGTTCAACGCCTCAGGGACACAGATGCTCTACGAAAACAGACCCGGAATTGAAGATCCATGGCGAAAGCATCATACGTCTTCGGCGAGTCGGGATATCATCCTGTACGAACCGGCCACCGGACGATTTCGTCCTGTTTCAGAATTTTCCGGGGAAGATCGGAATGCCGTTTTCGACGAATCGGAAGAGGGGATGTACTATCTCTCGGAGGCATCCGGTACGCTCAACATTCACCATGCGATCTTTTTCGAGGAGGGAGTCGGCAAGCAATTGACGCATTTCGACGCGGATCCGGTTCGATTTTTAAGTCGATCCGATGATGGCCGACTCTGTTTTGTCCATGATGGGCGGATATATACCATGCGCCCGGGTGGCACGCCTACGCCCGTAAGCATCCAGATCAACCGGGACTCCGGTGTGCGGAATCGAACGCTGCTGAAGGTATCTGAGTCGGCTTCCGAGATGACGGTCTCGCCGAACGGAAAGGAGATCGCTTTTGTATTTCGCGGAAACGTCTTTGCAACATCGGTCGAAGGAGGAACTACCCGGCAGATTACGGACACACCGGAGCAGGAACGGTCGATCGACTTTCGACCCGACGGAAAAGGTATCGTATACGCCGGAGAACGGGATGGAAGCTGGAATCTGTACGAGTCTACCATCGCTCGAACGGATGAAAAATATTTTTTCAATGCAACGATTGTAGACGAAAAGACCCTCCTTCAGACGGATGACGAGACGTTTCAACCCGTGTATTCCCCGGACGGGAAGAGCATCGCCTACCTCGAGAACCGGACCACACTGAAGCGACTTGATGTTTCCTCACGCGCCACATCGACCCTTCTTTCAGGGGACCATTTCTTCTCGTACTCCGACGGGGATCAATATTTTTCCTGGTCACCCGACAGCAAGTGGCTGCTCGTGAGCTATATCCTTCCGACGTACTGGTCAACGGAAGTCGGACTCGTCCCGGCCGATGGATCGGGTACGGTGACCAATTTGACCGGCAGCGGCTTTCCTGATTTCAGACCCAAGTGGATGATGGGAGGGAACATGATGCTGTGGTTTTCATCCCGTGACGGCATGCGCGCTATGGCGTCCACCGGTGGTGGGCAGTCGGATGCCTATGCCATGTTTTTTACTCAGGAAGCGTACGATCGATTTCGTCTTACAAAAGAAGAAGCTGAGTTGGTTGAAGACGATGCGACCAAGACCGAAGGCAAGGCGACGTCTTCGAAAAAAGAATCGGATAAAAAGACAGGGACGGTAAAACCGGTTGTAATAGAACTCGATGGAATCAGAGACCGCAAGCGTCGACTTACCATCCATTCGTCCAATCTTTCGGATGCCGTCGTAACACCCGATGGGAAAATGCTCCTCTATCTGGCAAAATTTGAGAAGGGATTCAATCTCTGGCAGACTGATCTTCGGACGAAGGAGACTAAAATATTGGTCCATCTCGCCGGGTCCGGTGGACGGCTGGAACTGGACAAGGAGGGCAAGAATGTATTTGTGCTTGCAGGATCAAAAATATCCCGGGTTGAGATCTCATCGGGGAAAGCGAAAACCATCCGTTTCAACGGCGAAATGATGCTCGACGCGGCCGCAGAGCGTGCCTATTTTTTCAATCACATGTGGCGCCAGGTTCGGGAAAAATTTTACGACCCCGACCTTCACGGGGCAGATTGGGATCGGCTCCGAGATACCTATGCGCGTTATTTACCCTTTATCACCAACAAGTACGATCTGGCAGAACTTTTTTCAGAAATTCTGGGTGAACTGAATGCTTCGCATACCGGCGGGAGGTATCGCCTGAGGGACAGCGACGGAGATGCGACGGCTTCCATAGGGGTGTACTTCGATCAGCAATGGACGGGCGAAGGCATGCGGATCGCCGATATCATGCCGAAAGGGCCACTGGACGAAGTCGGAAGTGACGTAGGTCCGGGTACGATTCTTACGTCAATAGACGGGAAGTCGATTGCAGGGGGAAGCAACGTCTGGCCTGCATTGAACCGAAAACCGGGAAAACATGTCCGTCTCGGGTTTAAGAACCCCGCATCAGGAAAGGTGTGGGAGCAACGGATCAAGGCGATCAGTGCGTCGGCGGAATCCCAGCTCGCCTACGAGCGATGGGTCTATCGACGACGTGAATTGACCGACTCCCTCTCTGGAGGGCGTCTCGGCTACGTCCATGTTCGCGGTATGAATGATTCGAGCTACCGGACCGTAATCGAAGAATTAATGGGAGAGCAGGTAACGCGGGAAGGCGTGGTCGTCGATACGCGATTCAACGGGGGCGGAGACCTCGTGGACGATCTTTCTACGTTCCTGCTTGGCAAACAATACATGACATTCACGACGCGCTCGGGCCGTCTCGTTGGAATGGAACCACAACACAAATGGGCAAAACCGTCCATCGTGTTAGCGGGCGCTGCCAATTATTCGGATGCCCATTGTTTTCCGTACGCATACCAGGCGCTCGGTATCGGAAAGGTGGTCGGAATGCCGGTGGCAGGAACGTGTACATTTGTGTGGTGGGAACGCCTTCAGGACCGTGAGATAGTATTCGGAATCCCGAATCTCGTGGTTAACGGGATGGATGGTCGGCCGCTCGAAAACCATCAACTCGAACCGGATGTTCGCCAGGGTAACTTTCCCGCCGAACTTTCATCAGGAAGAGATCAGCAACTCGAACGGGCTATCCGCGTTTTACTCGCGGATCTCGATAAGAAATAGTTCATCACCGATCAGAATGAGAAAAATGATTCAGATATTTTTGCTGTCGATTCTGACACTTTTTCAGGCAACGGCTTGTGATTCCGGTGGATCCGGTGATCCGGATATTCAGGGGACGTGGAATGGAACTGCGGTGTTTCCCAATGCTCCCTTCCCACTTTCCATAACGTTCGATATAGATATTGACTCGAAGGATATATCGGGATCAGGCACGTTTCAACTCGAATCCCAAACCGTTTTTCGTACTACGAACATTCAGATCACAGGAACCTACGATTTTCCTGACCTGACACTTCGGTTTGCCTCTGACTCGAGTCGTGTGGACGTGTTCACGGGGATCGTCGACAAAGACGCATTGGTGCTGAGCGGGGATATAGACCTGCAACAAATAGCTCTTCCGGAACTCAGTCGGACGTCCAGAATCCTCAATGCCCTGGGAGGTTCTTCAGAGCTACTCCTGTTCAGAAGTGGAGGCAATTGAACTCGTATTGACTGTAACTATAAGGTAGACAACGAATTAGAAAATATTATGCGGGGCTGTGACACTAATGTGTCATAGCCCCGCAGGTAGTTTTGCTCCGAACGAAACAAAGATCAGAACGGAGAAAACGATGGTACGGGTAAGCGCATGGCCAACAATAGACTGGTTGTCCCGGACGGGCGATGCGGCCAAAATGAACGTAGATCTCGCAACAGATCCCGTTGCTGAAACCAGTAGTTGCCTCGAGCGGCTTTCGGGATGGCTGGCGCGGTGGTCCCGAACCGGCGTAGAAATCCAGTCGGACATCTGGATCCGGACGCCGAATGGAGAGGAGTATGTCGATCTGATGTTTATCCATCGAGGCCGGCGGATCGGTGTCCGGTTTACCGGACGATACGAGCGCGAAACAAGCGAACGCGACGCAATCGTTCTCGTATATGGCCGGTTCGACTCACTGTATCGCATCCGCGGCGGAGGGTCAAAGCGCGGGATGATCGACGCGGCTTATCTGTTGGTTTCACTCTACCCGACGTGTTTCACCGTGGCCGGTCGATTTGAAGCCGGTCGCATGGCTTCGGACGAGGCTGTTCTATCCGGATCTGAACTCTCCGAGCGCGGATGGATCGGACTCGATTCGGTTCATATCCAGCGCAGTCGATTATCGAGAGCTAATGACTGGGTGCGGGCGTTCGAGAGCGGATTATCCCGTCCTGCGATCCGCGGAAGGAGTAGAATCCAGCCTCCTACAGCAGATGCATCCACTGTTCGGCCATCCAGAACCCGAGAAACGTCCCGATAGCATTTCCCAGCGACCCGACGAGTACCGACGGAAGGACCAGATCTTCTCGACCCAGACTTCGGGCGAGCGCCAGCGCAGACGTGCCGCCCCCTACATTGGCCTGAGACGCGAGGGAGGCTATAACCGGATCTATCCGGAGCATCAATGCAACGCCGTACGTGATCAAGCCGTGCACGAGGACCGTCACCGACGTGAAAACCAACAGCGTTATGCCGAGCGAGCCAAGACCGGCGAGGGCTCCGATGTCTGCGAACGCCCCGATGACGGACAAAAAAATGTACACGGCAAACATCCCGATAACGCGGATTCCGGCGATTCGGGATACTGCCGGGATCTGGGCCAGTAAGAGGGCTATGACGGTCAGGATGATAATGGAAGGCACCGGTGCAAGGAATATTGCCAGTTGATCCGAAGCCCAGACGGCCATGAATCCGAGTCCCAGAATCATCCCGATATCTATCGGGTGGATGGTTTCCGTGTCTACCTCGATACCCAGTGTCGCTTCCCCGATATCCTCCCTCTCGGCCGCGTGCTTTACAGGCCAGACCCGGGCAAAGAGTCTGGGAATCGCCAGTGTCGCCACGATCCAGATCATGGTGAGGATATTATCTACGACAACGGAGCCCCCGTACAACACGCCATCTCGGACGACATCGTAATGAAGGGCCACCGCATTGAAATTGACGCTTCCGCCCGTATACGTCCCGACGAACATGCCCCCGATGGCATGATAAAGCGGCCCGATGGTCTCCGGTCCATTCACGATCCACATGCCGGTGAACACGCCAACGGATGTAGCCAGAGATCCGACCAGAAACATTCCGATCATGGGAAAACCTGCCTTCTTGATATCTCTGAGACTCACAGGCAGGAGTAAGAGGAAAATGGCCAGCGGGGCGATGGTCGAGAATATAAAATCGTACGCCGCGACGGGTCTTGCTTCTGTTGACCCGGCAGGAAGAACACCGATGTTGGCGAAAACGGCCGTCACCAGGATGACCATCGTGGCCGTTCCGATGTGTTTGAAAAATGTATTTCGAACAAGCCATTCCGAAACGACGACTATGCCGCTCAGGAATCCAAGTACGTACATCGCATCGGTCATGACTTTTTTGGTCTATCCCTGATCCGGAGCCACGGGACCAATCCCCTTTATATCCGTATACCGGCCCGACGATTGACACCAGGTGAAGCATCGGGCAGGATGTTCGACAATTATTATCTGGGGTGCAACCGTGTCGATCCGGTGACCCGTAATCAAAGGATGCATCGGAGGGTACTTCTGGCGTAGTTTCTCACACGATCTCCCGCACTCGTCCGTCAACCGCTAATGCTCACAACGGCAGAACTCGCCCGGTACAGCCGCCATCTGCTTCTTCCCGAAGTGGGCCAGGATGGTCAGGAACGCCTCAAGAGGACGTCCGTCCTGGTAGTGGGAGCCGGAGGGCTTGGATCTCCCCTCCTGATGTATCTGACAGCTGCCGGTCTCGGCCGCATCGGTATTGTTGATTTTGATATCGTCGATGCGTCCAATCTTCAACGCCAGGTTCTATTTGATGAAGAAGACGTCGGGAGGAAGAAAGTGGACGCGGCCGTCCGGCGGCTCAGAAGATTGAATTCGACCGTCCGATTTGAATCATACGACACGCGCCTGACGAGCGGGAATGCCCTCGAAATTATCGGGGAGTACGATATTGTAGCGGACGGTACGGACAATTTTGCCACGCGGTATCTCGTAAACGATGCCTGCATTCTTTCCGGTAAGCCGAACGTGTACGCTTCCATCTACCGCTTTGAGGGCCAGTTGTCCGTTTTCGGGGCGCCGGACGGTCCGTGCTATCGGTGTCTGTACCCGGTGCCACCACCGCCGGGAATGATTCCATCCTGTGCCGAAGGCGGTGTCCTGGGTATTCTACCGGGCATATTGGGGTCGCTTCAGGCCGCCGAAGTCATAAAAATGGCTGCTGGAATCGGGGACCAGATGACCGGTCGCCTGCTACTCGTGGACGTAGCGGCCATGTCGTTCAAGACGCTGAAAGTTGATCGGAATACGGACTGCCCGATCTGTGGTGCCCATCCCACGCAGACCTCCCTGATCGACTATGATGCATTCTGCGGAACAGGGTCTGTTGGCGCCGCCCCGACATCGGAACGCCGATCTCCCATACCGGAACTGACCGTCTTCGAACTTCAAGAAAGAAAAGAACGGAAATCGGATACACTCATTCTTGATGTTCGAACGGCCACGGAATTCGAGTTGACCAATATCGGTGGAATGCTCGTGCCACTCGCGGAACTACCGGGACGTCTCGACGATCTGGCCGAATACAGAGACCGTGAAATCGTTGTTGTCTGCCGCAGTGGTGCGCGATCGGCGAGAGCAGTTTCCGTTATGATAGAGGCTGGATTTAGCAGAGCGTTCAACCTCAGAGGAGGCCTGCTCGCCTGGTCTCAAGAAATCGATTCATCCATTCCACGCTACTGAAAAATGCCCATGGGCTTTCGACCTGCGGACTTCGCACCCCGTTCTTCTCGCTGTATCCTGATTATTTTTTTCCTGTTGTCGATCGTGGTTCTACCTCGGACCGTATCTGCACAGGATCAAGGCGGTCTCGTACTTCAGCGAATGGAGGGACCGATTACGCTTGACGGGGCCGTGACCGAAGCGGCCTGGGACGCCATCACTCCGTTACCACTGATCCAGTATCAGCCGGTATTTGAGGGCGAAATGACGGAATCCTCTGAGATGCGAATCGCTTATGACGATCACTATCTCTACGCGTCCGGCCAATTTGAAGAAAAGCATCCCGGAGGTATCCGATCCAATTCGCTGTACAGGGATCGATACAGCGGCGATGATGTTTTTTCCATCATTCTGGATACGTTCGATGATAACGAGAATGCCCTCTGGTTCATGACTACACCTGCCGGCATAAGGAACGATAATGCGGTAACAAACGACGCAGAGTTCTCAGGAGGTAGTGCGTTTGGAAGTGTGGTGAACAGTAGCTGGAATACCTACTGGGATGTTGAGACCCAGGTAACGTCTACCGGTTGGAACGTCGAGATGCGTATTCCACTTTCAAGCCTCGGATTCCAGACAAAAGACTCGCGGGTTGAGATGGGCCTGATTGCCTATCGATTCATTGCCCATTCGAGTGAGCGCCACATTTATCCGGCCATTCCGCCCAACTGGGGGATGGGCTTCGCCAAGCCGTCCCAGGCGGGGACCATCATTCTGGAAAACGTAGAGAATACACTCCCCGTCTACATTACCCCGTACGTGAGTGGGGGTCTGGGAGAAGCTGCCGAACTGAATTCATCGGAGACCGCCTACCGTAATCGTAATGTGAACGATCAACAGGTCGGCCTCGATGTGAAATATGCCCTCTCGAATAACCTGACGCTGGACGCTACCGTAAATACGGACTTCGCTCAGGTCGAAGCAGACGACCAACAGGTGAATCTGACGCGATTTTCTCTCTTTTTCCCGGAGAAGAGACAATTTTTTCAGGAGCGAGCGGGAATATTCAATTTTTCTACGGGTCGGTCGGATCGACTCTTCCACAGCCGGAATATCGGGCTCAACAGCGACGGTCCCGTCCGGATTCTGGGCGGAGGGCGCCTCGTCGGTCGACTCGGCGCCTGGGATGTCGGCATGTTGAATATGCAGACGGAATCCGCGAGTGAAACTCCCTCCGAAAATTTCGGCGTTCTTCGCCTGCGACGGCGACTGATCAATGCCCAGTCGTACGCCGGCATGATGTTCACGTCCCGTCTTGGTGACGACGGAAGCTATAATGTCGCATACGGACTCGATGGCATCTTCAAGCTTTCAGAACGTGGCTTCCTCACGACCAAGTGGGTACAGTCGACGGAGAACGAGCCGCTCGAATCGGACGAGTTTGACTTTCTCCACGCGTCCTTCGCCCGGGTTCAACTCGAACGAAGAGGAGACATCGGTTTTGGATTCAACTCTGCCCTCACGTACACAGGTAAAGATTACAATCCCGGTATCGGTTTCGTTCGAAGGCGAGATTTCAAGAGCTATTTCGCCGATCTCTCGTACGGATGGTTCACGTCGGAAGAATCGTCCATCCGAAAAATAACGCCGTCCGTTTTCGTGAGCTCGTTTTACCGAAACACGGACGGATCGCTCGAATCCCTTCGTGCCTCGCATTCATGGAACATCGATATGAAATCCGGTGCGAAAATTCGGACATCTACCTCACTTGAGGTCGAGGATCTCCTGGACGAATTAAGTTTTCCCGAGAACACCTCGGTTCCAGTGGGGCGCTACACGTTCGCGACAGCCGAGGTATCGTATAATTTCCCCGATGGATCATTGATTCGTGGCCGGAATAACAAACTCAGTTTTGGATCTTTCTACGATGGCTGGCGCACTCAGGTAAATATGTCGCCGACAATCAGCCTCTCGAATCACGTCGAGCTATCCGCGACCTACCAGTACAGCCGCCTGAGTTTTCCCGATCGGGACCAGCGTGCCGATGTTCATCTCGTCGGGTTCCGGACGCAGATAGGGTTCAATCGCAAGGTATCACTCAATTCATTTTTTCAGTACAACGGATCGGCCGATCTGCTGACCTCAAATGTCCGGTTTCGCTATAACTTCAGGGAAGGAAATGATCTCTGGCTCGTATTCAATCAGAATCTGAATGCCGATCGATTCCGGGAAGTCCCGACGCTTCCGACGACCGCCAGCCAGACGTTCCTCCTGAAGTACACCTATACATTAGCCAGGTGAACGGGTACATCATGCCCTCTGCATACATTCTTTTATCGCTCGAAAACATGAAACGGCTGTTGATTCCCTTATTGATGCTCTTTATCGGCCTGTCGGCCTGCAGTTCGACCGAAGACACTGCTTCCCTCGATTCCGGCGAAGCGGTACTCAGTGCCATGAAAGCAGAGTATGACGGCTACTGGTACCGGACGCTCACGTTCGTTCAGACGTCCATTCAGCACCGACCGGATGGAGTGATCGATACGACCACGTGGCTGGAGGCGATGGATTTGCCCGGGAAGCTTCGGATCGATATTGGCGAAAATACTTCGGGCAATGTGTTGCTCTTTCGAAATGACTCGATTTATGTCTATAACGATGGCACGCAGGTCAACGCCCGCCCGACGTTCCACCCGCTACTCATCCTCGGCTTCGATGTCTATTTTTTACCTACGGAAGAGGCCGTATCCAAGCTGGATTCGCTCGGGTTTGATCTCACGAAAATCCACGAATCTACGTGGCAGGATCGACCCGTATATGTCATAGGTTCGGATACAGATGATGAGCCGTCCAATCAGTTCTGGATCGATAAAGAGCGATTGTATTTCGTTCGAATGCTTCAGAATGTGGGTCCAAACCAGTCGATTCGTCAGGACGTACAGTTCAATAAGTACGAAAAACTGGGAGGAGGGTGGATTTCTCCGGAGGTTCTCTTCTATGCCGATTCAACGCTGACACTGGAAGAACTTTATTTCAATATGCGTCCTGACGCGCCGTTGGATGATCATTTCTTTGACCCCGTACACTGGACGGAGGCAAAACACTGGTTCAAGAAATGAGACCTGGCTGTGCCGGGAACGACCGTCCTTCGCTGAGTTTCGCTAGCCGCGCGGGAGGTTCCGACCGCAGCCTACAGGCGCGGCTACCTCATTTCTCACCAAGTGGAACGTTTTCCGGCATGCCGATGGGCAGGATGGCTCCATCGAGGATGATTCCCCGAAGCGTCGCACCGCTCATGTCGGCTCCCGTCAGATTGGCACCGGTAAGGATGGTTTCCCGCATGTAGGCAGAAGCCAGGGAGACGCGCTGCATGTCCGCGTTGAACAGAATGGTCTCGACCAGTCGGGCTCCCGACAGATCAGCATCTACCAGGTGGGCATGTGTGAGTGTAGCATAGCTCAGATCGGCTTTCGATAGGGATGCGCCCTCCAAACGGGCACTTGTCAGATCGGCTCCGGTCAGATTCGCATCCGTCAGATCGGCCCCGATGAGTGTGGCATGATCCATTTCTGACACCGTCAGAAAGATCCCCCGGAGACAGGCGCCGTCGAAGTTAACGCCGTCGAGATTGCGACCGGTCAGATCCGCTCCAGAGAGGTCCGGAATAGAATCTGGATTCTCCTCTCTCCAGGCATTCCACACCTCTACGCCCTTGTCCAGAATGGCGATGTTGTTTTCGGTGGGCAATTGCGTATACCTGACGGGCTGAGTTCGACACATTCATTCGGGATCAACGTACGACCTGCAGGAACGAAAGAAAAATGGAACCGGGGGTCGATTCAATCATCAATACGGTATGCTCGCACTGGTTTTTATACTCATGGTCACGCTCATGTATCGCCTGAATTTATTTCAGGAAGTACTGGGATACCGCGAGCACGTCATCCTTGAACGACACGTCATGCAAGCGCTTGATGATGCCCAGTGGGAAGATGAGATGACAGCCTTTCGCGAAGCTCATCCGCGTCTTACATCCCGGTCATACATGACGCTGGGTGCCTCCGGCAAGCATTGAGACCGGTGCCGCATTCAATCTACTGAAACAAGCGTACCGGTCAGGATTCGTATGCGACCTTCCATATCACGGAACGTCACCCGGTAATAGAAGACACCGGATCCCGGTAGGGTCGATGCCCCTACGGAAAAGGAGGCCGGACCGATCCTGAGAAAACGATCGGTGACCGGACGCAGTACATGTCTACCCAGTCCATCGAAAATGTCGATAGTAACACTACCCGCAGTAGAGAGCTGAACGGAGATGTTGGTCCGTTCGCTGAAGGGATTGGGGAACGTGGAGACGACGGCGAACGAAGCCGGAATCTCGTCTCGTTCCTCTTCTACAGTTACGGATACAGGTGCCTCTCCCTCGGTGGCGGTAAAGAACTGATCGGCTGCCAGGGTCGTGTATGCGTCCTTTTTTCCTGACGGCCACTCCACGATGAGTGAATCGACGGTCGATGCATCTCCCAGTCCGAATGTCGCGCGAAGACTGCTCTGTCCGTTGTAGCCCGTTTGAGAGACAATTTCCCGCATCTGCCATTTGGATTGTCCGGAGGTTGTCGTGAGGACCCGAACCCGGGACCCGATTCCAGCGGGGTTTGATACCGTGCTCTTGAGGGCGACGTTGAACCAGTGGTTCGTATTGCCATCGTTGATAAAAAACGAATTGGGACTTCCATCACGATTAGCCGCATACACGTCTACGTCTCCATCATTGTCGAAATCAGCATAGGCCAGACCGAACGTGGCGGACGCATCGGACACGAAGTCTCCGGAGTCTCTTCTTGAAAACCCGTCCAGGCCGTTATTTTCGTACAGAGCGTTTCGTTCACCGTCGTTCGTGACCAGGAGGTCGAGATCTCCATCGTTATCGACATCGACCCACGCGCTTCCCACAGATCGGCCCCCGTCGGTTGCGACGGGTCCCGACGAAACCGTGTTAAACGTACCGTCCCCATTATTCTCGAAGAGGAAGTTATTCTGGCCAAGAAAATTCGCGACGAAGAGATCCAGATCACCGTCGTTGTCATAATCTCCCCAACTACCTCCCAGCGTACTACCGCTTCGATTAACAAAGTCCCCATCCGTGATACGGACGAAGGATCCGTCACCCTGATTCCGGAAGAAATTGTTGGCCGTATTACCCGTGTTTGCTACATACAGGTCTAGATTTCCGTCGTCATCTGCGTCTCCCCAGATACCGACCGCCGACAGGCTCGAAGTCGACGTTTCCGAGCCGGAAAAGACCCGCTGAAACTGCCCGGTACCGTCATTGATGTAGCGGAAGTTTGGTTCACCGAAATTAATCACGAAGAGATCCAGATCGCCGTCTCGATCGATATCAAGCATGCTGGAACTGTTGCTGTTGCCGGTATCGGTCGAGAGAATCGACGAGTCAACGCGCGAGAATGACCCGCCTCCCTCGTTTCGATAGAACGTATTCAGGCTGCTCCCGCCACCGGTCAGACGGCGCGTAATGATGTACGCATCCTGGTCCCCGTCACCGTCGAAATCTCCCCACGTGCTGCCGTTGGTTAATCCGAGATCAGTCGTGAGGGCACCCGCATCAACAGATGAATAATTACCAGCGCCGTCGTTTCTGTACAATGCGTTTGATTCTCTCGACGTATTCCCGTTCGCAACAAATATATCCAGGTCGCTGTCACCGTCGTAGTCTACCCAGACGACTCCCATCGACTGCCCTGAATCGGTCACATGCGGGCCAACGCTTGTCCGCGTAAAGGTTTGCGAGGAGACCGTTGCAGGAAACATCACCATAACGGTGATTGCAAAGAGCCAGTTCGGGTTCAGAACGATACACCAAAAATGGGGTCTGGGGCAGCGTCTGCGGGATTCAGTAGAATTAACTCTCATGAGGCTTGTCGCAGGGAATTCGTTTTCAGTATTATTTCTCTACTGTTCGCGAATTCACGACACCACCGATTTGTGCCCGTCTTTGGGACGAATCGCGTGGAGGATGGGATGGGTTGCCGTGATCAGAAGGTCGGGGCAGCGAGCACGTCGCCGAGAAATGCGAATAACAAAAAACGGCTCAGAATCAGCATTTTCGCCGTTCCTGAGCCGTTTTATTGATGTGGAGCTAAGGAGAGTCGAACTCCTGACCTCTTGAATGCCATTCAAGCGCTCTACCAACTGAGCTATAGCCCCGGTAAGGGTTCGCTCTCAGTCTGTCAGGCAAAGAGCTGACGGGATCTAACATCGAATCTGTTCCGACAGTGAGCGAACCGGCC
This sequence comes from uncultured Rhodothermales bacterium, assembly GCA_964383365.1. GTDB lineage: Bacteria > Bacteroidota > Rhodothermia > Rhodothermales > UBA10348 > CAYLHF01. Next base: position 69,749 of record CAYLHF010000001.1, on the reverse strand, counting down.
GACGAAAATACGGATTTCTCGGCCACGCAGGCAAACGCGCTGCCAGCGGGTTCGGGTGTTCCACCATCTATTCATAATGGGTGACGCGTTGTATTCGTCCATCAAACAGTCCGTATCTTCCTCACTCATTTTTTGAGAGACGAACAACAGGAGTTCAAAGACGGTTGGATACATACTCGAATTGGGAGATTTACAAGTTCGGTGGGACTTCTGTAGCCACAACCGATCGGATCGCGAACGTCGTCAAGCTCGTGACCGACGGGAAGGGAAGCGCAGGAGAGCAGTCTGCGTCTGACGTGGAGACGCCCGACGGGATTTCGTCGGAACCACATGCGGCTTTGACCGCAGACAGGCCACGAATTATTGTGGTTGTATCCGCTCTTGGTGGCGTTACTAATGATCTGGATACCGCCCTCAAACGGGCTCTATCAAGAGATGAGTCGTATTCTGACGTAGTAACAGAACTCGACCGACGGCACCGAGATATCGCCGATCAGGTGGGTGATGAATCTCGCGGTGATCTGTACGGTCACATCGGCCGGATTCTATCCGAATTGTCAGAGTTGCTCCACGGCGTATACCTGCTCCGCGAATGTACGCCCCGATCCCGCGATGCGATAATGGGTCTCGGAGAGCGTCTGTCGGCCCCACTGGTAGCAGCCGCATTTCGGCAGGCCGGATACCGCGCCGATGCGTACGATAGTCGACGCCTCATCCGGACAGACGATTCGTTCGGGGAGGCCAATGTCGACCTTGCCGCCACGGAGACCCTGGTCAGGGAGCAATTCGACGACCTCCCCGACCAGGAAATCGCTGTCGTTACCGGCTTTATAGCAACCAATGCACGAGGGGCCGTCACCACGCTTGGTCGATCCGGGTCGGACTATACGGCGACGATCCTGGGTGCGTGTCTGAAGGCACGAAAAGTCGTGATCTGGACCGACGTAGATGGGGTCCTGTCCGCCGATCCGGGTATCGTTCCGGTCGCGTTCACGTTGCCCAAACTGAGCTATCAGGAAGCCGCGGAGATGGCTTACTTCGGGGCTAAAGTGCTTCATCCCAGGACGATGAGGCCTATTCGTGAGAAGGCTATTCCACTCCAGATCCGTAACACGCTGAATCCTGAATCGGAGGGGACTCTGATCTGGACAGACTCCACGGGAGGTGGGGAGGTGAAGGCGGTGACGTCTGTCAGAGGCATTTCGCTCCTCATGCTGGAAGGCGCCGGTATGATGGGCGTACCGGGCATCTCCGCCCGGATGTTTTCGGCACTGGCCTCGAAAGAGATCAACGTGCTGTTAATCTCGCAGGCATCGAGCGAGCAGAGCATCTGTGTCGGCGTCCGTTCTGATCGAACAGACCTGGCCCTGGAGACACTCAACGATGCATTCGAGTTGGAACTGGGTCGGCGAGATATTTCCGGTATCTCGGCGACGAGGGACTGCGCGGTCGTATCCGTAGTGGGGGACCAGATGCGTATGCAGCCGGGTCTGGCCGGGCGGATGTTTTCGACATTGGGTCGTGCCAACATCAATGTGCTGGCCATAGCGCAGGGAGCAGCAGAAACCAATATCAGTGCGGTGGTGGCAGCATCTGACAACGAGCGGGCCGTCCGGACGCTGCACGAGGCATTTGCCCGCTCGATGGAGCGACTTCATCTTTTCCTGATCGGACCGGGTGTGGTTGGCCGCGAGTTTTTAAAGATCTGTTCGAATCGAGTCGATGCTCTTTGCGAACAGGAGAGCATCTACTTGCGTCTGGCGGGTCTGGCCAATTCGTCGCGTCTGGTCTGGGAGCCGGAAGGTATTGAGTTTAACCATGCTGTTGACCGGTTGTTGGAGAACGGTGAACCGATGGACGTAGAATCGCTGATCCAGCGGCTGGTCGAGAGTCACCTCGAGCGGCTGGTGGTGATTGACGCAACTGCCTCGTCGGTTATTTCTCAGCACTATCATACACTGTTAAGCAACGGTATCGCCGTTGTTACTCCCAATAAAAAGGCCAATACCGGCCCGATCGAATACTATGACCTCCTGCAGTCGTTATCCCGATATCGGGATGTGCCGTTTCTTTACGAAACAACCGTAGGAGCAGCGATGCCGGTCATCTCCACCCTTCGGGATCTGGTCCGTTCGGGAGATGTGATTCATCGGATTGATGCAGTCCTTTCGGGTACACTCGCATTTGTGTTCGATCAGTTGCGGCAAGGCGTGACGTTTTCAGAGGCCGTCTCGTCGGCACGAGAACACGGATACACGGAGCCTGATCCACGGGAAGACCTCGGTGGCGAGGATGTCGCGCGCAAGATTCTGACGCTGGCGCGAGAGGCGGGTCACCGCATCGAGCGCGCCGATATCGAGGTCGAGTCACTCGTCCCGGAAGAACTGCGTGAGCTGAGCGTCGATGCGTTCATGGACCGTCTTTCCGAGTACAACGACGCCTGGGCGAGACGAGCCGCGGAGGGCACGCTTCATTTTGTAGGGACGATGGACGGCGATCGGTGTCGCGTAGGTGTCACCGTCCTGACCGAGGACTCCCCGTTTGTATCCCTCAAGGGATCGGACAACATGGTTGTCTTTTCTACCGGGCGCTATTCGAATGCACCGCTGGTCATCAGCGGAGCCGGTGCCGGACCGGACATCACGGCCTCGGGTGTATTCGCCGATGTCCTGAAAGCTGCAGTCCGGATGGTATGACGCCTGTTACTGATCGCCGGCGAGCGAGACCAGAACCGATATAATTCCGGTGTACAGGGCCGATCCGAGCCAGAGCCCGGTGACCAGAAAAGAATTTTGAGCGCCTTCCTGTAGCGCCAACAACGTGACAAAAAGGCCGTTATGGACGAGTGCAATAACGAGCCCTCCCAGAAACGCTTGTCGGGGAACGATGACAATCGACTCTCTCTCGGCGTAGGGAAACAATCCGACGGCGAAGCCAACAATTGTCTTCACGAGCATATGGAGGCCCCAGGTTCCGTAAACGGCGTCCATGAGAAATCCAGCGACAAACCCGGAGACAGCCCCCGTCTGTCGTCCGTGACGCAGTCCCATCCACGCGACAAACAGCAGAACCACATCGGGATAGGATCCCCACAGGGTGAGCCGCCCCAGTATGAGCCACTGCAGAGCAAATACTCCCAGGCCCACAAGCGTATTTCGAAGGAGAGTCGGCATGGTTCGGAGATGGTAGGAGTGGCAAGCCCGGTCGAGCGTTCTTGATCGGGCTGGCAATCTACAACTCATCACGTCAACTCGGAATGCCTCGTGTGATTCAGACGGAACAGAAGTTCACCGATCTGGTTTGCCGTCGCAAGAGACGATCCAGTAGGAAGAGAACCTCTTTTCGTTGTGGAACCGCATTGATAATGGCAAAAAAGAGTAGACAGAGACAGGGAAGCAGATCGGGTACGAGATCCTCGAAGGGCTCGAAAGCGATCACGACGGTATTTGGAAGGATGAATTATATCCTGCTCCTCACCGGACTCGCTGTGATTGTTCTGGGTTACGTCATCATGCGTATGGACAACCAGGTAGATGGATTTATTTCGCTTTACGTCGCTCCGCTTCTTCTTCTCGGAGGATACCTCGAAATCATCTACGCGATTCTCTACAAGCCACGGACGGATTCGGAGAGTGGATCCTGAGTTTCGCCGTACAACAAATACGGTAAGCGCCGGTTGCTAAAGTCCGCGACTTCGTCGGACCACGAATCCACGATAGATTCTGCCGATAATCCGTTCCGGATGTCGGTTTCCAGCCGATCGGTGCCGGCAAGAAGACGGAGCCATCTCCCGGAGAGAAATCGGTCGCGGAGACTGTCAGGCGTTACGCGGAAGGCATCAACCAGGATTTCAACACCCACCCGCATCGGGCGATAGGCACTGATATCGGAGACATGAATCCTGATTCCATCGAAGGAGTCTCCCTCAAATCGCGGGTGCATGGATTTGCCCGGGATCGAGACCGGCTCGAGGAGGCCGGTCTTGAACGTGACTCCCGGAAGAGCGGCTTCGGCTAATTTCGCCACCAGGTCACCGGCCGGAAGCCAGGGCGCACCTATACTCAGGAAGGGTTCCGGGGTGCCCCGTCCTTCGCTGGCTGTCGTGCCCTCGAAGAAACACGTTCCCGCATAGACGAGTGCGGTCTCGAACGTGGGAATATTTGGACTCGTCGGGACCCAGTCGAGTCCGGTGTCAGACCAGAGCATATCACGCCGCCACCCTTTCATCGGGACGATTCGAAGGTCCAACCCTTCCAGTCCGGGAAGCATTTTTTCCGCCTGAATCATCTGACCGAGTTCACCAACCGTCAGGCCGTGCTGGATGGGAATCTCATACAGGCCGACCCCCGATCGATTTCCCCGCTCCAGTACATATCCATCTACCCGAACGCCACCCAGTGGATTTGGACGATCGAGGATCATGAAGGGTAGTCCGGCCCTGGCAGCGGCCTGCATCGCACGACCCATCGTGGAGATATACGTATAAAATCGGGATCCAACGTCCTGGATGTCGAAGACGAGAATATCGAGCGTACTCAGCACGGTGGAATCCGGAGCTGACCGTTCTCCGAACAGACTGTATACGGGGATCCCCGTTTTCACGTCTTTATCGTCGACGACCGATTCGCCAGCCTGCGCCAGGCCTCTCAAGCCATGCTCGGGACCAAACAGGGCATCGAGATGGACGGAGGAATCGCCCGCCAACAGGTCAATGAGTGATGTCGAGTCAACGCGTGTCGTCTGATTGGCGATGAGTCCGACCCGCATCCCGGAGAGTTGTCCGAATCCCGCAGACGCGAGGACTTCTGCTCCTGTCTTTACGGCCGAATCAGCCGCGAGCCGGTCCCGGGATCGACAACCTGTCGTGACCAGGAGAAGGCCAGGCAGTAGACACCACAGCGAAAAAACATGGGAGAAGCCGACCACGGTGGAAGCCGGTCTCCACGTTCTCTTAGCTTGCGTTGTTGACGATTTCGTGTTCGGCAAAGAAATAGTTCGCCTCGATACGTCCGTTTTCTTCTGAATCAGAACCATGAACTATATTTTGACCCTTATTGTCGGCGAAGTCGTGACGGATCGTTCCGGCGTCTGCTTCGGCAGGATCCGTAGCTCCGATGAGCAGACGATAGTCGCTCACGGCGTTCTCTTTCTCCAGTACGATAGGCACGCACGGACCGCTGGTCATGAAGTCTACCAACTCACCAAAAAAGGGTCTGCCTGCGTGTACCGCATAAAACCCCTCGGCCTCGGCTCTCGATAACTGAACCATCCGGAGCGCACAGACGTGAAAACCGGCATCCTGAATGCGACGAATGACTTCGCCTGTCAGATTTTTTCGGACACAGTCCGGTTTTAGAATAGCTAATGTTCGTTCTACGGCCATGGTATCTATCGGTAAATGCTGGTATGCGGATTGATCAGATCGAGACGCTGCAGCGAGACAGGTTGTCTGCCGATCTGGAAGGAAAGATACACCCAGTACCGCTGAATTCAGCCCTTCTGCCGATGGAATTACGCGTGAATCGTACTACGACTCGACGATGATCAGGGCCCGAAAATCTTTTTCCTGTGACTGCACGCCGTCGACGGGGTACGGATTCAACTGCAGGAGTTTAAAACGCTGACCCTTGTGCTGAATGATCGAATTCAAACGATACGGCGTAGCGACCAGGCCGGGTATCAGCAGAATGAGTTGTGTCCGCTGTTGATGTTCGTCGGTGACCGTCAGCAGAATGCCCGCTTTTCCCGGCTGGATACATTGTACGTTCGCGGGACAGCGGGAATCTTCTGTAATCAGCGTGAATTCGATGTCCAGTCCCGTCCCCGCTAGGGATACGATGTCTCCTACGGCCATTTCGAATTCTGTGTCGAAGCCGATTTCAAACTGTTTGCTTCCCGGTTCCTCCTCAGCAGTCGGGTCGTTGACACCGAAATCCCGGCACCCACTGGCGGCGAGAAGAAACAGGATAAGCGCAGGAGTAAGAACCCTCCCGGCATAGAAGTGTCGTGTCAAGATCTTAAAAATGGAAACGTTCGGATTGTGAAGCGTGGAGTGACGCGGGAGCCCGTTCCGACTGATGCTACAAGGAACTCTTCGAAAGAATGACAAACAAGGGAATTATTCGTTCCCGGTTTG
>CAYLHF010000001.1:0-63513 GCA_964383365.1 uncultured Rhodothermales bacterium | reverse complement strand
TACAAGGAACTCTTCGAAAGAATGACAAACAAGGGAATTATTCGTTCCCGGTTTGTGGGACTACAGCGACGCGCGGGACTACAGCGACGCGCGGGACTACAGCGACGCGCGGGACTACAGCGACGTGGGGGACTACAGCGACGTGGGGGCTACAGCGCGCTGGATTCTTCCGACGTTTCACCGAATGGAGAGAACCACCGTGGAGTATGTCGTTCTTTGGTAGCCATGCGTTCCAGCCAGAATATCAACACGTCATCACCGAATTCCGGAACAGCCGAATCATCGATTACGTGACTGATCATTCGTTCTACGGGCTGTTTGGAGCCATACGCTGCGTCTGCCGCCTTGAGAATACCCGCTTCACCGAGTTGCTCACCCGAATTCATATTCTGCTCCAGAATACCGTCGGTGTAGGCGATGATTGCCGAACCTGGAGACAGTACCAGTGACGTATCCTTGAATTCCGCATTCTGGTCAAGACCGAGTAGGATATCGGAGTATGTTACGACTTCGGCACCCTTCGGAGTACACAGCACCGGCCGACAATGTCCGGCATTTGCGTACGTGATCATATTTCGTTCCGGTTCCCAACGAATCACCAGGAGAGAAGCAAACGTGTCTTCCAACGTCTGATCATCCATCATGACCTGATTGGCCCTCTTCATTAATTCGGCGGGAGAGCTGGAAGACCGCAACATGGTATGAAGGGTACTTCTGAGATAGCCGAGGAAGCTGAACGCATAGAACTTCGCCTGAAGGCCTTTTCCCATCACATCGCCGATCGTGATGAAATAGGTACCCGGCTTGGTTTCCGTCCAATCGAAAATATCTCCACCCCCATGCTCCTTGGGCGTATTGTGAAAATATGCGTCGTATCCATCGACATCCGGTAGTTTCTTGGGCATGAGTTTATTCGAAAACTCCTGTCCGATCCGGGCGTCAAGTTGCGTCTGAAACTGTCGGGTACGGTCGAGCAGACGTTCGACCCTGGTCAATAACTGATCTATATCGAACGGCTTCGTGATATAGTCATCGACACCCGTTCTGCGACCCTTCAGCCGACTCTGCTCGTCCGCTTTGGCCGTCAGAAAAATAAACGGGATGGTTCGCGTCTCCTTCTTTTCCTGTACGGCGGCCTGTAACGCAAACCCGTCCATTTTCGGCATCATAATGTCGGAAATGATCAAATCGGGGAGCCCCTCGGCAATACGATCAAGCGCTTCTTCCCCGTTCGCCGCTGTGCGGACGTTGTAGGCCTTTCCGAGTCGATACTCCAGAAGGCGACGAAGCGTATGCTCGTCTTCTACAATTAAAATGGAAGGTTCAGCCATGGGTCCAGGTCGGATGAAACGGAGAACTCCAGTCGATGGAGACCGTCAACAGCTCGTTGATACTTGAAATACTCTGTCGCGGCGTTGAGCATAAGGAGTCCCATCCCACGCTCGGGATACGGCTCCAGGTTTTCCATGCGTTTCTTTAACTGATCGGCAGCGTCGAAGCCTTCGGAATTGTCCTGAATCACGCAACGGACACTCCGTCCGTTCGGAAACACATCCAGGAGAATATTCGGCTCCCGATCATTAAAATCGGCATGTTGGACGAGATTGGCCACCCACTCGTGGACAGCCAGCTTCATCAGCTGAATGGTCTCAACATCGAGATGCGGAGAGAATGCACCGTTCGCTTCCCATACGGAAAACGCATCGTGCAGATCGTCTATTACGACGTTCAACTCCTTGAAGCACTGTTGAGTGATCTCCATCGCGGTATACCGGTCCAGATCAGGAATTATCGGTGTAGCAATACTACTTGATGGCATCCCGAGCTGCATCTACTGTCGGGAACTGTCGGAAGACTTTATAAGTCCGGGTCAGTTGCACGACAACCTGTACGGGTCGCGAGACCGAGGCGAACACAACCTGTCCACTCAGAGGCGAGACCTGACGATACAGCGAAAACACAGATCCCAGACCCGTAGAGTCCAGAATACCGGTATCGGTAAAATCGAGGATGAAGTTTCGGACGCCGGAGCGTACCTGTTCCTGTACGGTGGTCTTGAATTCTGCAGCATTGCGGAAGTCAAGCGCCTTTCCGACGCGCACGACAGCAGTGTCGTGGGTAATCGGTTTAACGACGAAAGTCATTGATGTCACTTGCATGGCCAAATAATTTGATGGTGAAACCTGCAATACCTGATCAGAATTATCGGCTGTCTGTGGAGATTCTAAAGCCGATTAGGTACCCAAATTTTGCCCATATCACGTATATAGGACGGGAATAGTACTGATCGGCAGTTTCACGTTGAATATACGAATCTATGTTTACCCTCAGACACAATGCACCGGAGAAACTCGTCGCTGGCCTCGTATATGCAACGGGTGTCGAGTCGACGGTCGAGATTCCGGGCTTCCGCGACCGGGTGGCCGAGCTCGTCAGAGTACGATCGGAGGGTCTTTCCGATGAAGACGATACATTCAGGAAGCTGGTGAGAGATATTTTCAGAAACGGCCGATATAAGCCTACGGGAAGGGGTAAACCTGCGAGTGAGTATCTCCTCCGGAGTGCGATCGAGGGTACATTTCCTGAAATCAACACGGTGGTCGATATTTGTAATTACATCAGTCTCCGGTCGTTAATGCCCGTTTCTATCTGGGATGTAGACAGGTCAGGTTCAAACAGATTCTGTATCCGTCTGGGCCAGCCGGGTGAGGAGTATATTTTTAATTCCTCGGGACAGACCATCGGCCTGGAAGATCTGATTGTAGGATGCGTCGTTACTCCGGAACGCCCGGACGGCAAACCCATTGTAAACGCGGTCAAGGACAGTATGACTACTAAAACGACCGACTCGACGTCGCAAACTGCCGCCATCGTTTATGGTCCGTCTGGAGATTCCCACCTCGAGCGTTTGACGTCCTGCTGCCGAGAATATGCCATTTTACTCGGTTCCTGCGGTCCTTCCGCCAGTGCGGCATTCAGAATACTTAGGTCCGGAGAAGAGATACAGATTTAGTGCCGCCCGGGACGTATCATTCTCGCGACCCGATCGGGGGCTCATTTCCATCCTACAATGATTCTAAACCGGCATCAGAAGCAATCGGAGATTCGAAGAACGGATTCCCGCTTATTCCCTCACTCTCGGGAAACAGGTTGGTTGATGGGGGTCTTGTTCGTCGCGGCAACTGTTTCGGCGTGTACGCACGATATGCAAACACCATCCGTAGCGGCGCTTCAGGCTGCGGAAGGGCCGGAACAGGAGAGTTGGAACCCTGATCTGAAAATCAGTGAGGATGGATTGCCCCGGATCGACCTGGATGCACCGTACATGGCAAGATTCGAGCATCCCGATAGTACGTGGCTCGTTTTCTCCGGAGGCGGCGATTCACTCGAACGCGTGGTCGTGCATCTATTTGATGCAAACGGAGATTCGTCGGCGACTGTGCATGCGAATATGATTACGTACTATGAACGGGAAAAGAGATTCCTTGCGCGGGGGGAGGTGATAGTCGTGACGAAAGAAGGAAAAACGCTCGAAAGCGAGCATCTGGTATGGACAGAGGCAGATCGAACCGTCCGGACACCCGGGTACGCCCGTATCGTATCACCCAATCGGACGGTTACCGGATACGGTCTCGTGGCCGATGAGGACCTGGCCGATTTCAGCATGAGTCGAGTGAGCGGAGTCATTATTCCCGAAGCGGGCGAATGATTCGTTCCGTTCACATAGCGGCGGTGGTACTCTGTATAGTGGCCGCTCCCAGGTCGGTTTCTGCACAGGAAAATGATGCGCATGAAGTCGAGATCGCCTTCGACTCACTGGCCGGTTCACGCGTCGACGGGGTCCAGGTCTTTCGGGCGATCAACGCGAGATTGAGACAGGGAGATACGCGACTGCGCGCGGACAGGATGAGTGATGAAGGAAGTAATACGTACCTGTTTGAAGGAAACGTCCGTGTCGTTCAGGATGCCGACACAATCTATGCCGATTTGCTGCACTATCGCGGAGACGACCGGGTGGGAAATGCGAAGGGACGCGTGAGACTGACCGATGGAACGATCCACATGTGGGCGCCGGAGGCGACCTATTTTGGACGGGAAAAAAGAACTCGATTCGATCGAGGGGTGGTACTGGCAGATTCACTCCTACGACTCGTAGCGGACACCGGGACGTACTGGTCGGGTACGGAACGAGCGCTGTTTTGGGGTCGGGTTCAACTCACCCGGGAGCACATATATCTGGAGAGCGACTCTCTTTTCCTGCGTCGAAAGGAGCATCAAATGGATGCAGACGGTCACGTCTTTTTTCGTCGATCAGCCCATACGGACGGGGTGCCCACCGAAGGATGGAATACATTTTCTGAAGCGCTCGTGGCGGATGCCGTTCGAATTGCGGCATCCGAAACCCCTTCCGATGGGCTTCTTCTGTTCGGAGACCACTTCTTTACGGACGAGAAGAAGGACTCCACGAGGGTATCTGGAACGGTGACCGCCCTGGAGACCACCTCCGATTCTACGGCTGTTGATTCGCTGTGGATCTCATCGATGGGCATGACATTCGAGTCCCTTCCCGATAGCCTGGAACGACTCACGGCGGAAAAGAACGTCCGCCTTGAGAGTGATTCCTTTGAGGCGGCCGGAGAGGAATTGGTTTACGAGCGTAATCCGTCTGAGGCATCCGAGACATCGACCGGCATTCTGGTTGGGACTCCGTCGGCCTGGATTGATTCGACTCGTGTGGTTGCCGATTCGCTTGAAATAAGGGGATCCGGAAGCGCCATCGATACGCTATTCGCAACTGGACAGGTGTTTATCGCAGATAGAGACTCGGTTACCGGACGAGTTCGACAGATTCGGGGTCGGCGGCTTGTCGCATCGTTTCAGTCTGACAGCATTCGTACCATGGTCGTTTCACCGAATGCCGAGGCCCTATATTTCATGAAGGATGATAATGGTGAAGAGACCGGAGCCGTTCGAGCCTCAGCAGATCGCATTGTTCTTACGTTCCAAGATGGCGCGGCATCGGATATTCGGGTCTATACGGGTGTTGAGGGTACATTTTTTCCGGATGAACAGCTTGATAACGTCCAGAATCTGGCCGGATACTCCGATGAACTGTTCGTTCCGCAAACGAGTCTATCGGTGTCCGAGCGATTCGCCCTCCTCCTGCGAACCCGGAACAGGAATAAGTAGTGTACGATGGCAATAGCAGAGATCGAGCGGGCGCTCGAACATTTTAAGGAGGGTGAGCCGGAGGAGGCGATCCCGATTCTGCAGGACGTTATTGACCTGGTGCCGACCTATGTGGTGGCACATGTTCTACTCGCCCAGGCCTATGAGGCATCGATGCAGGAGGATCTTGCAGTGCGGGCATGGAGACAGGCATACCGGATGATCCCGAATAGTCCGGTTATTGCAGAGCCTGAAGATGAAATCGATGGCGAGGATCTTTTCCAGAAAACAATGCGGGACGTATCGTCGGGACGGGTTTCACTTACGGAAGAATCCGGATCAGGTGTGACGCCCACAGAGGTATCGATTCTGAGAGTTACAGATCTGATCAAGCGATATAAGAAAAGATCTGTAGTCAAGGCCGTCGAACTGGAAGTAAAACAGGGCGAAATCGTGGGCTTGCTCGGGCCCAACGGGGCGGGAAAGACGACCACGTTCTACATGATTGTAGGGATGGTCAGACCGGACGGAGGAAACGTAATTCTCGACGATCAAGAGATTACGACACTCCCGATGTATGAGAGAGCCCGGCGCGGTATTGGTTATCTTGCGCAAGAGGCGTCCATTTTTGCACATCTGACCGTGGAGGATAATCTGAATGCCGTCCTTGAATACCAATCGCTCTCTCGGTCTGAACGGAGCGAGCGAGTGGAGGAATTGATTCATGACTTCGGATTGGAGCGGGTACGGAAATCGAAAGGATACACACTCTCGGGGGGCGAACGCCGGCGAACCGAAATTGCCCGGGCCCTGGCGACCCGTCCTCGTTTCTTTCTCCTGGATGAACCGTTTGCCGGTGTCGATCCCATCGCCGTCGAAGACATTCAATCGATTGTAGCGGGCCTGAAGAGGAGAGGAATCGGAGTCTTGATCACCGATCATAATGTACACGAGACACTTGCTATAACGGACAGAGCGTATCTATTGTACGAGGGAAAGATCTTGAAACAGGGTACGGCCGAAGCTCTGGCGTCTGACCCGGAGGTCCGAAAAAGATATCTGGGTGAGAAGTTTACTCTTGAACGGTACAAGTAGCGGAACTCCCCGGGTATATTTCTGTCTACGGTCCGCTTATTTTCAGCCACCCTTTATACGGATATAGTGACAAGTACGCCAAACATATTCGACGAATTCAGATGGCGAGGAATGGTCTACGATGCCACTCCGGAGCTGAATGACCTGTTTAAAAAAGAGAAATTGACCGTATACATCGGTTTTGATCCGACGGCATCGAGCCTGCATGTCGGATCTCTCCTCCCGATCATGGGTCTGGCCCGGCTCCAGCGCTTCGGTCATACTCCGATCGCGATTGTGGGAGGCGGCACCGGGCTGATCGGCGACCCGAGTGGAAAAACACAGGAAAGACAGCTTCTGGATGACGCAAAGGTAGAAGAGAATCTCGCCGGTATCAGATCCCAACTGGAACGATTTCTGGATTTCAATTGCGAGGCGAACCCTGCCAGGATTGTAAATAACCTGGATTGGCTCGGATCGCTGAAGATGATCGATTTTTTGAGAGATACCGGCAAGTACTTTACCGTGAACTATATGATGGCAAAGGAATCCGTAAAGCGGCGACTCGCTGCGGAGGATGGACTTTCCTATACAGAGTTCACGTACATGATGCTCCAGGCCTATGATTTTCTCGAACTGTATGACCGGTTCGGCTGTACGGTTCAGATGGGTGGAAGTGATCAGTGGGGAAACATCGTCGCTGGCGCCGATCTGATTCGACGGTTGCGGTCAGGAAAAGGACACGGTCTGGTTTTTCCTCTCGTTACCAATTCCTCCGGCACCAAATTCGGGAAGACGGAAGCGGGTACTGTCTGGCTGGATCCAGAGCGCACATCCCCGTACAAATTTTATCAGTTCTGGCTCAATACGGACGATCGGGATGTGATCGACTACCTGAAGTTCTTCACCTGGTTGACGAAGGACGAAATCGATCATCTGGAGTCCGCCATGGAGGCCGATCCGGGTCGCAGGGAGGCACAACGTACCTTGGCGCGTCAGGTCACCGTGCTCGTACACGGTGAGGATGTGCTGACGAGGGTCGAACAGGCCTCTCGGGTGATGTTCGGAGAAGCCATGGATTCTCTTTCGGTCGAGGACATCATGGACGTCTTCGAAGACGTTCCCTCGACGGATATGCCTCGTGGCTCGTTTGATGAGGACGGGGTCTCCTTGCTGGACCTGTTGACTCAGTCCGGATTGACGGCATCAAAAGGAGAGGCCCGCCGACTCGTTCGATCGGGTGGTATCTATGTAAATAATATCAGGCAGAGCGACGAATTCGCCCGGTTTACAGTTTCAGACTGCATGGATGAGAAAGTGATGGTCCTTCGAAAGGGTCAGAAAAATTACAGCCTGGTTCTGCTGGTCTAGATCGGCGGACCGATATATCCAAGGTTATGGTCGTAGTGATGAAAGCGGGGGCCACTGAGCCCCAGATCGAAGCGGTTATCGAGAATCTCAATGCCCACGGATTCGATGTCCATCGGTCCAGTGGCAGCCAGCACACCGTACTGGGTGCGGTTGGAGTGCATCCTGAATTCGATAGTCGACACGTGCAGTTACTCGATGGAGTTTCCGAGGTACACCGCGTCACGGCGCCCTATAAATTCGCCAGTCGGACGTGGCGGGATTCCGATACGATCGTGTCCGTCGGAGACGTAGACATCGGAGGTAATGAAGTAGCGGTCATTGCGGGGCCGTGTTCTGTCGAGAGCGAAGACCAGATCGAGTCCTGCGCTGGCCACGTGGCATCTTGTGGCGCTCGATTTCTTCGCGGAGGAGCCTATAAACCCAGATCGTCACCTTATTCGTTCCAGGGGCTCGGAAAACCCGGCCTCGAAATGATGAGAAAAGCCGCCGATCGACACGACCTGCGAGTCGTGACGGAAGTAATGGACGTAACACGGATCGAAACCATCGCCCCGTTCGCCGATGTCCTGCAGGTGGGTGCCCGGAATATGCAAAATTATCCCCTACTCAAGGAACTCGGCAAGACCGAGAAACCGGTGCTGCTGAAGCGGGGTCTGATGGCCACAATTGAAGAGTGGCTGATGAGTGCCGAATACATCATGGCCGAAGGGAATGCCAATGTAATTCTGTGTGAGAGAGGCATTCGTACGTTCGAACGGTCGACCAGGAATACGCTTGACCTTTCCGCTGTGCCGGTCATTCAGTCCAAGAGTCATTTACCTATCATCGTTGATCCAAGTCACGGGACGGGACTGAGAAACAAGGTGATTCCGATGGCGAGGGCGGCCGTTGCTGCGGGATGTGACGGATTGATGATTGAGATACATCCTGATCCTGCATCGGCGAAAAGCGACGGGCCACAGTCCCTGTTCTTTGAGCAGTTTACAGAATTGATGCATCAAATAAGGTTAATTGCGACGTCGATAGGCCGATCTGTAGCTGAGGAACCGGTGTCGTAACCGGTGGGGATTTTTTCAGGGGATCAATCCATGTGAGAGGAAGAAGAGCTGTGTGTGGTATCGTTGGATATATAGGTGACCGACAGGCGGTGGATGTCCTTATCAAGGGGCTGAAGCGACTCGAATACCGGGGGTATGATTCCGCAGGCGTAGCTGTTGTCAATCGTGACTTGCAGGTCGAAAAAGCGAGTGGAAAGGTTGCGAGTCTGGCGGCTCGGCTCGAACCGATGGACCTCTCGGGCAAACTGGGAATCGGACACACGCGCTGGGCCACACACGGTGCTCCCGACGATCTGAATGCGCACCCCCACGTGGCATCAGACGGATCCTTCGCCCTGGTACACAATGGCGTTATCGAGAACTACAGTTCGCTCAGAGAACAGTTGCTCCGGGACGGCCACTCATTCCAGACAGACACGGATACGGAGGTCCTGGTCCGACTGATCGAGACCATGCGAACAGACACCACTCCATTGGTGGAAGCCATCCAGCACGCCTTGTTAAATGTGATCGGAACATACGGGATCGCTATTGTCTCCGGAGAGGAACCGGACCTGTTGATCGCCGCGCGGATGGGAAGCCCTCTTATCCTGGGCGTCGGAAATGATGAATATTTTCTGGGGTCCGATGCGGCCCCCATCGTTGAGTATACACGTGATGTCGTCTATCTCAATGATGGCGAAATAGTAGAGATTCGGCGCAGAGGATTTGACGTTCGGACCATCGAGAACGTACCCCTGAGAAAGGAGACACACCACCTGGACTGGGATCTGGAGCAGATCGAAAAGGGCGGATTCGATCACTTTATGTTGAAAGAAATATTCGAGCAACCGTCCGCTCTGGAGAACACGATGCGGGGCCGTGTACGAACCGCTGACGGGTGTATTCAACTCGGTGGTCTGCTTGACCACATGGATATACTCAAGGGCGCCGATCGGATTATTATCTGTGCGTGCGGTACGTCCTGGCACGCCGCACTGGTGGGCGAATATCTGTTGGAGTCGATTGCCCGCGTTCCGGTTGAAGTCGAGTATGCCAGTGAGTTTCGATACCGGTCCCCCGTTCTGCGGAAAGGGGATGTCGTCCTCGTGATCTCTCAGAGCGGTGAAACCGCCGATACGCTTGCGGCCGCGCGGTCTGCCGCAGCAAGCGGGATCCCGGTCTTTGGCATATGCAACACCGTCGGATCTACGATCGCCCGCGAGACCGATGCCGGAGTCTATCTCCATGCCGGTCCTGAGATCGGCGTAGCATCAACAAAGGCGTTTTCGGCGCAGATTGTGGTGCTTGCGATGCTGGCACTTGAGTTGGGACGCGGGAAAACGTTGGATGACACTAAATTTTCAGCATGTCTGAACGAACTGGCGTCAATTCCGGACAAGATCAGGACCGTCCTCGAGTCGAAAGAATCCATCGAAGACATCGCCCGACTGTATCGATATACGTCCAACTTCCTCTATCTCGGACGCGGTTTGAATTTTCCCGTTGCACTGGAGGGTGCTCTGAAACTCAAGGAAATCTCTTATATCCATGCTGAAGGGTACCCGGCCGCCGAAATGAAGCACGGCCCGATCGCCCTGATAGATCAGTTTATGCCCGTCGTATTCATCGCAATAAAGGATTCGACCTATGACAAGGTGGTATCCAACATCGAACAGGTCGTAGCTCGCAAAGGGTGCGTCATTGCTGTGACGGATGAAGGCAACGGGGAATTGGATGGCCTGTGTGAGCACGTGATCCGGATACCGGCAACGACCGAGTATTTCACGCCGCTTCTAACCGTCGTACCATTGCAGATTCTTGCATACGCTATTGCCGTTATGAGGGGGTGCGATGTTGATCAGCCCAGAAATCTCGCCAAGAGCGTAACCGTCGAATAATTTCAGGTCGACGATCTGACGACGTACGCATTTTGCTCTCGAAGGCGATTGGATCAGGGTATCTGGACCCCGGCAACGCGCGTATTAAACAGAGCAATAGGCTGCGAAGCAGCATCCGTTGTCAGTTCGAGGTCGAAAGCGGCATACATTCGCGGGCTGATCCGGTAGTCCCTCTCTTCTTCGAAAACGAGGTATGGATTTCGATCGTGTATCCACCATGGATTAGGCTCCATGGAAAAGGCGGCCTGGAGAGCCATGGAGAGGACCTGTTCATCGTTCATACCGGGCGAACGAAACGACTCGACCTGCACAGGAATCGGGCGAGTTGCCAGTCCGTCGATAATGTAAAAAACAGCTGCACACGCCAGAATCCACAGGGCGATTCCGCGCACGGAATTCGACGCAGTCAGTCGGTGATAGGGAGATGCAAACATCGGCTAATAATGGGTTCCTATGCGATTGGCTGATCGAATTACCAAAAGCGTGCCAGAATGCGTGATGCCCACTCATGCGCCGGAATGGAAGATAAATCCTTCCTGGAGAGCTTCTTCATCCATTATGAGTCTCATTGTGCGATCCAATATGAAAGAAAAAGTCTCGGTTCCGAATTGTCGAACCAAGTATTATACATGGCGTACATGCCGTTCTTTTTATCACGTCGACGCATTCGAAGCCGATGATCAATACAGACAGTCTGCAGGGAATTAAAAGTCGGTTTCGTGACGTGACGGAGGAAATGTCGCGCCCGGAGGTCGCTGTTGATCCAGGGCAAATGGCCCGGTTGGGCAAGGAGCACGTCAGACTCCGGGTTGTGGTCGATGCTATTACAGAGTATGAACGGGTCTTGAAAGAGCGGGCTGAACTCGAAGATCTTGTCTCTGGCGAGCCGGATCCGGAAGTTCAGGAAATGGCCCGGGAAGAATTGGAAGATCTGGAACTCCGCCTACCCCGATTGGAAGAGGAGCTTCGACTTCAGTTGATCCCGCGTGATCCAGAAGATGAGAAGGATGCCATTGTCGAAGTCAGGGCTGGTACGGGCGGTGACGAGGCCGCTCTTTTTGCAGGGGATCTGTATCGGTTATACATCCGGTTCGCGGAAAATAAGGGGTGGAAAACGGAACTGATCAGCTCATCGGCAGGAACCAAGGGCGGATTCAAAGAGATCGTGTTCAGTCTTCATGGAACTGGTGCTTTCGGGACGATGAAGTACGAAAGCGGTGTTCACCGGGTTCAGCGCGTTCCTGCGACGGAGTCCAGTGGCCGGATTCATACATCGGCTGCCTCCGTCGCTGTCCTTCCAGAAGCGGAAGAAGTGGATGTCGAGATTGGCCCGAATGATCTAAAAATAGACGTGTACCGGTCCAGCGGACCAGGCGGGCAAAGTGTGAACACCACGGACTCGGCGGTACGAATAACACATATCCCAACGGGTCTGGTGGTAACCTGTCAGGATGAGAAGAGTCAGCACAAGAACAGGGACAAAGCGATGCGTGTTCTGCGCTCCAGGCTGTATGATGTTCAACTGGCAAAATTGGAGTCGGAACGTAGTGAGGTTCGGCGTTCGATGGTCAGTACCGGAGATAGATCCGCCAAGATCAGGACGTATAACTGGCCCCAGGGTAGGGTCACCGACCATCGACTGGAAGGCGACAGCAAGAACTATGCGCTCGAAAAAGTAATCAACGGAAGCCTGGAGGAAATCACCAAGGCACTAAGGACGGCCGAGAATGCCGACCGATTGGCAAATCTGTGATGACCAGTGACACGGAGGCGATCTTTAAAATGTGCAGTTAATGCGAACTTAGGTTCGAAATATAGTAATCAGATGTTGGGTTACTTACATTGCTTGGCTCGATAGTCCCTGCTCCTCGCAATGACGGGGGGCGCAAGCAAGTCACACTAATCCAAGGGGATTCAATGGCAGTCAGCCCGAATATGTATGAGTTGACGTATATCGTCAACGCGGTGATCAGCGATGATCAAATAAAGGATATCATCAAACGCGTAACTGCATTCGTCACAGAGGCCGGAGCAGAGGTCGTCGAAGTCGATGAGTGGGGGAGCCGTCGGCTCGCTTATCCGATTCAGAAAAAACGAAACGGATACTACGTGAATATGTATTTCCGTTCTTCCGGTGAGATTATTCCGAAGTTGGAGCGCGCGCTTGAAATCAACGATAACATCTTGCGGTACCTGACGCTCAGGCTGGACGCAAAGATGATTCGTTACTACGAGAATAATCACGACTCGCGAGAACGTCTTGCGGGACGTGGAACGGAGGAGGTTGGTAAGGATAAGGATACTCCTCGGAAGGCACGAAAAGAGGTTTCGAAACCGGCACCAGTGAAGATTGCTGCCGAGCCGGTCGCCGAAGCCGCCGCCGAGCCGGTCGCCGAAGCCGCCGCCGAGCCGGTCGCCGAAGAGACCGCCGAGAAATAGACCCGATCCGACGGGAATTGATCAAATCATTTTTAGAATCTGGATACGATTGTTATGGCCAGTCAGGTAAATATCAAGGAAATCGAATACGTCGATTACAAGGATATCGATCTTATGAAGCGATATCTAAACGAACAGGGAAAAATTCTTCCCAAAAGAGTAACCGGTGCACCGGCACAGTTTCAGCGTCAGTTGACGCGCGGTGTAAAGCGTGCCCGGCACCTTGCACTGATCCCATTTGTGGCTGATACACTGAAATAGGTAATCGTTTATTGGGTTGATCCGGTATCGGATCGCCAACAACAGGACGGATCATGAAAATTATTCTCTTGAAGGACGTTGAAAATCTTGGTGAACAGGGCCAGGTCGTCAATGTCAAAAACGGATACGGTCGCAACTTCATCATTCCAAATGGCTGGGGACGCCTTGCTACCCCGACGGCCATTAAGGCGATTGAAGAAGAGCACCGTCAGTCGGCACGAAAACATGCCAAGAAAAAGGAGGACGCGGAGCGTCTGGCCAAGGAGATCGAATCGGTCGAGGTTGTCATTACGGCCAAGGTTGGTGAGGAGAACCGAATCTTCGGTTCTGTGACAGCACAGAATATCGCGACATCTCTTGCCGGGCACGGAATCGTTCTTGACCGTAGACAGATTACACTGAACGACGATATTCGAGTTACGGGAGTCTACTCAGCGACCGTCAAGGTTCATACGGAAGTATCCTGTCAGGTAAAAGTCAGGGTAGAACCTGAGGGAGCGGTACTCGAAGCTGAGTAACCGATGCCAGATTGGATGATCTGTACGGTTACAGACCGTTCGTTTCTCTTGAAGTACGGTCCAGTGTTAACACTCCGGCGTCTGTAATGACGTAATCCATACTGCCCGGAAAGTTTTATCAGGGGCGTTCGCCACAGGCGAACGCCCCTGACTTTTTGTGGACCGTACGAAAATGGGAAGAGAAACCGGTTTCGACACGTCTGAAGTTGACGGATACGTATGTGAAGTACGTGGTGTGTTTAAGAGAAACCGGACGGAGTTGAACGAATCAATCGGGAGCATCGTAACTTTTCAATCTCAATTTCCTCACACTTTCCAGACAGGGACCATCTGAGGACCAGAATAACCCATGAGAAAATTCGGCATCGCAACACTCCTGCTCATCCTGTTGGGATGGCATTTGACCAATCAAACCGCAGTCGCTCAATTCGAGCGTATCGGGGAGGCCACAGAGTATGTATCGTGGAATGTCTCCGTCCAGCCGGAAACGATCGCTCCGGATAGTGACGTCCTGGTCGTCTTCGACGCTACACTCACTGATGACTGGAAAATGTATGCCCTCGACGAGACGTTACCTCCGAAAAGCAGCGTGTCGAACAGACCCTACGGTGTATCCATTTCGTGGATCGATTTACCTGCTGCTATCGACGATCTCGGGACCCTCTACCAGATAGAGCCCGAAACGGCCAGAGACGAAAATTTCGATATGGTGTTGAAGTTTTTTCACGAAACGGCCCGGTTTGTCTCCCGCATTCACGTAAAGGGAGACGTTTCAGGAGGTGCCTACGATGCGAATGCGGATATCCGATTTCAGATATGTAGCGATTCCCGTGGAATATGTTTGCGCCCCACAACGGTTACTGTGACTGCGACAATTCAGGTGGATCCGTCGTGCGAAGGTCCCGGTTGTGCTGCTTCAGACGAACTGGTATCGAGTCTGCTCGGCCCGGCCGCAGCAGCGCCGATCTCTGGATCAGACTCTCAGTTACTTTCGTCCTCGACCGATTATGAGGCGCTTCGAGCCGCCGGTTTCTGGTCATTTATACTGCTGGCAATCGGAGCGGGATTGGCTTCACTGCTGACTCCGTGTGTGTTTCCCATGATACCGTTGACCGTATCCTATTTTTCGAAACACGCGGATGACAGACCACAGGCCGTTCGAATGGCGTCGGTGTTTGGTGCCGCAATCGTCATCACGTTCACAGGAATTGGGGTCCTCGCTGCTACGATGGTTGGAGCCGCCGGTGCACAGCGTATCGCCTCGAACCCGTGGGTGAACCTGATGATCTTCGTTGTATTGGTAGGATTCGCCCTCTCGCTTCTTGGGCTCTATGAATTGCGTCTGCCATCGTCTTTGATCAATTTTTTCGATCGTCAGGGAAATGAACGGTCCGGTTTTGTGGGCGTGATATTCATGGGTCTGACACTGACGCTGGTTTCATTCTCATGCACAGCACCGTTTGTAGGAGGCTTGCTCGCTGCAGCTTCCGGTGGTACGTGGCTCTATCCTCTTGCCGGAATGTTGGCCTACAGTGCTACGTTCGCCCTGCCATTCGTTCTTTTTGCGCTATTCCCCAACGCGCTGAATGCACTTCCCCGTTCCGGGTCATGGATGACTTCGATGAAAGTCGTTCTGGGCTTTATTGAACTGGCAGCGGCAATCAAGTTTATCTCTAACGTGGATCTTATCTGGGGTTGGTCGATCATCTCGAGACCGTTTGGAATTGCGTACGTGCTCGTCATTTTTCTTCTCTCCGGCTTCTACCTGCTGGGTAAGGTGCGGCTACCGCATGAGGCGCCCGTGGAGACTGTGGGAGTGGGTCGTGTTCTCGGAGCGGCCGGATTTTTCATTTTCGGACTCTACATGTTGCCTGGTCTTCTCGGAGCACCACTGAATAAGCTCGACGCATATCTGCCTCCGAGGCAGGGTACCGACGTCAGTATTCTGACGTTGATGCAGCAGACGGGGCCGGGGGTTGGTGTCTCTGACGACGCGTCATGGCACACAGACGATATAGAAGGAGCGTTTGCAGCTGCAACGGACGAGGGGAAACCGGTGATGATTGATTTTACCGGTTACACATGTACCAACTGCAGAGAGATGGAAGCCAATGTCTTCCCTAGAAAACCGATTGCTGACAGATTCGAAAACGACTTCGTGCTGCTCCGTCTTTATACGGACGGATTGGAACTCGGGGACGATTTCAATCGGTTTCAGCTGAAGTTGACGGGAACGGTTGCATTGCCTACGTATGCCATCGTGAACGCGGAGGATCGACATTTACTTGCACGGCGCAGCGGCATCATGGACGTTGAAGAATTTGCGGCGTTTCTGGACGCCGGACTTTCCGCCCACGCGCGTCGTCAGTAAGATTTTATCGGAAGCAGCAGAACCGGTCGTGTGGATTCTCTAGCTACCATTTTGGTTACGCTGCCCATGAGAAAACGCTCCACGCTTTTGTGATGTCGTTTGGATAGGACGATGATGTCTGCACCGATTGAATCTGCGTTCGCGAGAATTACGCGCGCCGGATCCCCCGGAAGAATGGCGGGCCGGATTGGTCTGGTAAAACGTTCGGAGAGAAACGACTGAAAAGCAGAATTTTCAGCCTCTTCCTGGTAGTGCGCCGTAGTAGGATCATACATCGTGTATGCGATCTCTCCGAATCCACTCATGGGATCGACTGCAAGAGGCGTGCTGGCGGTGGG
Organism: uncultured Rhodothermales bacterium; assembly: GCA_964383365.1. Lineage (GTDB taxonomy): Bacteria > Bacteroidota > Rhodothermia > Rhodothermales > UBA10348 > CAYLHF01. Next base: position 47,034 of record CAYLHF010000001.1, on the reverse strand, counting down.
TACGTGGACGTGAATAACAAAGAGTTCAGCCGCCAGTGCCTCAGCCAGAACCTGGATGTATTCGGTAATCGCGAGTGGTTCATGTAAATCAGTGGCGAATAATAGTTTCATGATTGCCGTCCGAGTCAGGATTGATGATCCGACACTGTCTCTTTTCTGCAAAGGTCGTCTTTGATCCTCACAGTTGCCAAAAAAAATAGATTCGGAGGTTATGAAAGGTCTCACGACGTGTCTCGGGGTCTGATACCCGATACTATCCAATACGAAAACCATGTGTGATCGATACTGCAGTGATCTTCGAAACATGAAATACATCACGCCTGACGCGATACAAGAACTTCTATTGGATGCACAGTCAGGAATAGCGGAGGCAAAATCACAATTGCTTACATGGCTCTATCGATTAGCCCTCGATTATTTTTATACCAAGGTTTCGACTGAGCAGCGACTGTCGCACCAAGATGCTCAGGATTTGGCATGTGACACCGTGATTGAGTTCAGCAAGTCGTGGCAGAGTGTGCAATCTCCCATCCACTACGCTCGAAGAATGATGAAGAATAATCTGGCCAGGTTTCTGAAAAGAGAAAGGATCCGTAGTAAACGCGTTTGCACGCTGGATGCTGACATCGTGGAGAGACTCGAGACAAGAGGCCAGAGACATACCGGATATATCGAGGATAATTCCATAGACGACACGGATCGCATCAAATGCCATCTGATCCGACATGAGATGAATCATGCAGATGCGTCCATTCGCTCCATCATCCACTACCGCATATTGGCAGGGAAATTGACGTATTCGGAAATAGCCGGAATCCTGGATACTTCCGAGACGTCACTCCGAATGCGAATGACCCGTTTCAAGCATCGAGTCAGGGACCGACATGAGCGACTGATGACAAGTCAGGATCGCCCGGCTATCGAACATCGTCTTGTCAGTGATCTGGCCGCATGAGGCGGCCCCGGTGTTGGGGGTAGTTGTTGTCTGTACGCGTTGCCAGTCGTAGCGTCTGGTCAGTCGCGATTCATGGCTGCGAAATCGAGGATGCGACGCCTGTGTCACGACACAGCGGTCGAACTTCGGGAGGTACATACCGTAGACGGCCTCGACAGTCCACCCGGAAACGAAATTCCCACCCGCTACATGATGACCCTGTCCGAAACTCCCGTTACCCTCATTCTAATTCTGATAAACGTAATCGTGGGAATCTATGCCGTGTACATGGAGCCGTCTCTGGTAGGGAGGATGGCATTTCGTCCCGATAAAATCAGACAGGATCGTGAGTATTACCGCTTTATTACAGCCGGATTCGTACACGCGGGAAATATGCATCTGGCGTTCAACATGATGACGTTGTACTTCTTCGGCCCATATCTCGAACTCAGACTTGGACCCGTTGTATTTGTCCTGGTCTATCTATTCTCGGAACTGACCGCCCATTTCCTGGCATACGCTCGGCATCGACTTTCGGAATCGTATTCCGCCGTAGGAGCGTCCGGGGCTATTTCCGGAATCCTGTTTTCGTTCTGCCTGTTCAATCCGTTCAGCAAGATCGGGCTGTTTTTTGTCCTGTGGATTCCTGCATGGCTCTTTGCCATCGCCTTTGTCGGTTTCTCTCTATATGCCATGAGACAGCAGACTGCAGGGGATGGAGGCCGGATCGCACACGATGCCCATCTCGGTGGTGCGATAGGAGGGGTGATAATGACGTTGCTGTTGAAGCCGGAGGCATGGGATATATTCTTGAATCAACTCCGTTAAGACCGTTATTGCATACGGTAATTAGGGGTGAATATGTGGGATAAACGTCACTGAGCGGGGTATTAACCGTTATTGTCTTGTTAAATTCCGATACGATGATTATCTTCAAACAATCATGCCGCCTGGATTTTAAATCCTGACAGGGATTTCTCAGTCGCGTATTGACTATGGGCACCAAAAAGCTCGATCGTTTACGGTCGGGCTTTTTGCGCATATACGGCAATTCTATATTCTTCACACACGCTGATTTCAGGGGGACGAGCAGTCCGTAGGTCGTTGTTAACCATCTGTGGACAACCGTGTGAACTCTTTGTGGAATAAAATGAAACACCTTGCTATTGACTTCAGCACAGACTCGGGATATAATGGGCCCAGTGCCTGACGGCACTTGTTCCTTGACGCGACTGAGTCTCTAGGCTGCATGAGGTTAGCCCGAGTGAAATCGAAAGATTTCATGGACCAAGCTCAGACCCGGTGTTGATGGCCATCTACTTCTCGAGAGTGTATGACTGGAGCTGTGTCTACGCCAGGATTGACGACCAGACCTGCTCGGATTGGACTCACCGCAAGGTGGGAAAGATTTGAACGGACAATCTGGACGAAAAGAATGGCGGACCGGGCGGAAGAGGAGAGGGATTTCGATCTCGAACCGAATCTGAACGGGAGAGCGACCAACTCTGAATCTACAGGTGAATCGTCCCGGCGTGGATCCTGAAGTGAAGAGAGTATCAGCTGCTGAGAATGATTCTGACTGGTGGAGGCTTCGGCCGAGACCGTGACTGAAAACTTCTCATACGGTGGTTGGTGCGAAAAATCTCTCTACAAACTGATGGTGTTTTTCGAAATATTATCAGAAGGGAGAAAAGTTGTGAACGATGCATTGGTTTTCGGATCAAAGCAGAGTGAGCGGCCCTACGAGTGCAGGAACTCGTCTTTCGGGATGAGGGAAGGCATGAGTAGAGGGGAGCTGACGAAAGATTCTTCGGAGTCCGAGTCGGAGCCCTGAGGTCTACGGGTTATATGTCTCGTCGTGTGCCCATACGGCGCAGACGATACGGAAAGTTTGTAAAAGGACGGAACGTATGATCCTGAGTAGCAGGCAACTGTGAATCGGATCGCCAGAGTAGTGGGAAACCATGAAACGGATAGCTGAGACTCGAAACCTCCTGTCAACTGGGATGGATTTGCCGCTTCGGCGGGAGAGAAATACCAGGGGAGGTTTAGCGTCAGGAAGCAAAAGGAGCTGCTCTTTAGAGTGGCTTTTTTTGTTTGTAGACACCGTAGTACGTATCGGGTATTTACCCTCCTTCTTTCAGCCACTTCCCGATGAATCGTGCTGTCTCGACCGTCGTGGTGAACTATCAGACGCCGGTCCTACTTAAAAGAACGGTAGAATCATTTCTGAATATCTACCCCGATGTCAGCCTCTGGATCGTTGAAAACGGATCTCAGGACTCATCTTTGGATGTTTGCCAGTCGTTGGCCAGCGCTTTTCCTGGCGTCATTCGCGTTTTAAAAAATGACTCCAATGTCTTTCACGGGCCAGCGATGGATCAGGCGATCCGAGCAGTCGATACCCCGTACGTATTCATTCTCGACAGTGATACGGAGACCCATGCAGACGGCTTTCTGGAAGAAATGCTGTCCATGATGGAATCAGACAAGGACTGCTATATGGTGGGACAGCGGGTTCTGGTATCCGAGCGCGGATTTGCCCGAACGAAAGGCATACCGGTCCCAGTTTCGGCACACCTGCTCTTACGAAGAGAGATGTACCTGTCGCTTCCACCGTTTGAACATCACGGGTTGCCAGTCTTGAAAAATTGCATGACAGCACGGGAGAGAGGGTGGAGTGTGTGCTCGTTTCCGATCGAAAAATATATCGATCACATCGGACGCGGTACGGCCGAGAAATACGGGTATGGCCTGGGTTTGAAGAGTCGCTGGGACTACGTTTTGGACAAGCTGGGACTTTAGTTGATCGACTTTTCTCTCAACTCACTCCCCGGATCGGATTGAGCCAGGAGACGAGGTCCGGCCAACGTGAAAATCGGAAGACATCCGGCTCACCGGAAGTCTCATCGGTGAACCATGCGACCTGCCATCCGGCCGAAAGACCTCCCCGAATATCCGAGCGAAGCGAGTCCCCGACATAAAGAATTTGGTTCCGTTCACATTGCGCGCGTGCGGTCGCGTATGTAAAGATCTCGGGATTCGGTTTCATGCTTCCGATTTCATCACTGACAACGACGGTTGGACAGGCATTTTTTATGGTAGGAAATTGATTCAGTTTTCTGTGCTGAATCTCTGAAAATCCATTGGTCAGAATACCCATTCGGAAGCTACGTCGTAATTCCCTTATCGCTGCCTCGGCACCGGAAATGTATGTCCAGTACTTGCCGTAATGTCCCAGGTAACAATCGCTCAGCATATCGGCGTCAATCGACGAATCAGCGTCGAATCGATCCAGCAGTCGTTTGAAGCGGGTGTGCTTGGCTCCTTCCTTGTCGAGATTCCCATCGCTGTATGCTCGCCAGACAGCGCCGTTGATTTCTCGGTATGCATTATGCATTTCGTTAAAATCATGGGCACCGATGAGGCCGGCGTGCTCATCGAATACATCTTTCAGAGCCAACTTTTCTGCATGTCGATGATCGAGTATCGTATCATCGAGATCGAAGTAAATAAATGATATCGGCGTCATCAGGAGAGTTTTTTCTCGAAGAGTCCATATTCCTTGGGGACGGCGGAGCCAAGAGTCTCGAGAAACTTTTTAAGGCGCGGATTGGAATCCAGAACCCAGCTCATTTCGCATCCCAACATTCCCAGTTTTCTCGCACGTACCGCTATATCGGCGACAAGCCAGGCATCCAAGCCGCGCCCCTGGTATTTCTTTCTCACGCCCATAAGCGGCATTCTGATTTCTCGAATCGCGTTGAGTTTCAGGAAAGCCAGCAATTTGAGCACGCCCGAAGGAAGAAGCCTCCCCGAACGAAGCGTGGCGAATGCATAGTTCATATCCGGAACCGACGCGCTGAAAGCGACCGGTTGCCCCTCGTCTTCTATGATGTTGATCAACTCGGGTAGCACAATCTGTTTCATCTCATGGGCCATCTGGTCGAATTCCCGTTCCGTCATCGGAACGTGACCCCAATTTTCTGACCAGGCATCATTGTAGATATCCATGAGAACGTGAGCCTCGTCTTCAAACCGGCCCATGTTGATCGTCCGTATAGACAGGGATGGATTCCGCTTCCTAACAATCTCGGCACCACGAAACAACCTTTTATCGTCGACGAGACGCGTGTGGGTATAATAGGCCCACATTTTCATTACCTGATGGAATCCATTTTCAGCGAGAAGGCTCTCATAATAGTCGGCATTGTACGGCATCAAGATGGCCGGTGGTACATGGAATCCGTTGACCAGTAGACCGGCAACATCATTGAGAGAGGGATTAGCCGGACCTCTCATCACCGTGAGATTTCTTTCGGAGAGCCATTCACTGGCGGCCTGAAAGAGGGCAGCTGCAACGCCGGCGTCATTAATGCATTCAAAAAATCCGAAGAACCCGACGCCATCGTCATATTTTTTCAGATGCATGCCATTCAGGATGGCTGCGATCCTGCCGACGACCTGACCGGATTCCGAATATGCGAGAAACAGTTCCATTGCACCATGTTCAAAGAAAGCATTTTTCTTCGGATTTATCAGATGGCTGGTGTCAAGCCGGAGTGGGGGAATCCAATTCGGATTATCGCGATACAGGTCGAACGGGAATTGAATAAACGCGCGTCTGTCGCGTCGGCCGTTCACGCGTTTTATGGAAACTGATGACATCGATACGTATGGGTTCAGTTTGTCTGAGATGAAGATGAAACTACATCATTCAGATAGAATTTTGAGAGGGGGGATTCATGGCCTGCGAATTTTCTCTCGCGTATGACCCCGGGGGAAGAAAAAAGGGGCGGCGCCTTGAAGGCGCCGCCCCTGACAAGCTCTACGCGGACTGACCGTTCGAGTGTACGATCCCATGTCGTTTCCCGACGCGCGCGAATGCATCTAGAATAAAGTCCAGATCTTCGTTCGTATGTGTGGCCATGTAGGATGTCCGAAGAATTGACTGACCTTGCGGGACCGCCGGTGGAACGACGGCATTAACGAACACGCCCTCTTCGAGAAGGTCCCGCCACATCAGGAAACACGTTCTCATATCTCCTGCTACGACCGGGATAATCGGGGCCTGACTCGTCCAGACATTGAATCCAAGGGACCGGAAACCGTTACGCATGTAATCAGAAATCTCCCAGAGACGTTCGACGAGGTTGGGCTCCTCCTCCAGGATATCCAGACACTTCAGGACCGTGGCCACGTTTGCGGGAGGCATCGACGCGCTGAAAATATGCGTCGAACTCGTGTGCCGGATATATTCCATCACATCCTGATCGCCTACGCAGAAACCGCCAAGTGATGCAAAACTCTTTGAGAACGTGCCCGTCGTCATCTGGACTCGATCCTGGAGGCCAAACTGGGCAGCGCTACCGTGACCACCGGGCCCAATTACCCCCACAGCGTGCGCATCATCCAGCATCAACGCGGCCCCGTACGTTTCAGCGATCTCTACCAGTTCGGGAACCTGGGCGATAGTTCCGCTCATGGAAAATACGCCGTCGGTAACGATTAAACGCCCGGCTTCCGGTCGATCGTTAACGGATTTTTCAATCAATCGTCGCAGATGGTTCAGATCGTTGTGTCGAAATCGTATAGTATCCGCGAGGCTGACCTGCGTGCCGGCCAGGATACAGGCGTGGTTATCCTTGTCAGAAAAGATAATATCTCCTTTACTGGCGAGAGCTTGAATCACACCCTGATTCGTCATATACCCCGTCGAGAACAAGACACAAGCCTCTTTCCCCATAAAACGGGCCAGGCGTTCTTCCAACTCAATATGAATATCGAGCGTGCCATTCAAGAACCGACTTCCCGTACATCCAGTCCCGTACTGATGAATGGCCATCTCAGCCGCCTTGTTGACCCGATCATTAGAGAGCAGTCCGAGATAATTGTTCGATCCCGCCATGATGACCTCGCGACCGTTCATGATGGCGCGGGTACCGTCATTACGTTCAATCGGGCGAAAGTAGGGGTATAAATCTGCGGATTTGACCTGAGAATAAAGCTGGTCAGGCCTGAAAAAGGCATGACATTTCTCGAAGATCCCGGGCTCGCTCCGAACAGCAACATCAAGATCGCCGGTCTGCGTAGCCGTACCCGGCTTGTGGTAGCCTTCAGGCATCATATGGGGCGCCCTCTGTAATGAAAGAGAGTCGTCGATGAGGCGCTTCCGAACCCGTGAGCTACGCCATCAACGTGATGAAATATACTGTTTAGCTGCTTACCAAGTGGGAGACAGGTCTAAATCGTCGATTTGACCTCAAATATGGGTATTCCCATCGAGCAAGGCTGTGATCAATGCTTCACGGTGGCAAAGTGTTCCATCCCGCGAATAACAATCACAAAAACTTGCAGGAATTGCTTCAAGCGATAGCGTACGATACGCTCATGGAGATAGACCGACCGATGCGGTAATTCGAATACCGGGTATTTCGGGTGTCATACGCAGCGAGAGATGGTCATCTACATTGAAATCCATCAAGTGGGCGCTTACAAACGCATCGAGAATGGATAGTCCGTAAACAAGACCGATCCCGACAATGGACAGGTCTCGATTGCGTCTCAAATTATCTCGACGATTTCGAATCGGGCCGGAACTGATGGGTCCGAACTGGTCGACCAACTGTTCGTACGATGACATGAATGATTGTCGGGGATTGGATTCGAGAGATCCGGATTCGACGAGTTCCTGGAATGCCTTGTACTGAAATGCGTTACGATACAACTGGTAATCGTCATTGAGTCTGATAACAGCCAAAATAAGCCCCGCCATCGCACCGTAAACGAAGGGTAGTTTGATGTACTGCCGATTATAGATTTGTCCCCATCCAGGGATTGCGGCGGCTCTGAAAAGTGCTCCGTTCGGAGAATGATTTTGTTGGTGCGCAGCCTCACGACCGGTCTGCGATTCCTGCGCCCGTGAAACCTGTGCCGATAGCAGCAGAAGGAGGCACACGGCCCATACTTTTCCATCGGGGATATGAATCCGTAAGAATAACTCCACACTACTTGAGCATGAGTTCAACCAGTCGTTCCAGATCATCAAGAGAATAGTACTCGATCTCGACTCGTCCTCCTTGACCCTTGGAAGCAGGACGGATGGTCACCTGTGTGCTGAGGGAGTTTCGCAGGTCGCTCCGAACCGCCTCCATCTCCGGTGAGAGCCCCTTTTTCCCGACTTTCCCCGATTTTGTCTTGGCTCTCTTTTTATTGGGATTGGATGCGGCATATTCTTTAGCCAACTCCTCGACCGCTCGAACGGACAGTCCGTCTCGAATCGTTCGCTCGAGTAGTGCCGTCTGCTGAGCAGGATCTTCGATCGAAAGCATGGCTCTGGCGTGGCCCGTACTGATCGAACCGGATTTGAGTGCCGATAGAATTGGAGGAGGAAGCTTCAGGAGCCGGAGGAAGTTGGAGATCGTTGTCCGATTTTTACCCACTTTTCTGGCGACGTCCTCCTGATTCAATCCACATTCTTCCATCAGGCGTTGATATCCGAGGGCAACCTCAATAGGATTGAGAGATTCTCTCTGTACATTTTCCACCAGCGCCATTTCGAGCATGGATTCGGTGTCGGCCTCCCGGACGAATGCCGGAATCTTGGCGAGTCCTGCGAATACACATGCTCGAAGTCTACGTTCTCCCGATATGAGTTCGTATCTGCCTCCTCTTGTCGACCGTACCGTGATGGGCTGGATGATGCCGAGGTGCTGAATGGACTGAGCCAGTTCCTGAAGCGCACTGCGGTCGAAATCCGTTCGTGGCTGAAACGGATTTGGATCAATCAGTTCGATCGAAAGCTCGGATACGCGGCCTACGGCCCGCATACGCTCATCAAAATTATAGAGTCGGGTCTTCGAAATATCGGAATCCTGATCTCCGAGCGGTGAGTCGGTCGGGAGCAGTGCGCCGAGGCCTTTGCCGAGTGCCTGTTTCTGTTTGCTCATGAGAAGGTTCTCGTGGAATTCCGGAACTGAGATTAAATCAAGTGGACCTTAGCGGAGTTTGAAAATCAACTTCGACACGGGAATAGGGTCTCGGGTCGGACCCCGTGTCACCACCCAGGTTGGAGTTCGACAGCATAATCTCGCGAGCCAGGGCAATATAATTACGAGAACCCATGCTCGTGGCGTCATAGAGTAATACGGGTCGTCCGAAACTCGGAGCTTCCGAGAGGCGCACATTGCGTTGAATGATCGTTCGGAATACTTTTTCTCCGAAGTACCGCTTGACCTCCGAGGCGACCTGATTAGCCAGTCGCAATCGGGAGTCGAACATCGTCAGGACGACGCCTTCGATTTCCAGATCGGGATTCAGATGTTGGCGGACCAGTTTGATGGTATTCAGCAACTGACCAAGACCCTCCAGGGCGAAATATTCAGCCTGCACCGGAATGACCACGGAGTCTGCAGCCGTGAGAGAATTCAGGGTAAGGAGTCCCAATGATGGCGGACAGTCAATGATGATGTATTCATAACCGGCGGCTACTTCTTCCAGTGCCGTGCGAAGGATTCGCTCCCGGTCTGGAATATCGACCATTTCGATCTCGGCGCCTACGAGATTGATGTGACTCGGGGCGAGGTCCAGGAACGGCATATCGGTATGCAGAATCGCCCGGCTCAGAGGAACACCCTCGATCAGCACTTCATAGGTGGAGACGGTAACGGTCTTCGGGTCTATTCCGATTCCTGATGTTCCATTGGCCTGCGGATCAAAATCGACCAGCAGTGTTGGATGCTCCATGGCAGCCAGGGATGAAGCCACGTTTACCGATGTAGTCGTTTTACCGACCCCACCTTTCTGATTGGCTACGGCGATTACCTTTCCCATGAAGTCTTCTTAAGAGATCTGGACGGTCGTCAGGAGACCGAAATTCTACGCTCAGATTCGATTGGAAATCGGCTCTCAATAAGAGGGTGCCCGCGCCGGAAATCCTGTCTTGGAATCTATGAACATTCCATTCCGTAAACCAGTATCAGTTGGTGAACCTGTTATATTACCGGAGCCCCGATATGCTCCCGGTTCACGATTGATTAGGTAACCGTTCGTCGATGGTGCGACAGTTCAAAGTCAGACCGGATCCCTCAGAATCTGTCGCCCCGTTGACACTTCCGTATGATGAGGTACTCAACACTCAGCAGTACGAGGCCGTCACGAGGGGCGGCGGTTCCTACCTGGTTATTGCCGGTGCGGGAACGGGGAAGACCCGGACGCTGATCTATCGGGTTGCGTGGTTGATAGAGAACGGGACGCATCCGGAAGAGATTGTCCTTCTGACCTTTACGAGACGCTCGGCACGAGAAATGCTCTCGAGAGCCACGAATCTTCTCGACGGAAGGTGTCAGCGTGTAATCGGTGGGACGTTTCATTCTTTCTGTCTCGACATACTCCGTCAGCATGCTGCGCAGGCCGGGCTTCCGGACTCATTCACCGTACTCGACTCGTCCGATGCCGCAGATGTCATTGACGTTTTGCGTGGGAGTGTGGTTACTGCATTTTCAAAGAAAAGATTTCCGAAGAAGAGGACGCTTCAGGTAATCTACTCTGCCGTACGGAATCGGGAAGTACCCCTGAAGAACTACCTGCAACAGGAATACCCGCAGTTCCTGGAATACGGGGAGATTCTGCAACAGCTTTTCGAAGAATTTCAGCGGTACAAATTGAGTCACGGGATAGTCGACTATGACGATCTGATTCTGCGCACTCTGGGGCTGTTCGAACATGTTCCCAACGTTCTGGCTTCAGTGTCTTCGAGGGCCAGATACGTGCTCGTAGACGAGTATCAGGATACCAATCGTGCACAGGCCAGGCTCGTTCGGATGATCTCATCTACCCACGGGAACGTAATGGTCGTAGGAGACGACGCACAGAGTATCTATCGATTTCGAGGGGCCGACTATAGAAATATTCTGGACTATCCGTCCACTGTTGCCGGAACACGGATTCTGAAACTGGAACAGAACTACAGATCCGTGCAGCCCATCCTGGATCTGTCCAATCATCTCATCGCCTCATCAACCAATACGTTCGATAAAGTACTCTTCTCTGATCGCAAGGAGGGAATGTGCCCCGTCTACGTGAGCGCTCCTGATGCGGCATTCGAGAGCCGATTTGTTGCTCAGATGGTTCTGGAACTCAGGGAACAGGGAACGGCTCTCTCCGATATGGCTGTTCTCTTTCGAAACGGGTTTAATGCCTACGATCTGGAAATCGAACTGAACAGAAAAAAGATTCCTTTTGTCAAGTACGGAGGGTTAAAGCTGAGTGAGGCCGCCCACGTCAAGGATGTCCTGGCCTATTTTCGCGTACTGGAAAATCCTCGCGATTCGGTAGCATGGAACCGCATTCTCCAACTGTTACCCGGAATCGGTCCGCGGATAGCCGAGCGCATTCGTACATGGATCGATACGGTCGCCGAGGGAGGATATGTTCTCGAGGAACGAGAAAAATCACCCAGATACATTTCGGATCTGAGGTCCCTGTTCCACATGCTCCGATCGATACACCAGGGAAAGAGCTCCGTCGTAGAACAGCTTAAGTCCATTCTGGATTACTACCAACTACATCTTGAAAGGGCGTATCCAGATGATCACCAGAAGCGGCTTCAGGACCTGGATCAACTCGTTGATCTGAGTACGGGATTCAAGGATCGGCAGACGATGCTCGCGTCTCTCGCCCTGGATCCGATAGACCTTACTGCGAGTGACGTTGAAGCCCTGGAGAACGATGAGGCACCTCTGATATTGTCGACCATTCATTCCGCAAAAGGGCTTGAATTCAAGGTCGTCTTCATTATTCGTGTCCTGGATGGCATCGTACCATCGGCGTACGCTGAGGACGATTCGGAGGCGCTGGACGAAGAATTACGGCTGTTGTACGTGGCCATCACACGGGCAGCAGACGAATTATACGTCACGTACCCTACGACTCGGTACAGCCGGTACGAAGGAAGATTCATTACCACTCCAAGCAGGTTTCTCTCGACGATACCGGAAGCCCTTCTTGAGCCTGGAACCATCGTCGAAGAGGACCCGGACGCTGCTGATAAGGCATCGCCAATGGATGAAACAGATTGTTGAGCAAGGGGTAATTATGGTCTATGATTGGCTATCCCACTCCCGCCGAAATGGATCTGTACGAACGACCAACGATCAGAACAGCAGCAGCGGTAACGCTTCCCGGGCTCGTTATCACCCGCGTGTCTCTCGACGAGTTGAGTGAAATTTGGGAGATGAACCGAGCGATCTTTGGTGAGGACCGAATAATCAATACGTTCGACCGCGCAGACCTGTCCATGTTCGTTGCTCATCTCGACGAAGTCCCCGTGGGATTCAAAGTGGGATATCGCGAAAATCGGTTCGTGTTCTATTCTGCGAAGGGTGGCGTAATGCCTGAGTATCGTAGACGCGGCATAGCCCGCATCCTGCTCCGTCATATGACGGCATACGCAAAATCATCCGGATACCCTCGATTTGCATTCGATACGTTTCCAAATCTGCACCCCGGGATGACGGTCCTCGCTCTTTCCGAAGGATTCAGGTTGACGAAGGCTGACTACAATTCTGCGTATCGGGAATATCATCTCCGCTTTGAAAAGAAGTTGCAATCGAGTCCCGTGAGAAGCTCAGAATAGCGCGTAGATGAACGGTGCCAGAGCCGAGCCCTGCGTGAGGACGATAAGAAGACTCAGCAGGACAAGAATCACCACGATCGGAGCAAGCCAGAATTTTTTTCGGACGCGGAGAAACTTCCAGAATTCGACCAGGATCTTGGCTTTACCCATCGCTCTTTCTTACGCCAGATTCGTTTTGAGAAGAGCCTCAATGTAATGACCGGCTGAGGCCATTTCAATTCGACGGGTCACCCGCTGTAAATTGTCCCTGAATCGATGCAACAGGCGGGCGATGCCTCCGTACTACGTCGCGGTCTCACCATCTATCTGAATCGTGTGAAAAGATTTTTTTTCGAGATCTGGGAAGGTCTGGTAATAGCGTTACGAGCTGTTGCCGTCAATAAAATGCGGTCTGTCCTGACAACGTTGGGCATCATCATTGGTATCATTTCCGTGACCGGAATGGCGACGGTAGTAAATGGTATCGAGAAGGGGTTCGAGCAGGATATGGCCAGTCTCGGAACCGATGTCGTCTATATCGAAAAATGGCCATGGTCCAGAGGCCCCGGTTTCAAGTGGTGGAATTATATCAACCGACCGAACATCAAGGCGGACCTGGCCGTGGCTTTGGAGGATCGCTCACGATTTGTGGCCGCAGCGACGGCAGTCGTACGAACCAGCCGGACGGTCAAAAACGGGAGCAGGAGTGTCTCGGGTGTAGTAATCACCGGTGCCAGTCCGAATTTTACTCGGGTTCACCAGGTCGATATCGGGACCGGTTTCTTTTACTCAGACCTGGATGATATGGCTGCAAGAAATGTAGCCGTAATTGGTTCTGGTGTAGCAGAAGAGCTGTTTCCGGTGAGCAATCCTATGGGGAAAGAGATCCGGATATCGGGCAACAAATTCAGGGTAATAGGAATCCTGGAGAAGAAAGGACAGGGTGCTGACGGACCTTCATCGTCAGACACATCTGTCCAGATACCATTTAATACATTCAAGAGTATTTACGGGGTTCGCTGGAGAAATATTTCCGTGCAGGCCAAACTGATTCCCGAAGTAAGTCTGGCCGAGGCGAAGGACGAAATTCGAGGCGTCGCCCGAATTGTACGCCATCTCGACGCACGTGAGGAAGATGATTTTGAGCTTAACGAACAGCAGACGCTTCGAGAAACAATAGCTCCGATTAAAGCAGCCATTTACTCCATAGGGATCGGACTGACGGCCCTTGCACTCCTGGTTGGAGGCATTGGAGTCATGAATATCATGTTTGTAACGGTCCGCGAGAGAACAAGAGAAATCGGCGTTCGAAAGGCGGTCGGAGCAAGGCGTCGAACTATTCTGATTCAGTTTCTGATCGAGGCGGTCGTCATCTGTACGATCGGTGGAATAATCGGTGTCGGACTCTCGATACCGCTCGCGATGGTGATCAAGCTGGTATTGCCTGCATCGCTGGATATAGGAGTAATTGCCATCGCGTTTTCCATTTGTCTGGTGATAGGAACCGTTTTTGGATTGGCACCCGCCTGGACAGCGTCCAAGGCGCCTCCGATTGAAGCGCTTCGATACGAATAGGTTTTCTAACCGTTAATAGCCCCGCAGTCAAGACAGATTATGGCAATTCTGGAAGCATTTAGAATGGCGATTCAAGCGCTTCGGGCGCACAAACTAAGGTCGTCACTGACGTTACTGGGGATGGTCATAGGCGTCTTTGCGATCATCGTGTCTGTAACGGCCGTTGCGGTAATAGATGTTTATTTCAAAGAGTCCCTGCAGTTTCTGGGGTCGTCGACGTTCACGATATCCCGGACACCGGTCATCCAGACGGGTCGACTCGACAAGAGTATTCGTAACCGGCCGGCAATTTCGTACGAACAACTCCAGCGTCTTGACGAAAAGATGCAGATCTCTACGACGATCAGCCCGATGGAGAATTTCCACATGGGTATTGTCCGAAACGGACAGATTGAGACCGAACCAAACATCTTTCTGATGGGCACGGATGAGAATATGCTGGGGAATTTTTCGTATGAGCTGGACACGGGCCGATTCCTCACGTCTGAAGATGTTTTGTACGCCAGACCCATAGCGGTCCTCGGGACGGATGTGTCAGAGGCACTCTTCCCGAATTCCAATCCGATCGGCAAACAGATCCGGATGGACGGCCGTCGATATGAGGTGATTGGTGTCCTTAAATCCAAGGGAAGTGTTTTTGGGTTTTCCCAGGACAACCGGGTGTACACTCCGATCACCCGGGCATTTACTCTTTACGGAAACGACCGGCGAGATATTTCCATCAGCGTCCGGGTATCCAACCCCCAGCTGGTCCCGGCAGCCATAGAAGAGGCGACCGGGCGCATGCGGGTCATCAGGAAGGTCAGACCCGGCGAGGCCAATAATTTTGAGATCTCTACGAATGATTCCATGCAGAGTATTTTCGATGCCTTTACGGCCACGCTTACGATGGGGGGTGCGGGAATCGGTCTGATTGCCCTGCTTGCTGCCGGTATCGGAATCATGAATATCATGCTGGTTTCAGTTACCGAGCGTACGCGGGAAATCGGCATTCGAAAATCTGTCGGTGCCAGAAAGAAGGATATCATGAGGCAGTTTCTGTTAGAGGCTTTTTTCCTCTGCCAGATCGGAGGATTCGTCGGTATTCTGCTCGGCGCACTCGTTGGCAATGGCGTTGCGCTTTACTTCGATATAACCGCTGCCTTCCCGATGAACTGGGCGATCGGGTCGGTAGTAATGGTCACCGGAATCGCACTCGTGTTTGGCGGCTATCCGGCTTACAAGGCGGCCCGACTGCGTCCGATCGAATCGATTCGTTACAATTAGAAAGAATCCGAGGCGTACTGAATACTCGGCGAGGCGGACTGAATACTCGGCGAGCCGGACTGAATACTCGGCGAGCCGGACGGAGATGTATTCCAAGTATGTCACCCTGACACCCTATCTTCGGGCAACGAATTAACGCCATGGATGGGTCATGTCAGAACTACAACTTCAGGCAAAGAAGCGAGTCGGGTCTCAGATTGCAGATTGGATAGACGATGGAATGACGCTCGGTCTGGGAACGGGCTCTACTGCGGCTGAAGCCATCCGGGCACTCGGGAAGAGAATCGAGTCTGAGGGTCTTACAGTAAGAGGCGTGGCTACTTCGTTCGCCGCCGAACGACTCGCTCATGAAAATCGGATACCACTCATCTCTCTGGAGGACGTGGACTTCCTGGATCTGGCGTTCGATGGTGCCGACGAGGTGGACCCCGGGACGAACCTGATCAAGGGACGGGGCGCTGCGCAGACACGTGAAAAAATCGTAGCCAGCGCGTCGAGAAGATTTGTCGTACTCGTCGACGAGTCCAAACTGGTGAGACATCTCGGTGAGAAAATGCCCCTCCCGGTAGAGTTTGTACCACTTGCCATGGCCCCGGTATCGAAAATTATTCGGGAACTGGGAGGAAGGCCCAGGCTACGCATGGGGCAAAGAAAGGACGGGCCCGTAGTCTCGGACCAGGGCCTCTGGATAATCGATGCGGCGTTCTCCGAGGCCTTCGATGTTCAGAGGGTCAACGACGAATTACTGTCCACTCCCGGTGTACTGGATCACGGACTTTTTCTGAACCTGGCAACAGACGTTTTGGTCGGTCATTCGGACGGCACGGTGGAGCATCTCAAAGGGCAAGATCGATCAACTCGTGAATAGAGGTGACTCCTGTCACCGCCAACTTTCCCGGAACGGAGATGTCCTTCATACCCGACGCAGGAAGGAACGCCCGGGAAAAGCCCAGAGTTGCGGCTTCCTTCAGCCTGGATTCAATGTGGGTCACGGGGCGGACTTCGCCACCGAGACCGATTTCTCCAATCAATACGGCGGAATGATCGACCGCCCGGTCGTGGAACGACGACGCGACGGCGGCAACGATTCCCAGATCAATGGCAGGCTCGGTCAGGCGAAGTCCGCCCGTGACGTTGACAAACACATCGTGGGTTGAAAGACGTAAACCTTCCCGTTTTTCCAGGACCGCGAGCAGCATTTGCAGCCGACGGGAGTCGTATCCGTTGGCAGCACGCTGCGGTGATGGGTACGAGGTCGGCGAAACGAGGGCTTGTATTTCAGCCAAAATGGGTCGGGTCCCTTCCATCGAACACACTACAACGGCACCGGCTGTATCCGAGGATCTATCCGACAGGAAGATGTGGCTGGGGTTATCTACAGGATGCAATCCGGTAGAGTTCATCTCAAAAACTCCTATCTCATTGGTCGATCCAAACCGGTTCTTGACAGATCGGAGGATTCGAAATGTGTGATGTCGATCTCCCTCCAGGTACAGAACCGTATCGACCATGTGTTCCAGGACACGCGGGCCGGCAATGGCCCCGTCCTTGGTCACGTGTCCGACAATGAAAACAGCGGTTCCAGTCGATTTGGCTAATTGGATCAGGGCGGCGGCACTTTCTCTGACCTGAGATACGCTTCCAGGAGCATTGGAAAACTCAGGCCGGAACAGCGTTTGAATCGAGTCAACGATCAAGATACCGGGCATTTTGTCCAGGACCGTGGAAACGATCGATTCGACGTTGGTTTCTGCAAGAAGAAGTACGTGATTACCGCTGAGTCCGAGCCGGGAAGCCCGCATTTTCACCTGTTCAGGAGATTCTTCTCCCGTTACATACATGATCAACTCGGACGAAATGTATTTCCCCAGCTCGGTCATGAGCGTACTTTTCCCGATGCCCGGATTTCCGGCGATCAACACCGCAGCTCCACGGACGATTCCACCTCCCAGGACCCGATCTAATTCGCGTTCACCAAGACGAAGCCGCATTTCATGGCCGGGACTGATTTCGTCCAGCAAGACAGCATTGTTACCGACTGGATGTTCGGTGCGTCTACTGAATGGGACTCGCGCGGCAATGTCAGGTAACGGCATTTCCTCAACAAGAGCGTTCCACGCCTTGCACACAGGGCACTGACCCATCCAACGATGCGTTTCATTGCCACATTCCTGACAGACAAAGACCGGCTTTGGTTTGGCCATTGGAATCGGGATGTAAATGAGTGTAACCGAGTGAACGAGGATATCTCAGACGGCCCGGGCAAACCGCCTTCATCACGATGAAGCATGGCAGACTCCGGAACCGTTGACAAGATAGTTTTTATGATGACAAACCTCTGTCACCCGATTCATTTTCGTACGTGCAGATTTCGTGTAAATTGATTTCTATTCGACGGAGTATCCGTATTTTCCCACCCCTGGGTATGCCTTGTTAAAGATTAAGAGGCTTCCGGACGCATGTTGTAACAGACGTTATGTCTGTACGTCAAATATCAGATCCGACCCATCGGATTGAACCATTATCACTCGTAACTTCCATCGAGTGAACCCACCTTCGCATGGTATTTTATCAGTTGTTTATACGCACGCCGGTTCAGGCGCTCGGGAGATACAGTCTGCTTCTACATCAGGCGTTTGGGGCCCTTGCAGAATTCAGTTCATATCGAAAAAATCTGGTCTCCCAGATGGTTCAAATCGGGCTGGATTCGTTTCCGATTGTGGCGCTGGCGGCAGGTTTTTCGGGTGCGGTGACGACGGTTCAAACGGCGTATCAGTTGGTTTCTCCATTGATTCCCAAGTCGATTATCGGGTCGATTGTCGTACCATCCATGATTCTGGAATTAGGGGCTATCGTAACGGGGTTTATTCTTGCCGGGAGGGTCGGTGCCCGAATCGCAGCGGAGCTGGGAACGATGAGGGTAACGGAGCAGATCGACGCGTTGGAAGCGATGGGACTCAATTCGATCGGTTATCTCATCGTGCCCAGAGTGATCGCCGGTGTACTCATGTTCCCCGTCCTTTATATTCTGGCATCATTCGTTGGTATCACGGGTGGGATGCTCATCGGGGACCTGTTTGGATTTTTACCGATGGGCGAATTCGTAAAGGGGGCCAGGGAGTTTTTTCAACCGTTTGATCCGATCTTCGGGCTTATAAAGTCGTTCGTGTTCGGATTTACGATTACTTCAATTTCATGCTATAAAGGATATTACACAAAAGGCGGGGCAGAAGGCGTTGGGCAGGCCACGACACAGGCCGCAGTTGCCAGTTGTGTATTTATTCTCGTGGCAGACCTTGTACTGGCAGTAACGTTATTGTAGACCGGGATATGATCCAGATAAAAAATATCAATAAATCGTTCGAAGACAAGCAGGTACTCTTTGATGTATCCCTGGACATCAATGAGGGAGAGACGCTTGCGGTCATCGGTCGGTCAGGATCTGGCAAGAGTGTCCTGCTGAAACATATTATCGGACTGATGCAACCCGATAGTGGATCTATCTTGGTAGATGGGACGGATATCAACAAAATTTCCTACACCGAACTGCGACAGACCCGGAAACAATTCGGAGTTCTTTTTCAAGGAGGTGCGTTGTTCGACTCAATGAACGCCCACGAAAATGTTGCTTTTCCACTCAGGACATTCACGACGATGTCCGAATCGGAGATAGACACCGAGGTCTCGGAGTGTCTGTCCATGGTTGAATTGTCTGATGTAGGTCAGAAGATGCCGGCCGAGTTGTCCGGCGGTATGCAGAAACGAGTCGCTCTGGCTCGGGCCGTTGCGCTTCGACCCAGGTACATCCTCTACGACGAGCCAACGAGCGGTCTGGATCCTGAAACGTCCAACACCATCGACGTCCTGATCAAGGGGCTGGCCGATCAGCTCAACGTGACGAGCATTGTTATCACACACGATATGCACTCCGTCCTGTCGATTGCAGACCGGGCGGCGTTCATTTACCAGGGCCGAATGCACTGGACCGGAACCATTGATGATCTACACGCCAGTCCAGACGCCGTGCTGTGTGCTTTTGTGCGTGCCAACGAATATCAGATTGGGAAGAACGGGTGAGCGAATAAAAAAATATTTACAAGACTACGGACACCGGACACGTCGCAGTTGAGTGCAAATGTCCGCAAAAAAGGAGCAGGGAGTGAAATACTCAAACGAACTTAAGGTCGGGGCAACCATTATTGTGGCGTCGATCGTTTTTGTACTGGGCGTACGCTATTTCCAGGATCTACCCCTGTTCCGGGGGACGTATCAGCTTACGGCCGAATTTGATGATGCGGTTGGACTTATCTCCGGAAACGTCGTCAGGACAAATGGAGTCGTGGTCGGAGGCATTGACGAGGTATTCATCAATCCGACGAATCAGCGTGTAAGGGTCCAGTTCCATGTCGATTCCGATTTGAACGTGACGGAAGGGTCCTATGCCAAGATTTCGGGTTTCGATGCCCTCGGAGCCGTTCGAATGGATCTTTATCTGGGGCCGGTAGAAGGTCCTACGATTCCTGAAGGATGGGTTATCCCCGGTCATGGGACGACCGATCTCATCGCCGAGTTTTCGGAAAGTCTACCAAGCATTCTCATGCGGACCGATAGCATGATGACGGGCCTCAACTCGATTATGGGACAAACAGGATCCATGCTTGAGAGTCCCGATTCCGATCTGCGTAGGACGCTAACTTCTGTTCGAGGCAGTGTCGAAACGCTCGACGATTTTCTCTCGTCAGAGAGGGATCGGTTGTCTTCCATCCTGGAGAATGTGGGGAATCTGACCGCTGACTTGAGTCGTATCTCCGGAGAGAATGCAGACTCTGTTGGATTGGTCGTCAAGAATCTCAATACGGTTCTTAAACGACTCGACGGCAACCTGGCATCAATGGAAAAGATGACGGATACGCTCACGGATGTGCTGAACAAGGTTAACGACGGACAGGGAACGTTGGGTTTGCTTTTGAATGACACGGCGATGTACGAAAAAATGGACTCGACGCTCTCCAATCTGAATCTGCTCATGAGTGACTTCCGGGATCATCCGGAGAAATATCTCAAAGAAATGCGTCTCGTAGATATACTCTGATATGAATAATCTCTCGTATGATATGGCTCTGGCGATGCTGCACGAATGGACGGCGTCGGACAGTCTCCGACGTCATGCCTACGCGGTCGAAGCAGGGATGGCATTTTACGCTCGTTATTTCGGGGAGGACGAGATCCTGTGGAGAATAACGGGTCTTCTTCACGACATGGACTATGAGAAACATCCTACCCCGGAAGAACATCCATTTGTGGGCGTAGCTCATCTGAGAAACCTCGGGTATCCGGAGGAAATGTGCGTGGCGATTATGGGGCATGCGGACTACACGGGGACAGAAAGAACGTCGCGTCTTGCCCGGACATTGTTTGCCGTGGACGAACTCGCCGGTTTCATAACGGCCGTTGGCTATGTGCGTCCTACGGGTCTGGAAGGAATGAAGCCGAAATCGGTGAAGAAGAAACTCAAGGATAAGGCCTTCGCTGCAGCGGTGAGCAGGCAGGATATTATGCAAGGAACCGAAGAACTCGGAATTTCCCTCGACGATCACATTGCGAATGTAATTGCCGGGATGCTGGCCGATGCAACCCGAATCGGGTTTGGTGCGTCGTAAGAAGGTCAGAAAAACGCCATGTTACGCCTAGCACAAGCCAGATGAACCCCGAGTCGCCTGAATCGAAGCCCGAATCTGTTGTCGATGAGTCCACAGATACGGTCTCGAATATTCCTGAAGCCAAAGCCGTTTCGCTCTCACACGCTCGTGATTTCAGAACGCTTATTGCCCGGTATATCCGGCGGCACCTTCCGGATACTCCCGCAGACGATGAGCTACTATCGGAGCCTCCGGGAGTAAAGGGTGGGCATGAGGGTATGCTTCCCCTGCTACGCATGATCCCGTGGGGACTCGGGTTGGTGTTCATTTTTTCTTTTTTCTGGGATTTTCCGAGTGTAACCTACTCGGTCCTTGGGTCTGACTTTGTGTTGGACGGACTGCTCAGGATCATTTCGGTCAGCGGTCTCATCGGTTTTCTGACGAATTGGGTTGCGATCACGATGCTGTTCAATCCAAGGCAGGTTCGTCCCATTTTTGGTCAGGGCTTGATTCCGGCCCAACGGGAACGGGTCATCTATCGTCTGGCTCGCGCCGTTTCCGACGAACTGATCAACGAAGAGATAATTAAGCAGAAAATCGAGGAAAACGAGATTATCCCCAGGTACCGGGAAATGGCAGTTTCGGTCACACGAGGAGTTCTCGAGGATGAAGAGTTCAGGGTTGAGCTGAAAAAATTGACATCCAATTATGTCGAGACGGTGCTGACATCAGAGGAGGTCCGACGCCGAATCGTTGAGTATGTCATCGAAAAAATACAGACGTATGTCGGTGACGGATTCGGTGGTATGGCTCTAAAAGCGTATCGATATGTGGGTGAAGACGATTTCAAGAATAGAATCGACAAGGCCGTGTTTGCCCTGCCGGACCAACTTGACCTGGTGCTGGATGAGATGGACAGTCTGCTCGACGTGTTACCCGAAAAAATTGAAGCCAGATCAGACGAAATAGAAGCGTGGGCCACACGGATCGTCCTTGGATTTGTAGAGAATCTGGACGTTTACAGCATGATCATGAGCAATATGTCAGAATATGATGAGAGTCGACTCGAAGATTTACTCAAGAAGAGTACCAACGAACAACTTAATTATATCAAGTATCTCGGTGGAGCACTCGGGGCTCTGGGAGGATTCGTAATCTGGCGTCCAGTGCCCGCATTACTCTTCTTTGGAGCGCTTGGCGGCCTGCTCTTCGGGATAGACGAAATCCTCTATCGGCTCAGGCGTGGCTGAGCCAATTTCTCCGTTCTCACCAGGTCGAGATACGTCCACGGAGTCTACCCGGGCTGTCGCGTTCGGATTAAAACATCCGCGACACCTTGGTTCGTACACATCCGTCGCCCCGAGTAAAACCCGTTCCTTACCTGCCGACAATCGCTGCGAATGATTTGCAGGAGCACCACAGACGACGCAGATCGCGTGCAACTTGGTCACGAATTCGGCCATGGCCATGAGTTGAGGCATGGGTTCGAACGGAGTCCCGAGAAAATCCTGATCGAGTCCGGCAACGATGACGCGCTTACCGTCACGCGCCAACTGGGCGGCGACCTCCGGAAGATCTGCTCCGAAGAATTGAGCTTCGTCGATGCCAAGGACATCTGCATCGCTCGTAAGGAGCAGAATCTGTGATGCGGTCGCAACCGGTGTAGATGGGATCGTCCTTTCATCGTGTGAAATTACGTCTTCGTCGGAGAAACGGGTATCCACCGCCGGTTTGAAGATTTCGATCCGTAGACGCGCAAATTGAGCGCGTCGCAGGCGACGGATGAGTTCTTCCGTCTTTCCACTGAACATGGAGCCACAGATAACCTCTATCCAACCGCATCCAGGAGCAGATTTCAGTACATGAGGTTCCATGGGTCAGACCGGGAGTGCCGGTTCGGGCGATGTCATAAACAGGGTCGATAGAAGATACGCGAAATCCTCATTCAGATCGCCCCAAGATCGTGGGCTTCGAGCCACCCCCGGGTACCATTCGGGAGTTGAACGAGCGTCCACCCATCGGCAGAAGAGAGGGTCGCTACGACGAGACCTTCGTGAACACGAATTGGCGAGGGCGACTCGGAATCCGGTTGGTCGTGAATAGCCACCTCTTCTGCTAGAATGACCGCTTCGTTCGGCCAGGGGGGCCAGATGGTTGCCGTCACGGCGATCAGAATCAGGATAAGAGCCATGCTTCCAAGTACTCCCCGCAGCCGGGCGTACCACGAAACCGGTCCCAGGTCGACGATCGAAAGCCCGATGATCACCACGGTAATCAGATACAGGATAAGACCGATGATGAAGTACGTGGAGGTGGAAACCGATTGAAAGAGCAGTCTCTGGCCCGTTTTCCAGATTGGGGCTGGAAGGTTCGAGAACGAGTCTGGCAACCGGCTTGAAATAATTCCAAGGCTATGTTTGATTCTCGGATCATCCGGCAGGAGACGAGCGGCGCGCGAAAAATATCGAACGGATTCGCCGGTCTGATTCAATCGGTAATACGCATATCCGACATTGTAGTAAAGCGCGCCGCTCGCAAGTCCCGTTTCTTCAGCGCGGTGAAACTGCTCGAGTGCGTCTGTAAACCGTCCGGCATGGAGGTCGCTCGTCCCCCGATCGAACGCCTGAATCGCAATCTCCATTGGAGAATGATCGTCCAATCCCCCGGAAGAGGCTGGCAGGCCTGAGATCGAAGTTGACGGTGAAAGAGCGGATTCAGAGACAGCCTGAGACGTACCGTTTGCGGGGGAGAGAACCCCCAGTATAATCCAGCACCCCAGTATTCGGAGAGTCCTGCGAATCATGATCCGGTACCAATAGATGAATCGATAGCGACGATAAGGGCTGCTGCCTCGGCATAGGCCTCATCGAACGCGTCACTCAGCAGTGTGGCCGGAGCAAATCTACTCCGGTCACAGGTATCGAGAAGATGATAGAGTCTGCGCCGGAGGTCGTCGCTCACGTGATGTTTCTCCAGGAGTGCGTTGAGCGTATTTCGCGTAAGTCCACGCTCAGGAACATTCAATCTGTTCCCGACGAATCCGAGTACCGCCCTCTCAACCTCGTCAAAAAAGGCCGGTGCATCTGCTATGGACATCAAAGACGTCGCCTTTTTGAGATGTTTCCGGGCGAGGGGATGGGCTCTCCGCCCGCGCGCGTAGCGTGAGTCTGATGCTAGTATCCTTCGATTGCGCACGACAAGAACGACTCCAACCAATAAAAGCATGGGTAGAAAGAGCGCTCCGTACGCCCAGGGACTTCTCGTCAGCTCGGTGGAGTGAATCTTTACCCAGCTATCTCCGGAATCGAGCGGCGGAGCTATGTCATCGACCGGTAGTCCATCGGTCGTCATTGTAATGCCTGCAGGCGTGGTCGCAATCCCCGAAACGTGAACCGGGACCGCATCGGCATGTGCAGTGCGGTACCTCCGTGCTGCAGGATCGAAGAAGGAGAAATCGACGGCCGGGAGCTCAAACGTTCCATTCGATCTCGGCACCAGGATATACGTAAACGTCTTTTTCCCCTTCAGCACCGAGCCGGATCGATCCAGGGAAACACTGTTTTCCGGATCATACAGCTCGAACGCTGTGGGAGGGACGAACGGAGGAATATCCAGCGTTGCAAGATTACCTGTTCCGGAAATCGTGACCTTATACTGAAGAGATTCTCCGACCTCCAGATCTGTCCGATCAACGTGCGTGGTCATCCGGTACGAGCCAACCGCTCCGAGAAACGACGGCGGCGTGCCACTCGGGAGGGGGGCGGTCTTGACCAGCACTTCTGGAGACGCCAGTTTCACCGGCTGAAACCGGGTGCGCATCGAAAATAGTTGTCGGAAAGGATCCCGAGATCTCGACGGAAGGAGTGCCTCACTTTCGATCTTGAGTGCATCGACTGATAACCGTCCCGCCCGGGTAGGAAATACCGCGGCCCTCTTCAGTACAATTTTGTTATAACGAATCCCGTCGTGCACGACTATCTGCGGAATAGGCCTCGTCTCCACATCCATCTCCTCTCTCCAGAATCCTTCTGCGTCCCACGAGTCGGTCAGACGACTCTGACGGAGTTGAATTCCTTCTCTGAAGAAGAGTTGATACTCGATGGTGACCTGTTCATTTTTGACGACATTTTTCTTACTCGGGATCGCCCGGATGAAAATATCCGAGGGACTTATCTCCGGCGTGTCGTCTGGATCGTTGGCAGGCGCACCAAACAGGGAGGAGAATGGATCGGGTCGGCGTGTCAGCCTCGAGGCGGATCGTTTGGGCCGGGAAGATTGCGGCACGACCTTAATCGCTATCGCCTTCGTGGTATAATCTCTGTCACCGACGTGGACTCGGGTCTCGGCAAGCGTAATAGTCCCCTCATGCACGGGTTTGTACATCCAGGTAAATCCATACGACTGGCTGACGGTCCCGTTGACCATCGAGATATTCTGGTTGGTACTCGGGACAGATTGCAGCAGCATCAGTCCGTCCGCCTGCGGGGGCGTCGGGGTCTGTATGGACCCGGTTCCACTACCTTCGACCGTTATCTGAAAGGTGAGCGATTCCTCCGTACCGATCGTGGTCTCACTGACCGATGCGACTACTTTTACCTGGGCGACTGACTGGGCGGCAAATAAAAGTGTCAGCACATAGAAACTAAAAACCTGCTTCATTTTGCCGAGCAATGCGAATTTCCGGATTACCAATCTTTTTCTACCCGTCGAGGACGTGCTTTCATTTTCTGGATCTGTCGCAACAACTGCTGTTCATCGTTTTCCATGGCTTGCAGAATGCGTTGAGCTTCTTCTTTGCTCAATTTCTCGGGATCAGGTCGTTGCTCTGACTGCTTCGGGTCTTGTTTCTGATCCGGGTCTTGCTGTTGATCCTGTTTTTGCTGGTCTTGATCCTGATTCTGTTTCTGGTCCTGATCCTGCTTCTGGTCCTGATCCTGCTTCTGATCCTGATCCTGATCCTGATTCTTGTCCTGTTTCTGATCCTTGTTCTTCTGCTGATCCTCCATCTGGCGCTTCACGAACTCATAATTAAACTTCGCATCCTCATTATCGGGATCGGCCAGAAGCGCCCTCTCATAGCTTTCGAGAGCCTGTTTCAGATTCTTTTGTTTGGCCGCCGCATTCCCTGCGTTATACAGCGCCCGGACGGCATCAGGCTGGGCGGTAGACATTCGGACAGCACTGGTAAAGGCCGCTGTTGCCTGCTCATACTCTCCCTGTCTAAAAAGAGCTGCACCGAGATTGTTCAGGAGTCCGGAGTGGACGATACTCGCACCATTTTCCTGAACATCCGCGAGAGCGCTCCGGTACAGGTCTGCCGCGTCGGAATACGCCTCTTTCTTGTACAGCGAATTTCCCCGACGGCCTTTCTTTTTTCCTTCTCCCGGTCCCAGGACCGATACCAACACTATGAATATGATGAATCGCATTAGTGCATGTAAACGTTTCGAGTGGTCATCAGGCTCCCGGTCCGGAGGCGGACCCGGATCACGGGGATTTCGTTCTGTCCGGAATCAGGAATCCGGTGAGCAGGAGCATCAGTCCCAGAAGTAACGGCCATTGATATTTTTCGTCATACTCTTCAAACTTTTCCTGACCAAAGCTGGTCTTATCTAAACGATCGAGAGCCGCAGTTATTTTAGGGAGCGAACTCGAAGTGCGAGCGACCCTGAAATAAGACCCATCCCGTGCGAGATCTTTCAAAACGCTCTCCTCAAGATGCGTCGTAACGACCTGGCCACTCCGATCCTTTTTGTAATCGACCCTTCTTCCGTTTGCATAGATGGGAATAGGAGTTCCGTCTGTTTCTCCAATTCCGGCTGCAAACAGGACGACGTTGGAATCCCGGGCTTTCTCGACAATGGTTTCCAGATTTGCAACGTGATTCTCGCCGTCGGAGACGAAAAGAACCGCGCGGGTTCTATCCTCATCTCCCGTCCCCGTGGGCGCTTTGAAGGCCTTCATCGCCATGGAGAGTGCCGCACCAAAATCGGTGCCCGGAGTCGGGATGAGCGACGGATCAGCCACATCCAGAAATAATCGTACAGCCCCGTAGTCTGTCGTGAGTGGACACTGAATAAACGCGTCTCCGGCGAAGGTGACCAGACCGACCCGATCTCCTTTCAGCCCATCCAGGAGATTCTTGATTTCATTCCGGGCACGTTCAAGACGGTTTGGGGCGACATCTTCTGCGGTCATTGACATCGAGACATCGAGCGCGATGACCAGGTCAATGCCTTCCCTCTTGACCTCCCGGAGTCGCGTTCCGAACCGGGGTCCGGAGAGGGCGACGGCGAGACAGAACACTCCCAGTATGGAAAAGAGGGCCTTCCATCGTCGTCTCCGGGTACTGATTCCGGTTGTAAGCCGGGACACCAGGTTTTCGTCACCGAACAGCATGGCAACCCGTCGTCGCTGAAATGCTGCGAACAGAAAAAGAGCCAGCGCGACGGGCGCGGCAATCATCGTCCAAAGATATGAAGGGTGGAGCCAGTTCACGGTCAGGGAAAACGTCTGAATATCGTGGAGGACAACAGTATTTCCAGCATCAGCAGTCCGAGTCCGGGATACAGAAAAGAGGCATATCTCTCGTCATAATCCGTGTAGACTCGTTCCTCAATCTTTGTTTTTTCGAGTTCGCCAATCTCATCGTAAATCTGGCGAAGGGCTTCGTTATTGGTTGCACGAAAATATTGACCTCCGGTCATATCGGCGATAGACTGGAGCATTTTTTCGTCGATTTCAACGGGGACCATGCGTCGTTGCTTTCCTGTGAACGGACTGTCCACGACAAAAGGAGCCTCGCCACGGGCACCTACACCGATCGAATAGATCCGAACGCCCAGCGTCTTGGAAACTTCAGCCGCTGTTTCGGGACTCAGTTCGCCCCGATTGTTCTGACCATCTGTGAGCAGGATGATCACCTTGCTTTTTGACGGTGTATCCTTGAGACGGTTGACGGCCATGGCGAGAGCAGTCCCGATCGCCGTTCCATCTTCGATTACCCCGACCTCGACTTCCGACATCATCTCACGCAGGAAATCGTAGTCCAGTGTAAGAGGTGCCTGGGTATACGCCTTCGCGGCAAATACTACCAGACCAACCCGATCCGACGTCCGACCGCGAATGAATTCTTCTCCGACCGTCCTGGCCGCTTCGAATCGATTCGGTTTGAAATCCTCCGCACGCATCGATGTGGACGTATCGAGGACCATCATGATATCGACGCCCTCCGCATAATGTTCTCGAATCACATTCCTGATCTGCGGTCTGGCCATGGCAATGATAGCCAGAATCAATCCGGATATTTTTAACAGAGCAGGGATGAATCGAAAGTGCTGGCGGGGACTGGGTGGAATCTCCCGAATTTCCGAGACACTGCTGAACGGAAGAGCCGACCGCTTTCTACGCCACCACCATGCGGCCCACACCGAAATCGGTGCCAGCGGGAGAAGGATCAACCATATGGGTTGTGCGAATGTCATAAGAAATCGACTACTATCCCTGATGGTGTAGGTGACGAAATGACGTGAACGTTACGGTTCATAGGACGCACTCCCATTATTCGACGAGTCTAACACAGATTCTTCCTCTATCCGCACTTGGTCCTGTTCCATTTTCTCAATAAACGTCTGTTCTGTGACCTGAATCGACTGAAGGGTTCTTGAAATAGCCTGGTCGCCCTCTCCCTTCCGGGGCTGGATATCGGCAAATTTAACCAGGTCAGCCTCATTTAATACCGACCGTACGATCTCTATGATCTCATCGTTGACCAGGCCTTCTCCGTCAAAACGGTGCAGCCGGTCAATCAATTCTCGCGTTGTGAGTTCGAGCGCCGGTACTCCGTCACGGCGCATGAGATAGTTTCGCAGGAGTTCCGAGAGTTCGACGTAGAATGGCTTTGCATTCGTGGGATCCGACAGGTCAAATCTCTTGAGTGCTTTCAGTCGGGCAACTGCTTCATCAAACGGCGGGATGGCAGGCTCCGGTCTCGTGTCTCTTTCCAGAACAGCAACCTGGTGCGTGTATCTCCAGTAGAGGTATCCGGCGAGGGACAGGAGAGCAAGCGCAAAAAGTATCCACGCCCAGTACGATTTTGGAAACACCGCAATGTCGGTAATATCTCTGATCGCTTCCGCATTATCCGGTACCAGAGAAACGACCGCCACAAAAACGGGTGGAGAACCCGCCATAAGCGTGTCGGACTCCGAATACAGTCCGAGAGGAAATGACGAGACGTAGGCCGAATCCAGCGAAAACGTTGCCGCTTCGATGAGCAGGCTGTCCCGAACCCAACCCTGTGAGATCCGGCGGCGACCCGAGATCGGTTCGCCCGTAAATGTAAAATCACCCAGTGAGATGAATGGTCGTCCTTTCAGCGAATCAGGAAGGAAGTCCAGAGGAAAGAGTGGAGACCTCTCGCCATCGTGATCGATCGAAAACTGAATCTGAAATCGCTGTCCGACGGTCACGCTGTCGACGGTGGCGAACGCATCATACGTCTGTGCGTGCATCTCGTGAGCAGAGACGAGAAGGAAACCGGCAATAGCGAAAACGTGATATATGCGCCCCTTGAACATCTAGTGTCGGTGTCTGAAAAAGCGGATGAGGGGCTCGACGTAACTTTCGCTCGTACTGATCGGGATCCGATCGACGCGTGCCCGAAGGAATATCTGATCAAGTCGGGACTGTCTGTATCGGGCGAGATCTTCGTACGCAAATCGAACTCTGGGGCTACTACTGTCTACAATAACGGTTTCTTGCGTCTCGCAGTCGGTGACCTCCAGAAGGCCTATCGACGGCAATTCGACTTCTCTGGGATCGAGCAAATGAACGGCGATCGTGTCATGGCGTCTGGAGAGGGCTCTAAGCGGAGCTTCAAAATTCGAATCCATGAAATCACTGACCAGGAGAACGATGGACCTCCGGTTCAAAACGTGGAGCAGGTGATTGAGTGCGACCGCCAGATCGGTACCGGTCGAGGACCGTTCAAATGCAAATAGATCACGAATCAGCCTGAGCACATGCCTGCGGCCTTTCTTGGGTGGGACGAAAAGCTCTACCTGATCCGAGAAGAGCAGGAGGCCCACTTTGTCGTTATTCTGGATAGCGCTGAAGGCAATCACCGCGCATATCTCGGCCGCAATTTCTCTTTTGAACTGACCCGAAGACGCAAAATCTTCCGACCCGGACACATCTACCGCGAGCAACAGCGTTTGCTCTCTCTCCTCTTCAAAGATTTTGACATACGTCTCATCGAATCGGGCGGACACATTCCAGTCGATACTTCGAATCTCATCTCCGAACTGATACGGTCGAACCTCCGCAAATTCCATTCCCTGCCCCTTGAACGCCGAATGGTATTCGCCGCCGAAGATGTTGCTGACCAGACCCTTGGTTCTGATCTCGAGTTTTCGGATTTTCGTAAATAGCTCCTTCGGGATCATGCCCTGTGTGAGTCGATGTTTGTCAGGGTCCTTATAACGCAGGATTGTATGAACATGTTGTGCCTCTGCATGAATAAGGGGCAAATCGATCCTGTTCTCTCGAAAGCAGAGTCCAACAGAAAAGCAGGGACAATTGATTCAGTATAACGAGATTTTTTGATGTCTTTATCCAGTATGTCAGAGCGTGTCGGTCAGAAATCGATATCAACCCATATTCTGTCTGGCATCGGAGTGTCCACCCTGCTCTCGGTCTCGTTTTATTTTCTATTCGGCGTATTTGTCCTCGGCGGTTTTTTAATCTGGTCAGTCGCGTGCGGGATCGCTGGAGGCTTGATCGGTATCCGTTTTACACCGCGCCTGTGGGCGACTCTGATTGTAACCGCATTCATACGAATTGCGGTATTTTTGCTAATGACTGATGGTATCCTTTGACGCAAGGTGCTCCAAATTGAATTTTGATCGTGTTACCGAGGATTGTGTGATGGCAGAACGAACGGGTGTCGATAATCTCGTATTTTCCTGCGTCGTAAAGAGGCTTTGAGTCCTGGAGTTGTCCCGATATACCACTAAAAGGTGCTTTCCGTGCGATTTGGCGTAATTGTTTTTCCCGGTTCCAACTGCGATCACGATGCCTATCATGCCGTTAAGCATGTATTCGGGCAGCAAGCCCGTTTTATCTGGCACAAGGAGGGAAGTGTGGGGGATGTTGACCTGGTGATTATTCCGGGAGGATTCTCATACGGAGACTACCTGCGCTCCGGGGCTATTGCCCGATTTTCTCCGGTGATGGGTGACGTGGTGCGCTTCGCAAACTCGGGAGGGCTGGTGATGGGCATCTGCAACGGATTTCAGGTGTTATGTGAATCTCATCTGCTTCCGGGAGCGCTCACGCGAAATGCGTCGCTGCGCTTCGCGTGCAAACCCGTTCATTTGCTCACGGAAAATGGTACGTCCAGGTTTACATCTGCCATCGAGGTCGGAAGCGTGCTTGAGATACCGATTGCCCATGGAGAAGGAAATTTTACGGCCGATACCGATACGCTCGATCGTCTGGAGGCGGAAGATCAAATCGCCTTTCGGTATTGTACCGAAGCCGGGGTTGTCTCGGCAGAGGCCAACCCCAATGGTTCGGCCCGGAACATCGCCGGTATTCTGAACGAGAGCGGAAACGTGCTCGGGATGATGCCCCATCCGGAACGGTGCACCGAGGCTCTTCTCGGAAGGCCTGACGGTACCCGAATTTTTGAGTCGCTATTGAGCGAAGCAGGCGTGGCAGTTTAGGCCGTCTGGTCGGAGTTTCGCCGACGCTGCGGTCACAGCGTCGGCGAACTATTTTTACTTTGACAGAATCGCTTTCATGTATTCCCGTCTCATGGACGCAATGGCCGTGACCGGAACTCCCTTGGGACAAGCCGCCTCACATTCAGCGTGGTTGGAACAGTCCCCGAATCCCTCGTGGGCCATCTGATCCACCATGGCTATGACGCGCCGACCTGCTTCTGGATGCCCCTGCGGTAATTTCGCCAGGTGGGCGATCTTGGCGCCGGTGAAAAGCGAAGCGGAGGCGTTCGGACAGGCGGCGACACAGGCCCCGCAACCGATGCAGGCAGCAAAATCAAACGCGTCATCGGATGCATCCTTGGGAACGGGTACGGAGTGCGCATCCGGAGCATTCCCTGCGTTGATCGATATGTATCCTCCTGCAGCAATGATGCGATCGAACGCTTCGCGATCCACTACGAGGTCTCTGACGATCGGGAATGCCGCCGCTCTCCAAGGTTCGACCATGATCGTATCTCCATCTCTGAAAGACCTCATGTGAAGCTGACATGCCGCGGTCCGTTGCTGTGGCCCGTGCGCCGTACCATTAATCACCACACCACAAGAACCACATATGCCTTCCCGGCAATCATGATCAAACTCGACGGGAAGTTCACCGGCCTGAATAAGATGCTCATTCAATACGTCAAGAAGTTCCAGGAAGGACATATGAGGATTTGCCGTATCAACCGTATAATCGGCAAAATGGCCGTCGGTGTTGGGGCCTTCCTGTCTCCAGATCTTAAGATGGATAGTCATTGTATCGGACATGATCGTATGCTCAATCGGCTGATCGAAAAAAGATTGTTCGGAGCAAAAATTATTTGTAACTGCGCGTGGTCAGTTCTACGTTTTCGAATTCGAGCTGCTCTTTATGCAGTACGGGGTCTGCGTCGGCACCCTGGAATTCCCACGCCGAGACATAGGAGAACTCATCATCTCTTCTGAGCGCCTCACCCTCGCCGGTCTGATATTCCTCCCGAAAGTGACCACCGCAGGACTCAGCTCGCTGGAGGGCATCTCTCGCGATGAGTTCTCCCATCTCCATGAAATCTGCAACACGGCCCGCGAACTCGAGATTCTTGTTGAAGAACGTCGCATCGCCCGGCACATGGACGCGCTCCCAAAACTCGCTTCGCAATGATTTTATCTCGCCGATGGCCCTGGTCAGGCTTTCCTCGGTCCGAGCCATCCCGACGTTATCCCACATGATGTGCCCCAGCGATCTATGAAAGTCCATCACGGTTCGGTCACCCTGAATCGAAAGGAGTCGACTGATCTTGTCCGTTACGTCTTTCTCGGCCGAGACGAAGGCATCGTCTTGCGTATCTACCGGGGTGAGCCCGGCCTGGGCGAGATAGTTGCCCAGTGTGTACGGGATGACGAAATAGCCGTCCGCCAGTCCCTGCATGAGTGCGCTCGCTCCGAGTCGGTTGGCCCCGTGGTCGGAGAAATTGGCTTCTCCCAGGACAAACAATCCCGGTACATTGCTCATCAGTTCGTAGTCCACCCAGAGCCCGCCCATCGTGTAATGAACCGCCGGGTAGATTCTCATGGGGACGTCGTACGGATTTTCACCCGTGATCCGCTCATACATCTCAAACAGGTTGCCATACTTGGCTTCGATGGTATCACGCCCGACGCGGCGGATGGAATCGGCAAAATCCAGATATACCGCCAGCTTGGTTGATCCGACGCCACGGCCGTCATCGCATACGTTCTTGGCATTTCTCGACGCGACATCTCTGGGAACGAGATTACCAAAGGATGGATATCGGGTCTCGAGGTAGTAATCCCGCTCTTCTTCAGGGATATCGGCCGGTGCCCTGCTGTCGCCTGCTTTTTTCGGGACCCAGACGCGTCCGTCATTCCGAAGACTCTCGCTCATCAACGTGAGTTTGGATTGATAATCGCCGGAAACAGGAATGCAGGTCGGATGGATCTGCGTATAGCACGGATTGGCGAAGCAGGCACCGCGCTTATGGGCGCGCCAGGCAGCCGTGACATTCGAGTTCTTGGCGTTGGTGGAGAGGTAGTAGGTGTTGCCGTATCCGCCGGTCGCCAGGATAACCGCATCCCCGACGTATCGTTCGACGGCTCCCGTTACCAGGTCCCGCACGACGATTCCTCGTGCCCGACCATCAATGATCACAAGGTCCAGCATCTCCCGCCTGGCGAACACTTCAACATTTCCTTTTTGAACCTGTCGGCTCATGGACTGATAGGCTCCCAGAAGTAGCTGCTGCCCGGTCTGTCCCCTGGAATAGAATGTTCTCGATACCTGTGCGCCACCGAATGATCTCGTGTCGAGGAGTCCGCCGTACTCCCGTGCAAACGGAACTCCCTGAGCAACACACTGATCGATGATCTCATTGCTGACCTGGGCGAGCCGATAGACGTTGGCTTCGCGGGAACGATAATCACCCCCCTTGATGGTGTCGTAAAACAACCTCCAGATGGTATCCCCATCGTTGGGGTAATTCTTCGCGGCGTTTATTCCACCCTGCGCGGCTATCGAGTGCGCTCTGCGTGCCGAGTCCTGAATACAGAAGCTCTGTACGTGATATCCCAGCTCGGCCAGCGTTGCCGCAGCAGATCCACCTGCGAGTCCGGTACCTACGACAATAATATTGTGTTTGCGCTTGTTTGCAGGGTTAACCAGCTTAATGCTGTTCTTGTAGTTGTCCCATTTGTCCTGAAGCCTGCCGGCGGGGACTTTTGAATCCAGTGTGGGAGCCATTGATTCAGCGTGGATAGATGTGAAAATATGAGTGCACGTTGCCTGCGAAAGACAAATCAGGCCTAGACCAGACCGAAATAAATCGCCAGTGGAACGACAAGAAAACCGACCCCGATAAGTAGTCCAAGAATGCCACCGACCGTGTAAAGGATCGGAGCTACGGATGGTTTACTGGCACCGAGAGACTGAAATGCACTCCAGACTCCGTGGCGAAGGTGCACGGCGAGAAGCAAGACGACTAACGGGTAACCGAATGCGTAGAGCGGCTGGCTGAACTTTTCACGCATGAGTTTGGCAAGATCTCTCATGACCACTCCGTTTACCGTCGTTTCATAGTACGTTCCATACTTGAACGACAGAAGATGGAGGACGAGAAACACCGCCATTATAACACCCGTCACAATCATGCTTCTCGAACTCGCACTCTGGCGTGACGGCGGACCAGCGGTCGTCGTAACCGCGTATCGATCCGGGCGGGCGCGTCGCTTCCCGATCCAGATATTGATTCCGAGTGTGATATGAAAAACAAAAAAGGCCAGCAGGCCTATCTCGATGACCCACAGAATCGGTCCTAGACTGATCAGGAAGTGGGAATATTCGTTGTACCCCGCATCGCTGATCAAAAATTCCAGATTGCCGAGCATGTGTTCGAGCGCGAAAATCACGAGGCCTAGACCCGTGATTCCGGTGACAATCTTCTTTCCGATCGGGGAGCGGTACAGAGAGCTAAGTTTCGATCCTTTTTGACTCATTTCGGTAGATCTGTACTAACAGTAGAGCGATTACCTGTATGCATGAGTCCGGACCGGGTCCGTTACAGAAGTCTCCGAAAACGTCCGGACGGCGCCCAATGTACGAACATGAAGCACTTTATCATTGAACCAACTCCCCGATTCCTGTATCGATACGAGAAGAACACGGGAAATTTATGTGACCTCCAGACGCCGGCAACAAAAAACAGGTTCATTTGGTGTTAATCATCGACCGGTCGTCCGTCCACGAGGACCGGTGTATTCGGCTCGCGGCCGGATCAAGCGATTCTCTTTCCACTGCTCGAGCAGGTGTGCTGTCCAACCGGTTACCCGTGACAGCGCGAATATGGGGGTAAACAGATCCGTTGCGATGTTCAGTGTGCCGTAGACCGATGCACTGAAGAAATCCACATTGGGATACAGTCCCTTAGACCGCTGGACGGTGTCCATGATTTTCAGGCTCATTTCATACCACTTTCTACTACCTCGCTCGGTGCTCAGACCGTCCAACATGTCCCTGAGAATTGCCGCACGTGGATCGAGGGTCTTGTATACCCGGTGTCCGAAGCCCATCACCCGCTGTTTTTCAGAGAGCATTTTTTCGACATAGGCGACCGGATCGGCACCCGAACGGTCGATCGCCTCCAACATCTCCATGACGCGAATATTAGCCCCCCCGTGAAGGGGTCCTTTCAACGCGCCGATAGCACCGGCTACGGCCGAATACACATCCGAAAGGGTCGCTCCGATCACGCGCCCGGTGAAGGTGGAGGCATTCAGACCGTGCTCTGCATGAAGAACCAGACAGGCATCGAACGTTCTCTCGGCCGCATCTCCTGGCATTTCACCCGATAGCATGTAGAGAAAATTGTGAGCGATCGAACCATGATCGAGGGGATCGATCGGGTCCATACCATTCCGTATTCGTTCGAAAGCGGCGATGATCACCGGTATCCGGGCCGTTAACCGGATCGCCTTGCGGTAATTGGCTTGCGGCGTCTGATCATCGGCTTCTCCGTCGAAAAGTGCGAGTGTGGAGACGCCGGTTCGGAGTACAGCCATCGCATTGGCGTCCTCCGGTGTGAGACGAAGGATATCGAGAACCATGGGCGGAAGTCTCCTCTCCGCAGTCAGTCTGATGCGGAGATCGGTCAGTTCGGCTGCCGTCGGAAGTCTCGAATTCCAGAGCAGGAATGCGACTTCTTCGAAGCAGGTATTCCGGGCCAGGTCTGCTATATCATATCCCGCATACACGAGTTCTCCTTTCATACCGTCGATGAAACAGATATCGGTATCAAGGGCAACGACTCCCTCCAATCCGCGAGCTTTGATGGGTTCAGTTTTGCTGGAATTCGGCACGTTGCGTCTTCGATTAATCAAGTACAGGTAGTATGGAGGTCGGAGATTCTGTCCCCGGTCGGCGGGACGAATCCCAATCAGAACAAAGTACCCCGGAGTGGACGGATCGTTGCCGGAAAAATTAAAAAAACCGATTACGGCCAGGTCGATTCAATCACTTCGGGATCATTTTCACGCCGTTGCGTATCAAGAGGGCTACGTATAGAATTACGGCACCACCAGAGAAAATAATAGTCCTCAGGTGCCTCTCAGACATTTCGACACTTTTTCTGAAGTTTCTTGTATTCTGATCATTCCGACACTATTTCAGGTGACTGTGAACACGAACGTTCACACCAGGATGGTTACTATCCGAACTCGGAATTAAGGTGGGAGGATGGCAAGAATGGCCATTCATTCCGGTCGATTCAGTGGACCAGTGCGTTGTCCGAATTCGGCACGCAAACCCTGGTCCAACTCATTTTCGCCATTTTCAGTAAGTACAGAGCACTGACTGAAAGGAGTGCCTTTTCCCGGTTTTCCGTAAAAACCCCGGCGCTCATTGAAGATTATTTCGAAGCGTCCAGGGCGAAAAACCATGGTACCGCTCAGCATCCGTTTTCTTTTTTTCTGCGAATCAGACGATTCTTGGTTCGCTGCTTTGCTGATCGGTCGTTTTCCAGCAGGTACCTTTTCGGACAGCGCCTGACAGACAGACGTCTATGTCCAAAGAAATTATTATCAACTCAGGAGAAGAGCAGACCAGGATCGCCATCGTCGAAAACGGGCAACTGGCTGAGCTCTATATGGAGTCACAGGAGCATGAGCGAACCATCGGGAATCTGTTTCTCGGTCGTGTCCGTCGCGTCATGCCCAGCATCCAGGCGGCCTTTGTCGACATAGGTCAGAAACAGGACGCGTTCCTGCATTTTTCCGACTTAATCGATAATCTGCCCGACTGGCTTCGCTACGTTCGGGAAAAAGAGCCACATATCGGCACATTCGAAGCCGATTATGCCCGAAGACCTGTACGGAAGAAAAGACATCATCCGAATAACAGGAGAGATGGATCAAAGGTGGATGATTCTCAAGATGAGGATCTTGAATTCGATACGGATGAGGATGACTCGTCCAAGAGTAGTCGGAATTCAACATCAAATCAGAATAGAGGAAAGAGACATAGTGCACAGCACAGGCACGCGTCGTCGAACTCTGGCAATTCACGGGGTAAAAGAGACTCTACGCGATCGGACGAAGGGCGGAGCTTTGACCCGGCCAGCATTCTAAAAAAAGATCAACCGGTCCTGGTTCGAATCAGCAAGGAGCCCATTCAGTCGAAAGGGAGCCGCATCACCACCGATTTGTCTCTCGCAGGAAGATTTCTTGTACTGGTCCCCATGGCGAATTATGTCGCCGTCTCGAAAAAAATCATGTCCTACCAGGAAAGGAGGCGTCTTCGCGTTCTGGCCCGCAGTCTCGTACCCGACGGATTCGGGGTGATCGTGAGGACGGTGGCATCGGGCAGAAATGCGAAGGCTCTGGATACGGACCTTCGTCTTCTCATCGACAAGTGGAAGAAAGTGGAACGGAAACTGTGCGAACAGAAACCACCACCGCGAGTGATTCATCAGGATGTGAATATGGCTTCTTCCATCATTCGCGATCTGTTTACGGAGGACTATGATCGAATCCTGATCGATAATCCGCGACTCTTTCGAAATATCCGGGGATATATCCAGGCGGTCGCCCCTCAGATGGCCGACAAGGTCGATCAACACGAATCGGACACGTCCATATTTGAGTCTACGGGCATTGCCAGGTCGGTCGAGGAGGCGTTCCAGAGTAGAGTCGAGATGCCATCGGGAGGCTATCTGTTCATTGAGCAGACCGAAGCCATGCACGTCGTAGATGTCAACTCAGGACGAGCAGGAAGGGGATTGTCCCAGGAGGAAAATTCTCTCAAGGTCAACATCGAGGCAGCCAAGATAATTGCGCGGCAGGTCAGGTTGCGGGATCTGGGCGGTATCATCGTTGTCGATTTTATTGACATGCGTTCGGAAAGGAGTCGGCGAAAGCTTCACGATCAGGTGCGCCGGGAGTTTCGTAGAGATCGGGCCGTCACTAAAGTTTTGCCTGTTTCCGATTTCGGACTTATTCAGATCACCCGTCAACGACTTCGCCCCAGCGTCACGAAAACATTCGCGCCTACGGATGAATCAGAAGACAGGTCTACGAATCAGTCTCCTCGCCGGAATAAGGAACCACGCGGAAGGGATCGTTCTTTTACTTCTATAGAACCCGAAGATCTCGTTCGGAAGATCGAAGACTGGTTGGCTGCCTACAAGGAAGATGGAAACAGGGGACCGGTCAAACTGGTCGTTCATCCGTTCACGGCCGCCTATCTGAATCGAAAGATTCCGACGCTTCCGACCCGATGGTTTCTGAGATTTCATTTTCGGGTACGGGTCCATGGGAATCACAATGTGGATCCATTGAGCTTCAGGTGCCATGACCCTAAAACAGGCAAGGAGCTTCGATCCAAAACACGAAAGAATCAACGTTCTTCGTCGAGGTCCAGGCAGCGGCCAAACGGTGAACGGAATAAAGGATCAGGAAATCAACGTAGGAATCAGAAACGCTCAGGATAGATGAAGTTTCGGGGGCTACGGCGATGAAAACAGCCGCTATCGTGAAGGAATTGGAGGAAGCTGCCCGGAAACTGGGCGTGCGTGTACGGCGTGAGAAAGGAAGCTTCCGGGGAGGATACTGTGTAAGGGATGGGGAAGAAATTTTGATGCTCAACCGCGTTCATCCACCCGAGATTCATCTTGCTGTTCTCGCAAGTGCTCTTAAAGAACTTCCTGTCGACTCGGTCTATATCCGACCGGCGGTACGTGTCGCCCTGGAAGAATCCTGGTCATTAAAGGCTGAGGTCGAGTTGGAGTCTGACGATGACGACTGAACCCGGTGGTGTGCAAATCCGAATCCTCGGTACCGGCACGTCGACAGGGGTTCCGGTCATCGGATGTTCGTGCCGCGTATGTTCCTCCGGCGACCAGAAGGACAAACGTCTCCGATGTTCGTGCTACATCGAAGCCAACGGTCTGGGAATACTTATTGATGCCGGGCCGGACTTTAGGACGCAGGCATTGAGATATGGTATTCGTGAGATCGATGCCGTCTTGATCACCCACCATCACTTCGATCACGTGGTCGGACTGGACGATCTGCGCCCCTTTCTGTTTCATAATAAGAGTCGGATACCCTGTTACGGCTCACAGGAGACCGCCGACATTCTTGGTCAGATGTTTGGGTATATATTCAAGGACGGATCCTACCCGGGTGTGCCCAATCTTACCATGCACGTCGTATCGGATTCATTTAAGATTGAAGGTCGTGACGATCCGACACGAACCGTATCGATCACGCCGATTCGGGCCCTTCATGGGGCGCTGGATGTCCTGGGTTTTCGAATCGGTCGATTTGCCTGGCTGACAGATGTGAGTGAGATCCCCGAGTCCAGCCTGGAGTTGCTCTCTGACCTGGATGTTCTCGTTCTGGATGCCCTGAGGCACACATCTCATCCGAAGCACTTCAGTCTATCTGAGGCTCGGGCGGTAGCGGCTGATCTGGGGGCGAAACAGACCTATTTCATTCATATGACACACGGCGTCCTCCACTCGGAGGAAGAGGCTCGCCTACCGGATCGGATTCATCTTGCGTACGACGGGATGGAACTCACGGCGAGGATGTGATTGGCCGATACACGAATGCCAATCATCTGTTACAACGAGTAATACATGCCGTCATGCTGTAACGATACCGGCCGTTTGCGGACTCAATCTCCGTGACATGACGTCAGTTCACCGTTTTATTTAACGATCTGAGTATTAAACAATGAAGAAAGTTCTTCCTCTGTTTCTTGCAACGCTGTTCATCTTCGCGGGTACCCTCTTTCCGGTCGCCCCGAAGAAGATCACCGTTACAGGTAAACTTATCGACACCAAGTGTTATGGCATGATGCCGAAGGCCAACATGGGCAACACCCACAAACTTCCCGGCAAGAACGGTAAGATGATGGATGTTCCAACCTGTGCGACAGCATGTGCCGGAATGGGAATCCCGACGGGTATTGTTGAAGGCGGAAAAGCCGGCAATAAGACCTACGTTATTATTGCGTCGGCCAATGCGTTGAAGGATCACATGGCCAAGAACGCCCGCGTCACGGGCGAGTTGGCGTTCGATGGTGGCATTATCGCCGGCAAGATCGAAGTCAAAGAAAAAGGTAAGTGGGTAGATGTTACCCCTGCAGCAATGATGTAGTAGCTGCATCTCTTGATTTGCTTTTCAAAAGAGGGGTGTCGTGTGACACCCCTCTTTTGCCATATAGCAGGGTTGATACATTTTTCCGGAACGTTTTCATGAAACATACAACACGGAGACTGCTCAAGGCCTCTCCATTGCTCGTCTGGCTGGCCGTGATGTCGGGGTGTCAACAGGACGAAAGGCCAGCAGTCGTCAGGGAAGACGCCCGGGTATATGCCCAGGGTGACACGATACAGGTCGCCGGAATCCTTCTCGACACCAGATGTTTTGCCGCCAACAGGCAGAATTACGGAATGGATCACCCGCATCCAGTTCCTACGAGTCAGGAGGGTGCTGCCTGTGCCCGGTACTGTGCTCTACAGGGTTTTCCCGTAGGATTGGCCACAGAAGGTCGGGATGGTCCGGTCTGGATGCTTCTGTCTACTCCACCCGTTCTGGCAGATTACATGGCACAGTACGTCCGCATCCGGGGCGTTGTCAGGTCAAAGGGTGTACTGATCCCGGAACGGATAGAAATGAAGTCCGGCGACGAGTGGAAATTTGTGATGTAGATACGTCTACATGCTGGCCGTTTCATACGGCGGGTGTCCGCGAAGAAGCGGGACCATTTCTCATTCGGCTTTCACCATCTTCGACAACCATGTGCTGGTTCGAGTCGACGTGAGGGTGAACGCGATCGAATCTCCGACGGCAACTCCTCCCAGAAGCTTCTGGTCGCGCAGTTCAAATGGCATGGTCATCGCCCCCATGAAGCCTGCGATGGGGCCATGTTGAATTACGACGTATGTTTTCGACGGTGTGATATTTTTTATTACACCATGACCGCTGAATGTCTGTGGCGAGGCCTCGGTACGGTCCGACGCCACGGGTTCCGAAGACATCGACAGTGAATCGGAGATCGTCGCGTTGTCGGTATCAGTCGATCTTGTTGTAGGTGCCGACTGACACGCGCCGATGCAGGTGGCCACGACGATTGTGGTCAGCCAGGTGGGTTGTATTCTGTACATGATTCGACTCGCATAATGGATGGATACTCTCGCGCAGATCCTTAAAGATTAACGATTTCCAACGGCCTTGCCAGATTAAATCCGGCATCAATAATGTTTTTCGCTTCCTTGGAACCCGGATCGAGCGCCCTGTTGGTGTGATTCAGATGGATGAAGCGAATCTTGGTCCTCTCGGATGCACTTAAAGTAGCCATGCGATCCATCGTATAGGAAATAAATGGGTGCGGGAAATCACTCATGTCTCTACCGGGAATTTCGCCGTTTGCATAGAATGTACCGTCCAGGTAGGCAACATCAACCGTTTTCAGGACGGCCTCAATGCGCGTCCCCTGGGCATCCCAGTCCTCCCAGCTGTCGATATCCGGGATAAACAGGACACTTATATGGGGGCCTTCGATTCGATATCCCAGCACTTCCGCGTACTCCTGTCGATGGGGGACGGTGAAGGGAATAACCCGGATTTCATCCGTCAATCGAACCGGTACTGTAGGCGTGAGTCGCCTGATATGGATGTTATTATAGTTCACCAGTTGATCCCACGGACCATTCGTGGATAGAAAGTCTGCCATACCGGGAGCGGCATAAACAACGGCTCCCTGCGCACCCATGGATTCATGTCCCAGATACATGAGTCCCGTGTAATGCCCGATGTGAGCGTGTGTCAGAAATATCCCATCGGGGACCGATGCTCCCGATGACGGTTCCATCGTTTCCAGTTCGTACCATTGCCGTCTGAAGTCGGGAGTGGCTTCGAATACCCATTTTTTCCCGGAATTTGGGTCGACCAGGCCCAGACTTGTTGCGAAGTGTATCTGATCCGGATTGGTCCAACCCGGCTCCTGATGGCTTCCTGCCTGGGGTGCCCCGCCATCCTGTGCAATTCCGAGTACGACGATATATGGCGTATCGAGCGAGTCTCCCGGCTGGACGATGTTGCCGGCAGGACCAAAATGCAATGGTCCTGTCAAGCCCAAGAAAGCGAGGATAGTCAATAATGACATTTCGGAAGCTATTGGCCTGTAGATATCAGAGTAGAGATTTCACCGCGCCACCGTCGACACACAGAGCGGCGCCTGTGATAAAGCCAGCCGGCCCACTAAGAAGGTACACGGCGGAATGGGCAAATTCGGACTCCGTGCCGATACGTTTCAATGCACTTCCGGCCGCCCATCCTGCCTCGATCGCCTCAATCGAGTCTCCTGATCGCTCGCTCAGGGACTCCGAGAGATGTTTCAGGCGATCTGTCCGTGTATAACCCGGGAGTATGGTATTGACCGTTATTCCAGATGGGCCGAGTTCTTCGGAGAGACTTTTTGCAAATGCCTGAACTCCCGCTCTCGAAACATTGGATAAATACAGAGATGGTATGGGCTGCTTTGCAGACAACGATGAAATCATGAGGACCCGGGCGAATCCGTCTGGCTCTGCTGCTGCTCGTCTGAGTTGAGGAAGAGCATGACGCGTCAGATTAATGGTGCTGACCAGATTGAGATCGAGTGCATTTCGCCACTCGTCCGCAGAAAAATCATCGATCTGACCGGTGGGCGGTCCGCCGGCATT
Organism: uncultured Rhodothermales bacterium; assembly: GCA_964383365.1. GTDB lineage: Bacteria > Bacteroidota > Rhodothermia > Rhodothermales > UBA10348 > CAYLHF01. The sequence goes on along the minus strand of CAYLHF010000001.1, from coordinate 3,517 downwards.
TGTTACCAGCAAAGAGAGCGAACCGAACATTTCGACGGTCTGCCGTACGGCCTCGGATATCGCCTCTTCGCTCGTTACGTCACACACGAGAGGGAGTACCCGATTGCCATCAGACCTCCCGTTCAGCCGATTCGCTGCTTGCTCAATTCGGTCGCTGGATCTTGAACAGATGGCCACGTTGCAGCCCTCCTCCACTAATTGTGCAGCAACTGCAAACCCCAATCCACTACTGGCTCCGGCTACAAATGCGGTCTTTCCTTCCAACCCGAGGTTCATAATGTATTCTCACAACTTAGAACAATATTCGCTTGTCTGAAGGACCATTTCAGGTGAGTTTGTATGGTCCGGGACGTAATCCAAGATACGCGGAAGAGGAACTCAAATGGGAAGAAAAGAGGCGACGATTCGCAGGTCGATTGTAAAAACTTCGGCGGCACCGGCAGCGATCGGACCGTATAGCCAGGGTATTTTCGTTGGAGATACGCTGTATTGTTCGGGCCAGATTCCGATCGATCCTGAGACGGGATCGATGATCTCGGATGGTATCGAGGAAGAAACCGAACGCGTTCTGGATAATCTTCTTGCCGTGCTTCATGCGGCCGATCTGGACTTCAGGCACGTCGTCCAGTGCCGCGTCTATCTGTCGGATATAAACGATTACGCCCAGGTCAACGATGTCTATGGAAGATATTTCGGTGGGAATGCACCCGCTCGTGAGGCGGTCGAGGTATCTGCCTTGCCGAGAGGTGCGCGCGTAGAGATATCTTGCGTGGCCGTCCGATAGCGCCAGAAGATCGTCGTGAGCCCCGGCCAAAACGATTGAAGCGCGTCCGCGACGGAATCTCCCCTCGCGACTCATTTTAGACTGGATTTCTACTCCGTACGCCTCTCAAGCAGGACATCTACTCTGTACGCCTCTCAAGCAGGACATCTACTCCGTACTCATCTCAAGCTGAACCGTAAAAACGAGTCCCAATTCATAGGATTCTCCCGCCTGAAGCGATGCGGGATTGATCTGGAGTATGGTCTCGAAATTGGTACGTTCGAGAAAGGCCGAGATATCTCGATTAGAGAGGGTCTGCATGGTGGATTCTCGGGAGTCGGGAAATCCGCTCTGATTGGCGACCTCTGTAGCAGACAGACCATCGGTCTGTAATTTCAGGATAGCAGACGTCAAAAAATTGACGCGTTCACTCGTGGGAAGCAACATCACAATCCGTGCGCCGGTGAGAGAAGCCGAGACGATGTCAGCTTTCGTGAACCCCTGCGAAGTCAGGAAAGGGCCTATATCGATGTTGCACTTACACCGGATGTCTTGAAGACGGCCCACCGCCGTATCCACCGCGTCGAATGAGAACAGAACCGGATCTCCATTCGCATCCAGTGAGATCTCTCTCGTCAGCCCGACGCGATTTTTGCCGGTACTGTTAGAGTCACATCCCGACAGATGGATCATCGAAAAAAAGACCAGCATTACGGGCAGTAATCTGGTAGACGGTTTCCGTTTCATGAACACGGGTCTCTGATTGAAATGGACGTTGGAAGAGGACTACCCCCTCTGGCGCTCTGCGCTTGCAAACGATATGGGGGCACAATCGTTTCCCTCTCACGCACGGATCGTCTGGTTTCCACATGGCGGAAGGTAGCCATGCTTTTCCGGCCATGGAGAACAGACCCCGAAAACAGGTCTGATTCAATAATGGAGCAGCGAATGGATGACGGCTCGATCCCCAAGATGGACCCGACCGCCGAGAAAATCCAATTCGACAAGAAAAGAGTATCCTACCACATGCCCTCCGGCTACTGTGGCCAATCTGCCCGCAGCGGCTGCCGTTCCCCCCGTTGCTATCACATCGTCGTGAATAAGGACGCGCTCACCCGGGAGTACGCCGTCGGTATGCATTTCCACCGCATCGGATCCGTATTCGAGATCATACGATTCTGAATGGACGGAGTAAGGCAGTTTCCCGGGTTTCCGGACCGGGACGAAGCCGACATCGAGTGTTTCTGCGAGCATGGCTCCGAGAATAAATCCGCGGGCCTCTATCCCAATCACGCGGTCGATCGATTCCGTCTCGAACGGTTCCGCCAGCGATGCCACCGCATAGCGCAGCAGGTTTGGATCAGCCAGAATGGGCGTGATATCCTTGAAGTCGATTCCAGGTTTTGGAAAGTTGGGAACGGTTCGAACAGCGTCTGTAAGTCGGTCTATCATAGCTATCGACCGCCCTCAAACAAACTATCGGGAGGCCATTCTGAGGGCGGCCTCGTATTCGTCTTTGTAATCTCGGATGGCACGAAAGATAGCACTCGCCATATAGGTCTGCCCATTTTTTGATGAAAGAAATCTCCCTTCATCTCTATTCGTGACGAACCCGAGTTCAACGAGTACGGCTGGCATGGCGGCATTCCAGAGCACATAGAATCCAGCCTGTTTCACGCTCCGACTCGAGCGCCGTACACGCGTGGCAAAATCTTTCTCGATTAATCCAGCGAGTCGTTCGCTCCGTCGCATGTTTACACTCTGGGCGAGTACCTGCTCTACGAGTCCACTGGTATCGAATCCGTCGTAATGGTTCTGATCGGATTCGAATCGGATGACCTCGTTCTCCCTGTTCATCACTTTTCGTGCGGCATCTGTCTTGTGCATCCCCAGGAAATAGGTCTCGGTTCCGTGTGCACGACGATCCCGTGCGGCGTTGGCGTGGATCGAAATAAAAAGTTTGCCGCCGGCATCGTTGGCTATGGAGCCCCTGTCTTTGAGAGCGATGAATCGGTCGTCGGATCGGGTGTAGACGACTTTTACGTCCGTTTTTTCCTCAAGGTATCGTCCCACCTTCTTTGCAACAGCGAGTACGAGGTTTTTTTCCTGCATACCCCGGTATCCGATTGCACCGGTATCCTTCCCTCCGTGGCCTGCGTCTATGACAATGGTATCAATTTTCCATTTGTTGGATGTGGATCCGGAACTATCCGTGGCGTTCGTCGGTGCAGAAGCGGGCGGGGTTGGTTCGGGTGAACTCCGGGTAAGAGTAATGAGTAGGTCATGGCTATCCCTGTCACGATATATTTGTGGAATATCCGATGCCTCACGTACGATCAGTTTGAAGAGTACGTTTCCTTTCACCTCATCGATGCGATAGGATCGGACGGGGCCGGTGGGTGTTTCGAGGACGGGTCGAGCCCTGACTTTCGTTTTGAAAAGGGTAACCTGGTACGTATTGGGGGACTCGAGCTTTGGAACACTGAACGCCTGGATGTTTCCGGTTGCATGGAGTCTGACGACCCATCCAGAGTGGTCTGAACGCTGAGTAAATGATACCCGCTCAATTGATGGTACGGAGTCAGACGAATATTCTCCGACCTCGGATATCCCCGACCCCAGGACCGGAGTCGCGGTAGCTACCACGGAGAGGCAGGCAAGAAAAAATTGAAATCTCATGTGATACCTTGGCTTACATCGTCATACGATCAACCAAAATCAGTGCCAATTAAAAAAGGTAGGCGGGGGCGCATT